>NZ_JAJKFT010000010.1:2003617-2740515 GCF_020966755.1 Blastopirellula sediminis
TCGTAGAGACGACGCGCGGTCAGTTGATTGAGCCCCGAGACGTAGCTGAGTAGCGCCGGACTGGCCTGATTCACGTCGACGCCGACGTAGTTCACGCACGATTCGACGACGTTGTCGAGCGTCTCTTTCAAGTGCTTCGACTTGACGTCATGCTGATACAGCCCAACGCCAATATTCGACGGGTTGATCTTCACCAGTTCCGACAGCGGATCAAGCAAGCGTCTGCCGATGCTGATCGTGCCGCGGACGGTCGCGTCGAAGTCGGGGAACTCTTCGCGTCCCAATTCGCTGGTCGAATAGACCGACGCGCCCGCTTCATTGACGATAACGTAGACCACTTCACGGTCGGTGATGTCTTTGGAGATGATCGACGCGACCAGGTTTTCGGTCTCCCGGCACGCGGTGCCGTTGCCGATCGCCACGATGTCGACCGCATTCTGGCGGATCATTTCGACCAGGCGCTGACGACCGCGAGCGACGCGATCTTCCGGGCCGATCAGGTGAATGACCCCTTGTTCCAAAATCGTGCCGAACTGGTCGAGGGCGACCAGTTTGCAGCCGCTGCGGAAACCGGGATCGACCGCCAACACGCGACGACTATGCACCGGCGGTTGGAGGAGCAGTTTGCGGAGGTTGCACGCGAAGACGTCGACCGCATGCTCTTCGGCATGTTCGGTCAGTTCGCGGCGAATTTCTCGTTCCAGGCTCGGCAGCATCAAACGCTGCAGGCCGTCGCGCAAACAAGGCTTCAAGAATTCGACCTGCGGGTGACCGGCCGGAATGGCGGTTTCTTCCGCCAGCGCGTACAGCCGATCCCAGTCGCATTCGATTTTGACGCGGATAAAGCGGGTGCGATCGCCACGGTTGATCGCCAGCACGCGATGGTGCGGGATCTTGGAGATCGGTTCGCGATAGTCGTAGTAGTCCTTGAACGCTTTTTCTTTCTTGCTGCGTTCGCGGTCTTTTTGCTTGCGGCGTTTGTCGCGGCGTTGCTCTTGCAGGGCGCGGCGTTTGGGATCAACCGTCGCGGCGGGTTGAACGACCGCTTCCCCTTCACTGGCCGACGCTTCGACCGCCGAGGATTCATCGTCGCTCAACGCTTCTTCCGACGGCTCATCTTCGTCAGTCGGCGCCGAATCGGTTACCACTTCGTCGACCAAGTCGTCCGAATCTTCGTCTTCGTCGTGATGGTCCTTGCCGCCAGCGTTTTCGGCCGATTGTTCGATACGGGTGGTGACCAGCGAGCCGGTCTTCCACATGAACTTACGAAGCCGTCCGCGGAGAATCGCGTTTTCGGCGAACTCTTCCGCCAGGATGTAGCGTACGCCCTGCAGGACGGCGGCGACGTCGGGGAGATCGTTCTCGGGGTTTACGAAAGCAGCCGCTCGCGATTCGAGATCGGCGGCGGCTACTTTACCTTCCATCACTTCGTCGGCCAGCGGTTCCAGTCCGCGTTGTCGCGCTTGGGTGGCCAGCGACTGTTTTTTCGGCTTGAAGGGAAGATAGAGGTCTTCCAGCAGTTTGGTGGTCGGCGCCTTCTGAATCTTGTCGGCGAGCTTCTCGGTCAGCTTTCCTTGCGACTCGATCGATTTAAGAATCGTCTGCTTCCGCTCTTCCAATTGACGGAGCGCGGCGGAACGGGCCTGGATCTTGCGGATCTGCTCTTCGTCCAAGCCGCCGGTTTCGTCTTTTCGGTATCGCGTAATGAAGGGAACGGTATTCCCATCATCCAACAATTCGACGGTACGCTGAACTTGGTCGACCGGCAGCCCCAGTTCGCGAGCCACGATGTTGAGGTCAGACGAGACTGTGATTTCCATATTCGCCAACGGGTATCAGGTGGGAGACGCGCGATTGCAAAATCAGGGCGACGGCGCGAATCAAAGGCTTGTCAGAGCGGCGTCTGCGCATGGGACGCCAGACCGGCAATCTAGGGGCTACCGATTTTGTTGTCAAGGATTCGCGAAGCGGCAAGGTCCAAGAATTAACACAGATTTCCCCTATCCGGCGTCTTTTCACTCCTTGCGCAATCGCAATCGTCCCGACTTTGGCGAACTTTGCGGATTGCGCGGGTGCGGTGAGCCGATCGTCGCTATTGCGAAGCAGTTGCAGCGATTCTTTGCGATATGTCGGCGGCATTTTGCCGAAATCGAAGGGTAGGCGGAGAGGTCGGCGCAGTGCGAATCGCGTCGACGATCCATCCCGAACCGTTGTCGCTAGGACATTTCGCAATGGCCCCGCACTTACGCGTTTATTTTGGTCCCGAAGACGTATCGACCCCGGACGTTTCCAGCGAAACGCCAGAGATCGTCGTCGGCGACGCAAAGCGAACTCCCGGGACGAAAGCCCTTCCGGAGAGCGGCGCCGCGCAGCCTGCTGCGGCGGATATCGCGATCGGCCTGGAAGAATTACTCCAGCTAATCGAAGACGCGCGGCGTTGCGGAGTAGCGCTGCAGGACGAAGTCCAGGACGAAACTGTCCTGGTCTCCCGCGATCTCTTTCGCGCTCTGCTAGCGTATCAGACGCTTTTGCAGCCGCAAGCGTCGTCCCACAACGCGTAGCGGACCAACTTCTCAGCGATGTGAATTCCCTCGGCTTGCGCCTCTCATTTCGGTCCGCTGTGCGGACCCTACGACGCATTTGCTGCGGCCAAGAAACGCGACAAGCGTCGCTTGCTGCTTGCGACGCCTGTCGAGAGATCATCCGCTGCGGCGTGAGATGAACGCCGCACGCGAACAATTTTGATTTAGTAGCCCGGGCTATACGGGCACGGATTCAGGAAGTCGCGCGGACCTCGGGTCGTGTAGTACGGATAGGTGACTTCCGGAGAATAGCCGCCGGCGCCCATCGCGCCGGCGCCATCGGCCACGGCCGGAGGAGCGCTAACGCTGGTCGGGTTTCTGCACGGGTTGGCGCCGATGTGATGGCAACCGACGCTTCCGACCGTCATGGCGGTCACTGCGGCGAGCAGCGCGATTCGTTTCATCTCTCTACCTTCTGGATTCGTATGGCCTGGTCCGGGTCGTATTGTCAGCGCTGGCCGGCTCTGCGGGAGTCGACGCGCAATTGGCTCTCCATCTGCTAAATCGGCGGTAGAAACCCGAATATTGAATAATTCGTCATCTTCGGAACGAATGGCTGCTGCTAGCAGCGCCGCGCAAGCGGCTTAGATTAGAGGCCGATCTGCGCCCACGACTGGGCTTGAGCCGACGTCAGTTGCGACAGAATGCGGATTTCGACCTCATCCAGATAGGCCGCGATCCGGTTTTCGAGTTCAGATTTGAACTCGCGATAGACGGTCCAGATACGCTCAAAATGGGCGTTCGCTTCCAGCAAAATCTTATGAATGTCGGTCTGCTGCTGTTCGCTCAGATTCATCGACTGCCAGACTTCGGGACTTCCCATCGCGGTGATGCGTTGCACGCGCCGCGGCATTGGATCAGTCCGCAACTTCTGGGCGAAGAGATGGAGTTGTTGTCCCTGACTGGCGAGCACATTCAGACCGTCATGCCGCGGAGCGCTCACCCCGGAGGCGTACTGGTTCCATTCTTGCGACATGGACGCCAGTAGCCCGCTCAGTGAGCCGTCCTCGGAACCGCCGGCGGTCAGCAGTTGGTCTTTGAACATGCCGAGCGAAACGCCGAACGTGATCGACGCGGCGACGAAGATAATCGCCGCAGCGCGACGCCAAGCGGCTCGATGAAATTCAACCGCGGAGATTTCGCGAATAATGCGAACCCCAACGCGTAGGAGAGCTTTGGTTGGATGGAGTTTTCTGTCCGGCGGCGGGTTCTTGAAGCCGACGCTGGTGACCTGAACCTCGAAGGCGCTGCTGTTCAGGATGAGTTGGGCGATCTCGCCAAAAAGAAAGAACTCTTCTTCGTGCTCTGGATTTACGGTTTGCAGGCGAGTCTTGGCTACTTCGAGTTCGATCGCAAATCCAGCCATCGACTCATCCAGCAGTCGGACGCGGAACTCCTCTTTCCCGAGCACCAGACGCCCGTTTACGTTTTCCGGCATTACCGGAAAGCGAATCGACGTTCGACGCTCTGCTGACATGACGCACTAGTCCGAATAGATGAGGATGAGGCACAGGCGGTTTTCGCCTATCTGAAAGTTAAGATAAAATCGGGCGGGCGGAGAAAAATTCAGGGAATTCCTGGTGTATCCCCTAATGCTTGGCTCCGGAAAAGCCGTTACAACCGTCATAGACCGCATCGCGTTTGCCTAGAACGGATCAACTGGCAACAATTAGTGGTTGCTCCGGCCATGTGCTCGTTTCCTTTTCTCGCGCGATTCCGCCAGTCGAAGACATGTCTGTAGAAACTTCTCTTGCTGACCAGGTCATCACGCGCTATCTGAAAGCGGCGGATATCAACCTCAGCAATCCCAACCGGCACGGCAACCTGGTGACGCTTTCGACCGGGGGGGGAGCTACGGACGTGATGGTGACGGCCGACCTGCATGGCAATCGGCGCAACTTCCAGCGGATCCTCGAGCTCGCGGCTCTCGACGCTAACCCGGAACGACACTTGGTTTTGCAAGAAGTCTGTCACGGCGGCCCCACTTATCCGCAAGGGGGGGGCTGCATGTCGCATTTGATGCTGGAGGACGTCGCCCAGCTGGTCTGTGAATATCCCTACCGCGTTCATTTCTTGTTGAGCAATCATGAACTGGCCGAGATGGTCGACTTCCCTATTCTGAAAGGGGGGAAGATGCTCAACCTGATGTTCCGCGCCGGACTGCAAGAGATGTACGGCAACCGGACCGCCGACGTCCGCGACTCCTATCTCCACTTTCTCCGTAGCCTGCCGATCGGCGTGAAAGCGGGTGAGCGCCTGCTGATCTGCCACAGCCTGCCGGAGAAGTGCGACCAAAAGCCGTTTGATCCAGCCGTCTTTGATCGGCCGCTCGCCGAAGAAGATCTCTCCTGCCAGGGAGATGTCGGCCGTATGGTGTGGGGACGCGATTTCCGCCAGGAGAACGCTGATGCGTTCGCCGAGCAGACCGGGGCTCAATACTTCCTTACCGGACACGAACCGTCGACCGAAGGTTTCCAAACCCCAAACTCACGCCAGGTGATTCTCGATTGCTGTTGTCAGAACGGTTGCTATGCGATCGTGCCGGTCGACGATGAGCTCAGCTACGGCCGACTTCTGGCCGAAGTTCAGCGCTTGCACAAGCCGACGCCTTATCCGTTCGGCATGTAAGGAGCGAGCCATGGCCGACCAGCGAACGAGGGAACCCGTTTCGCCGCGACGGATTCCCGGTCGGTTCAGCGAGTTGAATCTCAGCGGCCGCTACATCGCCGGAGCGATTACCGTGCTGATCGCTTTCGCCGCGTTTGTGACCGTGGGGCTGATCATCGCCCTCACCAGCTTGTATCAAAGCAGCGTGAATCCTTGGGCGGCGGCGGTGATAATTGGTACGTTCGCCGCAGTCGTCAGCGTGCCGTTTGGGATGTTCTTCGGCGCTCTGATCGCTCAGATCCTGGGGTACTCGACCTTCAAGCAGGTTTGGGTTCCCAAGATTACCATTACCGGGCTTTTGGTAACGACCTTCTTTTGCTGTGCGGCCGCTTCGCTCGGCTACTATGCGTTCAACTATGCCAGCGATACGTTGCCGCGTCGTTATCTGTTTATCGTCGTCGCGTTGGCGATGCCGCCGCTATTGATGATCGTCATTAGTCTCGGACGAGTGACGATGCGTTGGCTCCATCGTCGCTACCATCCCTACAACGCGGAAGTGATCGACGAAGATATCGAGATGTAATTCTCGCGATCGGCGCATAAAAAAACGTTCCGACGGACGGCGCCGCCGGAACGTACGTGGATTGAACCTTCGCGTTACGCTCGCGTCAGTTCAAGTCGATGACTTGGCCGTCGTGGACGTTTCCCAGATTAGTGAACGTCGTCAGATCGATTTGATAGGCGATGTTGCGGACGCTTCCGTCAGCCAGCGCAGCGTTGAAGCCGCCGATGTGGGACGAGCCGAAACGTTGTTCGCCGTCGTTGATCTTCGGATCGGGAAGCGGAATGCGATTCGTATAGCGAACCGTATCGTGGTCCCAGCCGGAGGTATAACCTTCGTTGTCGTCCCCCTGATAGGTGAAGAGTTTGGTGATGTTCAACCGTTTGTCGCCGCACATGATTGTGTTGGAGGTGCCGTCAGTGATGCTGTGCATGCCGATATCCTGACGAAAGCCGTTCTTCGGGCCGGTCGGGGTCGAACTGCTGCAACCGGTCGAATCGCTTGGCCGAGCCAGGATGCCGGTTCCCTCGGCGTTGGCGGCGGCGTAGTCGGTGCCGGCGTGAGAGAAGTTTCTCGTTGCGGACAAGCAAAGTTTGTCGGGACCAAAGGCGTACCAGTCATTCGTCGGACCAAATGCGATCGCCCCGCGACGCGACGGACAGAAGAAGGTCGGAATCGGCGAGCCCATCGCTACGATCGAGCGTCCCAGGTCGTCGGTTGCTCCGCCCCCTTCCCAGACCGCAGTCTGTTCCAGGAATGGCAAGATCTGAAAGCCCCACCCGGCGCCTTGTTGTTTGCCGGTCGCCGGCGAGCCGTTGACATAAGTAACGTGGTACGACCAATGGTAACCGCCGGTTGGAAACGTCTTGTACGTGTCGTGGTGGTTGTGCCAGGCCAGGCCGATTTGTTTCAGCTGGTTGGTGCATTGCATTCGCCGGGCCGCTTCGCGGGCTTGCTGTACCGCCGGCAGCAGCAATGCGATGAGAACGCCGATGATCGCAATCACGACTAGTAACTCGACCAAGGTGAACCCGGAGCCGCGCCGTCGTCTTCCAGTGGAACGCATGAGGGAACTCCTGATAGGGAAGAGGGATGAAAAGATATTGGCGAGGCGCTGAAGGAATCAGGTCAGGATCACGCTCCGCCGTTTGAGTTGAAAAGGCGTAGGCGTCCCAGGTCGCGGATGACGAGGGACGGAGGAAAATCGTTTAGTATTTCGAGAGGTCGATGTCGAGCGTTTTGGTTCCGTCGACCACCAGTTCGATCGGCGTATGGGCCGCGTCGAACTTTCCTTTCAGGACGTCCACCTCGGGATAGGGATCCCACTGGCGAACTGCGACTTTATAAGTACCGTTCGGCAAGCCGGCGCCGGTCGGACCTCCGGGACGAAACTCGCCGGTCGCCGGATCGACGATGGCGCTCATCGGATTCGATTCGTCCGGCTTGCCTGCTTCGTTGACGCGATAGAAGGTCACTTCGACTTTGCCGACGCCGATCTCAGCGTTAGCGACTTTCAGCAACTCGCCGCCGTTGTGCACTTTGCCGGTGACGGAATGAGCGTCTGACGGCGCTCCTCCACATCCAACGCTAAGAAGGAGACAAGCTCCGCAAATCAGGGTGAGAAAGAAGCCGGGAGTTCTCACGGGTGCGACTCTCAGAAGGGATGCGCATATCGAAAAGGGTAATTTATTAAAATTTAGTTTATAGGGGGATACCGGAAAAACAATGCCCTTTACGCGCAAAATAGCGTCGGTTTGTTGTGTTTAATTGCAGTCTGATTCGCGCAGGTTGATAGCACGGACCAACTATTTCATCTTCAAAAACGCTCGCCAGCCGGTCCGGTGCGGGAGCGGAATGTTCAGTCCTTCGTTGTGCGATTGGACCGGTTCGACCGTGTAAAAGAGAGTCGGATCGTTTTCGATCGCGATCTTGAGCAGCCGTTTCAGCTTCCGGCGGTGGCAGTTCATATAGATCAGCAGGACCGGCCCTTCGCGTCCTTCGCCGGTGAAGGTCGTAACTCGCTGCTTCTCTTCCCGGAGCGCTTTGGCGACTTTCAGTCCGTCATGGGGCGAAATCATCCGGACCACGACGTGGCCGAGAGCGAGAAACCGTTCCAGGCGAATCCCGACTGCGTTTCCCGCGGCGAATCCCCCCGCGTAGGCGAACAGATAGACTGGGTTTTCGCCGATCCCGGAAATGACCTGCGAGATCGCGATCGTCCAGATCAGCACCTCAAAAAAACCAAGGCAAACCGACAATCCGAGTCGACCCTGCACCACCGAAATGGTGCGCAGCGTGCCGATCGACACGTCGAGAATTCGCGTGCAGAAGATGAAAGCGGCGACGACCCAAAACGGTTGGTCGGCGAGAAAGTGCATGACAGGCTCAGGCAGGAAGCGTTGCTGGGGAAAAGCGAGATTGTCGCGGACATTCGCAACCGCGCTAACCCCATTGCCTGAATTCGCGGGAATAACGCAGCTTTTCACCCAGACGCGTGCTCCGCGCTTCCTTGGTTCCCACGCCGATTCGACCTACAATACAGGGTCGTTTGAGCCAAACTGGGAACCGTCATGAATCTGTCGATCGATCTATCGAAAAGCGCAAAGCCGTCCTGCCGAAAGTGGGGCCATGCTGCATAGCATTCATGACGACGTCGCGGTGGAGTCGCTCCGTAAACGCTTGGCCCTCGATCCGCATCGCTTGCGGAGGTTGCGGACGCGACTGCTGAAGCTGCAGGGCTCGGACGCAGAGGCGCTCGCCGAACTGCCGGCCGATGCGCAACAGGCGTTCGCCAACGAGATCCGCTTTCATGAGCTGACGCTCGATCAGCGGTTCGATTCGCAGTTGGACGGCGCATCGAAATTGCTCTTCCGCACCAGCGACGGGCTGTTGCTCGAGTCAGTAATCTTGCGGGTCGCGTCAGGGCGGACCGCGCTGTGCGTTTCGTCGCAGGTCGGCTGCGCGGCGAATTGCGACTTTTGTGCGACCGGCAAAATGGGGATCGCCCGCAGTCTGTCGGCGCCGCAGATCCTTGACCAGGTCGTGCAAGCGAATCAAATGCTGAAGCCGGAAGGTCGCAAGATTCGCAACATCGTCTTCATGGGGATGGGGGAGCCATTTCACAACGTCGCCGCCGTTCACGAGACGCTCGAGAAGCTGGTCTCTCCGCTTGGATTTGATCAATCGCCGCGGCGGACGCTCGTTTCGACCGTTGGGTTGCCCAGCGCGATGGTCGAGTTCGCCCGCAAGTTTCCCGGTGTGAATCTCGCTCTCAGCTTGCACAGCGCGATTCAGTCGCGACGCGAGGAGATCATTCCGCTGGCGGCTAAGTACGACTTGAAAGAGTTGCGTGCGGCGCTGGAGCAGGTCGCCGCCATCGGCGAGCAGTCGATCATGATTGAGTACCTGATGTTGCGCGGGATTAACGATGGACCGGAAGATCGGGCGGCGCTGGCCGAGTATCTCCGCGGCTTACCGGTCCATATCAACTTGATTCCCTATAATCGGGTCGATGCGGCGCCGCACCTGGAAGGAACGTCGAAGGAAGAGCGGGAAGCGTTTGGCGCCGCGCTGCGGGCTGAAGGGTATACCGTCACGATTCGCTATTCGCTGGGCGCTGACGTCGACGCCGCCTGTGGACAGCTGGTGCGTCGCGAGAATCGCCGAATCGCCGCCGCGGCGACCGCCGCCCAATAACAAGCCGCATCGCCGCCGGCGTGCGCCCGAGAAATGAAGGAAACCGAACTCATGTCCTACACGTGGAAGTACCCGCTTTATTTAGTCGCTCATGCCGGCGGCTACGCTTCGATCGTCGATCCGCAGGATGAGTCGCGGCAATTGTTGGTCGCACTCACCTCCGAAGAGAAGGCGCTCGACTTCATGCAGCAGTTCGGGATCCTTGGCGCCCCACGGCAATTGAACAACGACCGTGAGTTCGCCTGGCTGCTGGAGAGTTTGCGGGCTCCCGTGACGATGGTCTGTTTCGATCCCGATCCGCTCGAAAACGATGTGAACGCCGCCTGGACGGCGACGGTCGAGACGTTGCTCAACGATCGACTCGAAGTCGATTACTCGCCCTGGAATTACCCAGTGTTCTTGCTGCGGCAGGAGACCGGTTTCAGTTCGATCGTCGGTCTGGACGTGGAAGGAAATGAGGTGGTGGTCCTCTGCCTCTTTTCCAATAGCCAGTTGGCGGATGAGTATTTAATCAAGACCGGCGACGCCGGCGTGATTGAGACGCTCGAAACGATGGCCCAGACGCGCGAAATCATGGAGATGCTCCGCGAAGATATCGCTGCGGTGGCGGTCGATCCAGAGGTTCGTGAGTCGGAGCGAGTCGCGAGTCACTGCATTAGCGTGGAAACGCTATTGAATAAGTACCTGATTCGAGCCTGACGAGGGGCTGCTAAATGCTTGGGCATGCGCCTTTGCGCAAAGTGAAAACCTAAAATAAATTGTAAAAGATGTTTCTTAGGGGCTTTGGTTGGTTAAAATTCCCTTCAGGCGGTTAATTTTCGGTTTTGTGGGAAAATATCGGGCATCCGCAGGTCAATAAACGCCCAATTTCTATGGCGGCAGATTCCTTCTTAATGCCAGGCAGCGGCAAGCCATTTTCCACAGCCAGATATTTGGGCAGTAATTCGCGCAAAATTCCCCGATTCTTTTGCGGTTAGTCGTTTTCTGCGGTCGCTAGCACGCAAACAAACGGCAATCATCGTTCCGCCCCATTTGTCATGATGACGCTCGTTCGCTGGGCGCCCCAAAAACCAGCGAATGCCTGCCGAGTAAGTCATCGGGTTTCCACACGATTCCCCATCGTCGCTGGAACCCACGCGAAACCCAATCGCGACCTAACAGCACCAAGGGGCTGGAACAATGTTGAAGAGAATGAAGAAGGTCACGCTGCAAACCTGGATTGCGGCCGCGTTGCTACTGTTGTTGGCGGCGCCGATGTACGGAGACCATGTTCTTCGCGCGGCTCGTCGCATCTCGCTCGTGCATGAGTACCAACAATCGTTGCCGGGCAAGTCGGGGCGATTCCAACTCGACATCGACGAAGAGTATCACTGGTGCGACGGCAGCCAGGGACGCGTCCTGGTCTTCAGCCATGTCGATCCTAGCGGCAGCGGCAATCAACATCGTCAGGTTGTGTTGACCGACCTGGATTACGTCTCTCAAGGCGCCTACCAACTCGACGTCGCGGGCAAGCTCGCCGGCGTTTCTTTAATTCCACGCATCCACCCGGTCGTGGAGATTGTGGTTGAAGATGGCCCGAACCACATCCATTCGGTTCATTTTCGCCTGACTCCGCACGGAGTCGAGCAAGCGTATCGAGACGACTTCCCCGCTCCCTCGCAGTTTGATCCCACCTATGGCGACGTCGTCACGGCGTCGGCCTCCCCCGATTTTTCCTCCTAGACCGATCCCACCTTACTAAGACCTCCCGGAACAGAGATCCCAGAAAGTTGGCAAGTACTATGAACGAACAGAAGAAGACTCCGAATTGGATTGCGACGATGTTGGCCGCGGTGATGTTGGCTGTCCTCGCGTATCCGCTGTACGGCGATAACGCCTTGTGGATTGTCCGCCGCACCTGCATGGTTGAAGGCTATCAACGTCCTGAAGGGCTGTGGCAACGCGATTACTCGCTCGTCGCCGAACGCGACGTCGTCATGAAAGGGGGCGGAGAGCGCAAAATGCTGCTGTTCGCTTCGGAAGCGGATCAAACCAAGCCGGTTGAAGCGACCAAGCGTCACGTCGTCGTGCTGACCGATCCCGCCTTTCACGAAGCGGCGAGCTACGAAGTGGAATTCAGCGGTCCGATCTTCCGCGCCACGGTCCTGCCGCACCGCGAACCGATCTTCGAAGTGGTTTGCCACGGCGAAGGGGGCGTTGGTCTGGTTTGCCAGCGATTCCTGCTCGGCCGCCAAGGTGTGAAGAAGATCTTCCCGGAAGTCCGCGCTTCTAACGAGGCGATTACTGCGACTCTCCCGGCGATGGGATCTGGCGCGTAAGGGTCGCGCCGAGGTAGCTTGAACCGGTGCGCTCGACAGGGGGTTCGCCGGTCAGGACCAACGTATTGCGATTGATCGCCGTCCAAACGAAGCCGGTTAAACGCTTGTCGTCCGGCTTTGTGATCATCAGCTTTCCGCCGCTCGCTTTGTAGATGCCGGCCATGTTTAGCTTCGGACGGACAAGCTTGAATTGGTCGTCGCCGGTCTCTTTGATGACGATCTGGTGCTCGGCGCCCAGGGGCAGCGTCATCAGCCACTGGCCTGCAAAGTCGAGCGGCTCTTTCGGCTTCCAGTCAAGCGAGAGCGATTCTTCCTGCTTCTTCGCTTTTACAACCTTCGGTTGTTTCGCTTCGGCGATCACCAGCGGTTTGGCCGGCGTCTTTTCGGCCCGATCGATTGCGGCGCTATTCTTATCGACGCGAATGTCGAGTCTTTCCAGGCGCTCAAGCAATTCCGGAACAAACTTCGGCGGCAGTTCGCTGGCGTTCGCGCGCTCGATCGCCGCGCTGTTCCGTTCGACTCGTTCGTTGATCTTCGTCAGACGCTCAAGCAACTCCGGAAGAAACTTTGGCGGCAGTTCGCTTGCCGCGGCACGGTCGATTGCGGCGCTGTTCTTTTCGACTCGTCCATGGATTCGCTGCAGGCCTTCCCGCAGATCCTCCATCACCTTGGGCGGAACCGTTTGAGACTGCGTGCGTTCAATTGCGGCGCTGTTCTGGTCAATGCGCATGTTGAGCTTCGCCATTCCTTCGAGCAGTTCCGCCATGACTTTCGGCGGAATCGCTTGCGACTGGGCGCGTTCGATTTCGGCGTTGTTTTTGTCGGTCTGAGCCTCGACTCGTTCCAGCCTCGCTTCCAAGCGGCGGATCTGCGCGATCAGTCCGTCGATCAAGCCTTCGCCGGGCTCTTCGCCGCGTACCGGGGCCGTTAACGTAAGGGTCGATGCGCAGACAAGCGCGATCCAGAAGCGTGACATGGGCGTAATCCTTCGTGGTGCAAGCGAAGCGGGGCCAGACGACAGCTACTTATCGTAGTCGGTTAGCTCACGCGGGGGAAACGCCGCTCGCAGGGCATTCAGTACGACCACCACGTCGATCACCTCTTGCGAAATTGCCCCCGCCACAGGTGGCAGCCAGCCGGCGGCGGCGATCAACATTCCGATCATGCTCAGGGCGATCCCGCCGACCGCGCTTTCCAAAGCGATTCGCCGCATTCGGCGACCGATATGGAGCAGCTTGTCGACTGTTTCGAGCGAACTGTCGAGAACTACGACCGCCGCCGCTTCAGTGGTCACGTCGCTGTTTTGTCCGAACGCCACGCCGACGGTAGCGGTCGCCAAAGCGGGGGCGTCGTTGATGCCGTCGCCGACAAACAGCGTATCGGCGGTGGCCGTTTCGCGGCGAACCAACTCCAGCTTTTCTTCCGGCGTCTGGTTGAAGTGGACCTCAGTGATGCCAACCTGCTCGGCGAGGAACTTCGCTTCCGACTCGCGGTCGCCGGTGACCAGCATCAATTTTTCGATGTTGTGGCGCGGGCCGAGATGGTCGATGAACCGCTTCCCTTCGCGGCGCGGAGCGTCGCGGAAGAAATAAACCGCGGCCAATTTCTCATCGACCAGGATCACGCATTCCAGCCCGCCATGTTGCTCGGGAAGCGCTGCGTCGGGCTGTTGTTTCAGCAGCAGTTTGCGGCTGGTGATCCAGACGTTGCGACCATGAACGATCCCGCGCATCCCTTCGCCGGGACGTTCGCTCACTTCGGTTACGTCGTACACGGCGACCGCCGCCGCTCCCGCTTCTCTCTGAATCGCTTCGGCGAGCGGATGTTTCGAGTAGCGTTCCAAGCTGGCGACCAGCGCCAACGTCTCCAGGGGATCGGCCTCTTCCGGCGTCCATTGTTCATAAATGCGAGGTTCGCCGTAGGTCAGCGTTCCGGTCTTGTCGAATATCACCGTGCGGCAGCGATCGATTCCTTCCAGCGCCGCCGGGATGCGGATGATAATCCCCATCTGCGCCGCCAGCGAAATCGATCCGATAATCGCCACCGGAATCGCGATCAGCAAAGGGCAGGGGGTTGCAACGACGATCACCGCCAAAAAGCGGGTCGCTTCGCCACTCAGGTACCACGCGATTCCCGCAACGATCAGCGCCAGCGGCGTGTAGAAAGCGCCCAGCTGATCGGCCAGACGACGCATGCGCGGCCGCTGCTGCTCCGCCTTTAGCATCACTTCCATGATCTTGGCGTAGCGGGAGTCGACCGCTTGGCGTTCCGCTTGGATCGTCAGGGCGCCATCGCCGTTGACGGCGCCTGACATGACGCTCACGCCGGGCGTTTTTGACATCATGTAGGGTTCGCCGGTGAGGTACGATTCGTCCATGACGCTGTGCCCTTCGATGACGACGCCGTCGACCGGACAGACTTCGTGCGGAAGGATGACGAGGATATCTCCCACCTCAATCGCGTTGACCGCAACATCTTCTAGTTCAGAGTCGTTGCGACGATGAGCGACCGAAGGGAGGCGTTTGGCCAGCGCCTTCAATACGGCTGACGCTCGACCAACGGCGAACGATTCGAGCGCCTCGCCGCCGGAGAGCATCAGCACGACGATTGATCCGGCCAAGTACTCTTCCAGTAGCGCTGACGAAACGATCGAGATGCCGGCCAGCAGGTCGGCGCCGAATTCGAGATGGACGACCTTATCAAGCAGTTCCAAGATCAGCGGGATTCCGCCGACCGCGAGCGTGATCCAGAGCGGAAGGTTGAAAGTCGTCGGCGAGACGCTCATCCCGAACCGCAGCACCAAGTGAATAGCGATGCCAATAATCGCTAGCACTGCGATTGCTAATTGTCGGCGAAGCCAAAGTCGACGCCAGATCGAGACTTCGGGCGATGGCGTCGTTGCAGGTGCGGTCATTGGTGTACGTCAAGGAATGCGCTGTCAGAAAATGTTTGCTCTAGTCTAGCGAATCCCTGGAGGTCACGGCTTTACCAGTTGCGTGGTACTGGGTGGAGAAATTCCCCCCAATTCGTTCGCATACGCAAGATGATCCGCTAGAATGCGGGAGTGTCGCACCCATCTCCTCTTTCCCCGTTGTTGCGCCATGTTGTGTCGTTCGCTCATCTGCCTGGCGATGTTGTCGTCGTTGTTTCTTGCAGCGGGGGCGGTTGCCGAAGATGCGCAAGACCGCTCCGCCCAGATGACGGCCCGGATTGATCAGCTGCTGCTTGAGCGACTGAAAGAGGAAGGGGTAGAGCCGGCGCCTCCGGCCGACGATGGTGAGTTCCTCCGCCGTGCTTATCTCGATCTAAACGGCGCGATCCCGCCGGTGGCGATCACGCGCGATTACCTGGCCGACAGCTCGCCCGAAAAGCGTCGTCAGTTGATCGATCGGTTGTTGGCTTCGCCGGCGTTCGCATCGCATCTGGCCAGTACATGGCGCGAAGTGATCTTGAAGCCGACGGAAGACTTTCAGCAGTTGCAAAACCAATTCGCGCTCCAGTCTTGGCTGCGGGAACAGTTCTCGGAGAATGCTCGCTACGATCGCATCGTCGAGCAGTTCATCACCGCCAGCAGCGAGCGAGACGGTCCGGTCTACTTCTACGACGCTCTCGACCTGAAGCCGGAGCAGTTGGCGGCCGAGACGTCGCGGATTTTTCTCGGACTTCATATTCAGTGTGCCGAGTGTCACGATCATCCGTTCGACTCGTGGAAGCAGCGTGACTTTTGGGGCTACGCCGCCTTCTTCGCGCAAGTGGAACGCCAAAACGAAAACATGGGGCGGATCTCGATTCGTGATCGCGAGTCGGGCGAAGTGAAGATTCCGGAGTCGGAAGATACGGTCTCTCCTCTGTATCCCGGCGGTGGCGTTCCGAGCGATCGCTTTGGCGGTTCGCGCCGGCAGAAGCTCGCCGTTTGGATGGTCGCTCGCGATAACCCTTACACCGCGCGGCGTGCGGTGAATTGGGCTTGGGCTCATCTCTTTGGGCGGGGACTGGTCGAACCGGTCGATGATCTCTCGCCGATCAATCCGCCGAGTCACCCGGAGCTGATGGACGAGCTGACGGAATACTTTGTCGAGTCGGGCTTTGATTTACGGCAGCTTCTGCGAACGATCGCGCTGACCGATGCGTACGCTCGCAGCAGCCAAAACGTCGAGGGTCAGCGGCCGGAACTGTTCGCCAACGTGGCGATCAAGTCCCTCTCGCCGGAGCAGTTGTATGACAGCGTGCTTCGCCTTGGTTTGATCAAAGAGCCGACGAATGATCAGAATGGCCAGCCGGCTCAGTTCTTCGATCAATCGCAACAGCGGCTGCAATTTGTCGCCCGGATGCGAACCGTGTCGCTGGATCGGACCGACTTCGAGACCGGCGCCCCGCAGGCGTTGGCTTTGATGAACGGCCCGCCGGTTTCGTTGGCGACAGCGCCGGAGACAAGCGGGTTCTTAAAGTCGCTCGAAGCGCCGTTCTTCAGCGATGAGCAGCGAGTCGAGTTGATCGCGCTCGCCGCTTACTCTCGACGACCAACCGACGAAGAGCAAAAGCGCTTTGGCGACTATTTGGCGGCCGCTTCCCCCGGCGGAAAGAAACAGGCGCTCGGCGATTTGCTCTGGGCAGTCGCCGCCAGCGCGGAATTCATGCTCAATCATTAACAAGAGAACTGCGATGGCTGGAATCGATCGACGACGATTTCTGCAGCGAGCGCTGGTGGGCGCCGCGAGTTGTTCGTGGTTGCCGGCGCTCGTGCAGGCCGCGTCTCAGCAACAGAGCAAGCGCCGCTGCATCGTCCTCTGGATGTCAGGCGGACCGAGCCAGATGGATACGTTCGACCTGAAGCCGGGGCATGCCAACGGCGGCGAGTACAAAGAGATTGAAACGAGCGTTCCTGGTCTCAAGATCAGCGAGCATCTGCCGATGTTGGCCAAGCAGGCCGATCGCTTGGCGATCTTGCGCGGCATGAGCACCAAAGAGGGAGATCATCAGCGCGGCGCCTATCTGATGCACACCGGGCAACGCCCCGGCGGACCGCTCCGCTATCCGGCGATTGGTGCGACGCTCTCGAAAGCGCTCGGCGATCCGCAGGCCGATCTGCCGAACTTCGTTTCGGTCAATCCGAACTCTGCCCTTAGCCAAGCGGCGATCAGCGGCGGGTTTCTCGGGCCGAAATATGCCGCCACGACCGTCGGCCAGCGTGCGATGTATGGACCGCCGCAGCAGGATGGAGAAACGCCTGGGCCGGTTGATCTGGGAGTCGACTTTCTGCAACTGCCGGGAGAAGTATCTCCGGAACGTGCCGAAGCGCGAATGAAACTGTGGCGCGGTCAGCAAGAAGAGTTTCTTACGCAGCGCGACGCCGCGGCGCCCAAGTCGCACGATACGGTTTTTCGCCGCGCGGTCCGGATGATGAACCCGGAAGCGGCGGCCGCCTTCGATTTGCATCAAGAGGAAGACGCCGTCCGTGAGTCGTATGGTAACGGCCGTTTTGGCCAAGGTTGTTTGATCGCCCGCCGCTTGATTGAGCGGGGAGTGCCGTTTGTCGAAGTGACGCACGGCGGCGACGGACTTGGCTGGGACACGCATCAAGCGAACTTCGCCGGCGTCAAACGATTGTCGGAAGAGCTCGATCGCGGGTGGTCGACGCTGATGCGCGAGTTGGACGAACGAGGTTTGCTCGAATCGACCACGATCTTGTGGATGGGGGAATTTGGACGGACGCCGGTCATTAACGGCAACGCCGGACGCGATCACTTTCCCGACGCCTGGTCGTGCGTCTTGGCCGGCGGCGGCATCGCCGGCGGTCAGGCTTATGGTTCAACCAGCGAAGGTGGCGAGGAGGTGGTCGACGGCAAGGCCGACGTGCCCGAATTGATCGCGACGCTTTGCACAGCGGTCGGCGTCGATCCGGCGACCGAGAATATCTCTCCCTTGGCACGGCCGATCAAAATCAGCGAGGGGGCGCCGATTCGTGCTTTGCTCTCCTAAGAAACTTGGTTGGATCGGCGTGCTGCTGATTGGGTTAGGAGGCTGTCGTCCCGGCGAACCGCAGGTTACGCCCCCTCCGGCCAATACGACGATCTCGCAAGTCGAGATCGAGACCGAAAACGTCGCGGTCGAACCGATGCCGGTGGAAGAGCCGGTCGTCGCCGAAGCACCTGTCGAGCCTCCAATAGAAGTGCCTGAGGTCAAACGCCCAACCCCACAGAAGTTGCTGGTGATGGCCGATCGGCAGCCGCTGCTGTTGGACGTGTATCTTTGGATCGACGGACGGCCATTTGAGGAGGCGCTGCAAGTTCTTTCCGACAAGGTGCTCGCGATGGCCGACACCGACGGCGATGGGATCGCGACCTGGAACGAACTGGCCGACAACCCAAACTTCAATCGGGGGCAGTTCGGCAATCTCTCCTTTACGAAGCCGCAAGAGCGCGACCGACTGATCAAGTTGTACGACGTGAATCGCAACGGACGCGTCGACGCCGAAGAAACTCCTCGTCTGTTAACCCGCAATCGGGGAAAGGCTCGTGAGTTTTCGGTCGATCCTCGCGCCCATGCGTCGTTCCGGCATAGTCGGGAAGCGTCGAACATGTTGCGGGTGCTCGACCGCAATGGCGATCAGCGACTCTCGGCCGACGAGATCGCCGACGCGACCAACGTCTTGAAGGCTCGTGACGCCGATGCCGACGGCATCATCTCCGCTGCCGAACTGGCGCCGCCGCGCAGCCCGATGATGGCGATGGGATCGGGGGACGATTGGCGCGGAGAGCAAGGAGCGTACGTGCTGGATGAGAATACGTCGTGGCCGAACGTCCTGCGTTCGATCGAGTCGATTTACAACTTTGGCTCGTCGGTGGAAGTGGCGGCCCTGTTCGGCGAAAACTCGCCGTTGGTGATGGTCGACGAGGATGAAGATGGCTATCTCGAGTATCGCGAGATTCCACGAATTGCCGAGTTACCTCCCAGCGCCACTTTAGAGATTCGCTATGGCGCCCGGAAGGAAGGGGAAGAGTTCTACGCATTGACGCTGGCCGACGATGCGAAGTGCACGCTCCAGGAGGCCGGGTACGTCGAGAGCAAGGCGCTGGTCGACGGCAATGGCCGGCTGTTGATTCATGCGGTCGACGATATTGAAGTCGCCGGATGGATGGGCGATGGTTATGTGGAGTCGTCCCTCAGCGGCTTGCGAGCCAAGAACGCACTCGCGCTTAACGACAGAGATAAGAACAACTATCTCGACAAGGATGAATTTCCGCCGAACCTGGCGGAGCGGCTCACTTTTGAGATGGTCGACTCGGATGAAGATGACCAGGTCACCCTCGAGGAGCTACAGGCCGCGCTGACTAACATCGACCTGGTGAAGGCCTGCCAGATCCGGGTGCAACGGACGGCGGTGATCGATCCGCTGTTTGCGGCGCTGGACGAAAACGGAGATGGTCGATTGGCGATTCGGGAATTGCGGATCGCGAGCGAGAAACTGCGGCAGCTCGACGCCAATGGAGACCAGGAGGTCGATCTGGAGGAATTCCCCGCGTTTGGTGGTCTGGTCGTCTATCGGGGGGGAGATCGGGACGGTTCGACGATGCCGGCTCGCGTCGTTCCGACGCCGATCGAGGGGCGGCCCGATTGGCATCAGGGGATGGACTTCAACGGGGATGGGGACGTCAGTTGGACCGAGTTTTTAGGGAGCCGGAGCCAATTTGACGAGCTCGATCGGGACGGCGACGGGCTGTTGTCGGTGGTTGAAGTGGCGACCAAGTCGATCTAAACTTTCCTTCCTTCGGAAGACGCCCCCCGTGGGCCGTTTGCACACGGATTCTTCATAAAATATTCTTCGAGGATTTACGAGTTCTTTTCGTATTCTCCAAGCATTAGTGATTGCCGCATATTGGGTTTCGCCAAAGTTGCGGAAGAACGTTTTTAACGCTTGTTCACAGCTTCTTAATTTAATCTTAATAATCGTGCGTCATGATAGCGGGACGCTTTTTCGCGTCCGCCGCAGCCGGTAGGGGCCGGGGGGAATTAAAACTGTGACATTTTTCAGAGGGATGCACCCACTATGAACCGCTGCCGGAACATCTTTATGGTCGCCGCCTTGGCGGTAGCCGCTCCGCTTGCCGCCTCGGCGCAAGTCCAAGTTGACTCCGCTTTGCCGTCCTACAAACCAGTTCAAGGCGTCAACGGAAACATCAGCAGCATGGGTTCCGACACCATGAACAACCTGATGACCTTGTGGGCCGAAGGTTTCCAGAAGTTCTATCCGGGCGTCACCATCGAAATCGAAGGCAAGGGTTCGTCGACCGCTCCGGCCGCGCTGACCAAGGGGACCGCCACCTTCGGTCCGATGAGCCGCCCGATGAAGGAATCGGAAATCGACGCTTTTGAAAAGGCCTACGGTTACAAGCCGACCCAGCTCGGCACCTCGATCGATATGCTGGCCGTCTTCGTTCACAAAGACAACCCGGTGAAGGGGCTGTCGTTGGAACAACTCGACTCGATCTTCAGCAGCACCCGCAAAGGGGGCGCGAAAGATGACGTCACCACTTGGGGTCAGCTCGGTCTGGAAGGGGCTTGGGCCAGCCGCGCGATCAGCCTGTACGGTCGTAACTCGGCTTCGGGCACCTACGGTTACTTCAAGGAAAAGGCGCTGTTCGATGGCGACTACAAGTCGTCGGTGAAGGAACAGCCGGGCAGCTCGGCCGTGATCCAAGGGGTCGCCAACGACGTCGCCGCCATCGGCTACAGCGGCATCGGCTACAAGACCGCCGCCGTTCGCGTCGTCCCGCTCTCCAAGACCGGCGACAAATTCGTCGAACCGTCGCTGGAAACGGTTAGCAGCTACCCGCTGTCGCGTTTCCTCTACCTGAGCGTCAATCGCAAGCCGAACGAACAGCTTGATCCGCTTCGCTTGGAGTTCATCAAGTACGTCTTCAGCAAGGAAGGCCAGGAAGCGGTCGTGAAAGACGGCTACTTGCCGCTGACCGCCAAGCAGGCCCAGCGTCAGCTCGACATGATTCTGAAGAACTAGTCGCGGACGCTTATTGATATTCGCCGCGTCGCCTCTTCGGTTCGAAGGGGCGGCGCGTTTTTCTGTTTCCAGCGTCTCGGTTTGAACGAGACTCCCGCCGGACTAGCCCAGCCCCATGTCGCAAGACGAAAAGAGTTTCTCCGGCCGCCGACGTCGCATGAAGACGCGCTGGACGGTCGCCGCCGCCGACGTTCTGTCGGAGTTTGTGATTACGGTTGGCGGTATCGGCACGATCGTCGCCGTCATGGCGGTCTTCGTCGTTCTGGTCGCTCGCGTCGCGCCGCTCGGATTGCCGGCTTCGATCACTGGCGAAGTTTCGCGCGAGACCCACTGGGGTTCAGCCAAGCCGGTTCATCTGGCGGTTGATGAATACCGCACGATCGGCTGGGTCTTGTTTGACGACGGTCGGCTCGAATCGTTTCGGGTCGACAACGGCGAAAAGCTGGGCGAAACCCGGCTTTTCCAAGACAAAAAACTCTCCGCCATTTCGACCTCGGTCGGTCGCGGCGGTCTGCTGCTTGGCTTTCTGGACGGCACGATTCAGTTCGCCGACGTCCACTTCAAGACGTCGTTTATCGACGCGGTCAACGCGCCCGAAGAATTTCATGGCATGAAGCCGGGCGAACTGGCGACCTACAAGCCGAGCGACGACGAAACCGGCGTCATCGAACTGACTTCGCAAGGTCAGTACCGCTTGCAGGTACTTGAGTCGAGCGCGATGGAGCCGCTGAAGGTTTCCGACAAGGCGATCCTGATGCTTGACCATGTGCCGGAAGCGGCCAGCGGCGGCAACTCGGTCAGCGTCTCAAAGGACGATCGCAAGTACGTCAGCTATTCCGCCGACGGGAAGCTGCGTTACGGCCTGGTGCTGGAAGAGGAGGACTTCCTCTCTGGCGACATCACGCTGAAGAACGACATGATCGAGCTGGACATCGCCGAGATTCAAGGGGAGCGTCCGCAGTTCCTGTTGCAAACAGCGCGCGGCAACGACATTCTGCTCGCGTGGAAATCGGGGCAAATGGTTCGCTTCGTTCGTGAAAACGGAGAGAACGGCTTTCGTCTAGCGCCGGCCGAAAAGATCGACCTCCTCCCCGATACCGACGCCGAGTTGACCGTGTGCGACTTCATTCTCGGTCGCGAGACGGTCTTTGTTGGCGATAGCGACGGTGGAGCGAGCGGTTGGTTCCTGGTTCGCGCCGCCGAAACCGACGATCCCGAAATTCAAGCCCGTAAGACGAGCGACGGATTCACGTTGGCTCGCGTGCACGTGTTGCAATCGGCGCCGGGCGAGAAGGTCGTTTCGATGCGAGCCTCGGAGCGGAGCCGCATGTTGGCGGTCGGTTACGAATCGGGCCGTTTTCGCGTTTACCAGATGACGACCGAGCTGCTGGTGCTCGATCGCCATTTGCCTGGCGACGTTCCGGTCGTCAGCGCCATGATCACGCCGAAGGATGACGGTCTGTTGGTCGAGTCGACCAAGGGGCTTTATCTCTGGAACTTCGATCCTCGACATCCCGAGATCAGCGTCGCCGCGGCGATCTTGCCGGTCTGGTACGAAGGGTACCCGAAACCGCGGCAGATCTGGCAAAGCTCGTCGGCCGGCGTCGAACCGGAAATGAAGCTCGGCCTGTATCCGCTGATCTCCGGTACGCTCAAGGCGACCTTCTACTCGATGTTGTTCGGTGCGCCGATCGCTTTGTTGGCGGCGATCTATACCAGCGAATTCACTACGTACAAAGTTCGGACGGTCGTCAAACCGACGGTCGAAATGATGGCGAGCCTGCCGAGCGTCGTGCTCGGATTTTTGGCGGCGATCGTTTTCGCTCCGGTGGTCGAATCGTTCTTGCCCTTTTTCCTGACGACGATCGTCGCCGTCCCGCTCACGTTTATCACGGCGGCGATGCTGTGGCAGTTGATGCCGCGGCGAATCGGCTTGATCCTGGAAGAATGGCGACTGTGGTTTATGGTGCCGGCGCTCTTTTTGGGGCTGTTCATTTCTTACCAGTTGGCTCCGTGGGTCGAACATCTCGCGTTCGACGGCAATGTGAAGTCATGGCTCGACGGAAAGGGGAACGGCGTCGTCGGCTGGGTGATGCTGATGATTCCGCTTGCAGGGATGCTCGCCTTCTTCGTGAACGGCGCCTTCATCAATCCCTATCTCCGTATGCACGCCATCAAGTGGACCCGTTCGCAGTTCGCGCTGATGAGCCTCATTAAGTTCGCCGCGCTGGTCCTGCTGGCGTTCCTGTTGGCGTGGGGCGTTTCCTCGCTTCTGTACTGGTTGCCGACCTGGTTCGGCGGTTCGCCGTTTGATCCCCGGGGAACCTTCGTCGACAGCTACGCCCAGCGTAACTCGTTCGTCGTCGGTTTCGTGATGGGATTCGCGGTGATTCCGATCATTTACACGATCGCCGACGATGCATTGGCGACAGTGCCGAAGCATCTTCGTTCCGCTTCGCTCGGCTGCGGCGCCACACCGTGGCAGACGACGGTTCGCGTGGTGATTCCGACCGCCATGAGCGGGCTCTTCTCGGCATTGATGATTGGTCTGGGTCGCGTGGTCGGCGAGACGATGATCGTGCTGATGGCCGGCGGTAATACGCCGGTGACGGATTGGAATATTTTCAGCGGGTTCCGCACGCTCAGTGCGACCATTGCGATCGAACTGCCCGAAGCGGTAGAGAACAGCACCCACTTTCGCATGTTGTTCGCTGCAGCCCTGGTGCTGTTCGTCATCACGTTTTTGATCAATACCGCGGCCGAAATTGTGCGGCTGCGTTTCCGTAAACGAGCTTACCAACTATGACCTCGCCTGCTCAGAACGACGCCGCCGCCGCTCCGCGCGAGAAACGAGGCCACGTTTCCAAACCGGGACTCTCGCTCCTTGCGCAGGGTGAGCCGA
Organism: Blastopirellula sediminis; assembly: GCF_020966755.1. Taxonomy (NCBI): domain Bacteria; kingdom Pseudomonadati; phylum Planctomycetota; class Planctomycetia; order Pirellulales; family Pirellulaceae; genus Blastopirellula; species Blastopirellula sediminis. The sequence continues at coordinate 2,027,301 of NZ_JAJKFT010000010.1, forward strand.
TGGTCTGGCTGACCGGCGGATCGCTCGCCCTTTGTTTGCTGATGATCTTCGGCCTGTTGTCGCTCGTCATTTACAACGGCATGCGCACCTTCTGGCCAGGGCGGCTCTACCAGGTCGAGACGGTCGACGGAGCGATTTATCTCGGTGAAGCGGCCGGCGTTGAACGCTTCGAGTTGACCGAGCAATTGATCAACTCGTTTCCGTCGGAGCTGAAAAAGGCTCGCGAGAAAGCGCTGGAGAAGTTCGAAGCGGCCGGCAGCGTGCCGGTCGAAGTCGAACGGCGTCAGTATCGTACCGGCAACTTCGACATCATCTCGAACTTCGACCGGGAAGGTACTCACTACCATACCGTGAACGAGTTCGAGCTGGTTCAGCCCGAAGCCGAATTGCCCGAATGGGCGATGGTGATCGAGCGGCTCTCGTGGGGACGTTTCTACGGGATGCCGGTCGAATTCAAACTCGACCATCTGCGACCGATCTCCGCCGACGAAGAGCAGCTGAACGACATCGTCCTGCTGATTCAAAGCAACATGTATCGCATCAGCGACGCCGATCAATCGGCTCAGCTGAAAGAAGCCCTCGCGCCGGTCGAAGCGGAACTGGCCAAAACGCGGGCCGCTAACATCGATGCGTTCATCGCCGAAAACAAATCGCTCGAAGGCGAATTGCGGGCGAAGCTGAAGTCGGGCGAGGAGAAGCCGTTGGCCGACGTCAAATCGGCCGAAGAGAACGTCGTCAGCGTCGTTCAAGCGTCGGTCGGTCCGGAACAAGCGTGGGACAAATACAACGAGTTCCATGACGAAGTGATCAGCCGTTCGCATCGTCGCAAAGAGATCGAAGAGTTCGAAGTCGGCGAGGTTAACAGCGAAGAAGAAAACGCCCGGTTGTCGCTGCGGGACGAAGAAATCAACCACCCCGGCGTCTTCGTCGTCGAATTGGCGAACGAACTGGCGCGTCTGCAAGGTCAGGTCGCGACGCTCGACGAGATCGGTGAAAAGAACCAGGCTACCCTCAAGCAGATCGAAAAGCGAAGCGGCGCTGATTCGCCGCTCGCCAAGTTCTCCCAGGAGATCGTCAAGGGGCTCGCGACCGATCTGGCCGATCAGCAGTCGCAGCCCAAGAAGCGCATCGCGGAAATCAAGGAATTGATCGCGGGCATGCCGCCGTCGACGCAAGGGGCGGTCGACAACTTCCTGAAGATTCGAGAAGAGTCGACGCAGCGGACCGTCGCGCTGCAGCAGAAGATCAATCAACTGAATGAAGAGAACGCTCGCTACGTCCTGCACATGCAGACGGCGCAGAAGATCGACAAGGATATCCCGCTGTCGGAAATCGTCCTCGCCTTTCCCGCCAACCGGTTGAGTCTGGCGGGTCAGCTCGGCGTTTACATGTCGCGCTGGGGCGAGTTTCTGATGGACGATCCCCGCGAAGCGAACTCCGAAGGGGGCGTCTTCCCGGCGATTTGGGGAACGGTTGCGATGACGATGATCATGTCGGTCATTGTGGTGCCGTTCGGCGTGCTGGCCGCTCTCTATCTCCGCGAATTCGCCAAGCCCGGCCCGATCGTCAGCGCCATTCGCATCAGCATCAACAACCTGGCCGGCGTGCCGAGCATCGTCTTCGGCGTGTTTGGCTTCGCCTTTTTGATCGGCAACGTCGGACGCTTTATTGACGGCGGTCCGCGGAACGCCGACTTGCCGGTGATGTCGTCCAACCGTTGGTATTTGTTGCTGATGGTCTTGGCGGCGACGGCGTGCGGCGCGTTCATGATGTCGATGTACGCGGTCAGCAATCGTCGGCAATTGACCGGCGGTCGAAACCTCTGGCTCGGCAAGTTCGCGCTGCTCCTCTGGATCGTGGCGACCGGCGCGTTCGTAACCGCGCTGGCGACGACTCCGGAGTTCAACGGCTTCTTCACGTCGCATCTTCCGAACCCGGTGTTCGGTAAAGGGTGTTTGGCGTGGGCCAGCATTACGCTCGCTTTGTTGACGCTGCCGGTCGTGATCGTTGCGACGGAAGAGGCTCTTGCTGCGGTTCCCAACTCGTTGCGTGAAGGGTCGTACGGCTGCGGCGCCAGCAAGTGGCAAACCATTTGGCGCATCGTCCTGCCGCACGCTCTGCCGGGGATCATGACCGGCATGATTCTGGCGATGGCGCGCGGCGCCGGCGAAGTCGCTCCGTTGATGCTGGTCGGCGTGTTGAAACTGGCGCCGGAACTGCCGATCGACTTTTCGCCGCCGTTTTTGCACTTCGATCGCAGCTTTATGCATCTGGGTTTTCATATTTACGACCTTGGTTTTCAAAGTCAGAACAGCGAAGCGGCCAAGCCGATGGTTTACACCACCACTTTGCTGCTGATCGCCGTCATCGCAATGTTGAACTTGTCGGCGATCTGGCTTCGCGCTCGTCTACGACGACGATTCCAACCGGGACAGTTTTAGTGATCCGAGCGGAGATCTAGCGGTACAATGACGACGCAACGCGAAATTGAGAAGATTCCTCAAACGAGAAACAGCGTGAACGAGATTACCTCTCCACAGCAGCCCGCCGAAGGGAAACAGAACCGGTTGGAATTGATCGCCCAGGGGCATCATTTCGACTCGGTCATCCACGACGCGGTCAAACGCGAAGAGTGCGTGCTTGAGATCAAAGACTTCAATCTGTGGTACGGCGAGAAGCAAGCGCTGTTTAACGTCAACATGCCGGTTCCCAAGGGACAGGTCACCGCGCTCGTCGGTCCGTCCGGTTGCGGCAAGTCGACGCTGCTCCGCTGCGTGAACCGGATGAACGACCTGATCGACACGGTTCGCATCCAGGGAGACATCGTGCTGAACGGCGATTCGATCTGCGACGCCGGCGTCGACGTGATCGAACTTCGCAAGCGGATGGGGATGGTGTTTCAAAAGCCGAATCCTTTTCCGATGAGCATCTTTGAAAACGTCGTCTATCCGCTCCGGATTGACGGCGAACGGAATCGCGGCGTTTTGGAAGGGGTTTGCGAACATAGCCTCAAAGGCGCCGCCATCTGGGATGAAGTGAAAGATCGTCTGCATGAGAGCGGGCTCAGCCTCTCCGGCGGTCAGCAGCAACGTTTGTGCATCGCGCGGGCGATCGCCAGCGAACCGGAAGTGCTGCTGCTCGACGAACCGTGCTCGGCTCTCGACCCGATCGCAACCAGCAAGATCGAAGACCTGATCCGCGAACTTCGGGGCGAGTACTCGATCTTGATCGTCACCCACAACATGCAACAAGCGTCGCGCATCAGCGACTACACCGCGTTCATGTACTTGGGGCGTCTGGTCGAATTTGGACCGACCGTCGACATCTTCACCAATCCGAAATTGACCGAAACGAACGCTTACGTGACCGGACGGTTCGGCTAGTCGAACCTCCGGCGGTACTCTTATTCGTCTGCTAACGCGCCATCATCAGGGGAAAGTGATGTCTCGAATCGTTGGAACTTTGGTTTGTTTCACGCTGATCGCCGTCGCCGGCTATCCGGCTATCGCCGACGAGCGCCGTTCGGAGCAGCACGCTAAATTCGCCGCCGACTTCTGGAACTACCTGGATGGGAAGTTCGACAAGTGGGAAGCGATTGGGGAACTCCCGAGTTCGGTTCCCGCTCCGCACGTTTCCGGCGAGTCGAAAACGTACGCCAATCCGGCCGCTTTGAAGAACCTCAAAGACCCGGGCTATGGTTCGATCTTCGTCGTCGAGCACCTGCAGGATGGCAAGTCGATCGGTTTGACCGCCTGCTTCCGCGCCAAAGCGGGTATCGACGTGAAGCAGAACGACTGGTACTGGCTCTACTATCTGCCGGCCGGCGAAGCGGTGAAGACTTCGGCCGACAAAGCCGCGTTCGACAAGCCGGGCTTCGTCACCTTTGAAGACGACGGCCGCTTGTGGGTCTTTAACCTGAACAATCCGAACCTGGCTGACTTCCTGAGCGTTGGCGAGTTGACCAAGCAGGTGATTCGTCCCGGCGTTGGTCCGTCGGCGATGACGCTGAAGTCGGATGAAATGGAAACGATTCTCGGTTACCTCGCCGCCAAGCCGGGCTTTGTGACGGCGATCGAAGATGGCCGCGTGTGGGTCTTGAAGGAAGGTAGCGACGCGGCGAAGGAGTTCCTCGCCTCGGGCGAACCGGCCAAGCAAGTGATCCGCCCCGGCGTTGGTCCGCTCGGCACGACGCTGAAGTCGGACGACGCCGCTACGATCGCCGCCTACCGTTACGCGAAGCCGGGCTTCCAAGCGGCGGTTGACGGCGACGGTCGCGTCTGGGTCTTTCCGGCCGACAGCGACGCGTGGAAGGAATATGTCGCCAGCGGCGAACCGGCCGCGCACGTCACCAAGATCGGCGTCGGCCCGAATCGCGAAACGCTTAAGACGCGCGACGCCGGCGTGATCGAAGCTTACCTCGTCGCGCAGCCGGGCTACGTGACCAAAATCATTGATGGCCGTCTGTGGGTGGTGCGGGTCGACTCGGCCGACCTGAAGGAATTCGCCGCCAGCCACGATTTGGCCAAGCATGTCACCAAGATCGGCGCCGGCCCGCTGGGGATGACGATCAAAAGTCCCGATAGCGAGACGATCGACTCGTACATGCGAAACTTCCGCTAATTTGCGGAAGTCCAGGGCGGATGCGTTTTCAACGCAAACAAGGATTGAAATGGTATGACGGTTCATTTTGAAAAACAACTCGATCAGCTTCGGCGGCAACTGGTGACGCTCGGCGCGATGGTCGAAGAGCACGTCAGGTTGGCGATTCGCGCCGCGGAAGAGCAGGATCGCGCGCTCGCCCAAGAGGCGATCGATCGTGACGATGAGGTCGACGCCTTGCAAATGGAGATCTCGGAAGAGTCGCTCCACCTAGTGGCGTTGTTTCAGCCGGTCGCTTCCGACCTGCGGTTTGTGATCTCGGTTCAAACGGTTATCAACGAGTTGGAGCGGATCGGCGACCACGCTCACGACATCGGCCAAGGGGTGTTGCGTCTGATCGACTCTGGCGCTCACTTCGACTTGCCGCCGCTGTTGCAAACCTCGAAGGAAGCGTCGATCGAGATGCTGCGGCAAAGTCTCGATGCGCTGTTGGATCGCGATGCGGCGAAGGCCCGCGACGTGATCCTCGCCGACGACACGGTCGATCAGTCGCATCGCGGCATGTATGACTGGTTCAAGAACGGCGTTCGCCAGCGTCCGGACGATCTCGACTGGATGATGGAGATGCTGACGATTTCGCGGCATGTCGAACGGATCGCCGATCATGCGACCAACATCGCAGAAACGGTGGTCTACCTGGTCGAAGGCGAACTCGTTCGCCGCGGCGGCGACCGGGCGCCGTAGTCGTCCCACAGCGTTTTGGCGTTTTCGTTTCTGGTCCCCATCGTAGCGTCCCGCGATGAACAACCGGCTTGTGCTCATTATCGGCCGTCAGGGCAGGCTCAGCTCCGCCTTGGCTGATAACCTGCGACAATCAGGTTGTGAGGTGCGCACTGCAATTGATTCGGACGATGGCCTGGAGCAGGCGATCGCCCATTCGCCCGACATCGTCCTGGTTGGGCATCACTCGCCCGAGTCGTTCGATATGTGTCGCCGCATCAGCAGTCGGATGCGGCCCGAGCAGCTCCCTGCGTTTCTGGTGACGCCGGGCGTTGGGACCAGCGAAGCCGAAGAGGGAGAGCCGGAGTCGATCGATTCGTTGTTGGCCGAGACCCTGGCGCTCGACTTGCTCGCTCAAGGCGTGAAGACGCTGCTGAGTCGCGCTCGTCAGGCAGGACAAGACGACGTCGTCCTCGAACATCATGGGCTCCGTCTTGATCGCACGCGCTACGTGGCTGAACTCAAAGGGGAGTCGATCGGCGCGACGCCGACCGAGTTTCGGTTGCTCTGGACGTTGATGGCGAAGCCGGGACATGTCTTTTCGCGGCACGACTTGTTTGAGGCGTGTCACGCCGAGCATGAAGGTGAGCCTTCGGCCCAGTCGCGAGCGATCGACGTTCATGTAAAGACGATCCGCCGGAAGTTGGCGGAACAAGCAAACCTTATAGAGACCATTCGAGGGGTAGGCTACCGATTTCGGGAGCCGGTTTGGGGCGTTTCTCCATTCGAGTAGGGTTTTTGTCGTCGTAAGTGACGATATATCTAGTGTTTGCGTTTTGTCATGAGTTAATGAAGAGTTCGTCCTTAGCTCTTTAAATTACCCAACCCGGAACTTCAACTGGGTGGCTGGCCCTTTCTCCAAATGGGTAGGTTGCGTCCGGTCTTAACTTAGCGACAATAAGTTCCTGCGATCTTTCCCAGCTTCGCGGACGAGGGATCAAAGGACTCCGAGTCTTAGAAGGAACGACGCCGCTAGCTCTGCTATCATACCGGTAGCGACTGACGGTGATACTGGCGTCAACGAAGACGCCAGCGTGTGTGAAACGGATTTCCACTGCCGCGGATTTTACGCTTCGCCACGACGGTATCAGGAGGGACGAAGTTTGACATGGTAGTTTGGAAATTGGCTGGTATGACTTTAGCCCAAAAACGAGATGAGCTTCGCCAGGAACAAGGGACTCGATTTGTCGAGCCCGAAGAATTCTGCGAACTCGCGGTGTCGAGCCGCAAACTAGTACGCAGCGACGTGAGCGCCGCTTCGGTCAAAGGGCTCTATAGCCCGGACGACGACTTGTACTACTTCGTCGAGGAAGAACGCCTCGACAACTTCCGAACCGCACGGGTGCTTGATAGCCAACCGCTGCAGATCGCCTAACGGCAATCTGCTATCGGCCAACGCTAATTCGCCCGTCGCACCGCTTTCGTCAAAGAAAGCGAACACCCCTACGTTCTCATCCTAAAAAACTGCAAAGCCGCATCGGACCCCAATTTCCGAGGCGGCTTTTCCTTTGCGCTCTCGGCGCTGTTTCGGAAGAATAGAACGCGGAAGCCACGGTGAAGAGCACGGAAGCCACGGTAGGAGTTTTTCCTTCCATAAGCCGCTGTAGATGTAAATTGCCAAAGAACTGCCGGACTGGACCGCAGCGCACATTTTTTTCGTAGGGTGCGTCTGGACGCGCCACGGACCTGCCGCGGCGGTTGGGCCCTGTTCTAGGGTGTCGCCGCACACAACTCATCCGTTCGCCGACTGGACTGGACCGCGAACGACATTTTTTTGCGTCACCTTACCCATCCGCCCCGTCAGGCAAAATGGAGAACCCGCCGGCTCCATTTCGCTCACTGGACTGGACCGCAGCGCGTTTTTTTGCTCCTGGGAGTGGACTGGACCGCGATGTTTTTTTCTTGGGCCTACGAGTTCCTCCAGCGTTCGTTTGGGGCCTTTGACCGATCAGCGCGCAGGTGGAGCGCCAACGCGAGCTCCCTCGCGAATTCTCCCAGGCCCAAGCGGTCGGTGAGAGAGGCTGACCGCCGCGATTTATCTTGCCGCACGACAATCGACCCGAAGTCCGTGCGCTTTGTCAACTGACAATTATGAGACGATACTGGCCCGATGGCGCGGCATCTTGTCGCTGCGCGACCCAGCCAGTCTTAACAGACTGGTCGGGCCACCCAATTCAGATCATTGGGTCTTTATTCGACATTCGTCATTTCCAGCCGCTTACGGGTTGTCCGCTTCGGCGTCGCTTTCGTCGAAGTGGGCTTCCGGGGCGTGCGAGCCGCGGGGAATGCGGACCTCGTCGACCAACTGCTGGATTTCTTCCGGCGGGGCCGGGGTCAGGCGGCTGACGACCAGCGTCACGATAAAGTTGAGTGCACAGCCGACCGCTCCGATCGACTCGGGAGAAATGCCCCCCTCAGTCCAACCGGCGAACATCGGCGTAATCAGCGGCTCGCTGAAGAGGAACGGCAGGATGACGTTCGCTTTGCAGGCCAGGATGTAGCCGCCGGTGAACAAGATCCCGACCACCATGCCGCAGATCGCTCCTTCGCGATTGGTGCGACGATCGAAGATCCCCAGGAAGACGATCGGGAAGAAGCTGGCCGCCGCCAGACCGAAGGCGAACGCCACCACTTCGCCGATAAAGCCTGGCTTGATGATCCCGAAATAACCGGCGACCACGATCGCCAACAAGATCATGATGCGAGCGACCGTCAGGCGCTTCGCTTCCGAGGCGTGCGGATCGACGAAGTGGATGTAAAGGTCATGCGCGATCGAGCTTGAGATGACCAGCAGCAAACCGGCGGCAGTGCTGAGAGCCGCGGCTAGGCCGCCGGTGGCGACGATCGCCACGATCCAGGCGGGCAAGCCGGCCACTTCCGGGGTGGCCAGAACCAGGATGTCTTTGTCGATAGTCGCTTCGGCGTATTTATCTCCATCCTTTTTGAGCGAGATGACGCCGTCTCCATCCTTGTCGTCAAACTCGATCAGGTGGGTCACTTGCCAGGTGTTGATCCAGTGGATCGGCTTTTCGGTTCCATCCTCGCCGACCGAGGCCAGGTGATAAATCTTCTGGCCGGTTTTTTCGCCGTCGTCGTTTTCCGCTTCGTCGATGTTGACCACCTTGGCGCCGTTCAGCGTGCTCAGCAGGTTGTACCGAGCGAACAGGGCCATCGTCGGCGCCGCCGTGTAGAGCAACGCAATAAACAACAACGCCCAGCCCGCGCTATAGCGAGCGGCCCGGACGTTGGCGACGGTGTAAAAGCGGACGATCACGTGCGGCAGGCCGGCGGTGCCGGCCATCAGGGCGAACATCGTCAAAAAGACGTTCAGCTGCGAGCGGTTGGTAAACGGCTCGGTATAGGCCTTAAAACCAAGCTCCGCATGCAGAGCGTCAACTCGGTCGTGAATGTCGCCGGTGACGAAGCCGAGCTGCGGAATGTAGCTGTCGGTCAGCATCTTCGAGAGAGCGATCGACGGAATCAAAAAGGCGAGGATCAGCACGAAGAACTGCACGACCTGCGTCCAGGTAATCCCTTTCATCCCACCGAGCACGGCGAAGAAAGCGACGATCACCATCCCGATCACCACCCCGTATTCGACCGGCACTTTCAGGAAGTGGGAGAAGACGAGCCCGACGCCGCGCATCTGCCCGGCGACGTAAGTGATCGAAACGAAGACGGCGCAGAGCGCGGCGACGATGCGAGCGGTTTCGCTGTAGTAACGTTTGCCGACGAAGTCGGGAACGGTGAACTGCCCGAACTTCCGCAGATAAGGAGCCAACAGCAGCGCCAGGAGCACGTAACCGCCGGTCCAGCCGAGCAGATAAACGGTGCCGTCGTAACCGCTGGCGGCGATCAAACCGGTCATCGAGAGGAACGACGCAGCGCTCATCCAGTCGGCCGCCGTGGCCGCACCGTTGGCGACCGCAGGAACGCCGCCGCCGGCGACGTAAAACTCGCTCGTTTCCTTCACCCGGCTTTGCCAGCCGATGTAGATATAGATGAAGAAGGTGATCGTGACGAAGATGTACGTCCAGACGGTGCTCGACATCTCGAAGAAGCCGAGCAGGGGGGTAATTTCAAACATGGTCGGCACTATTCCTTCACCCCGTACTTCTTATCGAGTTGGTCCATGATCAACGCGTAAGCGAAGACCAGCACGACGAAGACGTACATCGCCCCTTGGTGGCCGAACCAGAATCCGAGGGGGAGACTGCCGATATGCCAGGCGTTTAGGGGCTCGACGAAGAAGACCGAACAGCCGAACGAGACGACTGCCCAGATGAGCATCATGATTACGATGACGAGGAGATTGGCTCGCCAATAAGCGACGTTCGGGCGCGCAGAAGCGGCCGAAGGTTGTTCATCTTGGGGGGAAGACATGCGTAGACCTAAGCAGCAGGAAATTCAGAAACTTTTTGAATTTGCGCCGTCTTAGGGGAATCGAAGAGCCGCCCCGTGTCAAGTAGCGGGGCAATTTTCGGGGTGAAATGGGTGAAGGGCTGCTGCGAGGAAGAATCGAGAGAAAGAATGTTTTAGCGAGCTTTCCTGATTGGTCTCTGGCAGCAACTCAGCTCCGTTCTAGCGTCACTTGTCCAATGATCGCCCAGATCGCGACGAACGCGATACCAAGCCATGCATGGAGAATATCGATAGGCATAGCGTTTTCCAGCTTGTGGTCAGCATTAGCCCATCCGTGTCCGAACTTCACCCGTCCGTGGCAGAAGAAGGTATCGTCGCGCGGCCAGCGCGATTTGTTGAAAAAGATCAACCGACGCTACAGCCGCGATAGCATGACCGCCAAGCAAAGGCGGACGCGACAATCCAATCGCTACAGCTTCCGGTCGGGGGGCGAGAGGACGTGGGGTTGTAACGGATGTAGCGACCGCGGGGCGCTATCATGGGTGCCGTTGCCACGTCTTCGTGGCAATGAAAGTGTATGAGGCGATCGTTTGAGTTGGACGTTCTCCGAGTCCATGAGATCGGACCGTCGACAAGCAGTTGCCAAACCTAGTCCTATTGAAAACGCATACATTGCCACGAAGACGTGGCAACGGCACCCTAATACGGAAGCTGGCGACAACGCCTTACGCGTTCCAGCTGTAGTCGTCCTGGTTCCGGAAGCCTTCCAGCCGCAGCGAGCCGTCCGACAACAGTTCCAGCAGCGAGTAGCCGTTGTGTTCGGCGCCGCTTCCTTCGACCATTGCGACCAGCGTGCAGTAGTGGATCCCGTCGAGCTGCTGGTAGTCGTTTTTGTGGCTGTGTCCTTGGAAGACCGCCTTGACGTTCTTCGACAATTCGAGAATCGTCCGGACGTCGGCGGCGTTGCGGACCATGTGACTGCCGGCGTTATCCAACCGCTGATGGGCGAAGACGACCGTCGGCTTGTCGTTGGCGGCCAGGTCGTCGGCGAGCCACTTCAGCTCTTTCTGCGGCACGTTGGCGTCGGTCCAGACGAAGTTCTTCCGCTGGTAATGCTTCCCTTCGCTGGTGAAGCAAGAGTCCAACACCACGAAGTGCCAATTGCCCCGATCGAAGGAGTAGTACGACTCCTCTTTGCCGACGGCGCCCAGGAATTCGGCCTTGGTCAGCGTGTCGACGCAATGGTTGCCGAGCACATAGTGACGATCGCCGCAGATCTTCTGGAACTCGTCGTTGACCGTCTTCAGATAGCCGAGCTCAGTTTCGACATCGCTGGCCGCGTCGATCAAGTCTCCCAGCTCCACCATCATGTCGAGCTTCGCCGCCGAGAGCTTGTCGCTCGCTTCCATCAACTTGCCGAGGGTCTCGCGATAGTAACGCGTTCCTGCCGGCGGTTTGTCGGCGTGGTGCAGGTCGGTGATCAAGCCGACGCGCAGGTCGATCGAACTTTCGGCGGCCAAGGCGAGCGAACTGCCGGCGGCAGTCAGCAGCAGCGTAGAACCTTGCAAAAACGCACGGCGGTCCAGGCGGACCGGTTGGGAGGCTGGCATGGCGTTGTCGGTGGGTAGGGGAAGGGGGGGGCTTTCAACTACTTTATACGCGAAGGATCTGGCGGACAACAAAAAAAGGACGCCCCCAGCGGAGGCGTCCTCAAATCTTCATCGACTTGTGTGCCGTGGCTTACTTTTCGTCGAGCAGATCAACCGCCGCGAACTTTTGGCCTTCCAGCATCGAGAGGCTCGCGCCGCCGCCGGTCGAGACGTGCGAGACCTGGTCGGCGAAGCCGAGCTGGGCGATCGCCGCGGCGCTGTCGCCGCCGCCGATGATGCTGATTGCGTCGCCGTCGGCGATCGCCTGAGCGACGGCCTTGGTCCCTTCGTCGAACGGCGGCATTTCAAACACGCCCATCGGACCGTTCCAGACGACCGTCTTGGCGCTCTTCACCAGGTCGGCGTACATCTTGGAAGTTTCCGGGCCGATGTCGAGACCTTCAAAGCCGTCCGGGATTTCGCCAGCGGCGCAGATGACCTTGTTGCAGTCCCCCTTAAAGGCGTCGCCGCAATGGGTGTCGACCGGCAGGACCAGCTTGTCGCCGCCGGCGGCGATCAGTTCTTTCGCCAGATCGACTTTGTCTTTTTCGACCAGGCTGCCGCCGACCTTACCGCCGGTCGCCAGCGAGAAGGTGTAAGCCATGGCGCCGCCGATCAGCACCTTGTCGCAGATGCCGAGCAGGTTCTTGATGACCATGATCTTGTCCGAGACCTTGGCGCCGCCGAGGATCGCGACGAACGGACGCTGGGGGCTCTTGATCGCGTCGGTCAGATACTTGATTTCTTTTTCGACCAGGAAGCCGGAGACCTTCGGCTTGTCCCCCATCGCTTCCGGCACGGCGACCATCGAAGCGTCGGTGCGGTGGCAAGTGCCGAAGGCGTCGTTGCAGTAGATGTCGGCCAGCGCGGCGAGCTTGCCGGCGAACTCGGCGTCACCTTTCTTCTCCCCTTTTTCAAAGCGGAGGTTTTCCAGCACCAGGACGTCGCCGTCCTTCAGCGCGGCCGCTTTGGCGACGGCGTCGCTGCCGACCGTATCGGTGGCGAAGGCGACCGCTTTGCCGATCAGCCCGGCCAGCGCTTCGGCGGCCGGCTTCAGGCTGTACTTCGAGTTGTCGGCGCCCGGTTCGGGACGACCCAAGTGGCTCATCAAAATCAAGCGGCCGCCGCGGTCGAGGACCGACTTGATCGACGGCAACGCCATTTCGACGCGGCGGGCGTCGGTCACATTCCCGGCGTCATCCAGCGGAACGTTGAAATCGACGCGCATCAGGACGGTTTTGCCAGCGACGTCGACGTCGGCGATCGATTTTTTGGCCATGAGCTTCTCTCGTTCTATCGGGGGTGAAAATCCTGCTGGGCGACTTGGGGCCCAGGTCATGCTCGTAAACTGCTGCGAAACCGCCACTTTACCCGCGCTGGCCGATCGAGAAAAGCGGCCGCAATTTGCGCACCGATCGCATCGCAAAAACCTGACCTAATGCGGGACAAATTACCCGCCCGCCGCTATAGTGGCGGCGGCACGTCCCCCGCTTGTTTTTCCCCTGAAAGAGCCGCGATGACCACGGTTGAGCCGCCGCCGCAATTGGGTGACGAGGAGGAGGGACTTCCGGCGCAACGAGCGATCGAGCCAGAGGCGCCGGCGTCCCAGTTTCGCTTCTCGATGACGCGGCTGATTATTGCGACGGCGATGGCGCCGTTGCCGCTGCTGTTGATTCATCCGGCGCCGAGACACGAGAAGTACGCCTGGTGCTTCGTACTAAGTTGTTTCACGCTCTTTGCGACGGTTCTTTGGATCAAAGCGCGCGATTTGCCCCGCTTGAATTTGGCGGTGTTCTTCATGGCGCTGCCCGGCATCATGATGATTGCGCCTGTCGCGATTCCAGTTTTTGCGATCTTATTTGCAGTGCCGGCGATGTTTCTCGCCGGAAAGATTTTTCCCCGCTCGGGCAATGAGGAGCGATGCGTACTGAAGTGCAACCAGGTGCTGAAGAGCGCCGCGTATCTCTTGGTGACGATTTATTTTTTCGCCTGGGTTGCGATTACGATCTGCTTCACTCAAAGACCAGCGCATTTCTCGATCGGGCTGGTAGGGATGTTCGTATTGGGGGCATTGGTACCGGTCAATTTCTATTGGATCGCAACTTGTCCTGATCAAGATCTCGACCAGCGACCGGAGTTAGCCTTTTGGTTTGAAACAACGATGGTATTAATCCCTGCCGCCGTACTGTTTGCGACGCTGCGCGTGATAAGGATCTATATCTAGTGCATGACGCATTGGAGCAACCCGAAGAGACGAGAGTCAAGCGACGGGAACTGCCGCCGCAGGAAGAGCCTTCGCGCTGGCGTTTTTCGGTCACGCGGTTGATCGTCGCGACGGCGATGGCGCCGTTGCCATACTGGATGATTCCAACCAACGATGAGGCGGCGAGGATAGCGCTCGCGGTCAGTTCGCTAGCGGTAGCTGGCTTCGTGCTGTTGGTGCGAGCTCGCCATTTGCCGCGAATTAATCTCACGTTGCAACTGGGAATGCTGGGGATGTTGTTTAGCTCGTGTTGCTTTCCGTGGCACTTGCTCCCATTTGCTCCGGCGCTGGGACTGGCCTGTTCCTTCGCCGTCGCGTTTTTCTTAACTGAGGCGATTTTTCCTTCGCGCGTGGTAAATGGACGACAGCCAATTACTCCCAAGGTGAAAAGCGTCTTGAAAACGGGGATGTTTCCCTTTGGTTTTTTGTTTTTGATCGTCATTCTCATGACGGTCATGATGCCTGCGGGGCGAAGCGATAGCGGCGTCGTTTTTCTCAAGATGCTGGCGATTGATCTGCTGATGCTGGTCTTGTTGGGGCTGAACGTCGACGCTTGGATTCATGGCGTCGATAAAACGCTCGACGAGCGCCCCGATCTTGGCTATCGGTACGAAGCGACGACGCTGTTGCTTCCGGTCGCGGCGATCGTAATCTTCCTGCGAACCTTTCCGAGTGAAGTTCCGTGACGGTAGAGCGTAGGAAAGTCGACGATTCCGCCGAATCACAGCCTTTACGGTCAGCCGGTTCGCGTCCGTCGATCGCACGTTTGGTCATCGCGATCGCCGCCGCGTCTTTGCCGCTGCTGATGATTCGCGAGGATCAGCCGGACGGCGCCGTTTACTTCGGCATGAGCAGCGTGACCCTCTTTCTGGCGGCGCTCTGGATGAAGGCGCGTCAGCTGCCGTTTTTGAATCTCGCGTTGGTTCCGCTGGTCGCGATCGCCTATCTCGTTGCATTCGGCGCCTCGTTTCGACCGCTTTACGGCATCGAGATTGACTCGATTTACGTCGTGGTGCTACTAGGACTCGTTTATTATGCGGCGCTGTTCCTGATCAGTCGCCTGTCGGCGGTTCGTCAGGCGGTGAATCGGACGGCGTGGGTGTTGTATTCTGGTGTGCCAGCGTACGCCTTTTTTATTGCCGCCACGAGTCGCCTGGTCGAGGTCGATCCTGCTATGCCGTCGCCACATGCTTTGATCGCGTGTAACTTGTTGCGAGTCTGGTTCGGTTTGTTGACCGTGGCGAATCTTTACTGGGCCGGGACCGACCGGGGAGAAATGTTGGACGAGCGGCCTGATCTGGGCGTACAGTACGAAGCGACGATGGTCGGGCTCCCGTACGTCGCCCTCTTTTTGTTCCTGCGGATGATGCGCAACGCATGGTAGCGAGCGAAGAGGAGAACGACTTTCCGGAAGAAGCGGCGCCGACCGAAGAGCGGCAGCCGCGGGACTTGTTCGTGCCGTTTCGCTTTTCACTCACGCGTCTGGCGGTGGCGATAGTCGCGGCGACGCTACCGCTGTTGTTTATCTCGGACTGGAACCGGGAGTATGGTTGGATCTTTTGCATCAGCAGCGTCGCGATCGCCGGAGTGGTCATTCGAGTCCACGCGGCCGACCTGCCTCGACTGAACGTTGCGTTTCAGTTGATCGTTCCCTGCATCGCGTTGTTCGCTTGCGGGATGTGCTGCGTTCCTTTCATCTTTCCCGCGATTGCAGGAATCGGCGCCTCGTTTTACTTCGCGTATCTGATGTTTCCCCGAGAAGCCGGCGACGAACATGAGCCTACGTCGACCATCTTCCTCTGGCTGTCCGGGATCTTCCCCTTTTTCCTGCTCTGCATGGCGGCGCTATTCATGTCGTTTGGGCGACGCATGTCGACGCCGATTCCCAGCGACAGCTATCTTCCCATTGTCTTGATGCCGACCATTTTCGCGCTGCTGACGGCGATCAATTTGTACTGGTTTGCGACCGATCCTGACGAACCGCTGGACGATAATCCGACGAGAGCGTATCTGTATGAATTGACGCTCGTGTTGGCGCCCTGTGCGACGCTCTTTTGGTATTGGGGGAAGGTTTGAAGGAAAGGAGGCGGCATGTCGCAATTGGATGAACCGCCGCTTTCGCCGGAGGAGGAGGACGCCAATTGGGCGCCGGCCAAGGATGTTTCCTCAGCCGCGCCGGCCGAGAAGATTTCATTTCGCTTTTCGCTAGCGCGGCTGTTGTTGGCGATGGCTGCCGCCCCGTTGCCGATGGTATTGTTCGCCAACAACAATCCTTTCGTTGCGTGGGTATTCGCTTTTTGCGGGCTAACGTTGGCAGGCGCCGTCTTCTTGGTGCGAGCGGAGGATTTACCGCGGATCAACACCGGCGTCACGGTGATGTTGATCATCGCAATCGCCGCAGCATGTGCGACGGGGACATTTGACTTTTGGGGCGTCGCCTTTTGGTCGATGTTGGGAGCGATTCCAGGGTTCTTTTACGCGCATGGTCAGTACCCCTATTATGTCCGCGGCGCCGGAAAAGATCACAAAGAGGCGCCTCGTTGCGAAAGCGTATTGGCGACGGGCGCGTGGATTTACGTGGGGCTGAATTGGATTGCCTGGAAGAACGTCGCCGCGTCGATCGGCGAGTCTGGATTGAGTGGGCCAGGGCTGGTCTTGATGACCGTTTTCGTGCTGCTTATCCCGATCAACATCATCTGGGTTGCGGGAGAGAAAGGAGCGCGCCTCGACCAACGTCCCGAACTTGGCTTCTATTATGAACTGACGTTGATCGGCATTCCGTTGGCGTCTCTGTGCATTCTTCTTAAGGGGTTATGAGCATTGCCGACCGGATTCCCTTGCTTGCACTGCGGGCTAGTTGGGGCGTTACCCGCATTCGCGGCAGTGCCCTTTCAGCAGCACTTCGGTGATGTCGCTGTACGACTTTTTGTTCGACGCTTTTAGTTTGATGTCGACGTCGTCCAGGCAGGTGACCTTGCCGCAGGTGATGCACATGAAGTGCGGGTGTTCGGTTCCTTCTTCGTGCGATTCGCCGCGGCGGAATTCGAACCGCCAGGTATGGTCGCCGACGTCGAAGCGGGAGAGGAGGCCCGCTTCGGCCAGTTCGACCAGGCTGCGGTAGATGGTCGACTTGTCGTAGCCGTGCGAGTCGAGCTCTTCAGCGACTTCCGCATGCGACAGCGGCGTGGTGGCGGCCGAAAGATATTGCAGCACGCTCAAGCGACAGGAGGTGCCGCGCAAACCTGCGCCGCGGACCAGTTCGCGAGCTTCGCTCATGGTGATTTCGGTAATTTTCGCCACGGTAATCGTCCTTCCGAAACGTTTCGCGTAATAGCGTTATGCGTTTAGTGTTGATTTGAGTTGAGCAAGCGCAAGCTGTTGGCGATCACCAGCAGCGAGACGCCGGTGTCGGCGATGATCGCGAGCCACAAGTTGGTCATCCCCAGCACCGCCAGGATGACGAAGATCGCCTTTACGCCGAGCGCAAACGCGATGTTGAATTGGATCATTCGCAAGGTGCGACGGGCGAGCCCGACCAGCCACGGAAGCTTGGTGATCTCGTCCGACATCAGCGCCACGTCGGCCGTTTCGATCGCCGCATCGGCGCCGATCGCTCCCATCGCCACGCCGACGTCGGCGGCGGCGAGCGCCGGACCGTCATTGACGCCGTCGCCGATCATCGCAATCACGTTGTCGCCGCGCAGCTCTTTGACGGCGGCGATTTTGTCTTGGGGAAGCTGTTCGCCGCGCCAATTGTCAATGCCGACTTCGGCCGCGACTTGCTGAACCGCGGTGTTGTTGTCGCCGGAGAGGACTGCGACGTTGCTGACGCCAAGATGATGCAGCTGCCGAACGACGTCAGCGGCGCCTGCGCGAATTTGATCTCCCAGCACAATCAGGCCGAGTAGCTGTTCGCCACGTCCGACGACGACCAGCGAGCCGATGCCAACCTGCTGGGCCGCGGTTTGCAATTGCTGCGGATCGCTTAAGCGCTCTTTCGCCATCGACAAGCTGCCGACCCAGGCCGGCGAACCGTCGATCTCGCCGCTCGCGCCGCGGCCGGGGATCTCTTGGAAGTCGCCTGGCTGCGCGAGCGTCAGGCCTCGTTCGGCGGCCGCTTTGACGATTGCGGTCGCGAGCGGATGATTGCTTTGTTGTTCGAGCGAAGCGGCGATGCGGAGGACTTCTTCTTCCGAGTAGCCGTTCTGCGGCGAAACTTGCGTGACGGCCGGAACGCCGGTGGTGATTGTGCCGGTCTTGTCCATCGCCAGCACGTTGACGCGGCCGAAGGTTTCCAGCGCCAGTCCCCCTTTGACCAGCACGCCGTTACGCGCCGCCGCCGTCAGCCCGCAAACGATGCTGACCGGCGTCGCGATCACGAGTGCACAAGGGCAGGCGATCACCAGCAGGATCAAGCCGTTGTAGAACCACAAGGAAACGTCATGCTGGATTCCCTCGTCGGAAATCTGCCCAGTCATATAAAGAAACAACGGCGGAACCACCATGATGACTGCCGACAAGATCATCATCGCCGGCGTGTAGTAAGCCGAAAACTTCTCGACCCATTGTTGGCTGGGAGCGCGTTGTTTGTGGGCGTCGTCGATCATCTTGGCGATGCGATCGAGCATCGTATCGCCAGCCGCGTGCGTCACTTCAAATTGAAACGACGAGCCGCCGTTGATTGTGCCGGCGTAGATCTCGTCGCCGACGTTCTTTTCGACCGGGACCGATTCGCCGGTGACCGGCGCTTGATTGATCGCGGGAGCCCCTTGTGTGATGACGCCGTCCAGCGGCGCTCGTTCGCCCGGCTTCACCAGGCAGATTTGCCCCACTTGGATTTCGGCTAGCGGTTTGTCTTTCCAGTCGTCGCTGCAACAGCGGACGTGCGCGATGGGTGGCGTCTGCGTCATCAGGTCGGCGATCGAACGGCGAGCGCGAGCGACGCTCCATTGTTCGAGCAGCAGCGACAGCGAAAAGAGAAACGCGACCATCGCCGCTTCAAAAAAGTCGCCGAGCAAACATGCGCCCAGGATGGCGACGCACATCAAGACGTTCATGTCAGCGCGAAAGTGACGCGCCGAGGTGAGCGCCTTGGGGGCGACGTACCACGCGCCGCTGATCATACCGAACAGGTAGAACGCAGCGACCAGGTAGTTCATCATCGGGACCACGCCCGACTTGGGAAAGAGTTCTGCCGAAAGGGCAGCATGCAGGCTGCCGGCCGACACGACATGGGTTAGGAAGCCGGCGGCGATCAGCGCCGCTGAGACGCCGGTGGCGATCTCTTTGCCGCGGGTCAGGTTGGCTTGCTGAGCGCCTGACTGGCCGCCGTCGCGAAATGGTTTGGCCGTCATGCCAAGATTGACCACCGCGTCGACCAACTGGTCATAGCTCAAGCGGCTATCGTCATACGCGACGTCCATGCGGCCGTTGATGACGTCGAAATCGAGTTGCTCGATCCCGGCGACCGGTTCCAGGCCGACGCGCAGTTGCCGCACTTCCTCCGCGCAGTCCATTTCAGGGACGTGCAGACTGACCCGTTTGAGCGCGATGTCGGTTAACGGCTGAGTGCTCATCGCGATTCCTCAGCGTGGGCCAAAGCGTTGATGACAAGTGCGGCGATGTGATCGTCGTCAAGCTGATAGTAGACATGTTTGCCGTCGCGACGAGCCTTGACGATCCGCTCTTGCTTCAGCAGCTTCAGACGCTGCGAAATGGCGGGCAAGCTGTCGTCGAGCAGTTCCGCCAATTGCGAAACGCACAATTCACGATGAATTAACAATGCCGCCAGATGGAGACGAGCCGGGTCTCCGAGGGCATGAAACAGGGCCGCCGCGCTGACTCGCGCCTCTTCGTCATGGGCCAAAGAGCCGGTCTCTTCCGCGAGATTCTGACTGGGGAGGGTTGCCATCGGACGCCTTAATTCAACAATTCATGAACTGTTTAAGTGAATTATGTGGCGAAAAACTCGCCGGTCAAACCCCTGGCGGCGAACGATTCGCACGGTCGCTCCGTTTTGATAGAGTGGGGGTTTGCTTGCACCGAAAGCGTTTACGTTGAAACGAGAGGATATTTGATGTTGCGGAAGTTGAAGCGGAGTCTGAACTTGTGGAGCGTCGCCGCGGCCCTGACGGCGATTTCCTGGCCGCTGTCGGTCTCTGCCGATGATGCCCCGGCTCCGGTCGCCCCTCCGACGGCGGAAGAAAAAGCGGAAGCGGAAAAGCCAGCCGCGGCTGAGCCAGCCAAGCCGGAGATGGAAAAGCCCGCCGCGGAAAAGCCTGCTGCCGAGATGCCGGCCGCAGAGAAGCCGAAGGCGGAGCCCGGCGAAAAAACGGCCCTCTTCGTCAAGAAGTTTGGCGAATGGAAGACGCTGTTGGCCAAGCTGCGCGGCTTGCAGGAAGACTATCGCCTGGCCGACGAAGACAAGTTGGTCGCGATTCGCAAAGAATACGACGAGACGCTCGATCAGGGCGAAGCGTTAATGGTGGAAATCAAGCAGGCGGCGATCGACGCGTTTGAAGAGGCGCCGGGTGCGAACAACGACGCGATCAACTTCATGATCCTCAGCGGCCACGACGCCCAGAAGAAAGACAAGAACGAGGAAGCGTACAAAATCGGCCGCTCGCTGATCGACCACGGCATTGAAAACGCGCCGATTTACTCGATGACGATTCGAGCCGCATTCGGCGCCGATCGTTTCGACGATGCGGTCGCCGTGACCGAAAAAGCGATCCAGTTCAAGAAAACGTCGGGTGACGAGGACTTCGCTCCGAGCGATGAAGCGCTGAACGAAGCGAACATCTCGGCGGCTTTCCGCGAGTTTTGGGCGAAAGAACAGGAGATTCGGGCCAAGGAAGCGGAAGCGGACGACTTGCCGCGCGTCCGGCTGACCACCGAACATGGCGACATCATCATCGAACTGTTCGAGAACGAAGCGCCGCAAACGGTCGCCAACTTCATCTCGCTGGTGAACAAGGGCTTCTATAACGGGCTCTCGTTCCACCGTGTGTTGGAGAACTTCATGGCGCAAGGGGGCGATCCGAAGGGAGATGGAACCGGCGGTCCGGGCTACCAGATCTACTGCGAATGCTACAAGCCGAACTACCGCCGTCACTTTAGCGGGACGCTCAGCATGGCGCATGCGGGACGCGACACCGGCGGATCGCAGTTTTTCATCACCTTCCGGCCCACTCCGGGTTTGGATGGCAAGCACACCGCGTTTGGGCGGGTGATCGAAGGAATGGATGTCGTCACCGACATCCAGCGGCGTGACCCGGAAGACCTCAACGCGCCGACTCCGGAAAAGATCATCAAGGCGGAAGTGATCCGTGATCGCGGGCATGAGTATAAGCCGACGATGGTGAAGTGAGCTCCCTTAGCATCGCTAGCATGACGATTTGTGGCCGTAGCAGACCCCTGTTGCGGCCTTTTTTTTGCAATTATCGGGCATCTTTTGCATTTCGGTGTATGTCCGCTATGAGCGAAATCCCTCCTGTGGAGGAGTTGCTTGTATCTTTTCCGCGTTGATCCGGCTTAAATTGGGCATTTTTTAACACGGCCTAACCCGTTTCTAGATAACAGGTTGTGGTCTGCTGATGCGCGATATGGGCATATTGTTGCCGAAAATGTCAATTAGCACGCTTGACGGTCTGATGGGGGACGAATAGGTTCGTATGTCTGTTTTTAATTCTGCATCCGCCACAGTATTCATTTTAAAAATACTGGTTGTCGCCCCGGTCCTAAACGAACAACTGCCCTATGCACGTCAAATCGCTCAAAGTGTTTTGCGACGTAGTAGGGCAACGTAGTTTCTCGAGGGCGGCGGACGAAAACGGGATTTCGCAGTCAGGCGCGAGCCAGGTCGTTCATCAGCTAGAAGAACGCCTGGGGGTGAAGCTCATCGACCGGTCGAAGCGTCCATTGGTGCCGACGCCGGAAGGAGAGATGTATTACCACGGCTGCCGCCAGATTGTGCGGCGGTATTACGCGCTCGAAGAAGACATCCGCACTTTCCATGAGGAAGTGGGGGGACGCGTCGCGGTGGCTTCGATCTATTCGGTCGGGCTGAGCCACATGAACGACTGCGTGCAGGAGTTTCTCTCGAAGCACCCCAAAGCGAACGTGCGGCTGCAATATCAGCATCCGCAGACGGTCGTGCGGATGGTCGCTTCGGATCAGGTCGACTTTGGCCTGGTCAGTTTTCCCCGGAACACGAAAACGATCAAAGCGGTCGCATGGCGCGAAGAGCCGATGGCGCTAGTTTGCTCTCCCCAGCACGAACTTGCGTCTCGGTCGTCGGTCTGGCTCGATGAGTTGGATGGGCGGGACTTCGTCGGTTTCGACTCGGAGTTGCCAATCCGCCGAGAAATCGATCGCGTCTTATCGGCCCACGGCGCCGAAACGCACATCGTGATGGAATTCGACAACATCGAAACCATCAAGCGCGCCATTGAGATCAACGCCGGCATCAGCTTGCTGCCGACGTCGACGGTCGTCCGCGAAGTTCAGTCAGGCACGCTGGTCTGCGTCGAACTCGAAGGTCGTCCGCTCGTTCGTCCGCTCGGCATTATCACGCGACAAGGAAAAGAGTTGGGCAAAACGGCTCGACGCTTCATCCAGTTGTTGCATGACAAAGCCGAAGTGAGCGAATTGGCCAAGGATCAAGTCGCTTCCGAATCGGCTCCCCTCTTCGCCGAATCGGAAGAGTTTTCCGCCGCGGAAACGCCCGCTGCGGAAAGCGACGTCGAACACGGAGTTTCGAGTCGCGCGTAGGCTGCCGAGCGGGATGGTCTCGGCCTGCGAATCTTTCGCGGTCGGGGTCTCTACCGACACGGCGCCCATCGCCACGGTTGGCGCATCCACGAACACGAAGTTGATTGAGTTTTCAAACGAAGGTTGTAGGCATGGCTTCTGCGAGTGATTCGCCGCGTCACCCTGGTCGCACTGAGCGACCCGGCAAACAAGGCTTGTATGACCCCGCTTTCGAGCATGAGAACTGCGGTGTGGGCTTCGTCGCCCACGTCAAAGGCCAGCGCTCGCATCAAATGGTCCTCGACGCCGAGACGATCCTGATCAACATGGATCACCGCGGCGCTTGCGGGTGCGAACCAAATACCGGCGACGGCGCCGGCATGATGACGGCGTTGCCGTACGACTTTCTGACCAAAGTCGCCAAACGCGATCTCGGCGCCGACTTGCCGCCGGCAGGTCAGTACGCTGCGGGGATCGTCTTCTTGCCGCAGGACGACGCGTCGCGCGCTCACTGCAAAGCGACCGTCGAAAAGTACATCGCCGACGCCGGGCAGAAGCTCGTCGGCTGGCGTCCGGTTCCGACCGACGCGAAGAAGGCCGACGTCGGCCCGACCGCGCTGGCGTGCGAACCGGTCATGGAGATGTTGATCATCGCCGCCGGCGACGCCAAGCTCGGTCAAGAAGAATTCGAACGTCGCGTTTACACCATTCGTAAGCGGGCCAGCCAGCTGCGGGCCAACGACAATCTGCCGCAAGCCAAGATGTTCTACGTCTGCAGCTTGTCGACCAAGGTCATCATTTACAAAGGGATGCTCACCCCGGCTCAATTGGTGCCGTACTATCCCGACCTGTCGGACGAAGATTTCACCACGCACCTGGCGATGGTTCACTCGCGGTTCAGCACCAACACGTTCCCGTCGTGGGACCGCGCTCAGCCGTGCCGCTTCATGTCGCACAACGGCGAAATCAATACGCTCCGCGGCAACAAGAACTGGATGGCGGCTCGCCAAGGGGTCGTCGCCAGCGAAATCTTCGGCGACGACGTCAGCAAATTGTTCCCGGTGGTTGAGCCTGATTGCTCCGACTCCGGTTCGTTCGACAACGTGCTCGAGTTCCTGCTGATGTCGGGACGCTCGCTGCAGGAATCGGTCATGATGATGGTGCCCGAAGCCTGGCAGAAGCACGAAACGATGTCGGAAGAGAAACGCGCCTTCTACGAATACCACAGCTGCTTGATGGAGCCGTGGGACGGACCGGCGTCGATCGTCTTCACCGACGGTCACTACATCGGCGCCGTGCTCGATCGCAACGGTCTGCGTCCCAGCCGCTACTATCTGACCCACGACGATCGCGTCATCATGGGTAGCGAAGTCGGCGTGCTGCCGGTCGATCCGGCGATCGTCAAAGAAAAGGGACGTTTGCAGCCGGGCCGCATGTTCCTGATCGACTTCGAAGAAGGTCGTTTGATTCCGGACGACGAGCTGAAGAACTCGTTCGCCAAGGAACGTCCTTACGCCCAATGGCTGCGGGAACAGCGAATTGAACTGTCGGAGCTGAGCCCGAACGACGAGCCGCATGGGTTTGAGCCCGAAACGCTGCTCGAACGGATGCAGGCCTTCGGCTACACCACCGAAACGATGCAGTTCATGCTGCTGCCGATGATCCATCAAAAGCGCGACCCGGTCGGCTCGATGGGGAACGACTCGGCGCTCGCTTGCTTGAGCGACAAGCCGCGCATGCTGTACGACTACTTCAAGCAGTTGTTCGCCCAGGTTACCAACCCGGCGGTCGACTCGATTCGCGAAGAAGTGGTCATGTCGCTGGAATGCTACATCGGCCCGGAAGCGAATCTGCTGGAAACGACGCCGGAACACGCGCATCGTCTCCTCATTCCGCACCCGATTTTGACCAACGAAGAGTTGGCCGCGCTGAAGCATATCGACAAGCGTGGGTGGAAGTCGAAGACGATCGACATCACCTTCCCGCTGGTTGAAGGTAAAGCCGGTCTGACCTCCGCGCTTGATCGCATCTGCGAAGAAGCGGAATCGGCGATTGACGACGGCTTCTCGCTGATCGTGTTGTCGGACCGCGGCATTTCGGCCGATCGCGTTCCGGTCAGCACGCTGTTGGCGTGCGGCGCCGTCCACCATCACCTGGTCGATACCGCCAAGCGAACCCGAATCGGCATCGTGCTGGAAACCGGCGAAGCCCGCGAAGTGCACCACTTCTGCTTGCTGGTCGGTTACGGCGCCGATGCGATCAACCCGTACCTCGGATTTGAAGCGCTTTGGCAAGCTCGCGTCGACGGCTTGTGCGAAGAAGAGTACGACACTGACGAAAAGATCGTCTCCTCCTATCGCAAAGCGGTGGCCAAGGGGATCTTGAAGGTCATGGGCAAGATGGGCATTTCGACCCTGCAGTCCTACAAGGGCGCCCAGATCTTTGAAGCGCTCGGTCTGCAGACCGAAGTGATCGAACGCTGCTTCGCCGGCACCGCGAGCCGCGTGCAAGGGGTCGACTTCGCCGTCTTGGCCGAAGAGCACATCCGCCGTCATCGTTTGGGCTTCCCCGAACGTGGCGACGTCAAGCTGCCGGTTCTGCCGAATCAGGGCGAATTCCATTGGCGAGCCGAAGGGGAACGCCATGCGTGGAGCCCCCAGGCGATCGCCAGCATTCAAGTTGCGGCTCGCACCAACAGCCGCGAAGCGTACAAAGAGTTCGCTCGCACGATCAACGAAGACGCTCGCAATCGGTGCGCCTTCCGCGGTCTGCTGAAGTTCAAAGAAGGTTCAACGGCGATTCCGCTGGAAGAAGTGGAATCGGCGGCCGAGATCGTTAAGCGGTTCTGCACCGGCGCCATGAGCTTCGGCTCGATTTCGGCCGACGCGCACGAATCGCTCGCGATCGCGATGAACCGCTTGGGCGGTAAGAGCAACACCGGCGAAGGTGGCGAAGATCCGGCCCGGTTCACGCCGATGCCCAACGGCGACTCGAAGCGTTCGGCGATCAAGCAGATCGCGTCGGGGCGTTTCGGCGTCACGATCAACTACCTGACCAACGCCGACGAACTGCAGATCAAGATCTCGCAAGGCGCCAAGCCGGGCGAAGGTGGCGAACTGCCGGGTAAGAAGGTGGACGAAAACATCGCCCGCATTCGACACTCGACGCCGGGGGTCGGTCTGATCAGTCCTCCGCCGCACCACGACATTTATTCGATTGAAGACTTGTCGCAGCTGATTCACGACCTGAAGAACGCCAATCCTTCGGCTCGCATCAGCGTCAAGCTGGTCTCCGAAGTGGGCGTCGGTACGGTTGCGGCCGGCGTGTCGAAAGCGAAGGCCGATCACATCCTGATCTCGGGCGACACCGGCGGAACCGGCGCCTCGCCGCTGACCAGCATCAAGCATGCCGGTCTGCCGTGGGAGTTGGGTATCGCCGAAGCGCACCAGACGCTGGTGATGAACGACCTCCGTAGCCGCGTCATCCTGCAAACCGACGGCGGTTTGAAGACTGGCCGCGACGTGGTGATCGCTGCGATCCTGGGCGCCGAAGAATTCGGTTTCGCCACGGCGCCGCTGATCACGCTCGGCTGCATCATGATGCGGAAGTGCCATCTGAACACCTGCCCGGTCGGGATTGCGACGCAAGATCCGGAGCTGCGGAAGAAGTTCAGCGGCAAGCCGGAGCACGTGGTCAACTACTTGTTCATGGTGGCCGAAGACGCTCGCGAACTGATGGCGAACCTCGGCGTGAAGACGCTGAACGAGCTGATCGGTCGCGTCGACCTGCTCGAAACCGACGCTGCGATCCAGCACTGGAAGAGCGACGGCATCGACCTGACGCCGCTCCTTTCGCCGCCGAAGAAGGCCCATGAAAACGTCGGCATCTTCAACACGATGAAGCAGGATCACGGGCTGCAATTCGCGCTCGACAACGAACTGATCGCCAAGGCGTTGCCGTCGATCGAGTCGCGTGAGCCGATCCGCTTCGACACCAAGATCATCAACATCAACCGTACGGTCGGCGCCACGCTGAGCCACGAAATCGCCAAGCGTTACGGCGAAGTCGGCTTGCCGGACGGTTCGATTCATATCGACTTCACCGGTTCGGCGGGGCAAAGCTTCGGGGCGTTTTTGTCCCGCGGCGTGACGCTGCAACTGGAAGGGGACGCCAACGACTACGTCGGCAAGGGGCTCTCCGGCGGTCGCATTATCATCTATCCGCCGAAGGTCAGCTCCTTCAAAGCGGAAGACAATATGATCGTCGGCAACGTCTGCTTGTATGGCGCCACCTCGGGTCAGGCCTTCTTCCGCGGACGCGCCGCTGAGCGGTTCTGCGTTCGTAACAGCGGCGCCCAAGCCGTGGTGGAAGGGGTCGGCGATCATGGTTGCGAATACATGACCGGCGGTCGCATGATCTGCTTGGGCAATACCGGCCGCAACTTTGCGGCGGGCATGTCCGGCGGCGTCGCCTATATCTGGGACGTCGAGGAGAAGTTGCTGAAGAACTGCAACCTCGGCATGGTTGAGCTGGAACGTCTCGAGAACGTCAATGACGTCACCGAGGTCCGCACGCTTATCCAACTGCACCAGCGTTACACCGGTTCGCTCATTGCTGAGCAGATCCTGAACGACTGGGACAACATGATCGATCGCTTCGTCAAAGTGATGCCGATTGACTACAAACGGGTGCTCATGGAACGCATGCAGCATGAGGAAGAAGAAGACGTACAACTGAGCGGAGCGGAAAGCCATGGGTAAGCCCACCGGATTTATGGAATACAAGCGTGAAACGATCCCGTATCGGGATCCGCTTCTACGCATTCACGATTACGATGAATTTCAAGTTCATGTCGACGAGCAGTTCCTGAAGACTCAGGGCGCCCGTTGCATGGACTGCGGCGTGCCGTTCTGCCAAAGTGCGACCGGCTGCCCTGTCGATAACCTGATTCCGGAATGGAACGACCTGGTCTACAAGGGACGTTGGCGCGAAGCGCTCGATCGTCTCCACAAGACCAATAACTTCCCGGAATTCACCGGTCGCGTTTGCCCGGCGCCGTGCGAAAACGCGTGCGTCCTCGGCATCACCAACCCGCCGGTCACGATCAAGAACATCGAAGTTTCGATCATTGATCGGGGCTGGGAAGAAGGTTGGATCGCTCCGAACCCGCCCAAGAAGCGGACCGGAAAGAAGGTCGCGATCGTCGGTTCGGGCCCGGCCGGTTTGGCCGCCGCGGATCAGCTGAACAAGGCTGGCCACCAGGTCACCGTTTACGAACGGGACGATCGTATCGGCGGTCTGCTGATGTACGGCATCCCGAACATGAAGCTGGAAAAGGAACGCGTGGTGGAACGCCGCGTCGACCTGATGAAGGCGGAAGGGATCGAGTTCGTCACCAACGCCCATATCGGCGTGAACGTTTCGATGGAGGATCTCCGCAAGAATAACGACGCGGTGATCCTGGCGGTCGGCGCCACCAAGCCGCGTGATTTGCCGATTCCGGGACGCGATCTCGACGGCGTCTACTTCGCCATGCAGTTTTTGAAGGCGAACACCAAGAGCCTGCTCGACTCCGAACTGAAAGACGGCAATTACATCTCGGCCGAAGGCAAGGACGTAATCGTCATCGGCGGCGGCGATACCGGCACCGACTGCTTGGGTACGTCGATTCGTCACGGCTGCAAAAGCGTCGTCAACTTCGAGTTGCTGCCGCAGCCGCCGAAAGAACGCGCTCCTGACAATCCTTGGCCGCAATGGGCCCGGATCTTCCGCGTCGACTACGGTCACCAGGAAGCGGAAGCGAAGTTCGGACAAGATCCGCGCACGTACTGCGTGCTGAGCAAAGAATTCCTCGGCGACGAAAACGGCAAGCTGACCGGCATCCGTACCGTCAACGTCGAATGGAAAAATGACAACGGCCGTTGGAACATGCAGGAAGTTCCCGGCAGCGAGAAGGTCTGGAAGGCCGATCTGATTTTGTTGGCGATGGGCTTCCTTGGTCCGGAAGAAACCTTGGTGGAAAAGCTGGGGGTGGAAACGGATCAGCGGTCGAACTTCAAGGCCGAGTATGGCCGCTTCGCCACCAACGTCGATGGGGTCTTTGCCGCCGGCGACTGCCGTCGCGGTCAAAGCCTGATCGTCTGGGCGATCAACGAAGGTCGCGGCGCCGCCCGCGAATGCGATCGCTACCTGATGGGGAAGACGGAACTTCCGTAACAAAGCATGGCGACCGGCTCGCGCACGGGCCGGAAGTCGGCATTAGCCCAACGGCTACGGTGCGCTACGCTTGCCATTTTTGGCAATGTGAAAAAGGGAAGCTCTTTCAGGGCTTCCCTTTTTGCTGCGCAGTAGGGAACCGGGCCGATCTCTGGTGCGACTTGCCCCTGGCTAATTACAAGTTTGGTCAGCGGCGTTATAGCGTATCTGCTTGGCACAAAAGCGTTTGTGTTGTCGTTTTGTTTTTATACAATTTTGGAGATTAATGATTTGATGTCTCTAAAAAATATAGCTTCGTCGCGACTCGGTTTCGCCAGGCTTTGTGCTCTTATCGCTTCCAATCTTTTCTCTTCACTACGAAGGGGGCCTCCCCATGAAAGTCCGAACAGGATTCACGCTGGTCGAATTGCTGGTGGTGATTGCGATCATCGGCGTCTTGATCGCTTTGCTGCTGCCGGCGGTGCAACAAGCCCGCGAAGCGGCGCGGCGCATGCAATGCACCAACAACCTGAAGCAGCTTGGTTTGGCGCTGCACAATTACCATGACATCAACAAGCGATTGCCGATCGGGCATGGCAACTCCTACGCCGTTTGGCAGGGGACCGGCAATCATGGGAGCTGGCTGTCTCGTCTGTTGCCGTTCATTGAACAGAACAACGTCTACGATCGACTCGACAAGACCGATGTCGATCTGAGTACGACTGCCGGCGGCGCTCCTCTCTACCAGCTGGTGATCACGGAATTCATTTGCCCCAGTGATGATCACGATGGAACCTGGACCGGCGGTCAAAGTTATCCCTCGACGCAAAAGCGGGCCGTCTCTAACTACTCGGCCAGTATGGGGAGCCAGAACAATTCTCCCTGCGGGACCCACAACAACTTCTTCGGCAATGGGCCCGAAGTGCGAAACGACGATCCGACCCTCAGCCTGGCGCGACTCTCCGGCGTGATCGGGCACAACGCGCTCGCGGCGGCGTTCAAAGACGTTACCGACGGGCTGTCGAACACGATCGCTTTAGGCGAAGTTCGGCCGCGCTGTTCCAATCATGTGCGCCGCGGTTGGTTGGCGGCCAACAGTCTTTACACCGGGACCGGGGTCGCGATCAATTTCAACACGTGCGAAGGGACGCCGGGCGCGGGAACTGGTTGCAATCAACATGCCGGGCAATGGGGCGCTTCACAAGGTTTCAAATCGATTCATCCTGGCGGTTGCAACTTCGTCTTTTGCGACGGCTCGGTTCACTTCGTCGCCGAGACGATCGACATGGTGAACTATCAACGCTTGGGAGATCGTCGCGATGGTCAGCCGCTGACTGAGTTCTAAGCGGCGACCGACATTCGCAATGTTGAGGTAATCTTCATTTCTTCTATCTCCGTGACAGCGGAAGAGGGCACTGGGTATGTCTCGTTCCATGAACTACGGCGGCCGATGGATAGCGACGTCGGTCCTGCTGGTCGCATTACTGGGCTGCGGTCGAGGAAATCCGCTTGGCCTGGCGCCAGTTAGCGGTCGCGTGACGCTTGACGGTCAACCGCTGGCCGATGCGACGATCTCGTTCATTCCAGAGCAGGGGAGGCCATCGACCGCAACGACCGATGCCGAGGGACGATTTGAATTGACGACCCTGAATCCCGGCGACGGCGCGCTCCCTGGCGATCACAAGGTGACCGTAATGAAGTACGCCGCCTACGACGCCGAAAAGCCGTACGCCAAACTGGTCAGCCTGGTTCCGGCTCACTATGTCGAATTGAAGACGACTCCGCTGACGGTGACCGTTCCCAAGTCGGGCGACCCAAACGTTGAGATTGCGCTGGCCAAGAAGTAGTGCGCACAAAAAAAGGACGCCCGAGGGAAGAGGGCGTCCTTTCGCGGAGGATTGAGCCTAAGGGCCTTGGCTTACGCTTCGGCCATGTTCGCTTCGATGTAGTTCTTGGCGTAGTTTTCGTACCCGGCGTAAAACTGCTTCGCCATGCTGTCGGGGAAGACGTGGAACTCTTCGTTCTTCAGGGCGTCGACGATCGCTTCACTGACCAGCGAGGCCGGCTCGGCGATTTCGCCGAAGCCTGCGGCGTCGGCCATGTCGGTGGCGATCGGGCCGGGATGGACGCTGACGACGACAGTTCCCTGGGCTCCCAGTTCTTCTCGCAAGGCCTGAGTGATCGAGTAAGAAGCGGCTTTCGACGCCGAGTAGGTCGCCGCGCTGCCGAATGTTTTGATCGAGACTACCGAGTTGAGTTGGACGAAGGCGCCGCCGCCGTTCTTCTTAAGAACCGGAGCGAACGCCTGAGCGACCCGAATGAGTCCGTAGACGTTCACGTCGAACTCAAACTGCAAGGCGTCAAACGCCTTCGGGGAAAGAGGCGATTCTGACTTATAGACGCCGGCGTTGTTGACGACCAATTCGACGTCGCTGGCGGTCTGGGCGGCTGCGTGGACGGTCGCTTCGTTTTGCAGGTCGACTTCGATCGGAACCACCCGATCGCCGTACTGGGCGACCAGCGGCTGGGCCGACTGTGGATCGCGAACGGCGGCGTAGACCTTTTTGGCGCCATGGGCGAGGAGCGACTCGACGATCGCTTTGCCAATTCCGCGATTGGCGCCGGTCACTAAGGCGACTTTGCCGTTGATTTCGAAACTCATGGGACGGTTCCTGGATTGGAGGTAGATGCGTTTAGCGTCGGTTGTCCGCAGCGGTTGGTTGTGCCTGGCTGCTAACTACGATGCTGCTCACGCGTCCAGGTTTCGCTTCGGCAGAAAAAACTTTTCATATCAACTATCGCTCGCGTTCCCGGATGCGGCCGACCATCGGGACAAACTGCACCGCGGTGACGTTTCGAGACTCGAATTCCCCTTCTTTCACCTTGCGGATGCACTGCAAAACCTGGGCGCCTTCCCCGAGCGGCACGATCAAACGACCTCCGACGGCTAACTGTTCAAGCAGTAGCGGAGGAATTTTGGGAGCGGCGGCTGCTATCAAGATGGCGTCAAATGGCGCCTCGCTCGGCCAGCCGGCGTAGCCGTCTCCCTGAATCAGGTGAACTTTTTCGTAGCCGAGTGCGCGAAGCCGCTCGGCGGCCGACTTGGCCAACGCAGGCAAGATTTCGATCGCGTAGACTTCCGCCCCCATTTCCGCCAAGACGGCGGACTGGTAACCCGATCCGGCGCCAACATCCAGCACTCGAGAGTGAGGCCCAGCAGCGGCTAGTTGCGACATCAGCGCGACGATATAGGGCTGCGAAATCGTTTGTCCTGCACTCAGGGGAACGGCACAGTCTTCGTAAGCGAGATGCTGCCATTGGGGTGGAACAAACTGATGACGCGGCACAGTCCCCATCGCCGCTAAGACTGCCGAATCGTGAATACCTCGCCGGCGCAGTTGCTGCTCGACCATTTCGTTTTTCAGAATGGCGGATTCCGCTATACCGCGTCTTGAGAACGGTGA
The DNA here is from genome assembly GCF_020966755.1 of Blastopirellula sediminis. Taxonomy (NCBI): domain Bacteria; kingdom Pseudomonadati; phylum Planctomycetota; class Planctomycetia; order Pirellulales; family Pirellulaceae; genus Blastopirellula; species Blastopirellula sediminis. The sequence continues at coordinate 2,059,364 of NZ_JAJKFT010000010.1, forward strand.
GTACATTGCGACTCTCCCTTCGTAATCCAGTTTACAATTGGGTTGGAAGAAAGGAAAATTGACGAGAGCATTCAAATAGAATCTGATAGAGATATCACGATTTATTTGAGCGTGATGCGAAACGATTGCGCATGTTTTCGCGTCTCACTGCCGTTCCCTTGCGGAACGTATCTTTTGCCTGCTGCTGAGGGGGGCGAAATCACGTCGGCGTTGCTGCCCCTATGTCGACTTGTGCGTCCCCCTCAGATTTTTCTCGCCCGGTTTTTCCGCCTCTGCGGCCTCTCTCGGCCGCTACTTGTGGCGCGGTCGTCAATCCGCATAATCGGTGTCTGACTATCGCACAACTTCCCGCACGTCTGTTGAGGAACCGTCCATGCTCGACCTGTTCGACAAAATCGAAGAAGCGGTCGCCGCAATCCGCAAAAAATGGGACAAGGTCCCGGCTGCCGGCATCATTTTGGGAACCGGTTTGGGCGGCCTGGTCGAAGAGATCGAGATCGAAGCGTCGCTGGAATACGAAGAGATTCCGCACTTCCCGACTTCGACCGCCATCAGCCATCGCGGCCGTTTGGTCTGCGGTCTGCTGAATGGACTGCCGGTCGTCGCGATGGAAGGCCGCTTCCATATGTACGAAGGGTACTCGCTGAAGCAGATCACGCTGCCGGTCCGCGTGATGAAGGCGCTCGGCGCCGAGCTGCTCGTCTGCTCCAACGCCTCCGGTGGGATGAATCCTTACTTCCACTGCGGCGACATCATGGTGATCGAAGATCAAATCAATCTGCTGGGAGATAACCCGCTGATTGGGATCAACGACGATCGCCTGGGCCCGCGTTTCCCCGACATGTGCGAGCCGTACGACCTGAAGCTGGTCGACATGGCGCTCGAAATCGCTCGTCAGGAAAACATCGTCGCCCACAAAGGGGTTTTCGTCGCGGTGGCCGGTCCGAACCTGGAAACCCGCGCCGAGTATCGCTTCCTCCGTCAGATCGGCGCCGATGCGGTCGGCATGTCGACGGTACCGGAAGTGATCGTCGCGGTTCACTGCGGCATGAAAGTGATCGCGTTGTCGATCATCACCGACATGTGCTTGCCGGACGCGCTGAAGCCGGCCAACGTCGCGGAAATCATCGCCACCGCCAACGAAGCTCAGCCGCGGCTCTGCACGTTGGTCAAAGGGGTGTTGGCTCGAGTCCAAGCAGGCGCGTAACGTCGCGTCTGTCGCTGATAGGTCGGCTGAGGGAGAGGCCAAGTTTGTTTCGACTGTCCGTTGAAGTGGAAGAAACCGCCGCCGCGGTACGTCGCCGTTGGAACCGTCGCCCCAAGGCCGGCGTCATCCTCGGCACCGGACTCGGCAGTCTGACCGAAGGGATCGACGTCGAAGCGTCGATCAACTACGACGATCTTCCTTACTTCCCGCAGACGACGGCGCTGAGCCATGCCGGCCGTTTGATCTGCGGCAAGCTCGGCGGGGTCGACGTCGTGGTGATGGAAGGGCGTTTCCATCTCTATGAAGGGTACTCGCTCGACCAGATTACGCTGCCGGTTCGCGTGATGCGGGAACTGGGCGCCGAGATGCTGGTCGTCAGCAACGCCTCCGGCGGAATGAATCCCTACTACCATTCCGGCGACATCATGCTGATGGAAGACCATATCAACATGATGTGGGAAAGCCCACTGCTTGGGCATACGGACGAAGGAACGCCAGCCGAGCGTTTCCCCGACATGTCGTCTCCCTACGATCGCCGCTTGTTGCAGTTGGCTGCCGACGTCGCCCGGCGCGAAGCGATTCGGGTGCATCAAGGGGTTTACGTCGCGATGAGCGGCCCCAACTACGAGACCCGCGCCGAGTATCGCTTTCTGCGGAAGATCGGCGGCGACGTCGTCGGCATGTCGACCGTGCCGGAAGTGATCGTCGCGCGGCAGTGCGGGCTAAAGGTGTTGGCCCTGTCGACCGTCACCAACATTTGCCTTCCCGACGATCTCGGTCGGGTCGGCAAGTATGACGTAGTCAATGCGGCGAAGGCGGCCGAGCCGAAACTGCGCCGCATTGTGCGGGAAGTGATTCGAGAAGCGTAGTCGCCAACGTGCGCGACTACTTCTTCGCTTCTTCGTGATATTCCTGCTCGGTGTTGACGTCCCAGATGTTCGACTTTTCGGTCGAGCCGGCGCAGATGTTGTCGACCGCGGTCATCGCCGCGAGCATCGAGTGATCTTGGTTGTTGTACCGATGCATGCCGTTGCGGCCGATCAGGTACAAGTTCTCGATCTTGTCGACGTACTCCCGAATTTCGCTGAAGCGATCGTACGTGCCGAAGTAGGCGGGGTAGGTCTTGGGAACCCGGATCACCGTCGCATCAAGCACGTCGTTAGCGTCGATGATGTCGATCTTGGCCAGCTCTTGTTTGCCAAGCTCCGCCATATCTTCGTCCGACTTGTTCCACAGTTCGTCGTTCTCGTAGCAGAAGTATTCGAGGCCGAGCCAAACGGTCTTCTGATCGGCGACCAGGTATTTGCTCCAGTTGTTGAAGATCTGCAAGCGGCCGATTAACACGTCGCGCTCTTGGATGTAGATCCAGTTGTCGCGGACCAGCTGTTCGCCCTGCGGACCGCTTTCTTTGATCTTTAGCTTGTTGACCAGCATGCCGACCGTGATGAAGTCGCGGAACTGCAGCCCTGCGGCCACTTCCTTGACGTTGGGGGGAACTTCGGCGTCCATCGCGCGAATCAATTCGTTGACCGGCATGGTCGAGAAGACGTAGTCGCCGTCGATGCGACGCTTTTCGCCATTTTCGTTCACCACGGTGACGCCGACGATCTTGTCTCCCTCGACATGCAACTGGTCCACTTTCGTCTTGTGGTGGAGTTCGCCGCCGAGTTCGACGATCTTCTTTGCACACGTTTCCCACATCTGGCCGGGGCCATGCTTGGGATAGAGGAACTGTTCGATCAGCGAGGTTTCGACTCCCTTCTGGCTGACGTCGTTCGATTTGCGTTGGAACGGCTTCTTGATCGCGTGCATGATCGCCTTGGTGATCGACAGGCCTTTGATCCGTTGAGCTCCCCATGCGGCGCTGATCGCGTCGCACGGTACGCCCCAGACCTTCTCGGTGTACGACTTGAAGAAGGTGAGGTAGAGCTCGCGCCCGAAGCGGTTGATGAAGAACTGCTCGAGGTTCTGCTCGTTCTTGATCGGGAAGATGCGGGCCTGCATGTAGCTGGTGCCGATCATCGCCATGCGAACCGGACCCAGGTTGCCGACCGTTTGGGCGCTGAGCGAGATCGGATAGTCGAAGAAGCGACGGAGGAAGTAGATGCGGCTCTTGCGCGGACGGACCAGCATCACGTCGTCGACCTTTTCCGGGTCAAGGCAGCGAGCCTCGCCGTCGCCGTTGTTCGAGACTTCGCGGGTTTGATTTTGATACTTGATCGTGAAGCTCGCCTTGGCGCCTTCTTCGATCGGCAACATGTTGACCCACCAGTCCATCACGCGGTCCGACTTCGAGAAGAAGCGGTGCCCGCCGATGTCGATGCGGTTCCCTTTGTAATTGATCGTGCGCGAGATGCCGCCGACCATGTCGGACATTTCCAACACGATCGGTTTGATGTTGGTGCGCGTCAGCAGTTCGTAGGCGGCGGTTAAGCCGGCAGGTCCGGCGCCAATGATGACGGCTTGTTGGCGATCCATGGGAGTTGCCTGGGGTCACGTAAGAAGGAGGGGACGTTTTTGCACTCTCAAGTCTTCGCCGCAACAAAGCGGACTAGGTAAAGAGTTAGGCAAATTCTTGCTGAACGTCCCTCAAATCTTCGTTACAACCGGCGCAGGCGTTACTCCCGGACAAAGTGATCGCGATCGATCACCTCCCACATGTAGCCGGTCGGATCCTGGAAAAAGAATCGCTCGAACGGCGTCGGGCGAATTGCCGGGATCACGTCGACGCCGGCGGCCGCTAATCGCTCGCGGATTTTCGGCAACTCGGCGGCCGGAAAGAAAAAGGCGAAGTGCCGACCGAATTCTTTCTCAAACGGCGAGACCTCGAACCCTTCGATCTGCAGCACATGCATCTGCTGACCTGCGCCGATGTCGAGCCAAATCGCCAACACATCCGTGTTGCTGGGAACGTGGATCCGCTTCCAGAGAAAGATCTGCTCGAAGAACGCGGCGGTCGTTTCCCCGTCCTGCGTCGCGACGGTGAAGTGGGCTAAGCTCATGACGATTGGCCTGTCAAAACTTGCAGAATGCCAATGCAGAAGTCGGGCAAGTCGTCCGGCTTGCGGCTGCTGACGTGATGGCGGTCGATCACCACCGAGGCGTCTTCCCAGATCGCGCCGGCGTTGATCAGGTCGTCTTTGATCCCCGGCGAACCGGTCGTGCGGACTCCTTTGTAGACTCCGGCCGAGATCGGCATCCAGCCGCCATGGCAAACCGCGGCGATCAGCTGCTGTTTCTGATCGAAGTGGCGAATGATCTCTTTCACCTTTTCGTCGCGGCGAAGCTTGTCTGGCATAAAGCCGCCGGGGCAGATGACGCCGTCGAAGTCGCTGGGATTCACGTCGGCGATCGCGACGTCGCTTTTCGCGGGGTAGCCATTCTTGCCGGCGTAGACGACTCCGGCTTCGGGACCGGCGAGGACCGACTGGGCGCCGGCTTCGATCATCCGCAGGTGGGGATACCACAGCTCCAGGTCTTCGTAGATATCGCCGACGAAAATGACGATTCGTTTGCCGCTGAGAGGCTTGCTTGCGTTCATCGCATCCTCGGGGAAGTTATGCGGGGGAAAAGGTCCTTTGTACCGCGCGGCTGGGGCTCTGGCCATGCGTCGACTTGCACCAACTTTCGCGGCGCTCTATTCTGCGGCGTGACGAGAATCTGCATCTCGATAAGAAGGAGCTATGGCGGAATGGACAATGCAAACTCCGGCGGCGAAAAACAATGGCGCCCCGTAAACGCAACGCAGCGACGCATCTTGGGTGTTTTGATCGAGAAGGCGAAGACGACGCCGGACGCTTACCCGATGACCCTGAACGGTCTGACGACCGGTTGCAATCAAAAGAGCAATCGCGATCCGCAAATGAATCTCGATGCGGATGACGTCGAAGAAGCGCTCGACCAGCTGCGCGAAATCGGCGCGGTGGCCGAAGTGCATGGCGACGGACGCGTCGTCAAGTTTCGTCACTACATGAAAGACTGGCTCGACTGCGAAGGTAACGAACTGGCGATCATGGCCGAACTGTTGCTTCGCGGTTCGCAAACGGTCGGCGATCTCCGGGGCCGCGCCGCGCGAATGGGGAAGATTCCGGACATCGGCACGCTGATGCCGCTGTTGCGCACGCTGCAAGACAAAGGACTCGTTGTGCCTCTGACGCCGGAAGGCCGCGGGCAGATCGTCACGCATGGTCTCTATTCCGAAAAGGAAATGGAAGAACAGCGCCGCATCCATGGCGGTGGAATGACGGTCGCCGCTCCGGCGCCGTCTCGTCCGGTCGTCGAAGCGCAGCCGGTCGCCCAAACGACGGCTGCCCCTGTTCCCACCGCCAAACCGCCGATCGAGGCGATCGACGCCGAGAGCGAAAGCCCGCTGGTGCGCGAACTTCGCAAAGAGATCGAAGATCTGAAGAATGAGATGGGGCGGATGAAGAAGGATATTGAGGATCTGTGGTCGAACTTGGGGTAAGTACAGCTACGATCTTGTCGGCATACGAAAAGAGCCCCGCGTGAAGTCACGCGGGGCTCTTTGTATGTTGACGTAAGCTACAGGACGCACAGCTCGCAGAGCCGTGGCGCCCGATACTTTACGTGCGGCTCTTGGCGTAGCGGATGTTCGCCAAAATGGCGGCGGTCGCTTCCGATCGGTTCAGCACGTAGAAGTGGAGGCCCGGGATGCCGGCTTCGGTTAGTTCTTCGATTTGGCGAGTCGCGTATTCGACGCCGATCTGCATGTGGTACTCGGTGTCGTCCGGCTTCTTCTGCAGCGCTTCGACCAGCACCCGCGGAATCTTGGCGCCGCACATCGTGCCGATCCGCTGGATCTGGGCGCCGTTGACGATCGGGAAGATGCCCGGGACGATCGGGACGTTGATTCCAGCGGCGACGCACTTCTCGCGGAACTCGTAGAAGTCCTGGTTGCGATAGAAAAGCTGCGTGATGACGATGTCGGCGCCGCAATCGACCTTGTGCTTCAAGCGTTCGATGTCGACGTCGAGCGATTCCGCTTCCAGGTGCTTTTCGGGATAACCGGCGACGGCGACGCCGAACTCCTGGAATTCGTCTTTGACCAGCTCGACCAATTCGCTGGCGTAGCTCAGCCCCTTGGCGACCGGCTTGAACTTCTTCTCACCTTGCGGCGGGTCTCCACGCAGCGCGACGATGTAGTCGACGCCGCGACGTTCCGCTTCGGCCAGGTAGAGACGCAGATCGGCGACCGTCGACTCGACCAGGGTCAAATGCGATGCGACCGGGACGCCGAAGACTTGCTTTACCTTTTCGACAATGTCGAGCGTCTTGCCGCGCGTCGAACCGCCGGCGCCGTAGGTGCACGTGATGTAGTCCGGTTTGAATTTGACCAGCTTCTCGACGTGCAGCATCAGCGACGCGTCCCCCTTGTCGGTCTTGGGGGGGAAGAGTTCAAACGACAGCCCGAGTCGACCGGGCGAGTAATAGTCTGCGAGATTCATAATTGGGGCTTTGGTTAAAGAGCCAGCGGTTCGCCAGCTAGTTGCCTCTCGTCTTGAGTCAGTAAATACATGTCGTGGATTAGTTGGATGTCGCACGGGCGCTGTTCCACTTTACGCCGCAGGAACATTCGTTCTTGGGTCGCGACCATCACGTCGGCGGGGAGCTCGGTCACCTGCCCAAACAGGCGGGCGTAGTTGACGAAGCTGGCGACGTTGGTCGTCACGAAGCCGTACAGCATGCTGCAGACTCCGACCGTCTTGCCGGTGAAGATGCCGGTGTTGATCGCCGTTTTGGCGTAGTCGCCGACGATCGCGCCGAGGAACTGCATCCCAGTGGCGACCTTCTCTCCACGGTACTCCATCTTCACCGTACCGTAAGTGTTTTTCAGGTCGCTATTGGAAGTTCCCGCTCCCAGGTTCACCCAGCTGCCCAGGTAGCTATGACCTAGAAAACCATGATGCTGTTTGTTGGAATAAGGTTCGATCACGGTCCCTTCGACCTCGCCTCCGATCTTGGTCGTATGGGCGAGGGAGACGGAATCCTTGATCGCCGCATGTTCCAGGATGCGTGCGCCACGTCCAATATAGACCGGTCCCCGCACATAGCAGTAGGGGCCAATGGTCGCGTTCGGCTCGACGATGATCGGGCCGGAGGTCGAATCCCAGACGACATGGTCGCCGATATTGGCCGATCCAGCGAGGTAAACGCCGATTTGCTGCTCTTGGTAGTTCCCTTCCCGGAGGCGAAGCTCGAGGTTGTCGGTGAACGTGTCGAGATTCGCCTGAACGACGTCGTGCGGGTAGTCGAACCAGGTCAGCTTGTGCTCCGCTTCCGGCAACTTGGCGATCGCAGGGCCGCTGAGATAGTCGCGCAGCTCAAAGGCGTTGGCTTCTCGGGCCGGCAGCGGCGACTTGGGGGGCAGCAGGACGACGAGCAAGCGATCGCCGGCGTAGATGACGCCTGGCTGCTTGCTGGCGACCCAGTCGACCAGCGTCTGTCGATTGGCGGCCGTGGGGGCGACGACGGCGTTAAGCAGCAGCGTCGGCTGGGCGTCGTCGAGCTTGGTCTGGTGCAGCGCCGGGCGATCGCACTTTTGCAGTTCGATCAGATGGGGACGAACCACCCCCCGGATCGTTTCGCTACAGGGGGTCAGCAGGTCGACCAGCGTATAGCTGGCGCAGCTGACGGCGTACGCCGGTCGGCCGACGGTGATCGGATAGAGTTTGGCGACGGCGGCGTCTTCAAACAGGACGATGTTCATTCGCAAGGGATTCATTCCCTATTCTAAGCCGCGAATCAGTGCGGGACGGCGGCTACCTTACCGGCAAGTTACGGCTCAGCACGATACGATAGGCGCCCTGTGGGGGAGGGTCAACGGCGGCTTCCCCCTTTCCAGGCCGCAAGAGTGCCGAATTCGTCGAAATTTAGCCTAGACGGCGTGATCGAACTGTTCCGAGCGACCGGAATATCCGGAGCGGCTTGGCTGCGTTCTCCCGAAGGATCGAGGAAAAAACCTGCGGTTTCGCCCGTGTTTTTCCGGCGATGTTCTAGTTTTGGATTGATCATCCAACTTTGATCCCGCAAACCGCGACGACTTACTATGGAATCGGTTACCACGATTCAATTTTCGACATTCTTGATCGGCATGACCTGCGGCGTCTTCCCGTTGCTGGCGGGGCTGTGGATCGGCATCAAGCTAATGCGCGACTCGCAGCCTGCGGCGGAAGCGGCGCCTGGCGAAGCCGAAAAAGCGGCTCAGATCCTGCAGCGGATGTCGCAATTCATGCGCGGCCTGGCGGGCGACGTCCATGAGCAGCGCGACGTGATGGCTTCGATCGAAGAGCGAATCGACCATGCCCGCCGCAACTCGTCGGGATCGAAGTCGCTTGAGCAGGCGATCGATCTGCTCAAGGTGATGAACGACGCCAACGACGGTTTGCAAGAGCGACTGAAGCGGGCTGAGACGCTGATCAACGAACAAACCGAACAGCTCGCGGCGACCCTCTCGGAAGCGCGAACCGATAGTCTGACCAAGCTTTTCAATCGCCGCGCGTTCGACGAAGAGTTGCACAAGCGGTGGGCGCTCTGGAATCGCAAACGCCGACCCTTCTGCGTGTTGCTGGTCGACATCGACTATTTCAAGAAGATTAACGACAGGTATGGACACCAGATCGGCGACGCGGTGTTGCAAGCGGTCGCCAAGACGCTGGTGCAAACGACGCGCGACGCGGACTACGTCACACGCTACGGCGGCGAAGAGTTTGCGATTCTGTTGCCGGAGACCGAACTCGAGAAAGGGAACGAAGCGGCGCAGCGCATCCTGGCGGCGGTTCGCGAGGACGTTTTCCGCGAAGAAGCGATCGAAATCCCGCTGACGGTCAGCATCGGCGTCGCGCAAGTTGACGACCTGGCCGGGCCGGAAGAACTGGTCGCCAAAGCGGATGAGGCCCTGTACGCGGCCAAAAAAGGAGGTCGCGATCGAGGCTACTACTTTGACGGACAGCGCGTTCTGTCGATACTTCCAGGCGCGGATGGCAAGGTGGAGCCGGCCCGCGAATTCCATGAAGTCTGCGCTGATCTTCGCACGCGTCTGATGGAAGCGACGCACTAAGCGCCGCGCGATCTTGTTTAGCCGGCCAGTGAGATGTCGGCGACGCCCCAATGGCGGCAAACGCGGAAGATCTCCGTCACGTGATCAAAGCGGCACTCTTCGCCGGCGAAGATGCGAACGCTGCGGGCGCAACGTTCCTGCGAGCAGAGTCTGCGCAAGTGGGCGTCAAGCAGCGCTTCGACGCCGTTGATGAAGGTTTTGCCCGACGCCGACAAGACGACGTCGAGAGGTTGGTTAGCGGTTTCCGAATTCATGGCATGGCAAGGAGTTTTTAGACGTTCACCCATCCGAAAAGACCCCGGTTGGACGTGACGGGTTCGCGTCTCAAGAAAAGGGAACCCCCACGGATCGATCCGAGAAGCGCGAAGGAGCATTGCTATTCCGCCTTCTCGCTCGGAACGATGGTAGGGAATGCAGCAGGAGATCGCATTGTCTCAGAGGCTGGCGTCATCCTGTCGCTTTCTGGCGTCCTGAAGTTGTTTCCAGGGACTCCGCGCGAAAAGATGGCGACTCCGACCATACTGAAATAGCCAAGGATCGCCGTAAGGACGATCAACAGGGCGACTGAGGAGCGACTCATAACGGCCTCCTGCGGTAAAAGGAGGAAATCAGCATAAAAACGGATTATCGCCCCTTCTCCCGTCATTATAGGAGCAGCATCGTCCGTTGTTTAGGCGAAAGCGGTGCGTAGGAGCGATAAACTTTGGGAAATTCCGACGAGCGGATCTTCGCGTCCCTCAAACTCAAGAGCCACATAGCCGCGGTAACCCTGTTCGTGCAAAAGGTTTGCGATACGCGGGTAGTCCAAGTCCAATGTGTACCAAAGACCACCCCCGAAGTAGGTTTTAGCCTGAACGTAGATCGCCTTCGGCGCCATCATCGCCAGGCGGTCATACGGATCTTCCAGGAAGTTGCCGGTGTCGAGCGTGACTTGTAGCCATGGGCTGTCGATCGCATCGACGATTCGTAGAACTCCTTCGGGGGTTCGACCGAGTCCCCAGTGGTTTTCGAGCCCGAGCAGCACGCCGCACTTTTCCGCTTCCGGCAAGCACTTCTCCAGGCTGTCGATCACCCACTTGTAGCCATCTTCATCGGTGTAGCCCTCGATCGGCTTTTCGATTCCGCGATTGGCCATCAGGTCGTCGAAGTCTTTGCTCGTTCCCCAGGTGCCGGTGTTGACCCGCATCGTGGGAATCCCCATTTCGTACGCCAGGCGGATGTAGTGGATCGTCGCGTCGATATTCTTCTGACGCTTCTCTTTGTCGGGAGAGAGAAAGCCTTGGTGGGTCGAGAAGCCGCAGAGATCGACGCCGTTGACCAGCGCCGTTCGTTTCAGCTTTTGCAAGTAGGCGGGAGACTCGTCGGTCATCTGACGATGGAGAATCTCGACCGCGTCGAAGCCCATCTCGGCCGACAGCGTGATGCATTTCTCGACGTCGCGCAAGTGCTCGTGACGGAACTGCCAGAACGAGTAAGTCGAGATGGCGATCCGATTGGAGATCTTCTGCTTGGCGAGCGCCGCTTCTTCGGTCGCGACAGGCTCCTCGGCGGCGACAGATCGGTTCAACGGAGCGAGGGCGGCGGCGGCAGCGGCGGCAGTCAAGAATTCGCGTCGTGATCGGTACATACGGCGTCTCTCCAGAAAAGATGATAAGCGAGCTTTCATCGTAATGGACGATTCCTGGGACGACTACGCATTGCGAGGAAGCGCAGCTCGGTTTTCGGCGGCCGCTTGTATCTAATTCTCAAGATCGGCGTAAGAAACTTCAGAGAGCCGTAAGGGAAACGAAAATCCCCGGAGGAAAAGGGAAAAAGGAGGGGACGGCTGGGGTCCGTCCCCTCCCGGGGCTGCGCTGTCGAATCAGACCAGTTCGCCTGGTTTGAACGGCAGCGAAACGGAGTGGAAGGTGGCGACGCCAAGCTGATCTTCGATCTTTTCCCACAGCGTCAATTCTTGTCGCCAGGCGGCGATCACGTCGCGCAGTTTTTCGATCATCGGATAATCTTGGTCGTCGATTTCATCAAGGATTTGTTCGCCTCCGGTGACGTCTCCCTTCAGCAACAACGCCGTCGCCAAGTTGGTCTTATAGGCGTTGGGCAAGTTGTGGCGAACGGCCAGCGACAAGCCGACCGGTTCGAGCGCCAACGTGCGATACGTGTTGACCGAAGCGTCGATCAGGCCGAGCCGCATCTGGCAAACGCCGCGGGCGTTGATCAGACGGAAGTCATGATGACGTTTGCTGGGACGAAGCAGATGGAGCGCTTTGTCGGCGCGGCCCATCTTCAACAGGTCGGCGACCTGGAAGATGACGTCGTCAACCGGATCAGGGCGACGGTGATGCGACTGACCGAAGTGGCGATTGATCAAAACGTTCAGGTTTCGGTGATTCATAACGGCGTCTCTCTCTGGAATTTGTTGTGAGTGCGAGCCGTCTCGCGGACGCGATCGCGCACAAGCGTGCGGAACCGCAATGGCGAGACGCAACAAGGATTGGCGCCTTTCGCAGTCACTTCCCAGCGGCGATTTGCGTAGGCGAAATCGGAGCTTGGGGCATGCGTAAGCGGCGCATGTCGAGAGCGAAAGGGAGTCGACCGCAGAGGAGAATTACAACCGCAAATGACGCGTCACGGTGGACGCCATATGGTCGCCGCGGCTTACCGAGAGGAGAAGTTGACGCACCGCATCGGACTGGACGCCTGGGAGTGCATCAACGCAAGGAGAAAGATGCTTCGCATGTTGCGACGCGTCGCGCGCTTCTTCTTCCGTCTTGTCGTGATAGTAGAAGAGCTGATCGATGCGATGGATGGCGGCTTCGGCGTGCGAATCGGTTTCGTACGACGACGCAGCGACCGGTTCGTCGGGCGCTGAGGAAAGAGCGAGTTCGGGCGAGTGCGACAGCCCGGTCAGAGCGGCGATCGGCGTCGCAGCCGATAGGCTCACGACGATCAACCAGACCAGCGTTTGCGTGACGAAGCGTCGCATCGAAGGCTCTATTCGTTGGAACTCGAAAAAGCCGTCAGCGACCTGACGGCTCTCGTGATTTTTCAACTATAGGGATTGTTCGACAGCGAGGCGAATCAAATTTTGCAGAATTCGTATGCCAAAGCAGATGAAACGTTCTTAAGGTTTCCTAACTGCTTGTGCGGCAACGTCGCTACGATTTCGCCCAGGCCTCGAGCATCGAAAATTGCTTGGAAAAATCGTTCTCGCCGGTGCCATGCGGCGACTTAAAGAAGCAAGCTAGCGACGTCAAAAGTCCCGTCTCGCCGCGGCGATGGGCGAGTTCGGCGAACCGCGCCAGGTCGATCACCAGCGGTGCGGCGAGCAGCGAGTCGGCGCCTTGCCAGATGAACTGCATCACCATCGGCGTGCCAAGGAAGCCGCGGAAGTGGATATGATCCCACGCCGTCTTCCAGTCCCCCATGCTGTCGATCCGTTCGATCGTCACCAGAGTTTGCGGATGGTAGCCGAAGATCTGACCAAGCAGGCGATCCTTGCTGGTCGCTTTCGTCTTTTTGTTTTCGGGATCGTCGAGGACGACGGCGTCCATGTTGCCGAAGATGTTGTGTCCGACCCAGCTCATCACTTCCAAGTTGCGATGGGCGAACATCGGCGCGAGGGTGCTCTTGAGGAGCGTCTCGCCGGTCTTGCCGTCATGCCCCATGTGGCAGGTCTTCTTCTGCTCGGCCAAATCGCACAGGGCCGGAATCGACGCGCCGACCGACGGCGTGAAGTTGACGTAGGGGAAACCAAGTTCCAGCGCCGCAGCGCCATACAAGCTGCTGGCCGGCAGATGGCAATCGCCCGACTCGAGCAGCGGCGCCAGTTCGTTCCAACTGGTCGGCAACTTGCTGTCGTCGAACGGCGGCTCGGTTGACGAAACGTTGATCACGATCACGTCCGACAGTTCGTGCTGTTTGGCGAAGGCCGAGATGTCGGCCTGGATGCGGCTGATCGCCTGGCGAGGCGTTTCGGTCTTCTCGCGCAGTTCGTTCTTGGCCAGCCCGGCGATCTTGGCGCCGACGTTCAGCAGCGTGCCGTCTTTGATATTGGCGTCGATCGCATCGAGGTCTTCTTTGGCCGCCGCGACCAGGCGCGGATCGAGGGCTCGGCTGACGTCGACCAGTTGCTGAGCGGCGTCGTAGAGGGTGACGTTGCGGATTTCGTGACCGCCGATGACGATGTTATCCCACGTCGTCAGGCCAAGGTCGGCGAATTGCGGCAATTCGCTCACCAGGCCGACCGTGTCGACCAAGCCGCGACGGAGAGCGACCAAACCAACAATCGTCGTCGCAGCGACGCCGCCGCGAGCCCCAATTAGCCAAATACCGACTCGAGAACGTGCCATCTCGTCAATCGTCTTTCTAGGAGGTAGGAAGGAGGGTTTGCCGAGCGACCCAAAGGGGCGATCGATCGGAAACGAGCGGGCAAGTTCCGCGGGCCGCCCAACGTGTTAGAGGGTAGCGGCCGGTCCGGTGGGGTCTGTCTGGAAGAGACGCTCGCAAGTACCATTTAATTGTTGGCACGACTAATTCGGTTCGTCAAGGACTGCGAAGCGCCTGACTCGACAGAAGTCGGCCATCCGGTTGAATTTGCGCCGCATGGCGAACCTTTGGGGCGCCGCAGCGTCCTACGCTGCCGACGACTCCGTTACTTCCCCCAAACCGCGAATCACAGGTATGTTTCAGAACGTTCAAACCGCGCCGCCCGACTCGATTCTTGGCCTCAACGAGGCGTTTCGCAATGATCCCAACCCCGAAAAGATCAATCTGAGCGTCGGGGTCTTTAAAGACGCCAATGGGGTGACGCCGGTTCTGGATTGCGTGAAAGAGGCCGAACGTCGCCTGGTGAGCGACGAAAAGACGAAATCGTACCTGCCGATTGACGGCCGGCCCGAGTATTGCCGCTTGGTCCGCGAGCTGATGCTTGGCGCCGATCACGAGATCAATGCCGCATCGCGGGGCGTTACGGTCCAAACCCCCGGAGGTACGGGGGCACTGCGCGTGGCCGCCGATTTTCTGGCGAAAAATCTGCCGGGTCGCCGCGTCTGGATCAGCCAGCCGACCTGGCCGAATCACCCCAGCATCTTCGCGGCCGCTGGAATAGAAACGGTCGGCTATCCCTATTTCGACAAAGCGAGCAACGGGCTGGCCTTTGGCGAAATGATGGAAGCGTTGGAAAAGGTTCCGTCGGGCGACGTCGTCCTGCTGCATGGCTGCTGCCACAATCCGAGCGGCATCGATCCGACTCCGGAGCAATGGAAAGAGATCGCCGAGCTGATTCATCGCCGCGATCTGCTGCCGCTGGTCGACTTCGCCTACCAAGGCTTCGGCGACGGCCTATGTGAAGATGCCGCTGGTCTGGCCGCGCTGGCCCAACCGGGGCAAGAGTTGCTCGTCTGCAGCTCGTTCAGCAAGAACTTTGGTTTGTATAACGAGCGAGTTGGCGCGCTGACCGCGGTTGCCGGCGACTCCGCCGCTGCGACGGCCGTGCTGAGCCAACTGAAGAATGCGATTCGGGCGAACTACTCGAACCCGCCGACCCATGGCGGCGCCGTGGTCGAAACAATCCTGTCCGACGCGACGCTCAAGTCGCAGTGGGAAGGGGAATTGACCGCGATGCGTGATCGGATCAACGGGATGCGGACGCTGCTGGTCGAGACGATGAAGAAGGTCGGCGTCGATCGCGACTTCTCGTTCATCGCGAACCAGAAGGGGATGTTCTCGTTCTCCGGTTTGAATCCGGTGCAGGTCGACGAACTGCGTAGCAAGTTCGCGATCTATATCGTCGGCTCGGGCCGCATCAACGTGGCCGGCATTTCTGAGACCAACGTCGAGAAGCTCTGCAACGCGATTAAAGCGGTGCTGTAATCGATCAAGACGAACTCCACGGCTCGCTGAGCCGTGGAGTTTTTTCTTTTCTTGTACCTGTTCCGCTTAGCGGATCGGCGCGGCGCCAAAGAGGCGACGCAGCAGCGAAACCTGACCGTAGTGCATGAAGTTATGCGCCGGCAGGAACGACATCGCCGCGAACCGCGTCTTGAAGAGCGGGTGCCCAGGATCGAGGGCGTCGTCGAGTTCACTCAGCTTGTATTCGGCCATTTCTTTTTCAACCTGGGCGAATACCTTCTTCAGATTCGCATGGAGCGTTTCAGCCGAAGGATACTTGCTGGCGTCGGCCGACGGGGTCGATCCTTGTCCAAACAGCTCTTTGTAGTTGGCCAGGCCTAGTTCGGCGTCGGCAGGGCTTGCGCCGCGTTGCATGCGCAGGCCGATGCCATAGGCGGCGATCGTGATGTGGCCAACTTGCCAAGCGACGTGCGTGACGTCGCCCGGCATGCGAAACCAATCGGCTTTGTCGACGTCGTCCAAATGGCTATCGAACATCTGGAAGCTCATCGAAACGTTCTTTTTGACAGCTTCCCAAACGGCGGCGTCTGGCATGAGCGTGTCCTTCTCTAATTAAGGTGCAGAGGGCGGTGGAAACTCCGCAGGAGGCAAGCCGGCTGCCAACAGTGCGGAGGCGTACTCTTCCGGCGTATTCACGTTGTGCAACAACTGATCGCCGCCGAGCTCTGCAGGAGAGACCGCCGTGATAGAGAGATGTCTCACAAAACCATGCAGCGAACGCTCGCCGGCCAGTAGCTGTCTGGCGGCGACGCCTGCGGCATGAACGCGATAAACGCCGAACGTTGGATGCATTCGTTCGATGTCGGCCGTTACCGCGGCGTCACAGAGATCATCCAATTTTTCGAATAAAATCCGCACCGCTTCTGTGGTGATTAACGGAGTATCGCATCCGCATACAAGTGCGCGATCGACGCCGGGGCCGACCGAATCGAGACCGCAGCGGACTCCTTCCAAGGGCCCCAGGCCAGGCGTTTCGTCATAGACGACGCGTACGTCGACCGAAAACTTCGGTAGCGTTTGCTGCGGCGCGGCGACGATGATCGTCTCGGTCACGACCGGCGACACGATACGCGCAATACGTGATAGCAACGTTTCTGCGCCAAACGCCAACGACGCTTTCTCGGCCCCCATTCGACGACTCTGTCCTCCGCACAAGATGATGGCGGCGCTCTGCGGTATTGGCGATTGCATCCTGGTTCACCCGCGAGCTTTTCGCGGCTATCTTGGAATGACTTGGTGATTCGATGGTCAACATTGAAAGCGATCGGCCATGCCGCTGACCCTAACGCTTGTCCAGGATATCTCCCCCGTCATCGGTTTGCGAGAGATCACGCCCGATCGGTTGGCCTCTCTTTCGGCGGACCAGATCGCTCGGCTCTCGCTTGCGTGTGGGGCCGAACAGGTGGAATTGGGGGAGCTCTTTCAACGGAAAGGAGTCGCGACCGATCAGCAACTCCGTTTGGTCGGCGACTTCTCCCGTTGCGATTTTCTTGGCGCCGAAATGAACTCCGGCAGTCTGACGATTGAGGGTAACGTTGGCGATCATGTTGGCGCCGCAATGAAGGGGGGAAGTCTGACGGTCGTCGGCGACGCCGGCGATTTTGTCGGTAGTCCTAACCCCGGCGAGAAGCGAGGTCTGCAAGGAGGAACGATCGTCATTCATGGCTCTGCTGGTCGTGAATTGGGAGTTCGGATGCGGCGCGGCATGATTGCGGTCGCCGGCGATGTCGGCGAGCTGTGCGGTTATCGCATGTTGGCCGGCACGATTGTCGTCGGCGGCAAACTCGGCCGTAGCGCCGGTTTGCGCATGAAGCGCGGGACAATCGTCGCACTCTCTGCCGGAAGCGAATTGCCGGCGACCTTCGCGCGCGATTGTCAGTTTCGACCGCCGATGATGACGATGCTCGAGCGTGAGCTGCAGCAGCTTGGCTTTCCGCTTCCGCATGCGAAGTGGGAAGGGGAGTTTCAGCTCTACTCGGGGGACGCCGTCGAAATGTCGCGAGGCGAGATTCTTGTGCCGGTCGTCGGTTAAAGAAAAACTGGCGACCGAACGTTGTCGGCCGTCAGGGCGATTCCAATTCGCGTAGGAAAGCCTTCCCTGGGATACGCAGGGGAAGCGAACGGGACGAACCCTGCGTGCAGGATTCGCCCCATCTATAGAGAACGAGCCTCGACGGCAATCGCGCTATTGTCGATCTCGGTTGACTTCGACGTTGATGTCGCCGGTATCTTTATCTTGCTCAACTTTGACTTCGCCACGAGGCGTTTCGATATCGATCAGTTTCTCTTTGTGGTCGCAACCGGTTTGAGTCACGGTTACGCCGAGCATTAGCGCGCAGCCCACCAGAGTCGGAGTCAGCAGCTTCGTCATTGCGTTCATCGTCTTGTTTCTCCAAATGGCGCCAACGCGGCGCGGATAGATGTGCCCCAGCGTCAGCAGAATCGCCGCGTCGTCGACGGTCTACGGCGACGCAGGCGAAACCTGAGGTCGGGTTACGAATTTGATTTGAAGGCGTCGCGCAGATCGCGGACGCGATCGTGCCCCTGCTTGACCTGGGCATATTGATGTTGTAGCACGTCGTTCATGGCGCTGCCGACGGTCGCCTTCAGGGCGTCTTCGTAGGCATGCTTGATGTGGTCTTCGCCACGTTCCACTTCGCACAGGATCGCGTAGGCGTCGCCGCCGCTCAGCAGAGCCCGGATGTCGATCCAGGTGCGATGGAGCGCCGCCGCGTAGGAGCCGTCGTCTTCCGCTTTCTTGTTGTTCCAGGTGACGTAATCTTGCAACTCGGCCGCTAGCGTCGAACGTTCAGCCGCCATTTCGCGGAAGAGCTCCGCAACCAGCGGGTCATCGATCTGATGCGCCGCTTCGCGGAAACCGTCGTACGAATCGATGTTGGCGCGAATCAACGTCTGGAGCTTCTCAATCGTCGATTCGTTGAGCGTTAGTTTGGTTTCCAGTGACATGGTTCTCTCCTCTCGTGACAGATGCGGTGTTAGCCCCACGCGTGGAACTAAAAGGCAAACGTCATGCCAGAGAGGAAAAACCTGCTAACGGCCAAAATGCCGCCTATTTTTGACTGGCCATCGTCTTATTGGGCCGAATCTAGAGCGGTCGGTAGGCCAAGCTGGTCGCCGCGCGATCGCTGAGAGGATTTCGAGAATCGCAATAGATGAGCCGGACGTTATTCGTCGTCGCTCCCAAAGTACCACTTTTCAAAACGGCCGACGCCGACGATGACGATCCAGGCCAAAATTGCCGACATTGCCGCGAGATGAAAATAGCCGCAGCCGCACGCGACTCCCCCTGCGGCGGCAATCCAAATGCCGGCCGCCGTCGTCACGCCGTGCACGCTGTGACGAGCCTGAATGATCGAGCCGGCGCCAAGAAACCCAACGCCGCCAATGATGGCCGCCAAGATCCGCTGTACGTCGAGTCGCACGGCGACCAGGTCGGTCCCGCCGTATTCCTGCTGCAACTGCAGCCCGGCGATCATCAGCGAAGCGGCGCCGAGCGAGACCAGCATATAGGTGCGCAGGCCCGCCGACTTTTGACGTCTTTCGCGATCCCAGCCAAGGACGGCACCGACCAGCAGGGCGGCTACAAGTTTGATGGTGATTTCAGACACGCAGCCAGTTTAGCCTTGCCGCAAACGGCTGGCCAGCGATTACTCGCTGACCGCCGCTTCGATCGATTCCTTACCTTGGCGATGGCAGAAGTCGCCAAACGATTCACCCTCTTCGCGCGCCGCTTTGTAGAACGCGAAGACCTTGGTCAGTTCGGCCACCACTTCGTCGGCCGGGACCATGTCTTTGTAGATGAAGCTCAAGCGGTTGCCGAGCAAGCGGCCGCCGAGGAACATGGTGTACTTTTCCTTCGCGCGACCGACCAGGCCGACGTCGCTGTTGTACGGGCGAGCACATCCGTTGGGGCAGCCGGTCATGCGAACGGTGAACTTCTCCGAATCGAGGCCCAGCTTCGCCAGTTCGACTTCCAGGCCGTCGATGATCCCCGGCAGCGCACGTTCGCTTTCGGTGATCGACAGACCGCAGGTCGGCCACGCGACGCAGGCGATCGACCAGCGACGGACGTTCGAGATCTCTTCGGTCAGCGGAACCTTGTGCTCTTTCAGGATGTCGATGATCGCCTGCTTATCGGCTTCGGCGATGTCGCAGAACATGATGTCCTGGTGGCTGGTCAGACGGATGCCGGGATTGAACTGATTGCAGATCTTGCGAATCGCCGTCTTCAGCTGGATCGTTTCGTCATCCTTGATGCGTCCGTTCTCGACGTTCAAGCCATAGAACCACTTGCCGTCTCCTTGCTCGTGCCAACCTTTGTGGTCGTCAAAGCCATGGATATCGGCCGGGTGCGGTTCCGGTAGCGAAGCGCCGTAGTACTCTTCGACTTTGGCTTTGAACTTTTCCAGGCCCCAGTTGTGGATCAGGTACTTCATACGCGCGACCTTGCGATCTTCGCGGTTGCCGAAGTCGCGCTGCACCTTGATGACCGCTTCGATGACCGGGATCAATTGATCGGGCGTCACGAAGGTCATCCGTTGACCCAAGGCCGGGAAGGTTTTCTCGGCGCTCGGCGTGCGACCTTGACCGCCGCCGACCAGGATGTTGTAGCCCAGGATCTTGCCGTTCTCATGAACGCAAATCATCCCCAGGTCCTGCGTGTAAACGTCCACGCAGTTATCTTCGGGCAGGGCCATCCCCATTTTGAATTTGCGCGGCAGGTATTGCTTGCCGTAGAGCGGTTCGATCACTTCGCCGCTGGCGATCTTTTCCTTCTCGCCGGTTTCCGGATCTTGCAAAAAGATCTCGCGATAGGCGCCGCTCTTCGGCTCCAGGTGTTCAGCCAAACGAGACGCCGTCTGTTGCATCTCGGTCCGCACGCTGTCGCCGTACAGCGGCGCCGGGCAGCACATCACGTTACGGTTGACGTCGCCGCAAGCGCCCAAGGTCGACAGGCCGACCTGACGCAGCTGTTGGGCCAGCGTCTGCAGGCTTTCTTTCATCACGCCGTGGTGCTGCAAAGCCTGACGGCTGGTGATCCGCAGCGTTTCGTTCCCCACCTTGTCGCACAGATCGAGTTCGACCAGCATCTGCTCGGACGTCAGCACGCCGCCCGGGATGCGGGTCCGAATCATGAACATGTACGATTTCCCCCCACCGGCGGCTCGGTTCGACGAGCGGGCGTCGCGGTCATCTTGCTGATAGATGCCGAAATGCTTCATCAGCTGGATGCTCGACTTGCCGAAGTGATCGGTCCCGTCGACAAACTCCTGGGCGATTTCCCCACGCAGGTAGTTGCTGTCGCGTTTGAATTCGTCCACCGGGCTGAGGGCTTGATCCGTCGACATCGTGATCCGTTGAAGTTGGAGTGAAATGTGGGTCTGTGGAACTAGGTAGATTGCGGCGTTCCCGCCAGCAATGGGGTAGTATATCGGTTATCCGATTTGAACGTAACGGCGATCAGGCGTTCGATTGCAGGGCGCTTGGAAATTGATTTCTCTTTTTTTCAAATTCGGCTCGAAATGCGGGGGATACCCCCAATGCGAGGCGCGGATACAATAGCGACCTCTCTCCCCATGCGGTTTTTACCGCGGTTTGGGGCTTTCAGGCGAAGCAGTTAGGAGCTCGGCATGGCGGCGGCAATCTTGGACGGGAAGGCGATCGCCCAGCAGATCGAACTCGAAATTAAGGAACGGGTCGCCGCATTTCAGGCCAAAACCGGACGTCAGCCCGGTTTGGCGGCCGTTCTGGTCGGCGAAGATCCGGCCAGCCAGGTCTACGTCCGGAACAAGGAGCGGGCCTGCGGTCGCATGGGGATCGCCAGCTTCATGCACCGTCTGCCGGCCGATACGACCGCCGAAGGACTGTTGGCGCTAGTCGCCCAGCTCAACGCCGATCCGGCGGTGAGCGGCATCCTCGTCCAGTTGCCGCTTCCCAACGGAATCGATCAGACGCTGATCCTCGACGCGATCGATCCCTCCAAAGACGTCGATTGTTTTCATCCGCATAACGTCGGTCTCGTCTCGCAAGGGCGTCCCCGGTTTCTGCCGTGCACGCCGCACGGCGTGATGCAGATCTTGCATCGGAGCGGCATTTCGGCCGCCGGCAAACATGCGGTCGTCATCGGCCGGAGCGAAATCGTCGGCAAGCCGATGGCGATGATGTTGATGCAAAAGGACTCGACCTGCGGCTCGTCGGCCGCCAACGCGACGGTCACCGTCTGCCATAGCCGGACCGCCGATATGGCGACGATCTGCCGCACCGCCGACATCTTGATCGCCGCGATCGGCAAACCGAAGTTCGTCACCGCCGACATGGTCAAACCGGGCGCCGCGGTCATCGACGTCGGCATCAACCGGACCGACGACGGCCTCTGCGGCGACGTCGATTTCGACAGCGTGAAGGAAGTCGCCTCGGCGATCACCCCCGTCCCCGGCGGCGTCGGCCCGCTGACGATCGTCATGCTGATGGAAAACACGCTCCGCGCCGCCGAGTGGCAAGCGGAGAACGCGTAAAGCCCGGTGCCATGCTCTTATCGCGTCTTCGCGAGAAGAGCATGTCTTCCAAACCCGGACTCATTCATCGATTTGCGGCCTGACCAAAAATGGGACCCCGGACCGGTATTTTTTTTCTCATTCCAACTTCATTCGTCATTCGGTCTTCGACATTCGTCATTCACCCAATTCTGGGACTGGACCGCGGCGCACGTTTTTTTCGTTCGGAGTGGACTGGACTACGAACGATTTCTTTTTGCTACTCCAGGAATCAAAGCCGTCTTTCCTAAACTTCCCATCATGTGGACCGCAGCGCGCGATTTTTTTTCACGCCGACTGGGCTGGACTCCAACGCGCGTTTTTTTGCAGACGCGTCTGGACCACGGTCGAACCGATTTTTCGTGAACGCATCAACATCGACTGAGCAGTGGACTGGACCGCCCGTTTTTTTTCGCCCGGACTGGACTGGATTACGAATCATTCCTTTTCGCGTCTCTGGAGACCCAAATGCGTCTTTCCTAAACCGCCCATCATGTGGACCGCAGGGCGCGATTTTTTTCACGCCGACTGGACTGGACTTCAACGCCCGTTTTTTTGCAGACGCGACTGGACCACACGCGAACCAATTTGTCGTTAACGCATCAACATTGACCGAGCAGTGGACTGGACCGCCCGTTTTTTTCGCGCCAGGTCGCCAACCAGGTTGCGATTCGCTTCGCATCCAAATTGCCAATGAGCAGTCCATCTCAGCAATCGCCCGCTCGCGCAACATTGCCCGCGGCCAAGAGCGCTGCCAGACAGACCCGTTCGCACCCCGGAATCGACCACGAATCCGTGCGCTTTGTCAAGCAAGAATTTTAGTGCGGCGTCTGGAATCAAAAGCGGTTAAAAAGATTGGAAGCGCCCCCTCGGCAACTTGGAACTTTGGCCAACGTGACGATCGAAATAGTACTTACGGAAATCCGTCATTCCGAGAGCGGCGAAAGCCTATTCGTTCAGGGGAGGGGACGTCGTCGGATCTGTTTTGGACTTCGTTTGCATCGGTATTCGTTACTAGTCGACAAGCACGGCTTCAGAATTATGCACAGCCGTGGGAAGGGGGCATTGGGAAAGGAACGGATCAAGAAAGTCACGGTAGAAGAGGAAGCGGAGAGGATGGCGCTGCGATGCTCGGTGACAATTGAGTACGAAAAAGCGTCTGGGAAGATCCAATCCGCCAAGCTAATTGCCGATGAAGTGACGGAGGGAGATTGGAACGCTTTTCTCGACGCGCTGCAGAGATTTGGGTATCCGCTTCAAAGAATCGAAACGTAGCTCTGACCAATGCGACGAGTTGGAGGCGATCTAAGTGGGCGGAAATGGCGGACGCTGCAGTCCCATGTCACTGTCGCAGGCGACAGTGCGCCCAGCGTTTGACCCAATCCGGCCGTAAGCGGCACGGGTTCCGTTCACTCTTCCCGAAAACATAGAACGTTTACGAAGAGCGTTCCCTTCCGGGAGGGCTTGGCCCCATCACGGTCATTCAATTACATACGTGGTCTTCGTACGAGAGCCGTCTTTGGGGTCAACCCAATGATCTGTTTTGCGTATGTGTCCCTCGACTTCCAACTTGTCGAGATCGTCGCTGGAGAACTCAAACGGGACGTTGGGAGTTCCAATATCTTTTCCATTTACGGAAATCCAATGATACATGCCGAACGGCAAGTAACCGAGGTATTCCGTGGAATAGTCAAAGGTCTTGGTCCTGTCGAGGGCAACGGCGTTCTGAATGCCTTCCAAGAGTTGTTTCTGTGTTTGCGTCAGGCTCATTTTCCCACAGCACTCAAAGTGCAGACGAATTCAAAGGGGATGGGGGGCCTTTTCAAGGCCGCAACGAAATTGACCCCCGTCCCCTTTGATTCGTCCGAAAGGCCTCTCGTGCGCTGATTATTTTCGGCCACATTCCCTCGGCTTGCGCCTCGGGTTAGTGTTGGTTTTCTTCTTGCCGCTTTCGGCTCTCCGCTGTCCGCTTTTCTTCCGGCCGCATTTCCCTTGCTTGCGCTGCGGGCTAGTGTTGAGTCGGTTGGCGTTTTCTACTTCAGTGGCTTCGCCAAGTCGGCTTGCTTTTTGAGTTGCTCCCGCAGCTTGATCAAATCATCTTGCGACGCCAAATCTTTCGCCAGGTTTGTGTACTGCTGCGGATCGGTTTCCATGTCGTACAGTTCTTCGCTCCCGTCGCTGTAGGCGATGTAGGCGTAGCGATCGGTTCGTAGGAGTTTTCCTTTGTTGGTTTGGCAAAGGATCTCGTCGCGGGCCGACGTCTCGGGAGAGTTGATCGCGGCGACCTGGCTGACTCCTTGCAGGTAGTCGGGGATCTTCAGGCCGCAGAGTTCGGCCAGCGTGGGGTAGATGTCGATCTGTCCGGCCAGGCCGTTGACCACTTTTGGCGCTTGGCCGGGGATGGCGATGATCAGCGGGATGTGGGTCGACTCTTCGTGCAGACTCATCTTTTGCCAGAAGTCATGTTCGCCGAGGTGATAACCATGGTCGGCGGTGAAGACGACGATCGTGTTTTTGTCGAGGCCGAGCTTCTTCAATTCGTCCAGGACGCGGCCGACCTGATAATCCATGTAGGCGACCGACGCGTAGTAGGCCGATAGCGTTTCGTGCTGACCGTCGAGCGTCATGCCGGTCGCTTTGCTGTTGCGGGAGATGCCGGCCTTGGGGATGTCGTCCCAGTCGCCGGCGATCTTCGGCGGGAGCGTCATCTTGTCGGCCGGATACGGACCAAAGAACTTGGCCGGCGCGACTAGCGGCACGTGCGGGCGAACCATGCCGACCGCCAGGAAGAAGCGTTCGTCTTTGTGTTCGCGCAGCAATTCGATCGCTTTGTCGGCCGCTTGGTGATCGGCTTGTTCGGTTCCGTCGGTCGACGTTTTGACGGCGTAGAAGGCGGTGCCGAAGCCGAGCCCGTAATGCTTGTCGGGATCTTTGTTCAGCTTCTCGTTGGAATAGACCGCCGCTTCCCCTTCGCTCATCCACTCGGGCGCTTTGCAGTTAAAGGCCTCGTCCCACGACGCCGCATGATCGGCGCCGGGTGCGCCGGCGGTGATGTCGCCGGGGATGCTCATGTGATAGATCTTGCTGACGCGGGCGGCGTAGTAACCATTGTCGCGAAAGTGCTGCGACATGCTGTGACGCTGGCCGAGATTCTTCGTGAAGTTGGTCGACTGGCCGTTGTTCATCACGCCGATCGTCGACGTGTGCATGCTCGACATTAGCGCCGCCCGCGATGGCCCGCAGACCGGGTATTGGCAATAGGTATGGGTGAACTTCACGCCCCGCGCGGCGAGTCGATCGATGTTGGGGGATTTGCACTCGCGATGACCGTAGCACGAAAGGGCTTCGGCCGAGAGGTCGTCGGAGATGATGAAGAGAACGTTGTACTTGCCGTCGGCGGCCGAAAGGGAAGAGGCGGCGAGCGACAGGACGATTGCGACGAGCCAAGGACGAGCAGGCATGAGGAACGGCTCCTGGCGGTGGAGGATAGCGGGGGATGGGATAGGTGTGATTGTAGTTCAAGTCGAACGACAATTCACCATCGGCCGCAAGGGTGAATCCCAACACTAGCCCGCAGCGCAAGCGAGGGAATGGACTCGCAAGCAAATGACGAATGTCGAAGCTCGAATGACGAACCCTCTTCCATTCGTCATTCTGATTTCGACATTCGTCATTTAGCCCGACGCATTTCCCTCGCTTGCGCTGCGGGCTAGTGTTGCCGTTGGCGGTCCGCTTCGTAGAGGAGCACGGCGGCGGTGGTGGAGACGTTCAGGCTGTCGGCGATGCCGCGCATCGGGAGGCGGATGTTGGTGACGTCGTCGGCGAGCCAGCGACCCGAGAGTCCTTCCGCTTCGCTGCCGAGGATCAACGCCGTTGGTCCGGCGAAGCTGACCTGTTCATACGAGACGGCGCCTTCGACGCGGGCGGCGAACATCTGGACGCCGGCCGCGCGGAGGAAGGCGAACGTTTCGGCCGTGGTCGCTTCAAACGTCGGGACGGCGAAGATGGTGCCGAGGCTGGCGCGGATCGCATTCGGATTGAAAAGATCGGTTCTCGCATCGGCCGCGATCATGCAATCGGCGCCAACCGCATCGGCAGTGCGGAGAATCGCGCCGAGGTTGCCCGGCTTTTCGACCCCTTCCAGCACGACGATCAGCGGCGATGCGGAGAGAACGCTCGCGTCGAGCGCCGTGTCGGGATAGTTGGCGACCGCAACGGCGCCTTCGGCACGTTCGCCAAAGGAGAGCTTCTCGCAGACGTCGCGGGTGATTTCGTAGACGTTCAAGTCGCGCTGGCTATCGACTCGATTGCGCAGCGCGTCCGCTTCGGCGCCGACCAGCATTTCGTCGCAGAGAAAAAGTTCGAGGAGCGGGAAGCCTTTCGCCAACGCGCGGTCGATCTCGCGGACGCCGTCGATGATGGTCCGCCCTTGCTGCTCGCGAGCGCGGCGCTGACGCAACTTGGCGGCCGCTTTGATCCGCGGGTTTTGGACGCTGGTAATCCGCTCTGGCATGGGGTGATTCCGTGTTATTGCGACCAGCGAGCCAAGATGCCGCTGGGGAGTCGCCGATCGTCGGCGGAAGGAATGAACAAAGGACGCGCTTCGAGCCCGGCGACGCGTCGCTCGAAATAATAACGCTCGAGCATCTGTCGCAGTTCGACCGGACCAAGTCCCGGCGAGTGACAGGTCAGCAGGATCGCGGCGTCGTCGGTCGAGATGGTGCGGAGTTCGGCGAGCAGCTCAGGCAAGTGTTGATCGACGCGCCAAACTTCTCCTTTGACGCCGTGCCCGTAGCTGGGGGGATCAAGGATGATTAGGTCATATTGCGAGCCCCGTTTCACTTCGCGGCGGACGAACTTGCGGGCGTCGTCGGCGATCCAGCGAATCGGGGCGTCGGTAAGGCCTGAGATTTCGGCATTGCGCCGCGCCCACTGCACGACGTTCTTCGCGGCGTCGACGTGCGCCACTTCCGCGCCGGCCGCGGCGGCGGCGAGCGTGCTGCCGCCGGTGTAGGCGAACAAATTCAAAACTTTGGCTGACGGCCGCGTCGCAACGGTCTTGGCGATCCAGTCCCAGTTCTCGGCCTGCTCCGGAAAAATGCCCAAGTGTCCGAAATCGGTCGGTTTCAGCTCGAACGAGAAGGGCCCGTGCGAAATCGTCCAGGTCGACGGCAACGCATCGGCGGGGCGCCAGACTCCGCGATCGCCGTCGGTTCGCTCGTAGCGACACGCGGCCTCCCGCCACAACGGACGTTGGGCAGGCCGGGAGGTTTCGGCGGAGGGAGACAAGCGATCGAGCAGAAAAGGCCCGAAACGCTCTAATTTGCGTCCATCGCCAAAGTCGAGCAGTTGATATTGGTCAGGCGTAAACAAGTCAGCAGGGGTGGATTGGGGGAGTCAGATTGTTTTCCTCTGGCATTATTGTGAAGATCGGGGGAGAATACGAAAGACCGCCTACCAAAATGCCGCTAATCAAGGAACGGCCGTTGAGACCGTCTCTCTTCTATATATCGCTTGTTCTGATCGCGTGTTGCGCCTCCCAGATCTTTGCGCAAGCTCCTGTCGAAACGACGACGGAAGAAGGAACCCCGGAAAATCAGGCGCCTGCGATGTCGGCGGACGAGGTTCGCCGTTTGATCGCGAAGCTCGATTCGGAGCGGTTTTTGATCCGCGAGGATGCGACCGAAAAGTTGTCGCACGCCGGACCGGAGGCGATTGATGAGCTGACGGCGGCGGTTTCGAGCGGCAGTCTCGAAAAATCGATCCGCTGCATCCATATTTTGAAGCGATTTACGCTGGGGGACGACATCAACGCCGAGATCGCCGCCACCGAACGGCTGGAGTTGATCGCGGCGGCCGGTAACGACGGGGTCTCGCAATACGCCCAGGATACGCTCAACCGAGTTGCGACGCTGCAAGAGGAACGCTCGCGGCGGGTGCTGCGCAGTTTGGGACTGAAGTTCAGCGAATATATGCCGGCGCCCGGCTTTGTCGATCCGTCGCGCGGACCGAGCGTCACGATTGACGACAGCTACAAGGGCGGACCGAAAGAGCTGTACTATTTGCGTCAGCTCCGCTTTATCGAAGACGTGCAGATGTCGGGGGAGAAGATCACCGCCGAATATCTGAAACAGGTCGCGACGATGCAAAACGTGCGACTGCTGACGATCAAAGAAACGCCGAACATCGACGACGAGGCGCTTGGCGAGTTGAACCCGCTGTTGCCGCGACTGGAAAACGTGCGGTTCTACTATCTGCCGATCGACGACGAAGTGATTCCGATGTTCGGCAAGATGGGGCGATTGATCAAAGCGGAACTGTACGGCACCGAGCTCTCCGAAAAAGGGAAAGCGGAACTGTTCGCCCAGTTCGGCGGCGATCCGCGGCGGATGGATATTCGCAACGGCGCCTTTTTGGGAGTCCAGGGACAAACGATCGCCGAGTCTCCCTGCACGGTGGAAGACGTGCCGCGAGAAGGAAGCGCTTTCGCCGCGGGAGTACGTAAGGCGGATGTGATCGAGCAGGTCGACGGCAAAGACGTTCCGCACTTCACGGCGCTGACCGAATTCTTGCGAGACAAGAAAGTGGGGGACAAAATCAAGATGAAGATCCTCCGTGACGGTGAACCGATCGAGCTGACGGTGACGCTGGGCAAATGGCCAATGCGTCAGGATTACGTCGGCCGCTAGACGGTTTCTTTTGTATCGCCCTGTTTTTCTGAACAGGGCGCCGCTCTCTCCAAAGATACGAGTTCGACATGAACGATACGCTAACGGTCGCCGGCGGCGGCAAACTGCCGCTGGTTGGTTTGGGAACGTGGAAGATTGACGCAGCGATCTTGCCTGATCTGATCGTCGCCGCGATCGAGGCCGGCTATCGCCACATTGACTGCGCTTGCGATTACGGCAACGAAGAGGCGGTTGGCGCCGGGTTGCAAAAGGCGCTGCAGCAGGGACTTTGCCGTCGCGAAGATCTCTGGATCACGTCGAAGCTCTGGAACACCTATCATCGGCCGGAGCATGTGCGAGCCGCGGCTGAACGTTCGCTCCGCGACTTGCAGATCGACTACTTCGATCTCTATCACATTCACTTTCCGATCGCGCTGGAGTACGTGTCACCGGAAACGCGGTATCCGCCGGCGTGGTTCTTCGATCCCAGTGCGGCCGAGCCCGCGATGCGACCGATCGCCGTGCCGCAAGCCGAGACCTGGCAAGCGATGCAGGAGCTGAAAACGGCAGGCCTGGCGCGGCATTTGGGCGTGTGCAACTTCAATATTTCACTACTGCGAGAGATCACCGCCGCCACCTTGGCGACGCCGGCGGTGTTGCAGGTCGAACTGCATCCGTATCTAGCGCAAACGCGGCTGATCCGCTATTGCCAGCAGCAAGGAATCGCGGTGACCGGCTACTCGCCGCTGGGCGCTCCGTCGTACGTTCCGCTGGGGATGGCGACCAGCGAAGAAGACTTGCTGAGCGACGAAACGATCTTGGCGATCGCCGAAGCGCATAGCAAAACGCCGGGGCAGATCGCTCTGAAGTGGAACGTGCAACGCGGCGTGGCGGTGATTCCGAAGACGAGCCGCGTCCAGCGGCTGGCCGAGAACCTGGCGCTGTTCGACTTTGAACTAAGCGAGCCGCAGATGAAAGCGATCAATCAGCTTGATCGGCATCGCCGGTTCAATGATCCAGGGCATTTCTGCGAAGCGGCGTTCGGCGCCTTTTTCCCGATCTATGACTGAGGGCGGACCGCGGCGGCGCGACGTTTCTTCTATTGCCGGAGAGGCAGTTGGCTCTTCGGCTTGAACCGCAGGGTTGGTCAGTCGATAGATCACGTAGAGGGATGCGATCACCAGCAGCACGACAAGCAGCGCGTCGGGCTCGACCAGCAGATAACGCTTTTCGGCCCGATAGAGAATCCCCATCGTCGCCACGCACGTGACGAAGATCACCAGGCCGGCGGTCACCGCGTGCACGCCGCTGGCGTCTTGCAAAATGGCGCCGCGACTATAGAACGCATCGACCGGCAGGATGATCGCGATGTTGAACGCGTTGCTGCCGAGGATATTGCCGATCGCCATGTCGGAGGCGCCCATCCGGACGGCGACGATCGTGGTGACCATTTCCGGCAGGCTGGTCGTTAGCGCGAGAAACGTACTGCCGACGAAGCTGCCGCCGAGTCCCGTCACTTCCGCCACCCGATCGGCGACGATCGACAAGTAGCGAGCCGCAATGAAGATGACGACGGTCGCGATCAGGTAGGTCGCAATCGCGCGGGTCAGCGACATCTTCTTTTCTTCCGCTTCCTCCAGCAGCGGCGCCTCTAACGTCGCCGCGACTTGTTGGTCGAGATAGATCAGCCGGAGCGAGAAGAGGTAAAACAAACCGACGCCGAGCGAGCCGAGTCCGACATGTCCCCACGCGAGCGGCAGATCGGTCTGTTGATGATGCAGCAGCAAGAAGAGGAGCAGGATCGAAGTGAGCGCGACGCTGGCCAACGCCGAGAGGGCATGCGCCGCCGAGAGGGGGCTGAACATCCGCGTCTTCGAACGAATCGCCAAATCGATGACGCCGAGGATCAACAGATTGAAGAGGGAGCTTCCCAAGATATTTCCCATCGCCAGGTCGACGCCGGTGGCGTAGTCGGGAAGCTGGACCGCATTGATGTTGATCGCAAATTCGGGAAGGCTGGTCGCCGCGGCCAACAGGACGAGGCCGGCCAGCGAACTGCCGAGCCCTGACTTCTCGCCGATCACGTCGGCGGCTTTGGTCATGAAGCTGCCGGCGATGACGATGACGACCGCCAGGCCGACGAACTGAGCGAAGAGGGTGGGCAATTCCAAAGCGATTGGTTCCCTAATACGAGCGACGATGGCGGAATGACGCCGCTACTGTACAGAATCTGGCAGTCGCTGGCCATGAATCGGGGGGCAAAAACCAAGTTTCCGTCCGCTGCGCAAGCGAAAGTCGCCGAGATTTTGCAGATCTTAACCAAAACCTGCGGCAAACTAAACGGAATTCGGCGGTTTGCCCCTTATTCTGAGAAGCTTTCCAACACTCGCGAATCGATCGAAGAGAAATATCTCGACGACTGTTCGCAATCGGCTGGGAAGTAAGTCGGTTATTCCGCGAGAACTGTTCAACAATTACGAATCGCCTATTTCGATCCGCAGCAAAGTTTCGTGGGGAATAGGGGAGGAGATTGAAAGTCATGGCGAAAAAGAACGGCAAGCCGAAGATGACGCAGGAAGAAGATGGAGCGGATCGCGTCCGACGGAAGGAGCCTTACTCGAGCGAACGGATTGCCCGCGTGGTCGATCGACTCCGCGAACAAGCGGGGCGGCTGTCGAGCCTGGTCCGCTCGATGGAAGAGGCCGAACTGGACGATGTGGTGGTCGATGGGCACGCAATGTTGCTGCGAGGGTTGAATCAGGTCGACAATTTCGCCGACAATACAGCTAGAGCGGTCCGCGAGGCGCGGACCGCCAAGTTCGAATAATCTCGGCTCCCCTTCGCAGCATGTCGGCGAAGCGAGCCGTATGATACGGCTCAATCGCTTTCAGTATGTCGAATGTCGCTCCGCCGGATCGCGCAAGCGGATCCCGATTTCAGAAATGGCTGGCCCGGCTGTTGTTGCTGTTGCTGGGGCTGTTGATCATCGTTCCGCTAGCTATGTTGGCGATTGCGCGGGCCAGCGAAGCGGCGCAGCCGGCGTTCGGATTCTTGGCGGGGGGGGCGATCGGTTTTCTGGTCTGTTATGCGATCTGGTCGTGGGGGTTCGACTCTTCGATGCAGGTCCTCTCGCTGATTTTCGGGGTGGTCGTCGCCGCGATGTGGTTCTCGGACTCCTTCTTTGTCTACGTCCTGGGTCTGATTTTCGGGGTGGCCGCCTATTACCGTAGTGAGTGGTTCTGGACCGGGGCCAACGTGACCGCAAAATTCGTCTCGGAACGAATATTCCGACGCCAGTAGCCCCTATTTGGCGATTTACGTGAAAAATCTCTAGAACAGTTGTAGCCGGGACGATCAAAAAGAATACGCTTCACTTTAAGCGCATTATCTCGTTCAACGCTTAACGAGTTACGTCTCGTGGATTCCGATACAACCACTCGCGATCGGCTCTGTGATGGGCTTTGCCTGCCGATCGCGCCGATCGCGGCGACGGAGGGTCAATTCGACCCGCTCCGGCAGCGATTGCTGTGGCGCTACTACGCGACGGCTGGAACCGGAGGAGCGGTCGCGGATCTCACGAGCGGATCGCCGCAGCTGCGGCGCGAATTGCTCGCTTCGCTCCTCGCGATGCCAAACAAAAACAATCACGAGCCGTGGCTGCGGATCGCGCTGGTTGGCGAAAGCGAAGCGCTCTCGATGGCCAGTGAGTTACGCGCGGCGGGAGCCGATGCGATCGCCGTCGCCCTCGACGAAGCGACCGGCGGTTCGACCGAAGATTTGATTGGATTGTTGCAGGCGGTTGGTCGCTCGGCGCCGCTGATCGTCTACCCGCAAGCGATTCCTTCGCGACGTTTGTCGACCGTCCAAGCGTGGCGACGCGTGCTGGAGATTCCGCAGCTCAGCGCCGTCTCTCTGCCGTCGCAAAGACAAGCGGCGGTGATGATCGTCCGCGCGATGATGGAAACGCGTCGGAAAGACATCTGCATCTACACCGCCAACGAGATCAATCCGGTCATCGATTTGGTGACTCCGTTTCGCTATGCAAACGGCAACAAAACGATCGAACGTCGCGTGGTCGGCGGGATGTTGCGGCTGTGGGGCGTTTTTACTGCGCGAGCGGTTGAACTGCTGGAACGTTGTCACGTGGTCGCCCAGCGGGGCGCGATTCCGGATGAACTGCTGCAGGTTTCGGTGGAGGTCTCGGAACTGTCGATGGCGCTGGCGACCGAAAACAACGCCGGCTTCCGCGAAGTGCTGAGCCGCAACAAGATTTTCGCCGACAATCGGGACGCTGAGGGAAAACCGCCGAGCCCGGCGACGCTTGACCGAGTCGCTACGGCGCTTGATTACCATCAGCATCTAACCGACTTCGCCTATGTCGCCGCTCGACTCGAAAAGTGGATGGCTGACTAGTAGCTAGTCGCGCCAGATCTCTCCCAGCAGTTTGTGCAACTGCGGATCATGCTTTTTCAGCTCGACGTTGACGAACGGATAGAAGTCGTTCGTGCCGAAGTAGGCTTCCGTTCCTTCGGCGAAGTATTCCATCGGGTTCTGCATCGCGTAGTGGCGTTCCTCTTTGCCATTGTGCCGGAGCACCTTCTCGTATTCGCCGCTCTCTTTGGCTCGCTCGTACGCCGCTTTGATCGCCGCGTCGTCGTAACCAAAAACCCGGTCGTGGTAGCTGTGGGCCAACTCGTGCAAAATCATGAACGGTTGTTGACGCGACCAGTCCAGGAACGTCCTTGCGTTGGAGATCTCGACGCACTTTTCCTTTTTGTCGAGAAAACCGTTTTGGCGGAGCCAGGCGACGTCGGGATGATAACAGGCGCAAGGATCGAATTTGTCGTCGTCCAATTCGAGCCAGATCGGCGTCTTTTGCAACTCGGCCAGCGGGCGTTTCGGAACAAGGCGACAGATCTCCCGCAGCTTGTCTTTGAGCAACTGCGTCGCTTCGTCTCCCAGCTCTTTCTCTTCGCGGAGCAGGCGTTTGTTGACGTAGACGTCCCACCCCTCGAGATTGATCACGTGATAGGCGGTAATTGGTTCGGGCGCCGAAGGCTTTTCGGCGGTCTCTGCGGAGAGGAGGACGCAAGCGACAAGCGTGACGATCATGGGAAAGAGTTGCCCCAGGGGTGCGGATTACGGCCGGAATAGGAAGTGCGGCGAATTCGGTCGGCGGGCGCGTCAATGCGTACTACGGCGACCGGGCGTCGCTTGCTACCATAGAGGCTTGAATCTCTAGCGGCGACGGATACCAAAATCATGAAATACGACAAAGCGCGACTGATCGAAATTGTACGGGAAAAGGGGCTCCAGTTCGGCGATTTTACGCTGGCTTCGGGCAAAAAAGCCTCCTACTACATGGATTGCCGCAAAGTGACCCTCGATAGTGAGGGGGCGCTGCAAGTGGCGCTGGGGATCCTCGAAATGCTGGAAGGGGATCTGCCGGACGCCGTCGGCGGCATGGCGATCGGCGCCGACCCGATTACCGCGGCGGTCATCACCATGGCCGCGGTTCAAGAGAAATCGCTGGCCGGGTTCATCGTCCGCAAAGAGGCGAAAGCCCACGGCACCGGACGCGATGTCGAAGGTCCGGTCACCTCCGGACAGTCGTGCGTGATCGTCGAAGACGTCGTCACGACCGGCGGCAGCTCGCTGCAAGCGATCGAAAAGGTCAAAGCGGCCGGATTGGAAGTGCGGGAAGTGATCGCGATTGTCGATCGGTTGGAAGGGGGCGCCGCCGCGTTCGCCGCCGCCGGTTACAAGTTGCGTACGCTGCTGACGATCGAGGACTTCGGCATTCAGCCGCCGCAAAAGTAACGCGGAGCGAAGCGATGCAGCCTGACGACGAACTTTGCCTCTGTTTTCACGTCACGAAACGCAAAGTTGTGAATTTCCTGCGGATTGAAAAACCGCGGCGCGTCGGACAATTGAGCGAATGTTTTGGCGCAGGGACCGGCTGCGGATGGTGCCGTCCCTTTTTGCAGCGACTGTTTGATCAAGCGGTCGCTGCCGGCGAAACGTCGGACGAATTGCCGACGCCGGAAGAATATGCGGCGATGCGCGCCAACTACATCAGCCAGGGAAAAGGAAAACCTCCTGGCGGTTCGCAGGCGTAAGACGCGCAGACGTTAGGACGATTCGCCTACCAGATCGGTGACGGCGGCGTCGACCGAGGGGAACCGCTCCCAGAGCGAATCGATCTTGGAGCGACGCAAGACGCCCAAGCAGGGATCGTCCAGGCCGGCCAAAACCAGACGGCCGTTTCTCTTCTTGACCAGCTTCCAGGTGCGAATCAGGAACTGGATGAAGTACGAACCGAAGAACCGCGTGCAGGAGAGGTCAAAGACGACCAGCGGCGGATCGGCGTGCTTGGCGACCTCGATCAGTTGCTGCGCGGTTTTCCCGAGGTTCGACTCGTCGAGACTGTCGTACTCACGACCAAATTCAATGACCGTTACGTCGCGCTTCCTTTGGATGTTAACCATGCTGACTTCGTTGCGCTGCTCTCGCACAAAGCGCGATAAGACCTGGTTGATAGCTAAAACGAGGGAGCGAACACGGAGGGATAAAGGGTGTCGAGATGTTTTCCGGAAGAATTCAAAAAACACTCTGAAATTCAGTCTACATCCGCCTGCCCAAATTTACAACCCATTAAAAATAAAGCAGTTGCGCTTATTGTTAAACCAATAAAGGGTTGTGTATATACCGCAATTCGAGGCGGCATCTGTAGCGGTGTATGCGTCTCCTGCCGGATGGAGTACCTCATTTGTGGGTGGCGATTTGGCCAATGGGCAGAGTTTTATTCGCGTCCCAATTATCCTGCAAATCAATAAGGGAAGCTTGCCCTCTCGGCTATGATTGTGTGGGAGATAATTACATGACCGATATCAAAGAGGATTCGGCGAACCCGTCGAAAGGAAAGGGCGAAGCTGCCGCCCGTCGCGCTGCGATCACCGCCGAGGAGCTAATTCAGCAAATTCGGGATACCGCCGACAAGTTGGCGGCGGACGATTCTTCTCGCGGCGACCTAAAAATTTTGAGTCGTTCGCTGCGAGAGCTCCGTTACGCGTTCAAAGTTTTCGCTCCGTATCGCCATCGGCGCAAGGTGACGGTGTTCGGTTCCGCACGAACTCCAGAAGGGGCGCCCAGCTTTCAACAGGCGCTGGAGTTTGGCCAGAAGATCGCCGAGAAGAACTGGCTGGTCATTACCGGCGCAGCAAGCGGGATCATGGAAGCGGGGCACTTGGGCGCCGGCCGTGAGAACTCGATGGGGCTCAACATCATGCTTCCCTTCGAGCAAGACGCCAACGAAGTGATCCTGGGGGACGAAAAGCTCGTCCACATGAAGTACTTCTTTACCCGCAAGCTGATGTTCGTCAAAGAGTGCGACGCCGTCGTCTGTTTCGCCGGCGGTTTCGGTACGCTCGACGAAGCGTTTGAAGTGTTGACGCTGCTGCAGACCGGCAAACGAGACATGTGTCCGGTGATCCTGGTCGACGAACCAGGGGGCTACTATTGGAAGAAGTTCCACGAGTTCATCCTCGATCCGCTGCTAAAGCAACGTTTGATTTCGCCAGAGGACCTGGCGATCTACAAAGTAACCGACAGCTGCGACGCGGCGGTCGAAGAAACGCTCCGCTTCTATCGCAACTACCACAGCATGCGGTATGTCCGCGACAAGTTGGTATTGCGAATTCAAGAGGCGCCGTCGCCCGAATTATTTGAACAGATTCAAACCGAGTTCCAGGACATTCTGGTGCGCGGCCGGTTCAAACTGAGCGATCCGCTGCCGCATGAAAGCGATCAGCCTGATTTGGCGCCGCTGCCGCGATTGGTGTTTGAATTCAATCGCCGCAGTCTAGGACGCTTCCGGATGTTGATCGACTGTTTGAATGATCTGTCGATCGAACCGGCGCTGCGGGAGTTTCCGGAGTAACGATTTTTGTAGGGTGGCTAAGGCCGTGTGCCGCTGCTGGCTTGTCCAGCAGTGTTCGCTTGCCAGGTCGCATGGGAAGGAACGCCCATTCATATGCGAGGGGCTCCATGTCTCTTGATAGACTCCAAGTTATTTGGCAATTCCACACTGCTGGGCAAGCCAGCAGTGCCACCCGCACGCATCGTTGGGTGCACCCAACCTACGAAAGAAAGACTGCGAGGAGCGGCCTGAGAGGCCTTCTCGCTTGCGCTACGGCAGTTGGAAGTACGATTCCGTTTTGACGATCACGTTGTCGTCTGGGAACGTGTGGAAGGCCTGGATGAAGGCGCTGCGGCTGCGGGTTTCGGCGTTGATGTAGCTGAGGGCGCCGAAGTTCATCCGGCCGCTCGAGTCAAACTGGTGGACGAGTCCTTGCTTCGGGTCGTACGACAGTTCGCGTTGGCACATCCGGAAGAGCTTGGTGGTGACCGGTTCGAGCTCAAACTCCGCCTTATAGCCGACGCCGCCGTGGCAATCGAGTTTGTCGACGCGACGTCCTTTGAGCTGATAAGCGATCACGCGACGACGTTGCGGGAGCGGCTGATGGGCGCTCGCACAAACTTCGGTCAGCGTCATCCCTTCGTAGCGCCATGTGATGATGTGGCCGACGCTTGTGATATCGAGTTTCAAAGTGTAGCCGCCGCGCTGGATCGTTCGAGACTTGTAGATCTCGAACAACTCCGGGTGGAGCGAACGACTGTAGAGTTGGAAAACCAACTCAGCGACTTTGGGACGAATCGATAGCACGCGGGAAGCTTCCTGTGGGTGAAAGTGCCGGCTCTCGAACCAATCGGTGATCGGCTCGACGCTCCAATTATACGTTGCGTATCGACCGGTCACAAAGAGAGCTTTTCGCGTCTCTTGTTGATTCGATTATGTCCCGTAACTCTTTGTTCACAAGGACTTGACATTCGCCTTTCGTGTGCGCTGAGAATCGCTAGCAGTCGCGATTAAGCAAGCGCCACAAAGACGTCGTAGAGCGCGTGCGTACCGGCCGCGATGCCGAACCCGCGGAAGCTAAACAGAACGCCGAAGATCAAGCCGGCCGAACAACGGAATAGAAAACTATACCACTGAAACGCCTCACCAGCGGACGTAAAAAAGTCATAGTGAGCGGCCGAAAAAATCAAGCTGGAACCGACGATCGCAATTGCGGTCGCGGCCATCTTGGGCGTTCCGAGCCAAATGGCGACTTGCCACAACGCCGGAATCAACATCAAGCGGAACAGAAGTTCTTCATAGATCCCGGCGCCGAAATACGCAATCATTTGGCGGATCGTTTCGCTGGGCAGAACGGAACTTCCCTCGGCCGCGATCTCCGCTTTCAACAGCGCGGCTTGCCAATGCGCCAGTCCCAACAAGATCAGGCCGAGCGCCGCCGATTCAAGCAGCATCAGCGGCAACACCCCCGGCGAAATCTTCCAGGGCTGTTCTTTCAGGTGATGCCAGGCCAGCAGGCAACCGCAGGTCAACAGCGGCAGCAAAAAGTATTGACCAAAGCCGAGCACGATCAGCAGTTCGCGGAGCCAGACGTCGACGCCGTTACGAATCGCTTGCGGACCGAGTGCGAACACGCCGACCTCGTAGACCACCAGCATCGGCACGACGAACGCCAGGCTCACAAGCGGCCGGGCGGACTCGGCGAAGTAGCCGGAGGAGGGCGGTGCAGGTTCGGCGTCGGGCATCGAATTTACGGGATGGGTTGTCAGCGGAAAGGGGAATATCGATATTGTCGGAGAAATGGAGATCGGCTCCAGCCCAGGTATCTACACCCGCATACCCGCTCATGTCGATATCATTGTTGGACGTCTACGAACGGCTGCTCGCCCATTACGGCCATCAATCTTGGTGGCCGGGGGACTCGCCGCTGGAAATCATGGTTGGCGCCATTTTGACGCAAAATACGTCGTGGAAAAACGTCGAAAAAGCGATCGTCAATCTGAAAGAGGAGGGATTGTTCGATCCCTTCAAGCTGCAGGAGACGCCGCTCGAGGAATTGGCCGAAATCATTCGCCCGGCCGGCTATTATCGCCTGAAAGCGAAGCGACTGCAGAACCTGATGCGGTATGTCGTAGAGGTGCATCACGGCGATCTCGATGCGATGTTCGCCTGCAGCGTCCATTCGCTGCGAGAAGACCTGCTGGCGCTCAACGGCATCGGTCCCGAGACGGCCGACGCGATCTTGCTGTACGCCGGGAACTTGCCGTCGTTCGTCGTCGACACCTATACGGCGCGGGTCCTCAAGCGGCATGGCTGGATCGACCAGGAAGCGGACTATCACCAGATCCAGGACCTGTTCGTGAGTCAGCTGCCGGAAGATGTGGCGCTGTTCAATGAGTACCACGCGCTGCTTGTGCGCGTCGGCAATGCGCACTGTCGCAAGACGCCGAAGTGCGAGTCGTGCCCGCTGTGCGATCTGTTGCCGCCGGGTGGGATTGAGGAAGGGTTTTAGTGAGAGGTGCGCTCGCACAACACTAACCCGAGGCGCGAGCCGAGGGAATGCGATCGCAAGCGAATGACGAATGTCGAAGCTCGAATGACGAAACCTCTTTCATTCGACATTCTGGTTTCGACATTCGTCATTTAGCCCACCGCATTCCCTCGGCTCGCGCCTCGGGTTAGTGTTGCGGTTTACGCGGCGCGTTTGGTCGCTACGACGCTTTCGCCGGCCAGTTTGCTGAGGATGTACTCAGCGCCGCGAACCGAAGCTCCGCCGCCGGCGACTTTTTCTCGCAGCTTGTGCAGCTCTTGCACGCGGGCGGCGTAGGCCGGATCGTCTTGCAGCCAGTTGGCGATGCGCGTCGCCATGTCGCCGGTCCGATCTTCGCACGTCAGGTACTCGGGGAAGAGGACCTGTTCGGCGTTGAGGGCGTCGGGATCGTAGGTGTAGTACTCTTCGTCGTAGAACGGCTGGTCGGTCGACAAGATGTTTACCAAGGTGATGTAGCGCACCTTGCGGAAGAAGCTTTGCACCCAGAGCGCGAACGGGCTGATCTTGTAGTGAATGACGGTCGGCTTTTCGTGGTACAAAAGTTCCAGCGAAACGCTGCCGCTGCAAGCCAGGCAGCAGTGAGCCGAATGAATCAGCTCCGGCGTGCGATCGACTTGGACTTCGATATCGAGTCCCGAGGCGATGATCCGTTCGAAGGCGTAGGCGGCCTGGTTTTCGTTGTAGGCGGCGACGGCGAAGCGGACGTCGGGAACCTGGTCGGCGATCTTCTTGGCCGTTTCGAGGAACGGCGGCAGATTGGCGGCGACTTCCTGCGAACGTGAACCGGGGAGGATGACGACCAGCTTGCCCGCTTTTTCGCGCTGATCGGCGAGGAAGCCGTCATGCAACCGATGCTGACGAAGTTGATCGAAGTAGGGATGCCCGACGAAGGTGGCGTTGCAATCGCGCTGGCGATACCACTCTTCTTCAAACGGCAGCTTGCAAAGGACGTGATCGACGAACTTGCGCATCTTTTGCACGCGCCACCCGCCCCAAGCCCAGAGCTGCGGCGTGCCGTAGTAGAAGACGGGAATGCCGTGCGCTTTGGCGCGACCGGCGATCCACCAATTGAAACCGGGATAGTCGATCAAGACGACGGCGTCAGGGCGCGACTCGCGGAAGTAGCGATTCGCTTGCAGCATCAAACCGATAAAGCGATGCAGGTTCAGGAAGACCCGCAGAAACCACATGATCGCCAGCTTGGTCAGGTCAGCGTGCAGTTGGCAGCCGGCTTCGGCCATCTTGGGACCGCCGTAACCGACCAGCTCCAAGTCGCTTCGCCGCGCTTTCAAGGCGCGAATCAAGTTCGCTCCATGCAAGTCGCCGCTAGGCTCGCCGACGCTGAAAAAGATCTTCATTGTTCTTCCCTATGATCCGCTTCAGCCTGCGCGTTTCGGTTCGCGCATGTCGTCAAAAAAAGCGACCCGTAGTTCTGGTAAAAGGTTCTCGGTGCGACGTAGTTCCGCATAGCTCGGCTCTTGCCAGCGCCGGCACAACCACCAGGCGCACGCCAAGTTAAGGGGCGAGGGCCAACCGTCGTTAAGCGGTTCGTCCGGCGCCGCTAGCGCATCGTACTGGATGGGGATTTCAGTCACGCGATAACCGCGCATCGCCACAAACGCGGCCAGGTAACGGTACGATCCGCGGGGGAGCGGCGTATGGATCAGCGCCTCGCGGCGAGCTGCCCAAAACTGCGAACCAGGATCGCGAACGTCCATCCCCAGCAGCATGCGACGGGGAGATCGCACGATGCGATTGAGCCAGCGAGAGGAAGAGTTGGCCGGACGGCGTCCGATCACCAGGTCTCCTCGCGACTGGGCTTCCAACAATTCTTTGATTTGGTTGGGGGGATACTCAAGGCCTGCCGAAGTGAAGACCAGCTTTTCTCCTTCCGACACGCGAATGCCGGCCACGATGGCGCCTGAGAGGCCCACTTTGCGTTCCAGACGAATCGCTCGTAGCGGCGGCAGCTGACGGCAGAGGTTTTCGATGGTCTCGACGGTCGAAGGGCGCGAAGCGTCATCCACCACGATGATCTCGAACGTTTTTTCGAGCGCATCGAGCTGGTCGAGCAGAGCCGGCATTTGTTCCACCA
Organism: Blastopirellula sediminis; assembly: GCF_020966755.1. Classification (NCBI taxonomy): domain Bacteria; kingdom Pseudomonadati; phylum Planctomycetota; class Planctomycetia; order Pirellulales; family Pirellulaceae; genus Blastopirellula; species Blastopirellula sediminis. Next base: position 2,100,344 of record NZ_JAJKFT010000010.1, read on the forward strand.
ACGCACCGCCGGAGTTACGTTGGGAAATGATGACCGAAATTTCGGGCATGCGCAGCGATATCCCTTCCTGGCTAACCGAGCATCGGCGCGGAGTATGTCAGAAATGCCTCGGAAGGTGTAGAGCAATTTTGGACGCACCGGGTGCGCACCGATCGCCCGTCGCCGTAGTGCTAGCATGTCCCATCAGCGGGCGCTGATCGAGGTGCGGTCGTCTAGCCGCAAGCAATGGCCGAGGCGGAGGCAAGCGACTCGGCGGCGATGGTGTAGTTACGGAAACGAATCGTGTAATGTTCGTTGAACCAGCGCTCAATATGGGGGAGAAATTCGGAATCGAATTCTGGCTCTGCGTAAACTGTCCGTCCTGTGAAGTCGGCCAAGATTTGCCCCTCTTCGCAGATTACTCGCCCCGCCTGAATCACATAGCGGGGACGCTCGAACATCGTGCGGATGTCGGCCTGCGGCGAGTAGATCGTCACGTCGGCGTCCGCCCCAACGCCCAGATGCCCCTTTTGCGATAGCCCCAGCGTCCGAGCCGGCGCCGCGCGAGTGATGATGGCGATCTCTTGCAGCGTGTACTCGCGGTCGAGATCGGCCAGCGTCGAGCGACCGCCGAGCTGGTCGTGCATCTGGGCGATCGCCTCGCGACGGAAATCGGCGTCCATCAGTAGGTGGATGATTTCCGGATAGCGGTAGATTGCGCCGCCGTTGGGGTGGTCGCTGCTCATGCAGACGCGCCACGGGTCTTCGATCCGCAGATACCATTCGAGCCCGATCGCCCACTGGACCGCGTGGACCAGCGCCTTTTGCGGCTGGAACTCCATCGGAATCACGCCGCAGCTGCTCTCTTGCTCGCAGTCGGCCGCAAACCAGCGGTTGCCGGTCATCTCGGCCAGGTGCTGGGCGAACGGAGCGTCGCCGGTCATGCCAAGCGTCCGGCCAGGATTCACGTGGCCGACGTCGACGGTGATGTTCTCATGCGCGTTGACGTAATCGATCAGGGCCGGCGCGCTGCTGGCGAAGCTGGTTGGATCGTTTTCGTCGCCGCCGTAGCTGTGGAACTGCACATGGGCGAAGTGCCCCCGGGCGCCTTCGAGCGACTGCATCGTGTGGAGGGCCGTTCGATAGTTGCCCGGCATCCCCAGGTTATTGCAGTGAATGTGGACTGCGTGCGGAAGTCGGAGGCGGTCGGCCGCAGCAGCCAGTTCGCGGACCACTTGTCGCGGCGTCACGCCAAAGTGCGGGACCGGCTCATCCAGTTGCTGGAGCGACTTGCGGCTGATTTGTTTCCAGTTTTCGACGCCGCCGGGATTCACGATCTTCATCCCGTACGCTTTGGCGGCGTGCAGCGCCCAGCCAAGATAGGCGTCGAGCTCGGCCCGGCGTCCTGCCCGTACATGATCGAGCACAAAGTGATTGTTGCCGAACAGCAGGTAGAAGCCTTTGTCGATCAGCGGCGTATCGGCGAGCTCTTCGTGAGCGTGACGCGCATGGAGCCCAGGAATTGCGGCGTCCATCGCGGTGGTGTAGCCGAGCCCGGCGAACATATAGCCAGTGCCGAAGGTGCTGGGAACCAGACCGCCGGTCGCCGAGCGCGTATGTTCGGTCCGCGGGATGCGATGATCGCGACGATAGTCGGGCGTCATCTTTCGCCCGGCGTTCACTTTGGGGCCGGCGATGTGGCAGTGAAGATCGACGCCGCCGGGCATGACGACATAGCCGCGTGCGTCGATGCGGCGGCTGATTTCCGGGTTCGGCTCGGTCGGCGCGGCGACTACTTTGCCGTCGCGCAGCCAGAGGGTCGTCACTTCGCCGTCAACGTCGTTAGTCGGGTCGTGCAGCGTTCCGTTTTCAATGACGACGTACGACACGGTGATGGCGACCTTGCGTTGAGAGGGGCGGGTTACTCGTTGAGGGCTTCGATCAGCGTCTCGGCGTAGTCGCCCACTTCGGCGATGACTTGCTCTTCGGTCTTCTCGCCGATTTCGCTCATGCGGCGGACGATCGCCGAACCGACGATCACGCCGTCGGCCACTTTCTTCAGCGTGCGGACATGTTCCGGCTGGCTGATGCCGAATCCGATGCAGATCGGCACCTTGGTTTGGCTGCGGAGCCATGAGACGTTCTCGAGCAAGTCGGCCGGTAGCTGCGTCCGTTCGCCGGTGATGCCGGCGACCGAGACGTAGTAGATGAAGCCGGTCGAAGTTTCGGCGATGCGGAGAGCTCGCTCGCGGGACGTGGTTGGGGTGACCAGTTGAATCAGGCTGAAGTCGTTCGCCTTGCAGATCTTGGCGAAGTCGCCTGATTCTTCGACCAGCAGGTCCGGCACGATAGCGCCGGCGACTCCGGCCGCTTTCGCGTCGCGGACGTATTGTTCCGGGCCATGACGCAGGATGATCGCGTAGCTGACCATCGTCACCAGCGGCGCGGTCATCTCGGGCGTCGTCTTGCCGGCCATCTCCAGGATCTGGCTCAGCTTGATTTTGCGGTCCAAAGCTCGCGTATACGAGGCTTGAATCACCGGGCCGTCAGCGATCGGATCGCTGTAGGGAATGCCGAGTTCGCAGACGCTGCTGCCGCGCTTCGAGAGTTCTTTCAGCACGGCCGAAGTGACGTCGAGCGACGGATCGCCGGCGGTGACGAAGGGGATGAACGCCTTGCGGTTGGCGGCGCGAAGGTCAGCGAATACCTGGTCGATCGAAGACATGCGTTGGGGTAACTTTCCGTACCAGCAGGCGAAGGAGGAAACGCTTATTGGCGTTCGGCTTTGAGGCGAGCGATTTCGGCGGCGTCTTTGTCGCCACGTCCCGAAAGGCAAATCACCACGATTTGATCTGAAGGTTTCGACGCGGCGACTTTCATCCCCGCCGCGATCGCGTGCGAAGATTCGAGCGCCGGCAAGATCCCTTCGCAGCTCGCGAGGGCGTCAAACGCGTCGAGAGCGTCATTGTCTTTGCAGTCGGTGTAGCGAACGCGACCGGTATCTTTCCAGTAGCTATGCTCCGGACCGACGCCGGGATAGTCGAGACCAGCCGAGATCGAATGGACGTCGCAGGTCTGACCATCTTCGTCTTGCATGACGTAGCTGTAGCTGCCATGCAGTACGCCGGGGCTGCCGAAGGTCAGCGGCGAGGCGTGATCGCCGGCCAGGTCGCTGCGGCCGCCCGCTTCGACGCCGACCAGTTCGACTTCTTTATCTTCGATGAACGGATAGAACATCCCGGCCGCATTGCTGCCGCCGCCGACGCAAGCGACGACCGAATCGGGCAGACGTCCGAAGCGGGCCAGCGATTGCACGCGAGCTTCGCTGCCGATCACCGACTGGAAGTCGCGAACGATTTGCGGGAAGGGATGCGGGCCGACGACGCTGCCGAGAATGTAGTGCGTCGTTTCGACCGACGACATCCAGTCGCGCATCGCTTCGTTGATCGCGTCACGTAGCGTACGCGAGCCGGTCGTGACGGGGCGAACTTCGGCGCCGAGCAGTTTCATGCTGAAGACGTTCGGCGCTTGGCGACGAATGTCCTCTTCCCCCATGTAGACGACGCAGGGGATGCCGAAGTGGGCACAAGCGGTCGCGGTCGCGACGCCATGTTGACCGGCGCCGGTTTCGGCGATGACTCGCTTCTTTCCCATTCGCAAGGTGAGGAGCGCCTGGCCGAGCGTGTTGTTGATCTTGTGGGCGCCGGTGTGATTCACATCTTCCCGCTTCAGCCAGATCTGGGCGCCGCCGCATTTTTCGCTCAGACGCTTGGCGTGATAGAAGGGGGAAGGGCGGCCGACGAAGTCTTGCAGCAGCTGATCGAGTTCGGCCTGGAAAGCGGGGTCCGCTTTCGCTTTGGCGTATTCGACCGTCAACTCGTCCAAGGCTCGCGTCAACGTCTCCGGCACATAGCGTCCGCCAAAAGCTCCATATCGTCCGGAAGCGTCCGGAACATTCGCCGAGGCGGGGCCGAGAGATTCGCTAGCAGGGTTCATTCGCACTTTGCGGGGATAGAGGTGTAGCGGGGCGTTTGCAGGGGAGGACGCAGTCGCCCGTCCAAGGTTCGAGTATCAATGGAAGCTTTTGGGGGGTCAAGTAGAGGGGACCGCCGGCGACTAACGCCCCAGGGCGTTTCGCGCTACAATTGAAGTCGGTTTTCGCCCTACTTTTCCGACCCCAATCAAGTCATGCCGGAACTCCCTGAAGTCGAAACGATGCGCCGCGGGATTCTCTCGATCGTCGGGGCGAAAGTGGCTGACGTCGCCAAACCGCCGTGCGCTCGACGCCCTATTTTACTGGCCCCGGGGATCGCCGCATTTCGGCGGAGAACGGTCGGCCGGTCGATTACGGCAATTGATCGGGTCGGCAAGAGGGTCATCATCGTTCTGGAGGGGGGAGATCGGATTGTGCTCGAACCGCGGATGACCGGCCTGGTGCTGGTCGCTGATCCCCCCACGCGCGAGCATCTGCGGTGGGTAATGACGCTCGAGAACTCTCCGGTGGAAAAGGTCTGGTACTGGGACCGCCGCGGACTTGGCTCGGTCCGCTTGTTTTCTGAGCAAGAGTTTGTCGCCGAGTTCACCGAAAGCGGCAAGATTGGCCCGGACGCGCTCTCCATCTCGTGGGAAGAACTGCGCGATCGACTGACGAAGAGCCGCCGCGCAGTGAAAGTGGCGCTGCTCGATCAGAAAGCGGTCTGCGGCGTCGGCAATCTGTACGCGGCGGAACTATTGCATGTGGCGAAGGTGCATCCGGAGACGCCGTGCGATGAGATCTCGACCGCCGCTTGGAAGAAGATCCACGCCGCGATGGTCGACGTACTTCAGGAGGCGATCAAGTACGAGGGATCGACCCTCGGCGACGGCACTTATCGCAACGCGCTGAACCAAGACGGCGGGTATCAGAATTGTCACCGCGTCTATGGTCGCGAAGGAGAGCTTTGCCGCACTTGTGGGAAGAAGGAAGTGATTCGCATCGTGCAGGCGCAACGAGCGACGTTTTTTTGCGAGCGGTGTCAGAAGGCGAAACTTTAACGCTCCGAGGCTGTGAGTCAAACTCACAGCCTCTGCTGGCCAATGTTATTGCCGAGAGCTAGTTTTTTTCCGCCAACTAGTTCGTCGGGCCTCGCTAGTCGCGATAGTCGGCGACTTCGCCGCCGGCATAGGTTAGCAAGGCCTTAAGAAGCTCGTCGGTCAGGTTCTTTTTGACGAAGTACTGCACGCTTCCGTCGTAGCGGGCGGCGGTCATTCCTTTTGCGTCGCCGGGCAACAGTGACTTTATCGGGAAGGCGAGATCGACTTCAAAGTCGTCCGGTCGCGTCCAGATTACCGCATCGGCCGAAGGGACTTCGATAATGGCTAGCGTGTTGGACGTGCCGTCGGTCATGTCGGCAAACGTGAGATCCCCTTTCTTGCTGGCCGGCAAGCCTTCTCCCAGCGGACGCTCGTAGCGGGTCCTCCCTTCCGCCGCCAAGGCGTCTTCGCCTGGCGAGAGGTAGGTAACGGGGATCGTGTTGATCAGCTTTCGGTTGTGCTCGCTATCCCACGGTTCATCGAGGTGGAATTGTTGGTACAGGGCGGCCTGTTCGATGTACGGGAGGATATGAACTCGCCATGAAAGGAGCGGCTTGCCGTTGGCGTCATAAGAATCGCTCGGCATTTTTTGATGGGTGTCGTAATAGTTATGAAGCGCCAGCATCATCTGCTTCAGGTTGTTGGTGGAACGAGAGCGATAAGCGGTCGCTTTCGCGGATGCGATCATCGGCACCAAAACGGCCGTTCCGCTCGCCAGCAGCATTTGCGGCGAGGTCTCCGGCTTGCCGACCGTGGTCATGACGACTTGATTCTCTGAACGCGTCGGTTGGATGGCGTGGAGCAGCGTGCGAATGACGCGATCGGTATATTGCTGAATCGCCTGGCCCTCGGGGCTGTCGGGGTCGTTGGGGCGAGTCAAATCGCCGAACGCTTTTGTGCCGGTATCAAACAGCCCCTGAACGGTCATTTCCAACTGCTTCGCTTTGTCTTCGTTGCGGGCGGTCAGCTTCAACGTGACGCCCCCTTTTTCTCGATCGAGACTGCCGATCAATTGTGCGTGTGAAAGCTGCTGAGGCAGGTTTTTCAGATCGGGGAAGTTCTGAAATTGGGGATCGCTCAGAAGAAACTGCGCCATCTCGCGAATCGACCGCACGTCGAGAAACGCTTGAAATTCGACCTCTTGCATATCGCTCTTCAATAACTGGGCCATTGGCGATTCGGCTGGCTGCCGCTGTTGAGCGAGCATGGCCTGGATGGCGTTTGGCGTTCCCAGCAAATAGGTCTGCTGGTCAACAGGGTAGACGTTGAACAACAAGTTTCTTGATCCATCCAAGTACCGATCGGAATTGGCCATGGTATTCGGGACGAGTTCGCCTGCTTCGCGCAGCGGCGGAAAGAGAGAGTCGAGGGGGACCGGCTTCGCGAGTTTAACCACAGCCCCAACTTGCGGCTTTCCGTCGGGGCCCGGCGGGGTCGCGAACAGCAGCGCCGACTGGATGTCCTGAATCGCCAATCCAGCGAATTCATTCGATTTGACGGTGAGAACTTCCCAGGGGACCATCTGCAATAGCGGGCTGCTATGAATGGCCTGCGGTTTAACGACCGCGGCCAAGGCGGCTTGCGGGGGGAGGTATTCAACGCCAATCGTATCTTGGGCGTGAAGCGATGCTGTGCCGACGGCAAGCAGCAGGAAAAGGGCAAGCGATCCAGTTGAAAGTTGCATGAGCTGGGTTCCCGAAGAGGAGAAATCTGGTGCGTACGACTAGGGCTGTCGAAGAGTAATTTGAAAGCGGAGCGGCAGGCGAGCGGATACGCCCTCAAGCGTCGCATTCGTCTGTGCGTCGGCCTGTCGCTGATACGTAAACGGTTGGTCGTCGAATGGGTTTTTGGGAATCGGCAGACGGACTGCGTCCAGCGATTCCGGTAATTCGCCATGGATGGCGGCGTAGTCGCGAATCGCTTCGACCGCCAGCAGCATGGCATACCAACGATCCTGACGGGCCGCGGAGTTTTGGAACGTCGCGAGGCTGGGAAGCAACGTCTCCGCAAGCTTGAGCGGATCGCCGACGGTGAGCTCACGAGAGATCTGATTGTCGGCCGGATAAAACTGTTGAGCTTGATGATAGGGGAGGCCGATGGGAGCGATGTACTGATCTCGGAGACGCTGGAAGTGCCGATACGAATACAAGAGAATCGCACGGCTGCCGGGCATCGTTTCGACGGCTCGCTTGTCATATCCGAACTTGTCGACCAATTCCTGTTTGACGCGTTCGACCTGACTGAAGATGGCGGCGCGATAGGCCAGATTCATCAAGTCGAGTTCGTTCTGGCGCGGATTCGACTGATAAAGTTGATTGCGGGCGATCACGTCCTGCAACTTCTGATCCCAATACGCTTGATCGCCGATATTGTTCTCCGCTTCTTTTAGCTCCGGAAAAACCGTCACGATATTGTCTCGTTCGACGTCGATCGCATTGCGAATGTCGACCAGAGGCGTCGGTTGGTTGACGATTGACCAATAGAGATTCGGCGTCGAATCGACCGATAGCGCCGTCAACAGTTGCTCGTCCATGATCGAGCCGATCGCAATGCCGACCAGCGCATTGACGATGAAGTCCCGATTGCCAACATGTCGGGCCATCGCGTAACCCGTTTGGAGATCGGCAATCGCGTCGTCGAGTCTCCCTTGGGCGAGTCGCAAGCGAATGCGGAGCGCTAGTATTCGGGCGACGGTACGCATCTCTTGAATTTCGGGCAACAGGACGCTGAAAACGTCGACTCCGTGCTCCTTGATGGGCAGATTCCAGTCGCAATGCTCGCGTCGAGCGGCGAACGACGCCTCTTGCAAGGAGCTGGAGTAGGAATTGACGACGGTTTCGACTTCGTCAATCGGCAATTCTTCGAGCGGCGTCAGACGCCACTCGTCTATCTCTTGCCAATACTTCAGCGGCGACTTGAGATGGGCCGAATGCTGGCTGATCAAGAGAATTGCGCGGTGATAGAGCGGGGCGGCGTTGCCGGGAACTTGCTCGGAGTAAGAGGGATAGAGCCGATACTTCATGATCGGCGGCTGTGGCGACTTGGGCGTGAGCGAGAACGTATAGGTCAGCGTTGCATTTTCCCCGGTGCTTTGCTCAAAGAATTGGGCATGGGCCGACGAGCTGCAAATGCTCAGAACGAGTATTGAAAAGAAGATCGCCGCTGGCCGAATCAGGAGGTGCGAACGCATGAGAATGAATCCTCTAAGGCGATGAGGGGAACGCAAACCGGCTGGCGGTCAGGGACGAGTCAAGGTTGCATGGCGAAATTACTAGTCTGGAGACCAATCGCGACTACGGGATGAGAGGGGCGATTGCTCGTGGAACGGAATGCCGACCGGTTTCGGAACGACAAAAACTTCCTGCATCGTTCGTTTCACCGACGAGCCGACCGATAAACTGCCCGCCGCAGCGGTCGGACGACGATCGACCGCCGACGGGGAAAGAAACGCCGCCCAAAACGAGGTTGATTGCGACGTCGAGACAACAGGATCCGTGACCGGGGCTTCCGTGCGTACGATTCGCTCGGTGGGCGTCTGGTCTTCCGCCGACGCAATCTCTGGCGTCGGCGGGGTCTGCTCGACAGCTTGAGGCGGAGGTGGCGGAAGCGTCGCGGTTTTTGCAGCGTCGCCGCTTCCCAGCAGCCAGATCGATTGACCGCAGGTTGCAACCGCCAGCGCGGCGCACGCGACATACCATTTACGCAAGACGCCCCGTTGTTCGGCGAAGGCCGCTTGCCGACCGGCTTCAAACAGCACTTCGTCACGATCGACCTGAGCCGATCGCGGCGTCAACTGCGCCAATCGAGCCTCAAACGGGCTCAAGGATTCGGGGTGGAACGATTCGGACATGGTTCATCTAATTCCGTTTGCAGGTACGCAATCGCTTGTTGATATTCTCGATAAATCGATGATGGAGAGAGGGTGAGCAGCTGAGCGATTTCGCGAAAGGTCAGTCCGCCCCAAATCCGGGCGGTGACGATTTCGCGCTGCAGCTGCGTGAGCCGCTCGAGCGCTTCGGAAGCCGCAACAGCGTCAAAGCTGTTGGCGCCGCTGGCTTCGAACCAACCGTCGCGCAAGGAGGCGAAAGTTTGCTCGCGATCGCGGCGGCGACGTTCCCCTCGGCTTTGCGTCAGGGCTTCGTTTCGCACGACCCGATATAACCAGGCGACGCAATCGGTAGGGAGCGAGCTTTGGCGGGTCAATTTCACGAAGGCGCATTGCACGGCGTCTTCGGGATCCGAGCAAAGTTGTCGGGCGTAAAGCGTCAATGCATCCGCATACCGATCCAGCAACTGCCCGATCTCTCGGGAGATTCCCGAGCGACGAGTTGGCTGCTGATTCGGCGATTCCGACAAGATGCTGCTCCCTCATGGTTTATAGACATGACGCCGCTGAGCCTTCCATTTTCCCAAAAATTGCGGAAATGTCGAAAACTGTTCGCTGGAGAGTCCGCCAGCGATGGAGATGGCGGAAATGCGCACAAAAAAAGCCCGCGTGTTGGGCACGCGGGCTTTGGGAGTTGCTAGGAAACGCGATCCACTACTTGTTCGCAGCGACGCGGCCTTGTTCCAACAGTTGGACGTAGTCGGAGGTGACGTCGATCACTTCTTCGAAGTAGAAGTCCTTTTTGACCACTTCTTCGGGGTTTTCGTTGTCTTCCTCAAACTGTTCCTGTTCGGTCTTTTCCTTGTCGAGCTCTTTCCGCTCGTCCAGGTATTCCTTTTCGTTCAGGTTGACCGCTTTGCGATTCTTCTGGACGACGTAACGTTCAATGTTCTTCTCGACTTTCTGGAAGTCTTCCGACTTCTTGATTCGCGAGTCAGCGTCGGCCTGCAACTGGGTGAGCAGATCGCTGCTGACCATGTTGTAGAGCGTGTATTGGGCTTGGGGAATCTTGTCCCAAGCGATCGCATAATCAAGGTCGCCTTCGCCGATGTCCATGTGAGTGGTGATCCACGGGAGGACGACGTCGGCTTCGACGCCGCGACGCTGCGTGCTTTCGCCGTTGGGGCGATAGAACTGCTGCATCGTGATCTTCAAGGCGCCATAGTTCGGCGGGTTCGGAACCGGGAAGAGTTGGCTTCCCAGGTCGAGCAGGCTTTGGACGGTACCTTTACCGTGGGTCGCCTCGTCGCCGACGATGATGCCGCGCTTGTAGTCCTGGATGGCGCCGGCCAGAATTTCGCTGGCCGAAGCGCTCAGCTTGCTGGTCAGCACGACCAGCGGGCCTTTCCAGACCATGCCGCGATCGGTGTCGTCGTAGGCTTGGATGTTGCCGCTAGAGTCTTTCACCTGGACGACCGGACCTTGGTCGATAAACAACCCGGTCAGGTTGATCGCTTCGGTCAAGCTGCCGCCGCCGTTGCGACGGAGGTCGAGGACGACCGCTTGGACTTCTTTGTCGTTGAAGTCGTCGAGCAGTTTGCGAACGTCGCGCGTGGTGCTCTTGAAGTCGCCCAGGCCGCGGCGAGCCGCGTCCATGTCCATGTAGAAGCTCGGCAGATCGATCCAGCCGACTCGCAGCGTGCGGCCGTCTTCGGTCTTGTGATCGATGATTTCGCCGCGGGCTTCGCTATCTTTCAGCTCGATCTTGGCGCGGGTCACGTTGTGGACGATGGTGTCGCCGGTTCCCTTGGCCTTAACGCCCAAGCGAACGATCGTGCCGGCCTTGCCGCGGATCATGTCGACGACGTCATTCAACTTCATGTCGACCACGTCCATCATCTCGCCGGTTTCGCCTTGGCCGACGCTGACGATGGTGTCTTCCGGCTGGATCTTGCCGTACTTGTCGGCGGCTCCGCCGGGGATGACCTTGGTCACTTTCACCACACCGTCTTCCGACAACAGGGCGGCGCCGATGCCGTCCAGCTGCAGACGCATGCTGATGTTGAAGTTCTCCAGCGTCGACGGCGACATGTAGGTGGTGTGCGGGTCGAACGACGAGGTCATCGAGGTCAGGAACATTTCGAGCAGCTCGTCCGGGCTAGTCTGCGACATGCGGCGAGCGAAGCTTTCGTAACGGCGATGGATCTTTTCCTGCGATTCTTCCAGGGTCTTGCCATCGGCCTTTTCCGACAGGATGTCGAACTTCACCCGTTGACGCCAACGGTCGTACGCTTCCTGTTCGTTCGCCGGGTAGTGGACCTTGTCGGCGTCGGTGACGAACATCTCCTTCTTTTCGAAGTCGAGGTCCGAGGCCAAAACGCGATCGACCATCGCGACCCGTTCGTTGACCCGCTTCAGGAAGCGATCAAAGACGGTCCGCGAGAAGCTGACGTCGCCAGCGTTGATCATGTCGTCCAGCTTGTTCCGGTTGACGGTGAATTCGTCGATGTCGCTCTGATAGAAGTAGAGCTTCAGCGGATCGAGGGTCTTCAGGAACTGATCGAAGGCCCGCTGCGACATTTCGTCGTCGATCGGGTGGTTCGACAGGTGGTCCTTCTTCATTAACTGCGTCACGGCGAAGGCGACGCGGCGTTCGCTCACCTTGGGAGCGACCTGGGCCGAAGATTCGCTCGGCAAGAAAACAAAAATCGAGGAGAAAAGAAACGACGCGAACGTCAAGACGCGAAGAGCGCCAGGGCGACGCCAACTGTTCCCAATAACGGTCGTTGGGTGCATGCCAATCCCTTAAGTTGAAATTGTATGAGTGGTTTGGAGTGGCGAAGAGGGCCAATTTGCGGGGCTGGGACGGGGTTATAACCGATCCTATCCACAGGGTCTACGTCACTCAAGCTGACGCGGTTTGCCTGATTTAACCCCGAGCTGGTGTGATGTTTTCAATTTTTACGTGCGATAGTTGCGCGCGGCAAGTTTTTCTTGCACCCCTTTTCCAGAACCTGCGAAAACCCGCTGCGCTCCCCCTATTGCGGCTGGCCTCTATGGGTAGGTTTGACGTAAGATAAGGGAAGCTATCGATTTAAATCTAAAAAGTCCTCTCCCGGCCTCCGGCGCCTTCGAGCGGAACATAATGGCGAATTACAGTTATCTTAAGCTACTCTCTGGAACCGGCCCCGGCACCAATTTTGCGCTCGACGCCGACGCCGAGAACCTGATTGGCCGCGGTTTGGAGTGTCATATCACCCTGACCGATCCCCTCTGTTCGCGGGTCCATGCATCGATATTTCAGAAAGATGGGATCTGGTGGGTCAAAGATTGCGATAGCCGAAATGGCTGTTATCTGGACGATCAGCGGATTTCCGAAGGGAAGCTGTTTGACGGTGGACGCTTGCGAATTGGGGCGACCGAGTTCAACTTCAACAGCAGCAGTCAGCCGCCGACTTCGTACGATCCCGACTCGACCAACGTGACGCAAACAATCGTCCGGGACCTGCCGGTCGATCCACAGGACACTAACCTGGTCGCACTGCGCGAGCTGAAAGACTACAAGCAGGCACAACGGCTGATCCTGCTCTATCAGTTCGCCATCAAATTATTGGGATGCGATGATCCGGACGACATTATTCGGATTGCTCTCGACCTGCTGAAGGATCACTCAAAGGCGGCGGTCGTCGGTTTTCATTGGCTGACAGAAGATGGGAAGCTGAGACTGAAGCGTCAGTTGCCGGAAGACGTGGAAGATGCGTTCAAGCTAAGCGAGTCGCTGACGGCGATGGTTTGCCAGCAAGGACATGCAGTTTGGATCGCCAACGAAACGAACCAGGACGAGACGAAGCGGCTGAAGCACTTCGCCGACGCGATCTGCGTGCCGCTGATTCATAAGAAACAGACCCTGGGGACGCTGCATCTTTATCGAGAGCAGGAACGGTTCCAGCAGAACGATCTCGACTTCACCATCTCGCTGGCCAACATCCTGGTGATCGCCCTGTCGCGAGCGTGGGAACTGAATAAGCTTCAAGCCGGTTATGATCGCCTGGTGCAACAATCGGCCGCGTTTGACGAGCTAATCGGCGAAAGCCGGCCGATGGTCGAACTGAAACAGCGAATTACCCGCATCGCGAAAGCCGGCGGAGCGGTTCTGGTACGCGGCGAAAGCGGCGCCGGCAAAGAACTGGTCGCGAGGGCGCTGCACAAAGCTTCGAGCCGCAGCGATCGCCCAATGTTGAGCGTCAACTGTGCGGCGCTGCCGGAATCGCTGATGGAAAGCCAGTTGTTCGGCCATAAGAAAGGCGCCTTTACCGGGGCCGACGCCGATCACGTCGGTTTTTTTCAGCAAGCGGATGGTGGGACTCTGTTTCTGGACGAAGTGGGCGAATTGACGCTCGATGGTCAGGCGAAGCTCCTCCGGATTCTGGAAGGGCATCCCTTTTTGCCGCTGGGCGCCACCAAAGAAGTGAGCGTCGACGTCCGGTTGATCGCGGCGACCAACCGGGACCTGGCCGAGTTTGTTCGCGAGAAGCGGTTCCGCGAGGACTTGTATTACCGGCTCTGCGTCTTCGAGCTTTACATTCCGCCGCTCCGAGAACGGGGAGACGACATCGAAACGCTGGCCAACCATTTCCTGAATCACTTCAAGCGTCAACATGGGCGCCCTGAGTTGGTTTTGTCGGATGCGGCCAAGAAAAAATTGTGCAGCTATCAGTGGCCTGGTAACGTTCGACAATTGCGCAACGTTATGGACAGTGCGGTCGTTTTAGCGGACTCCGCGATGATTGAGCCGCGTGATCTGGGGCTGCGCGACGCCGGGCTGGGAGAACCTGAGTCCTTGCGTTTTGATTTCTGGGAAAAGAAACTAATCGAAGAGGCGATGGAACGCACCGGCGGCAACGTTTCGGAAACGATCAAGTTGCTAGGCGTGAGTCGCGCTACCTTGTATCGAAAACTGGATGAGTACGGCATAAAACGATGAGTCGTGGGATCGACGATCGGGACCTGTCTGCCAGCGGTTACCGCCCGCATCCTATTTTGCGCGGCCCGCATCTACAAACGATTATCGGCGCCTACTGGAAGGGCCCGACTCTTCCGTACGCCGCCGTGCAGCATCAAGTTGAGCTAGGGGATGGGGACAAGATCATCATCCACGACGACGCGCCCGAAAGCTGGCGCCAAGGGGATCGGACGGCGCTCTTGATTCATGGGCTCGGCGGTTGCCATACGAGTCCCTATCTCGTCCGGATCGCGGCCAAGTTGAATGGGCTAGGCGTTCGGACGTTTCGGATGGATCTCCGGGGCTGCGGCGCTGGAATGAAGCTGGCGAAGAAGCCGTTCCATGCCGGTTGCAGCGACGATGCCGCGGCCGCCATCCGCAAGATTCACGAACTTTGCCCTGGCTCTCCTTGTACGGCGATTGGCTTTTCGCTGGGTGGCAACGTCGTGCTCAAGCTCGGCGGCGAAGTGGGAACCGGCGTCTGCGGCGGTTTGGACTCGATCTTTTCGGTGGCCCCGCCGATCGATTTGTCGTACTGCTGCGAGAATATGACTCGCGGTCTGAACCGACTGTACGATCGCGATTTCGTCCGGCGTTTGATTCGCCGGGTCGAACTGCAGAAAGAATATGACGAAGAAGCGGCCAACTTCCGCTTCTCGCAGCGGCCGCGAAGAATCGTCGAGTTTGACGCCGAATACACCGCGCCGAAGGCCGGCTTCGGCAGCGTCAACGAGTATTACGAGAAAGCGAGTTCCGGTCCGCTGTTGGCCGACATCGCGATGCCGACCCACATCTTGACCGCGGGCGACGATCCGATCGTCCCGCGGGAGATCTTCGACAAGTATCCCCGTTCGCCGCTGGTGACGTTAGAAGTGACCAGCCATGGCGGGCATCTCGGATTTCTCGCGCCCCGCAACATTGCCGCCGATCGCCGGTGGATGGATTGGCGCGTCGCCAGTTGGGTCGCTGACCTGATGCAGCAATCGTAGCGCGTCTGGTTTCTTACTAGCCCGCAGCGCAAGCAAGGGAATGCGGCCGCAAGTAAATGACGAATGTCTAATCACTAATGTCTAATGAAAGATTGTGTCTTCCGAATTAGACATTAGTGATTAGTCATTAGACATTTCCGAATCCATTCCCTCGCTTGCGCTGCGGGCTAGTGAAGAAGTTGGCGACGGTCCGCAGAGCGGACTTTACGTTGGTTGGCGGAGCGGCAATTCAATCACAAACCGAGCGCCGGTTCTCGACGGTTCCATAAAGATCCGGCCGTGATGATGTTCGATGATGCGGCGGACGATCGCCAGGCCGATGCCGGTCCCTTCGGAGTTCGGATTGAGTTTCTCGAACAGGCCGAACACCTTTTCGTGAAACGCCGGTGGAACGCCGGGGCCGTTATCTGCGAAGGTCATTCGCAACTGCGAAGAAGCGGCGATCCAACTGACGGTAATCTCCGGCTTGTCGGGATTGGCGAACTTGGCGGCGTTGTCGAGCAGGTTCTGAAACGCTTCGATCAGGCGAACGCGATCCCCTTCCAGCTCTACCGGTTCGCCGTTGATCTGCAGATTGATTCCCCGATCGGGCGAGGCCAGGTCAAGGCGGCGAATTGCGTCGTCGAGCAGGCGCCGAACCTGGCAGATCTCGGTTGGATTGACGACGCGGCCGATGCGGGAAAGTTCGAGTAGATCGTCGAGCAGGCTGCTCATCGACGAGCAGCCGCTGGCGATGAACTCCATGTCCTCATGGATCGCCTTCTGATCGCCGCGATTTAAATCTTCGCGCAATGCGCCGACAAATCCACGGATCGTAATCAGCGGGCTCTTCAGATCGTGCGAAACGGTATAGGTGAAGCGCTCCAGTTCGGCGTTACGGCTTTCGACTTGTCTCAGCAGCGACTCGACTTTGCGGCGACTATCGATGATGTAGGAAATGGTTCCTCCGCAGATCAGTCCGAGGGCGATCAGCGAGGTGAAAACGATGGCAGGAGTCGAATAGAGTCCTGCCGACGCGAACTTGCGCGTCGTCGCCAGTTCCACCTGCATCGGCAGTCCGTCGAAGTCGATCATCTGCAGCGAGGTGCGGCTAAAGTTGTCGCTGACGTCGCCGTCGGACGATTTCAGGCCGATGATTTCGAGCTTGGGAGAGCGGGGGCTGGCCGCATAGACGCGGACCACGAAATGGTTGGGCATCTTGGCGGCGATCGACTTCTCGAGCGACGCTTCGGACGAATAGGCGACGACGCAGCCGACGTGATGCATCACGCCGTCGGTCGCTGTGGTGGCGACCGGAAAGCAGGCGATCAATCCGGGGCCGGGGAGCGGCGTCTGCACATTGGCTGGGATGACGTCGACCGTCAGATCGCTGGTTTGAATCGCGGCGTCCAGCGTTTCGGAAAGGAGGCTTTTTTCTTCGATCGCCGTGCCTTCATGCACGGCGAGTTGCCCGTTCGGTTCGGTCAGGATGATTCGCCACGGGCCTTGCTCATTGCTCGCGTCCCGGTCGGCGAAGAACAACTGGTCGACGACGGCGTATTTTTCTCCCTGACGCATCCGAGAGACGAAGATCTCCCATTCCCCCTTTTCAACGACTTGGCTGGAAACGAAGAGGGTTTGCGCCCGGTCGGCGGCGCTGCGGATGTCGTCGAACTGCCGCTGGACGACTTGTTCGAGCGAACGGGAATATTCAAGGAAGAGGATGGTGCGGCGGCTCTCTTGGTACCGCCAGGTGAACCAGGCCGAGATCGTCGCCAGGAGAAAGAAAACGGCGAAGGCCCCCCAGCCGTACTTATCAAGGTGCAGCCGTGGGATCGCATTTTCTTCGGGTTTCTCGACTTGCGAGTCCATCGCGAGACGCTCAGACCGATGAGGAGTTCGATGAGCGCCGCCCTAGGAGGCTCCGCCCCATGCATGGATCATTGTATGGCCAATTGAGGGAGTGCGATAGCGCAGAAAAAAACGCTTCCGTCGCCGGAAGCGTTGTAGGTTTTTTACGTAGGACGGGGGAGTCTAAACGACGCCGAATTCCGGGCGACGGCGACCGAGCTGCGATTGCAGACGTTGCACGATGCTGCTGTGCATCTGGCTCACGCGGCTTTCGCTCAGGTCGAGCGTGGCGCCGATTTCCTTCATCGTCAGTTCTTCGTAGTAGTAAAGAATGATGATGAGGCGTTCGTTGCGATTCAGGCCTTTGGTGACCAAACGCATCAGATCGTTCTTTTGGATCCGGCGCGTGGGGTCTTCCCCTTTGACGTCTTCGAGAATATCGATCTCGCGAACGTCCTTGTAGCTGTCGGTCTCGTACCACTTTTTGTTGAGGCTGATGAGTCCGACCGCATTGGCGTCGGAGATCATCTTTTCCAGCTCTTTCACGCTCATGCCCATGTGGGATGAGAGTTCCTGTTCGGTCGGTTGACGACCGAGCTTCGCTTCGAGCTGTTTGGTCGCTTCGTTCAGCTTGCTCGCTTTGGAGCGCACCAGACGCGGCACCCAGTCCATCGTACGAAGTTCGTCCAGCATCGCGCCGCGAATACGCGGTACGCAATAGGTTTCGAACTTGACGCCGCGCGTCATGTCGAACGCGTCGATCGCGTCCATCAGACCAAAGACTCCCGCCGAGATCAGGTCGTCTAGTTCGACCCCTTCCGGCAAGCGAGCCCAAATTCTTTCGCCGTTGTATTTGACCAGCGGCAGATATCGCTCAACAAGACGGTTGCGTAGTTCTTTACGCGTCTGGTCGGCCTTATAGGCTTTCCAGACTTCCGCAATGTCGTCGACTGCTGTGGTTGTCGCCATGCAATCCTCCGTGAAACGCCGTCAATGGCTACGTTTCGTGAGATCCTTCTCGTTTCGCCTGAATCCTTCAGGACCCGCATTTTGCAGCGGTAAAGCCGCAAAACCTTCGCCGGTATGATTGCTCAAAACCGTCGGTTGGCGCTCGTTCGCCGCGTCCTCTCCGCAGGGGACGTGGTGGCGAATTTACGCCGACGCATTTCCAGAGCCGCTGCTTTCTCCTTGCAACTCGCGTTGCAATTTGTCGAGCTCTTGGTTGACTCGTTCGCGAACCGATTCGTCAACGATGCGCTCCGCAGCGCCGCCGATGAACCAGCCTGTGGCCGCAAATAATGCCATCGCAACGCAGGCGACTTGAAGGGTTGACTCGATCCCGCCCATGTCCAGGAAACTCCGCACCAGGACAGTGACGAAAGCGATAAGGCCCAGGACGCCCGCGTAATTGCGCGCCATCTTGCGTTCGGTCTATTAAGTTGACGTGATTCGCGACTCATGTCCGCCGCATGCGTACGCGGCGTTACATCTAGGTATCGGGCGTCTCGACTTTGATATTCAGCCGAATTTTCCGATTGTCGCGAAGTCGTCAAAAAAACTCGCGTAGCGGCAAGGCGTGCTGTCATGTCAGGGCTAGCCTTTCTTACGCCGCGCGGCGGGTCGTTTGTTCGGTAGCGGCGTCCAGCACCAGCGAAGTAAATCGCTTGGCCGTGTGCGCCAAGTCGACGGAAACCGCCGACTGCGGGTAACGGACGCAAAACGCGTCGCACGACGCTTGAGCCGCGCCCACTTCCAGGGCGTAGCGAATGGCGCCGATTCCGATCGCGGCGGCGCCAGCATGTCGCTGACAAACGCGATCGAAACCCTCGATGATCGGTTCTTCCGGCTGCGCCGCCGACACGCGGTTCAGCAGCAGTCCGAATGCGGCTCGCGGCGCACTTGCCAGCATGTGGCGAATCGCGGCGTAACCGGCGGTCAGTGAGCTGCGGGCCGAAGATGCGGTCAGAATAAAGTGATCCGCACGACGCCAGAGCAGCTCGGCCAGCGGGGTCGGGCGACTGCCGGCGTCGATCAAAACGACGTCGGCATGGCGGCCCAGCCGCTGCAATTGATTGGTTAGTCGCTCGAGCGCCCCCGGATTGATCGCATGGAGCGAGCCGGTTTCGGCGGCCGTCGGCAACAGCAGGGCGCCATGGATGCCCGGCAGGAACGACTCGTGCAAGTCGGCCCGCGAGTTGGCCAGGTCGCCGATTGTGGCGACGGCGCCGCGGCCGCACAGTTGCGCGAGTCCATCGCTTTCAAAATCAAGATCGACCACCACGACCCGACGTCCCGACTCCGCGATCGCGGCGCCGAGGTTCAGCGCGAGCGTGGTCACGCCGACGTTACGCTCGGCGCCGTAAAGTACGGCGAGCGGCACGTTCGGCGAACCGGCGAAGTTGGAGTTTTGACGTGCAAGCATTCTTAGCAGCGACGCCTGATCAGGAAAGTGACGGTCCATAAATGGTCGTAGTTCGCAGCAGCCCGGTGGTTAAATCAATTGCTTGGCGAGTTCTTCCGCCGACGCGACGGCGATCGAATGCGGTACGTCTTGCCCATTGGTGACGTAGCTGATCGGCAGCGTCGTACGATTCATCAAGTTGAACATCGCTCCGAGCGACTCGACTTCATCTAGCTTGGTCGGAATGATCGCGGTCGGGTTGATCGACGCGAAGCGGCGTTCGGCGTCCTGCAGCGAACGATTGCCGGTGGTGGCCGACAGCAGCAGGTAGCGAACGTCGGTTTCGGCCGCTCGCAACACCGATTGCAGCTGTTGCAGCTGCACCGAGTCGCGCGGACTGCGTCCCGCCGTATCAATAAAAATGCGATCGCAACCAGCCAGGTGATCGACGGCGTCGCGCATCTCGCTCGGCGACGAGACGACCTGCATCGGCAAGTCCATGATCTCGGCGTAAGCGCGAAGTTGGTCGACTGCGGCGATGCGGTAGGTGTCGATCGTGATCAGGCCGACTCGCAGCTTTTGCGTGAACCGGGCCCGAGCCGCTAGTTTGGCGATGGTGGTCGTTTTGCCGACGCCGGTCGGTCCGACCAGCGCGATTCGCAGCGGTCCGCGGCGCGAGTCTTCCAGGTCGTGACCGACGCGGAAGGTCGCGGCGATCAACTGGTGCATCCGCTGACGCAGATCTCGCTCGTGCGAGACGGCGGCGATTTGTTCCAGGTGAGCGGCCAATTGCGACGCGATCTGCGGCGCCACTTCGGCGGCGATCAGTTCGTCATACAACTGCGCGACGATCGGCGAGTAATTGCGTAGCGACTGTCCGGCGTAGCTGGACAACGCGTCGAGGATCGATTCCCCTTGGTCGTCGACAAGGCCGTCGACCAGACGCTGCGAATGATCTTCGGCGTCGGCCGGGCGATGGATCGGCGCTGCAGGAGCAGCTTCCGGCAGTTCAACTTCAAAGCGGCGCGCGACGAACTCTTCGTGGGGCGTCGGCGTATTGTTCGTAGCGGCCGTTTCGATTTGAAAACGGCTCTTCACCGGCACGCTGGCCGACGCGGCTAGTTCAAACTCGCGGCAACCTAAGAGGCCTGCCAGTCCGCGGCGCGGCGTCATCCGCGTATGCAAAACGGCGGCGTCGGGCCCCAGCTCTTTGCGAATGAGCTCGAGCGCTTCCGGCATCGATTTGGCGCGAAACGTCTTGATGTCCATGGCGTCGTCTATTTACCCGGTACGATGTCGCTGATGATGCCGACCGACTCGATCAGCGTATCGCGGGTGATTTCGTTGTGGCTCAGTACGATCAAATCAGGGATGTGATTCAGGGTGAGTTGTTTCAGGGCAGGGCGAATCTGCGGGTTGACCAGCACGATCGGCGGCTTCCCGACCGACAGCAACTTTTCGATTCCTTGGGCGACCGCACGGCAGGTCAGTTCGATCGCTTGCGGCGACATGCGAGCGTAAGGTCCACGTTCGGTGTCGATGCCTGCGGCGATCCGATCCTGCATCGCCGGGTCGAGCGGTATGACGTACATCTTGTTTTCGCGATCGCGATACTTGGTGCAGATCGTGCGAGCCAAACGGTGGCGGACGAATTCGGTCAGCCAGATCGGATCCTTGGTGCGCGTCGCCTGATCGCCTAGCGTTTCCAGGATGACCGCCAATTGGCGAATCGGCACTTCTTCTCGCAGCAGGTTTTGCAGTACCGCTTGAACGTCCCCCAGCTTCATCAGATGCGGGATCAGTTCGTCGACGACGGCCGGCGATTCGGCTTTCAGTTCGTCGAGCAGATGTTTGGTGGCGTCGCGAGTCAGCAACTCGTCGGCATGCTTCTTGGCGACGCGCTGCAGATGGGTCGCGAGAACCGACGACGGTTCGACGATCGTGTAGCCAAGCATTTCGGCTTGCGGACGCAAACCGGCTTCGATCCAGACGGCCGGCTGGTTGTAGGCCGGATCGCGGGTCGCTTCGCCCGGCAGATTGCCTTGCGAGTTGGGACCGCTGATCGCCAGCAGACGATCGGGATAGATCGTATTCTCGGCGACGGTGTTGTTCGTGATTTTGATGCGGTACTGGTTTTCGCTCAAGCGCATGTTGTCGCGGATGCGAACCTTCGGCAGGATGATGCCGACTTCGGTGGCGACGTTCTGGCGAACGCCGGTGACGCGATGCAGCAGATCGCCGCCCCGATCAGGCGCCGCCAGGCGAACGAGTCCGACCCCCAGTTCCATTTCCATCGGATCGATCGAGAGATAGTCCTCGATGCGGTCCTCTTTCTTGGCCGCTTTCTCTTGTTCTTGTTTCTTCGCTTCGGCCTCTTGCTTGACGACTTCGTCCTTCTTGTCTTTCTTCTGCAGGAAGAGGGCGAAGCCGATGCAGCTGCAACCGAGCGTCAGCAGCGGCAGTTTCGGCAAACCGGTGAAGACGAGCAGACCAAGGAACGCCCCAGAGACCATCAGCGCCGCCGGACGAGACAACAACTGTTGCACGAATTCCAGCGGCAGGTTCGTCTTCTGGCTGCTACGCGTAACCAGCAAACCGGCCGCGAGCGAAATCAAGAAGGCGGGAACCTGGCTGACCAGACCGTCGCCGATCGTCAGCTTGGTATAAACTTCGGCCGCTTGAGCCAACGTCATGCCGGCCTGCATGCCGATGATGAAGCCGCCGACGATATTGATCAACGTAATGATGATGCCGGCGATTGCGTCGCCGCGCACGAACTTGCTGGCGCCGTCCATGGCCCCGAAGAAGTCGGCTTGTTGCGTGATCTCGGCACGGCGGCGTTGCGCTTCGTGTTCGTCGATTATGCCGGCGTTCAGGTCGGCGTCGATCGCCATCTGGCGACCGGGCATGCCGTCCAACGCGAAACGGGCGGCGACTTCCGAGATACGCGTGGCGCCCTTCGTGATCACCATGAACTGAATCACGATGATGATCACGAAGATAATAATGCCGACCGCTATTTTATCTCCGGCGACGAACTCGCCGAAGGTTTCGATCACCCCACCAGCGGCGTCCATCCCGTCTTCAGCCGCCTTGGTCAAAATCAGTCGCGTGGTGGCGACGTTTAACACCAATCGGGCGAGGGTGGTGGCCAACAAGAGGGAAGGGAAGACGTTGAACTCAAGCGGCGTCTGTACGTAGATCGTCGTCAGCAGAATGATTACGCCCGCGGTGATGTTCGCCGTCAAAAGCAAGTTCATGAGCCAGTTCGGCAACGGCACCAGGATCACCAGAACGCTGGCGATGATGCCTACCGGCAGGATCAGATCTCGAATTCGTTCAACGGCAGGAAGCACGGAAATCAATCGGCAAAGGGACGAAAGCAGCGCCGCGGAGATACGTCGCCGCGTGAAGCGGGGCGAAAATTACTGAAAACGGGAAACCGAGTCCAGGCCGATCAAGGGAGCAAAGTCGTTGATGCGGCTATGTTTATCGTGTCAATGGCGACTTGCTCGGAAAAATGGAGGGGTCGCTTAGAAAATCCCCGCCGCGAAAGCCGTTTTTTTAGCTACCATAGAGTGTTTCCGCCCCGTTTTCGTTTGTCGTCCAGGAAGCTCCGTTGACCGACCCCGCTGCGAAACCCCCTCGTAAACAGAAGGCGAACGCCTATCCCTGGTACAGTCCGCGCATCTGGCACGGGATGCGTTTTCGCCCCTGGATGCGTCTGCTAGCAAGACATCGTTTCGCCTTCCATCCGTTGCGGGTGACGATGGCGTTGATCGTCACGATCTTCACCCTGTTCAACAGCGTCTTCTACCGACTGCAGCTAGCAATCTGGGGGAAGAAGCTCAAGGAAACGGTTCCACATACGCCGATGGTCTTCATCCTGGGGCATTGGCGCAGCGGAACGACGTTTCTGCATGAGTTGATGTCTTTGGACGAAGCTTACACGTCGCCGACCACGATGCAGTGCTTTGGGCCGTGCGAGTTTTTGCTGATGGAAGACTTCGTGACTCGTTGGTTCAGCTGGCTGATGCCGAGCACGCGGCCGATGGACAATATGACGGTTGGCTGGGCCAAACCGCAGGAAGATGAGTTCGCCCTGGTCGCGCTCGGCGTTCCTTCTCCTTATTACCGGATGGCGTTTCCTGACCATGAGCCGGATGGGACCGAGTATCTCGACATGGACGGGATTGACCCGGCTGAGCAGGCCAAGTGGCGGGAATGTCTCGACTTCTTTATCCGAATGGTCACCCTGAAGCGGGACAAGCCGATCATCCTGAAGTCGCCGACCCACACCGGGCGCATTGGCTTCCTCGCCGAGATGTACCCCGACGCCAAGTTCATCCACATTTCCCGTAACCCAATGGAAGTCTTTGCGTCGACCGAGCGGTTGTGGCAAACCATGGACGAGGTGCAGTCGTTCCAGCATCCCAAGAACCCGAAGTATCGCCAGTACATTTTTGAATGCTTCGATCGGATGTACGGCGGCTATTTCCGCGACGCCGACAAGTTGAGCTCCGATCGTCTGATCGAAACGCGGTACGAAGACGTCGTCGCCGATCCGGTCGGCGAATTGGCGAAGATCTACGCGCAGCTGGGGCTGGGAGACTTCGAGCAGGTCCGTCCCCAAATGGAAGAAGCGACCGCCGAAAGCCGCAAGTTCGTCCGCAACCAGCACCAGATGGAAGAAGAACTAGCGAGCGAAATCTATCGCCGCTGGAAGCCCTACTTTGATCGGTATGGCTATGCCGCCGACGGAACCCTGGCGGAAGAAGCGCCGAAAGCGGAGTAGGCGAAAGGGCAAGTAATAGCCCGAAGCGCAAGCGAGGGAAATGCGTTAGGAATAATGACGAAAGTCGACATTCGTCGATTGCTTGCGAGCGAGTTTCCCTCGCTTGCGCTTCGGGCTACTAATGAGTTTCTCGCGACGAATTGGGCGACCCAAGAAATAGTCGAAGCCGATGGACCGGAGAAATCCATCGGCTTCGCCCTCCTGGGATTGTCCGGGGGAGACGCGCCTTACGGCAGGATGTAGCGGAAGAAGTTGCGGACCGGCTGGTTGTCGACATAGACCCGTGGCTGGCCGTAGATCCCTTGGCCGACGCTGAAATCGGCCGGGATGCCAGCGACCGGCAGGATCGGGCGGTACGTCGTGTTAAACCGAACCGGCGGAGGCGAAACGACCGTCGGGCCAGTGATGATCGGCGATTGCGTCACGATCGTCGTCGGCGCCGGAGCGGCGTAAGTGGCCGGAGCGACCGTCGGAATTGGATTGGGGGACGAATAGCAGACGGCCGGGCTGACGCTGGTTGTGGTCGGAGCCGGAGCGGCGTAGGTCGTCGTCGACGGAGTCGCGGCGGACCAATTGGTCGATGGCGCCGGGGCGACCACCTTCGGCGGCAAGTAGGTCGGCGGCGCCTGCGTGCTGGGGGCCAACGACGGGGCGTAGTCGGCGGCGTTGGCGTCGCTCGGCGACGATTGAACTTCGCTGGCGTAGAACATCGTGCGCTGGACTTCGGCCGGCGGAGTCGACGAAGTCTGCAGCGGTCCTTGTTCGTACCAAGGGGAAGCGGTCGAACCGACCGACGTGCCGACCGGCTTGGCGGTCACGATATTCCGCGAGACCATTTGCACGTTTTGCGGAGCGACTTGGTGAAAGCGATCCGCCCGTGGCGCTTGGGCGCTGGCGATCGCAGGGATCGTGATAGCGGCGGTGAGTGCAAGCAGGGTGGTGGATCGCATTTTGAATCTCCGTGGCAAAGGCCTTTTTCGTATTTACACGTCGACAGAAACATAGTGCAACGATCGTGCCGACGATCAAGCGACTCCGGTCGCTAGGAGAAACGCGTCAATCGGCGGCGGATAGGGCAATCGCCGATAAACGCAATGGAGATGCGATGTTGACCGTGCTATCGCCGCGAGCTAGCAAGCGGCGAAAAAAATTTGCAACGCGTAAGAGCGGTCACTTGTAACGATCGTGAGGCGCGTAATTCTTTCAAGCTTGTCTCTTTCCGAGACAAACCAGGATCGCTGCCAGTGCTGTCGCACCGAGCAGATGAGAAAGCCAAATCGGCCAGCCCAGCGCGACCGGAATCGTGCCGAACACAATCGTCATCACGCCGACGGTGATCGCATACGGCATCTGCGTATTCACGTGAGCGATGTGATTGCACCCGCATGATTGCGACGAGAGGATCGTCGTGTCCGAGAGGGGCGAGCAGTGATCGCCGAAAATCGCGCCGGCGAGAACCGTCCCGACAACCGCCGCCAACAGCGGTGAAGTCTCCGGCGAGACGTCCGCGCCAACCATCAGGTTATAGGTGAGCGGAATCGCCAGCGGCATGACGATCCCCATCGTCCCCCAACTGGTGCCGGTCGAAAAAGCCATCGCGCCCGAGACCAAAAACGTAACGGTCGGCAACAGCCAGAGCGGAATCGCTCCGCTGGTCAGCTCCGCCAAATAGAGGCCGGTTCCCAGGCCCCATTCTTTGTCGCTGGTGGTCGCTGCGAGCGCGCCGGAAAGCCAGAGGATCGCCAGCGCCGGCGTCATCGCGATGGCGCCTTTGATCATTCCCCAAAAGACCTTCACCGGCGGCACGATGCTTTGCGGCAGGATCATCAGCAGGGCGACCGCATTGCCGGCGACTGCCCCGTAGATGAGTGCGTCGTACGAACTGGCGTTGCCGAAGATATTAGCCCAGGTCGGCTCGATTTTTGCCTCGGCGACTGCGATTGATCCAGAGTGGTACAGCCACCACGTCACCATGCTGACGGTGGTCAAAATCGGCAGCGCCGCGTTCAGCCAATGGCTGGTAATGCCGGCGATTTCCTGAGGAGCGTCGAACAGCTGATCGTCGCTCGGTTCTTCTTCCAGACGCTTTCGTTCGGCGGTTAGCATCGGACCGAAGTCGCGATCAAGCCCGGCGACCAGAAAGACGAACAGCAGCGCCCAGAGTGGATAGAAGCGGTAAGGGATGCTCGTCAGGAAGAGCTGAATCGGCTCGATGCCGAGCGTGCTCGGCAAGTCGGTAAGCCCTTCGCCGATGTAGTCGATTTCGACGGCGACCCAGGTCGAAACGAGCGCCAGCCCGGCGACCGGCGCGGCGGTCGAGTCGATCAGAAACGCGAGCTTTTCGCGAGAGATCTTCAAGCGATCGGCGAGCGGCCGGGTCGTTCCGCCCAACAATAGCATGTTCGCGTAGTCGTCAAAAAAGATCGCCAGCCCCAGCAGCGAGATCAAGATTTGACCGCCGCGACGCGTTTGCGCCCAAGGGAGGACTCGTTCGACCAGACCTCGCATCCCGCCGGTGACGGTGATCAGCCCGACCATCGCTCCCATCGAAAGGGTGAAAGCGAACGCTTTCAGCTTGTCGACGTTCATCAGGTTGGCGCCAAGGTACTCGACGATCAACGTGTAGCCCGCCGTGATCGGGTTCCCGTCGCGAACGAGCAATGCGCCGAGGACGACGCCGATAAAGAGCGATAACAGGATGCGACGCGTCGTCAGCGCCAACACAATCGCCGTCAAAGGGGGAATTAAGCTAATCCAGCCGTGGTGGTCCATCAATCCGCTTTCTCATGGCCGATGGTCGACAAGTTCCAAGGGATTTGCAGGCAGAGCTGCGCTCCTTGTTTGTCGACATTTTGAAAAGTAACCGTGCCATGATGGGATTGGGCGATCGTCCAGCATTTGGTCAGGCCGAAGCCAAGACCGCGACCTGCTTCGCGACCAGAATAGAAGGGGTCAAACGCTTGGTTGCGAACTTCGGCCGGGGCGCCTGGTCCGCTGTCGGCGATCATGATAACGCAGCCTTCGTTTTGGGGAACGATGCTGACGATGATTTCGCCATCGGTGCTGATCGCGTCGAGGCTGTTTTGAATCGCGGCGGCGACGGCGGAGGCGATTTGGACGCGATCAGCGACGAGGGTAACGGTTGCGGGAGCGTGGAAGCATATCGAAGTCGATTGCGCTTCGGCGGCGACCGCCAGCGAATCGATTACTTCGGCGACTGCCGTAACTACGTCGAATGGCGCGAACTGCGGGGCGGCAGGTTGCGCAAATAACATCAGGTCGGCGATCATCGCGTGTCCGCGCATCGCTTGGGCGTAGATCGTCGCCAATTGCCGACGTCGTTCGGGGTCGGCTTCTTCCAACAACAGCGACTGAGCCCGGCTGGCGATGTTGGCCAGTGGGTTGTTGATTTCGTGACTGGCGCCATAGGCCAACTGCTTGAGGGCCGCCAGCTTGGCGTCGCGGACGAGAGTCGCCCAGGCCTGAGGAAGCCTGCCGCTGGCTTGCAGCTGCGACGCGACTTGGTCGCGCAGTTCCGGCGACAGTTCCGCGAAAAGAGCATCGAGCAAACGCCCGACCAGCGGATCATCGTCGGAAGCGGATTGCAGCATCGTGCGGCCAAAAGGGGGCGATCTAAAGAAAACGCGTATGCCGAGGAGTTCTCGGCATACGCGCCATTCGTTTCGTCATCGGCTGTGACGCAGCACAGCAGCGTTACATCGACGTAACCGATTCCAGGTCCAGCATGCCGCAGGCCCGGTCAAGCAACGCTTCGACCGAGAAGGGCTTTTGGATGAAATCGTTGGCTCCGGCGTCTTTGAGGTCCGAGACCTTGTCTTGTTCGATCATACCGCTGATGCAGAGGATTTTGACGTCCTCCATGGTGCGGTCTCCCCGAACTCGCTGGCAAACTTCTTTGCCGTTGATATCGGGAAGCATAATGTCGAGCACGACGATGTCGGGGTGGAACTCTTTGACGAGCATACCGGCGTCAAAACCGTTGTTGGCGGTTTTGATTTCGAATCGGCCGTCTCGTTCAAAGGCGTCGACCATCAGTTCGACCAGATCCTGGTCGTCATCGACGATCAACACCTTACGCTTACCGCTTTCCAACGCATCGGTCGGAATGCCGTTTTCTCTCATGAAATTGAAAAGTTGATCACGCGGGATACGGCGAAAACGACTGCCGGGAACGCGAAATCCTTTCAATTGGCCCGAATCAAAGCATCGAATGATGGTTTGCTGGCTGACTTTGCAAATTTTGGCTGCTTCGCCAGTCGTAAAAACAGTCTTCATCAGGTAACACCCTCTCCCTAGCCACACCCAGTACGGGTTGAAAGAGATCTCCCGCCCAGTGTGTATGAGCTTGTGATGCAGCTCCTTCGTCCGTGTAAATCGAGCCGGAAAGCTCGCTGATCGCTTTGTTTTTTGAAAGGTGTGTAGTCGCCACACCCTTCAGTTTTCGTTTATTTACGCTGACCATCCGGATATACCGAGATTGCCGAATTTGCCAACTGACGGAATTATATCGTTCAGAAAGGTCGCGTCAAGATTGATCTTTAGAACGCAAGGTATTGTCTTTTAAGGACTTGCGAAACGAATTTGTAAGACGTCCCGAAGAAATTGGACCGCGCTGCTCGTTTGACGACCAGCATTGATAGCGCTAGCACGCATCCGCCGATAGCAGCATTTTCGGGCCTTAAACCCTGACGTCCGCGTAGGTTTCGTCAATCAGGCGAACCGGGCGAGAGATACCCGACGGGGTGGGAGGCAGAGTTGCGGAAAGAGGTTCAAGCTTTCCTATGCGGTGCGGCGCAGACGGAACCAAGAAAGTCGAAAATCGCTGAGCAAGAACGACAGATTCCTTTGACCTGGCTATGGCATATATTGACAATAGATGTCATCAAACCAAGGGAGCAGGCATGGCCAGTACGTTGAATCTGTCGTTAACCGATGAGCTCCGAGCCTTCATCGACGAAAACTGCGGCGACGGAACTCTGTATGCGACTCCCAGCGAATTCGTCCGCGACTTGTTGCGACAGAGGAAGGCCCAGATCGATGCCGCCCGTGTGCAGGAGGCGATCGCCGAAGGGCTCGACGATGTAAAAGCAGGACGCGTGAAGCCAGCTCGAAAAGCGTTGAAAACGCTGGCGAAAAAATACGGCGTCGACAAGTCGGACCCGTAGAGTGGCGGCCTATCGCGTTCTTCTAACCGCCAAGGCCGAGACCGATATCGAGGCGGTTCTGCAATGGTTCGAATCGCAACAGGCCTCCGCTGCCGGAACTTACTGGCTCGCGGAACTTGCGACGAAGTTAGATACGTTGGAAAGTCATCCCGATCGTTGCGTCATCGCTGTGGAAACGATTGGTTGGGATGTAGAAGTTCGCGAGATTCTGTTCGGCAGTCGGCGGAACAAATATCGAATCTTCTTTCAGATTGCTGGGCAGGAAGTCACGATCTTGCGGATCTGGCACAGTGCGCGCGACGTACCCACCAGCGACGACCTGAGCGAGTAGTTGCGTACCCTACGCCGCCGGGATCCGCCCTTCCAGATACACCAGTAGCAGCGCGATATCGGCCGGGGTGATACCGCTGATCCGTTCCGCTTGGGCGAGCGTGCCGGGGCGATGCTTGGCTAGCTTTTCGCGCGCTTCGGCCCGCATCTGCGACAGGCCGGCGTAGTTGAACGTATCGGGGATTTGTTTGTCGGCCAGCCGCTTTTGCCGGGCGACTTCGGTCTGTTGGCGAACGACGTAGCCGGCGTACTTGATGTCGTAGGAGACCTGCTCGGCGACTTCGCGGCTGAACTGGGCGAGTTCAGGCTCGGCGGCGACCATCATTTCCCACGTCGCTTCGGGACGCTTCAGGTATTTGTCGAGCGGACCGCCGTCGATACGCCCTTTTTCGAGCAGCTTGCGGGCCGCTTCGATGTCGCTTTCTTTCTGCTGTAGCCGCTCCCGGCGAGCGGCGCTGATCAGGCCGCACTCGTTCGCTTGCAGCGTCAGCCGACGGTCGGCGTTGTCTTGCCGCAGCATCAAGCGGAACTCGGCTCGGCTGGTAAACATGCGATATGGCTCGTCAACGCCGCAAGTCACCAGGTCGTCAATGAGCACGCCGATATAGGCCTGGTCGCGCGACAGGATCAGCGGCGGCTTGCCGGCTGCAGCTAGTCCCGCGTTGGCGCCGGCGATCAAGCCTTGAGCGGCCGCTTCTTCGTAACCGGTCGTGCCGTTGATCTGCCCGGCGAAGTAGAGCCCGTCGACATCCTTCGTTTCGAGGGTCGGCCGCAATTGATCCGGCGAGCAGTAGTCGTATTCGACCGCGTAGCCGTAACGCATGATCTCCGCCTTCTCCAGGCCAGGGATCATCTTCAGCATCGCGTCTTGCACGTCGCGCGGTAGACTGGTCGAGATGCCGTTGACGTAGACTTCGCGGGTGCGGCGGCCTTCCGGCTCGAGAAAGAGCTGGTGCTGCGTCTTGTCGCGGAAGCGGACCACCTTGTCTTCGATTGACGGGCAATAGCGGGGGCCGCTTCCCTGAATCTGGCCGCTGTACATCGGCGCGCGATGGAGATTGGCCCGGATCAGCTCATGGACCGCTTCGTTGGTATAGGTGATGTGACACGGCATTTGCTGCAGCGTCAGATTGCCGGTCATGTACGAGAAGGGCTGCGGATCGTCGTCGCCCGGTTGTTCGGCGGTCGCCCCGTAGTCGATGGTGTTGGCGTTCAAGCGAGCCGGCGTGCCGGTCTTGAAGCGTTCGACCCGAAAGTTCAGACGACGCAGCGCCTGGCTGATTCCGCTCGACGTTCCTTCGCCGCCGCGACCGCCAGGGGTTTTCGCTTCGCCGGTATGCATGATCGCGGAGAGGAAGGTGCCGGTCGTCAGGACGACGCGCGACGCTCGATAGATCACGCCGCCGTGCACTTGGACGCCGGTGATCCGGTGGCGACCGTCCACTTCTTCGGTCAGCAGGTCGGCGACGATCTCTTGCCGCAGCGACAGATTCGGCTGGTCCTCGACCATCACCTTGACCAGGTTCTGGTACGCTTTCTTATCGGCTTGAGCGCGGGGGCCATGCATCGCCGGACCTTTGCGGCGATTCAGCAAGCGAAACTGGATGCCGGTTTCGTCGATCGCTTGTCCCATGGCGCCGCCGAGGGCGTCGACTTCGCGGACGATTTGTCCCTTCGCCACGCCGCCGATCGCCGGATTGCAGCTCATTTGAGCGACCGTATCGAGGTTGGTCGTCAACAGCGCCGTCTTGGCGCCCAGCCGCGCAGCCGCGAGCGCCGCCTCGGTTCCGGCATGGCCGGCGCCGATGATCAGGACGTCGTAGTGGTAGATGATTTCGGACATCGTCACCCAGTTTACGATAGGTCGCAGCTGCGAAACGGGTTATTTTAGCTGGAGAGGGCGTGACGCAACAGGTTCGGCTTGTCGCGGATTCGACCCTTTCGTCCTTCTCCCAGGTTCAAGCGAACGAGAATTTCATGCTGTTGCGGTGGTTGGTCGGCAATTGGATTCAAACCCAGGGACGCGGCCTGATTCAAGAACAACTGCAGGCCCGCGTCGCCGGAGAAGGGGAGCCGTGCCAGGTTCCTGACTCGATCGACGTCGCTTGCTTTTTCGCCCTGGGAATCGAGTCCGGCGGATTTTACGACCTGCTGGAGTCGCCGGAAACGATCCGGCACGAGGGGTTTGTCGAGCATCTGGGACTGCTCGACGGGCGGTTGATTTCGCTGGTCGAAACCGGCGTCGGCGGCAAAAAAGCGCGGAAGACGACTGAGCGGTATATCGAGCTCCGCAAGCCGCAATGGATCGTCTCGAGCGGGTTCGCCGGCGGATTGGCCGAGCCGGTGAAGAAAGGGCATGTGGTGATGTCCAATTCGGTCGTCCGGGCCGAGCGGGACGAACTGGTGATCCCTCTCTCGATGTCGGAAGAGCAAGCGGCGGCTCAGCCGGGGCTGCACGTCGGGCGGCTGCTGACGGTCGACAAGATCATTCGCACTCCTCGCGAAAAGCGTGAGCTGGGGGAAGCCAATGGGGCGATTGCCGTTGATATGGAGACCTATGCGACCGCCGACGCTTGTGCCGAAGGGAAGACGCGGTTTCTTTCGGTCCGGGTCATTACCGACGCCGTTGACGACGAATTGCCGAAAAACCTGGAGCGTTTGGTCGAGCAGACCAGCACCGCCAAGATGATCGGCGCCGCGGCGGCCGCGATCATCAATCGCCCTTCTAGCGTCCAAGACATGTGGCGACTGCGCGAGACCGCAATGAAAGCGAGCGACCGACTGGCCCGGTTCCTCCAGGGGGTTGTCCCTCAGCTAAAATAGGAGTCTGTCAGTAATATTTGCTCTTGTATCGATAGATTGCTACATTCGAGTCATCCTCAATAATCATGCGCGCGGAAAAATTTGATGGATGCTCAGCAAGCGGTAAACGCAGGCCTTGCGCTCTTGGAGCACGGCAAACGCGATGAGGCGCTCGAACAATTTGAACATGCGCTAGGGCTTGAACCGAAACATGGTCAGGCCTGGTTCGTCAAAGGTTGCGTAATGAGCGAACTTGGTCGCACGCGAGATGCGGCCGAGTGCTACTTGCAGTCGCTGCAATACGCTCCGGCCTACGCGGCGTTGATCTTGTTCAATCTAGGGAACTGCCTTCGCGATCTCGGCGAAGGAGAGCGAGCCCTGGAGTGCTTCCAGTCGGTGACCGAAATGGAGCCGGAGAACTCGGACGCCTGGATCAACCAGGGAGTCGTGCTCGACAACCTGGGACAGCCGGAGGAAGCGATCGCTTGTTACGACACGGCGATTCGTCTGGCGCCGGATGACGTCGACGCGTGGGCCAACCGAGGAAACAGTCTCCGCGCACTGCGTGAGTACGACGAAGCGATCGAGTGTTATGAGAAGGCGCTCCAGCTGAACCCGCACAGTCGGGCAGCGCTCGCCGGTCGCGGGATTTGCGTCGCCGAACTGGGCGATCCGGAAAAGGGCTTGCGTTTGATTGATCAGTGCAACAGCGAACCTCCGTTCCCGCCGCTGTTGATCGAACGAGCGACGATCCTGTCGCAACTAAACCGCTTTGACGAAGCGATCGCCGATATCGATCGCGCGGTCCGACTTGGCGCCAACTTCCCTGAAGCTTGGAGCAATCGAGGGGAATGTCTGGTTCGGCTTGGTCAGTTTCCGGAAGCGGTGAATTCGTTTGAAACGGCGCTGGCTCGCAATGCGCGGTTTGTGCCAGCGCTCTACGGAAAGGCTCGAGCCCTTTGCCTTTGTCAGCAGATGGACGCCGCTCGCGAAGCGCTGGAGATGTACTTCGCCCTGGCCGACGAAGACGATCGCCGCTGGGAAGCGGCCCAGCAACTACGCGAGTTCTGTTGGGAAGAGAACTAGGCGACGCTCTTCGTACGCGTCGCCTAATTCGTCATTGACTTGCGGCCACATTCCCTCGGCTTGCGCCTCGGGTTAGTGTGGGGCAGCTTGGCCGCTTTCGGCTCTCCGCTTTCCGCTTTTCTAGACCAACCCCGGAATCAACTTCCAGCGAACGCGTTGCGTGTATTCGCGGTAGTTGTCGTCCTGCGTCAGCAAGCGTTCTTCGGCCATGATCCGCAGCAGCCACAGCAGGATGCACGCGGCGTAGACCCCCGCGTTCCAGTAGCTGGTTTGGTTGATCAGGTAACCGCCGAAAGCGACGACGTAGCTGAGATAGAGCGGATGACGGACCCAGCGGTACATGCCGCCCGTTTTGATGCCGCGGTTGGCGGCGACGACGCCGATGCTGCGGTTCAACGAGGCCATCGCGAAGATCTGCAGACCCAAACCGGTGCACTGCACGATTTGTCCGAAGAGGGAGTCGTGCGTATGTCCGGCCGGCATGAACAGGATCACCGCGTAGGTTCCCATCAGGCCGACGGTCCAGTCGTACAGCGAAAACGAAACTTGTTGCGGCGGCTTCCGAATCAGGTAGAAGAAGACGTCGGTCGAAACCTTCACCAGAATCAGGAACGTGCTCAACCGATACCAGGTGAAGAACGCTTCTCCCTGGATCCAGGCGAAGCGGAAGAAAAATGCGGCCAACACAATGTTGGTGCACATTTCCCATACTTGGCGTTTGAACTTCGGCAGGTCGATCTCGGTCGGCGAGAACGAAGGGGTGGCGTTAGCGCTCACTGGGCGATCTCCATCGTTTCTTGAATCTTCTTTTTCCGAGCTTTCCAGATCAGCCCGTCGACGACGTAGTGGTGGAAGTTAATCGTCTGGTAAATCACCATCGCCACGAGCGGAATCGCAGCGATGACGCTCGTGTTGGTCACCATGTAGATGGCGCCGTAGGCGATCGAGGTCACGCCGAGGCAAACGGCGAAGTAGCAGAAAATATTGAACGGGTGGGTCTGGCTGATCGCCGACAGCAGCATGTGCTTCGGATCGGTCCCTTGCTTGAACCGATTGGCGTTGAACATCCAGACGATCAGGATGTACTGGGCGTTGTGCCAGACGTTCAGGACGAGCCAGCCGTGATCGATATTCTCGACCAGCACGTAGCCGACCGTGAAGATCGTCAGGTGGGTGAACATGTACATTAGCAGCGCCAGCGAAGTGCGGCCTTCGCGCCACGCAATCGCCTGACGAACGAGCCAAGCGGCGGTCACGCAGCCGGCGACGACGCCGGACGCGACGACGAGCCAATAGGGAGTCGGCAAGTACATCACCTCGGAGCCGAGGAATCGCGGCGAGGCTTGATACGAGCGATACAAGATGCCCCAGAGCGGAACCAGATAGAGCGACCAAGTGGTCAGCTTCTGATCGATCGCCGCCTGGGTTCCGCATTTGCGTTCGTAGAACCGCGTGATGCCGTAGCTTTGACGCGTGTAGTGGAACCATTGCCAGTAGAGATAGATCGTGGCAATCGCCCACAGTCCGAGGGTCAGACCGATGACCGCCGTGGCGGCCAAGACGATCCAGGGCAAAACGGTGAGCAGTTTGCGATGCTCTTGGGCGCTGTCGGAGTCGAAAGCGAGTCGCGTGAAAGTCGCGACGACGTGGTGATATCCCAGAAACCAGAGATCGAGCACCAGGATGATCGCAAACCATTCGGGACGAACGGAGACGATCGCGCCAGACGCCAAGGCGAGAATCGCGACGCCGAAGATCAGCGTCATGTCGAACTGGGCGTTGCGCAGCCAACCATAGCGTACGTCGGCTACGGCGCTGTCGGATACGGCGGCGGTACTCATTTTTACTCGTTCTCAATAGGGCCTAGGGCCTGCAGTACGAGGAAAGGTAGGTTGCCGTTCCCAGAGGGGAAAATAAAAAGGAGTTGATCTAAGCGGAATACGGAAGACGTTAAAAGCGACGTAACCGAATAAAATTCGGTGGTAGCGATCGTATGATTTGTAGGGTCCTCGGGTGGCCCGACCAGTCTGCTTCAGACTGGTTGGGTCGCGTCAGCGACAAGATGCAGCGACATGCGGATGGCGATGGACTTACGGTTCAATGTCGCCGGTCGTCTCTGAACGCCTCTTGGAGTCGTTTCCTTTCCGCGTGCTTTGTGGCCGGATGGCGCGGCATCTTGTTGCTGCGCAACCCAGCCAGTTCTAGGGAACTGGCCGGGCCACCCGGAACTGGTTAGCAAGAAATAAAAAACGCTCGGCCAGGCCGAGCGTTGGGAATTGTGCGTGCGTCTATGACCCTGCCTCAGGCAGTCAAACGGCGTCTTCTCCCATTTCGCCGGTGCGAATGCGGATCGCTTGTTTGACGTCGTAGATGAAGAGCTTGCCGTCGCCGATTTGGCCGGTTTGGGCCGACTTCAGGATCGTGTCGATCACCAGTTGCAAGTTGCCGTCGCTACAGATGATCTCGATCTTGTGCTTGGGGACGAAGTCCACCGAGTACTCGGCGCCGCGGTAGTTTTCGGTGTGCCCTTTTTGGCGGCCGTAACCTTGCACTTCGCTGACCGTCATGCCGTGCACGCCCATCTCGTTCAGAGCGTCTTTGACGTCTTCCAGCTTGTGGTGCCGAATAATCGCTTCCACTTTTTTCATATCGAACCCATCTCCCTGCAACCTGGCGCCCGGCACAAACATCCGCCGGGCGCGTCACTTTCTAGTCTAAAAAGAGGAGTTAATTGAAGATATAGCCTTCTTCTCCATGTTCGGCTAAGTCGAGGCCGCGAATTTCGCTTTCTTGGGAAACCCGCAGACCAATCGTGAAGTCGATCAGCTTCAGCAGGATGAAGGTAATCACTACCGAATAGAGGATCGTGATCCCTACGGCGGCGATTTGGCCAATCAGAAGCGAAATTCCGCCCCCTTCGTACAAACCAATCGGCTTGCCGGCCGCTTCGCCGAAGACATGCCGGGTCGCGAAGACGCCGGTCAAAATCGCTCCCAGCGTACCGCCGATTCCGTGAACGCCAAACGCGTCCAGCGAGTCGTCGTAGCGCAGTTTATGCTTCAACCGGATCACCGCCCAATAGCAAACGGCGCCAGCGATGGCGCCCATCGCCAAGGCCGGCATCGGCAGCACAAACCCAGCGGCCGGCGTGATGCAGACCAGACCGGCCACTGCGCCTGACGCGCACCCGAGGACGCTCGGCTTGCCATGGCTGATCCATTCCATCGCCGCCCAGGCGACCGCTCCGGCCGCCGCCGAGAAGTGGGTGACCGCGAAGGCGTTGGCCGCCAGGCCGTTGGCCGAGAGGGCGCTGCCGGCGTTAAACCCGAACCAGCCGAACCAAAGGAGGCCGGCGCCAAGCGTCGTGTAGGTCAGGTTATGGGGACGCATGTCGTCGTTGCCATAGCCGAGACGATTGCCGATCAAGAGCGCACACATCAGGGCCGAGATCCCGGAGCTGATATGGACGACCGTCCCGCCGGCGAAGTCGAGTGCGCCGCCGGCGATCGCAGATTCGCCGCCGTAGAACAAAATGCCGCCGTCCCAAACCCAATGGCAGAGCGGGCAATAGACGACCGTTCCCCATAGGACCGAGAAGAGGGCCATGCTGGAGAACTTCATCCGTTCGGCGAAGGCGCCGCAAATCAGCGCCGGCGTGATGATGAAGAACATCCCTTGAAACAGCATGTGCGTGTATCGTGGAATCGTCCCTTCCAGCGGCGTAATGATTTCGCCCGCCTGGGCGTCGTAATACGACTGCACGTTGTTCATGAACAGATAGTCGGCGTTCCCGATGTAGGGATCCGATCCGCCGAACGACAGAGAATAGCCCCATAGCGCCCAAACGACCGTCATCAGCCCCATCAGGAACATGCACTGCATCATGACGCTCAGGACGTTCTTCCGGCGGACCAGGCCGCTATAGAACATCGCCAGGCCCGGCGCGGTCATGAGCAGCACCAGCGCGCTGCTCATCAGCATCCAGGCGTTGTCGCCGGTATCGATACCCTCGCCCGCCGCAGCGTCCTGTTCGATCATTTCCGCCACGTCGGGCGATCCGACCGGCAGATCATCCGGTACCTTGGAACCGTCCTGGGCGAGCGCTAACGTAGCGGTCGTAAGAATCAATAGAAGCGCGCATAGGCTGAGCGCGCTGCGAACATGGGTGCGCATCGAAATACCTCGTAGGATGTGCCTGGGCCAATCGAGGAAAGTCACGCGCCGCCTAACGTCCGCCAGGATCGTCTCCCGCGCAGCTTTCCCTTCACTGGATGGAATTGCCGCCGGTCGCGTCCTATAAACGCAGCCGTGCCTATGCGGCGTTTCCCACATGAAGTTACCCAAGCTATTTCTCCCTTGACGCCGTGTAAAGGGCGGAATTCGTACAAGGAAGAAATTTTATCCTCACTTTGTCGTGGGACGCCACTCCGTTTCGGCGTGTCCGGCCAGTTGATTCGACCAGCGGGCCAGCACGAACAGGAGATCTCCCAGTCGATTGAGGTAGCGCAGCGCCACGTGCGCCGGCTCGTCGAGTTTCCCGTCGAAAAACGCGACCAGATGACGTTCGGCCCGGCGACAGACGGCGCGAGCTTGATGCAGATGGGCCCCCAGCGTCGATCCGCCGGGCAAGATAAATGCAGAAAGCGGGGTGAGTTGCGACTCGGCCAGATCGATCGTCTGCTCAAGCCGCTCGATCGCCTCGTTCCCCAACAGCGTCGTTCCGGCGGCGGTCGGATCGGGGGAAGCGATCTGGGCCCCGAGCCCGAACAGCTCGCTCTGGATCAGCAGGATCGGCCCGGCGATCTCGGGCGAAGCGGCCAGCGAGTGGACGATCCCGAGCAGGGCGTTCAGCTCGTCGACGTCGCCGATCGCAACGATGCGGCGATCATCCTTGCGGACCCGACCGCCGCGGTAGAGCCCGGTTTCTCCGGCATCGCCGCTTTTCGTATAAATCTTCATGGCATCGAATCCCGGCGAGTCTGGCTACTATAATAGGCGTACGAAATTTCGACCCATGGCACGCGACTTGACCCTGCGAGGCTGCACAATGCGTTGGATCTGCGGATGTTTGGTTTCGGTCCTGTTGGCGGCGACCTTCGTGAAAGCCGATGAACCGGCTGCGATTGAAGGAAAGTATCTTTCCAACGTCCAACAAGTGACCAGCGGTATGGTCAAGGCAGGCGAAGGTTACTTCTCGCCCGACGGCAAGACGATCGTCTACCAGGCCGTGCCGCCGCAGTACCCATTCTATCAGATTTACACGCAGCCTCTGGAAGGAGGCGAGCCGACTTTGATCAGCACCGGGCGAGGCCGCACCACCTGCGCTTACTTTACGCCCGACGCCAAGAAGATCTTGTTCGCCAGCAGCCATCTCGATCCGAACATGACCGAGACCGAGAAGGCCGAGATCGCGCAGCAGGAAGCGGATCGCAAGTCGGGAACGCGGCGTCGTTACTCGTGGGACTTCGATCCGTTCACCGACATCTTCGTCAAAGATTTGAAGTCGGGCGAACTGACGCCGCTGACGACCGAAAAAGGTTACGACGCCGAAGGCGCCTACAACAAAGAAGGAACGAAGATCGCCTTCTGCAGCGATCGAGACGGCGATCCCGACTTGTACATCATGGACGCCGACGGCTCGAACCTGAAGCAACTGACCGACGCCAAAGGATACGATGGCGGCCCATTCATTTCGCCGAACGGCAAGTGGGTCGTCTTCCGCAGCGATCGAGACAAAGAAGGTTACCTGCAGATCTACGTGATCGGCGTCGATGGCAAGCACGAGACCGCGCTGACCGCCAACGACGGCGTGAACTGGGCGCCCTATTGGCATCCGACCAAACCGTACATCATCTGGGCCGGCGCCGATCACTCGCAGCCGGGGCGTCCCAACTACGATCTCTGGCTGATGAAGTACGAAGAGACCGACGACGCGATCAAGCCGGGGAAAATCTGGCGAATCACCGATTCGGACGCGGCCGACGTGCTGCCGGTCTTTTCGCCGGATGGCAAAAAGTTGATGTGGACCAGCACGCGAACCGACGATCATAGCAGCCAGTTGTTCATCGCCGATTTTCAATTTCCGGAAGACGAGTAGAGTAATGCAGGACGCCCATGCCGACATGCCGGAGACCAAGGCCTGCGGCTTCTTAATCGTCAAAGGAAATCCGATCGAGTCTTTCCTGCTGATGCGTCACAAAGATCGCTGGGACTTGCCTAAAGGGCATGTCGATCCCGGCGAAGATGAAACGACCTGCGCCCTGCGCGAGTTGGAGGAAGAGACTGGAATCAAAGCGAGCGACATCGAAGTTGACCCCGACTTTCGTTACTCGCTGCAATACGTCGTCCACTACAAGAAGCGGATGGGAGGCGTCACCGCACTGAAGACGGCGGTCTATTTTCTGGCGACGCTCAAGCGTGACGTCCCCTTGAATCTGACCGAGCATCAAGGGGCGGAGTGGTTCGCGTGGAATCCGCCCCATGCGATTCAAGAGCTGACGATCGATCCGCTGCTCGCGGCAGTCGCCGAGCACGTTAGCTCGTAATGTGTTAGTTCGTAACCGCCGCTTCGCTGGCGGTTTTCCCTTCGCACGAGTAGAGAACGCAGCCGACTTTCTTGTCCCAGCAGCGGCGGTGATAGATTGCGCCGCAATCGTCGCACGCAACTCCATCTTCTTTCACCACATCGCCGCAGGCATTGCAGATCGAACGCGTGATTGGCGAAACGGGATCGAGCGTCCGATTGGCGACCGAGGCTGGCTCTGCGGCCGCTTCACGGGCCGAGGGGACGCGGATCTCGCTGCAGTAGGCGACCACTTGTTCCAACTGCGAAACGTAGCCGAACGTTTTCTCGAGCGTGACGAAGAGAAACCCATCGTGGATCTCGACGTACGCTGCGCCGGGACGCGCCATCTGGTTCAAGTCGTCGAGCGCCGAGAAGACGCCGGAAATAATCAACTTGCGGGCCGCCTCCGAG
Organism: Blastopirellula sediminis; assembly: GCF_020966755.1. Lineage (NCBI taxonomy): Bacteria > Pseudomonadati > Planctomycetota > Planctomycetia > Pirellulales > Pirellulaceae > Blastopirellula > Blastopirellula sediminis. Next base: position 2,140,619 of record NZ_JAJKFT010000010.1, read on the forward strand.
TTTTCGGCGTAGAGCCGATATTGCTCGTCGAAGTGAGCGTCTCCTGACTCGATCGTCGGCGATTCGTCGTAAAAGTAATCGGGCCGCAACTTGCTACGCGGATGGATCTGAAGACGGAGTCGCGCCTCGGGCCAGGTAGTGCGAAACTCGGTGAGCGAGCGTCCGTCGTAACCGACCGGCGGTTTAATCCGCAACATCGCTGGCTGGCCATTCAGGTCAAAGGATACCGTGGTCTGAATCGGCGTCTTGGTCTGGGTGAACTTACCGTCATACAGTTGGGCGAAGGCCCGCATCGCTTGAAACTGATTCGGGCGCAGCGTCCGTCCTGCGGCGAGGGCAATGCCAACCGCCACTACGATGGTGACCACAATGAGAAGAAAGATCGTCATGAACCTTGCTCCTTCGAGGCGTCGGTTAAAAACAATCGTCGCCGCGGAAGGTAATTCGTTCGGCCGAACCGCCGATTGGCGAAAATCGGGCTTTATTCCAGTTTGATCGGCTTAATTTCAATGTTGCCAATGACTTGCGTCACAGGCAAAAATGCGGCAAGTGCGCCCCCACCCGAAAGATCGGAATCGGCAATCTTCACGTGCCCGACGCCAATTCCCCCTTGTCCCAGAGTGGCGTCGAGCGGAATCCAGCGATTGTTGATCCAGGCCTCGGTCCACATGTGGTAGGCGAAGCCGCGCCCCGACTTGCCGTCGTAGTAAACCAAACCGACCGCCGCGCGAGCCGGAATCTTGTGAGCCCGGAGGATCGCGATCAGCAGGACCGAATGTTCGGTGCAATCGCCGGCTTTCATTTTGGCGACTTCGGCGGCCGAGGCGAACGCCTGGGAGAAGTCTTTCTGCTCGATCGAATTGCGGACAAGCTTCTCGAGTTCGACCGCCAGCTTCCAGGTTTGGTCATTGGGGGTCTTCGCCTGGGCGGCGATTTTTTGCACCTCGGGATCCTCGACTTGCACCAGGCTGCTGGCCGCCAGGTCGGCTTCGGTCGGAGGCGTTTGCTGGGCCAGCGGCGGCGGCAATGGCGTATCGGGACGCAGGGCGATCTCGTGTAGATGGAGCGACTCTTCCTGCAGGTCGCTGCTCCATTGACCGCCGCTGGTCGGGAAAAGGGAAGGGGAGACCTTCTTCTTCAGGGTGACCAGATACTCGGCCGACTTCAGCTTGGTATGAACGTCGGGAAGCGGTTCCGGGGTCGGTACGATCGTCTCGGCGGCCAGGTCAAACTCGATCGCTTCGATCGGCGACTCGGCGAACTCCTTGGTGCAGCGATAGATCACCATCTCTGGACCAGGGGGCTCCATCTTGACCGAGTTCCCTTCGCGGTCGACCCACATCGGGACTTCCATCAGCGTTTTCCCCCCCAAGGCGATCTTGTTCGTCACCTTGAGGAGCTCCACTTCGCTGCCGTCGAGAAGTTTGACCGGTTCCAGCTGGCCAGCGACGTATTTGATCTGACAGGCCTGGTTAATCGTAGGGACCAGCGCAGTCGTTTCGCGGGTCTGCCCCGGCTCGATCGGTGGGTTTTCGAGCAATTGGGATGCGGCGTAAACGCCTCCCCACTCTGGTTTCCAGGCGATCGGCGCCGAAAAGCTTTTGCCGGCGCCGGTGGTGGTAATCATGAGCTGTTTGCCGTCGGCTGAAACCTGCCCGGCGACCGATGAATGGTTGCCCCCTTGTTCGATCGACGTTTCGTACGAGACGAGCTTGCCGTCCGGGGTCTCGAGGAAGCGATTGACGACCTGCATTTCAATCGTGATTTGCTGACGCCGGATCGCGATATTCTCGGTCGAAACCGATTCGATCAACTCGCGGTCAGCCTGCTGAACGCGGCGGACCACCTCGTGCGAGTTGCCGATCTTTTTCCCTTGCTGGACGACCGCCGACCAAAGTTCGTGCAGCGTTTCTTTCGGCTGCAGGTCGTTGCGCGGTTTCTGCGGCGCCGGAGCCGGCTTTTGCTCCGCTTGTTGGGGCTCAATTACCTGCGTTTGCTCGCTCTGTGCGACCTGGGTCGTACAGCCGATCGATAAAGACGTCGCCAGTAGAACAATCGTTACCAGCGGCAGACTGCGGAGGATCGTATTCAACGGCTCGGCTCCTTCGTTACAGACGGGACATTAGGCAGTATATCAGACAACTCGTTGCCGCTCTTCATCACGTCTGTTGCAGGAAAACTTCACCGCATCCTTGGAGTCAACCAAACGGCCGCGATCTTTTTCAAATTGTTGGAGAGAAGGGACAAATTGGTTCAATTCACGGTGCTATGATCTCTACAGAAACGGCATCGGAAACGTTCCAAATCGAAGTCGGCGACTGGTCGTTGTGCGGCTTTTCGCCGGTTTGGCCAGCACGTTGTCGAATGGAGCGATCGCTCGGATTGTCGCGTGCGGTTAACGCCAAGCCGACGCCGAGTTCAAGGTTTTCGCGGGCAAGCGAGCGAAGGTCGCTCTAGGGTTTTACTATCAACCAGATTTCGTAGCGTTGAAACCAACGGGGTTTCAGTTCTCGAGATCACCGGAAGAGGCGGTAGAGGTCAACATGGGCTTCTTAAAACGATTTTTCAAAAACGTCTTCCACGACGGCGCAACGGCCCCGACCGGCAATAGCTTCGAGCATTTGTCGGAAGAGCAGATTGAAGCCCACTTGGGCGTCAATCGCTATAACGGCTTTGAGCTGACCGACGCGGTTCGACCTTCCTATGATCTGAAGGTGGTGCCGAGCCAAGGTTATCGTCGCGACGTTTATCATGACGAAGAGACCCGATCCAGCGTCCCGGTGTTGATGGCCGCCGCCACCAAGTCGGTGCTGTTCGACGTCTTCATGGACCTGCTCGAACCGCTCGGCGGCGAAGTCGACGTCGTGTTGGAAACGAGTCATACTCGCGAAGGCGCCGGTCACGTCGACCTGTATCGCGAACATATTGATATGCCGGTGCTGAAAAGCATCCTGTGGGAATACGAAGACTTGCTGCTGAATGACGGCTGCACCGGCATCGCCGTGCTGAACCCGAACATTCCGCTGGAAGTTCAGTTTGACGAACACAAGCTGCTGATCGTCTACGGCAACGAACTGAAGTCGTTCGCCGAGATCCTGGACGACCGTTGCATCCGCAGCAGCGAAGAGATTCGCTTTATCACCGAAGCGGAGCACGTTCACTCCTCCAGCGAAAAGTACCAGCAGCAGTTTGAAGAACTGAAGATGCGTCTGGGGATGGACGGGCACTACTGCTAGTTCCGCAACCTGCAGACCCACCGTCGAGCCAATATCAGCTTTCGGCCCCACCGCCGAAAGTTTTTTTTGTGCTAGCACGACAGACTAGCCCGAGGCGCGAGCCGAGGGAGTGCGGTCAAATTCAGAATGACTAATGCCGAATGACCAATGTCTTGCTTCGGAATTCTTTCCTTCCTTAGTCATTAGACATTCGTCATTAGGCATTTCCGGGCCGCACTCCCTCGGCTCGCGCTTCGGGTTAGTGTCGACGCCGCTAGCTCCGTCCGCTTTCCCCCAAAGCTGACCTTGCCGCCGTCGTCTCTTTTTGCGACGCTTCTCCGCCCCCTGGTCGGGGACATTGGCCGCCGATTGACAAGCAACGCAATAAAAGGCGCTTCAAGCGTGGTGCGACTGGCGATACTCATTTCGATTCTGACCCTCTCCGCGGGCTGCCATGCGCTACGGCTGCCGTCGTGGGTCGGAGCCGGTCAGCCGCCCGCCTACGCAACCGAGAATCCTGCGTTCGTCCAATTTGGAGACTATGAGGTTCTCTGGGAGCAAATCGTCGATGCGGTCGACGACAACTTTCGCATTCGAGATGAACAGCGCGTCCGGCTGGTCGCCGGGCAGTTGACCGAAGGGCGGCTCGAAACCTTTCCGACAATCGGCTCGACGATCTTTGAGCCATGGCGGACCGATTCGACCCGCGGCTATGAAAAGCTGGAAAGCACCTTGCAGACGATTCGCCGCACGGTGATCGTCCGAGTCATGCCGGAGCAGGGGGGCTATTTGATCGACGTCGAAGTTCGCAAGGAACTGGAAGACTTGCATGGACGCCGAACCGATATCGCCGATCTCGACCTTTTGCGACATGACGGTACGCTCCGGATGGAGCAGGAAGCCGCGGTTCGCGAAACGACGACTCTCGGCTGGATTCCGATCGGTCGCGACTGCGAACTGGAACAGCGATTGATCCAGGACATTCGTGCTCGCCTGGCCGCTTGCGGCGCTCCGCCGCAAGAACGGATGCCGCTTCGTTTGCCGCCGCCGACCGAGTAAGTCAATCACTAACCCGAGGCGCGAGCCGAGGGAGTGCGGCCGCAAGTAAATGACGAATGTCGAAGCTCGAATGACGAAACCTCTTTCATTCGACATTTTGATTTTGACATTCGTCATTGCCCCCACCACATTCCCTCGGCTTGCGCCTCGGGCTAGTGTTGTGACGCAGAATGCTCGACGAATCTAAATCTCGACCGACTTGGTCGCCAGACGCTGGTCGTCGCGGATGCCGTGTTCGAGAATTGCTTTCAGTTCATCACGACTATGGCAGACGGCTCGCGGCTTGACCGTTTCGGGAGCGTCGTCGAAGTTCGCTTCTTTCAAGCTGATCGACGAACCGTCGCGCTGCGACGTCAGGATCAAGTTGCCCGCGTCGAGAATGCTGATCAGAAAATCAAGCAAGTCAGGCGTCAGTCCATGTTCGACGCGAAGCGTGAACTCTTCGACGTACTGCGGTTGGTAGTTTTCGCAGGTAACCTGGAAATCGCCCCCATCTTTCAGATGGACGAAACCGCGGGCCTCCTCAATCGATTGACCGGCCGCTTCGTCCAAGAGGGCTTTGACCGCCGATTGTTCGGACGGCGTCATCGGCAGATGAGGACGCTCCATCACCATCTTACCGGTCGCGGCGTCGACGGTTTCGATCGGATCGCAACTCCAATGACGTGACGATAGGCGGAGTTCGAGGCTCATGTCGAATCGCTCCGGGGAGGAATAAGTTCACTTCCACCATTAGTGTAGCGATTTTAAGCCTCGCTGGCGAATCGAATTAACCTTTCGCGATCTTTCGCAGCATGTCGATGCCGCGTTTTAACGTTTCATCTTGCGCTGCATACGAAATGCGGAAGTGCGTGTCTTGCTTGCTGAAGATCTTGCCGGGGATGATCAACAGACTGTTTTCGATCGCCTTGGCGACGAATTCGCTGCCGGTTCCCCATGGCGCTTTAGGGAAGATGTAGAAGGCGCCTTCCGGACGGGAGACTTCGTAAAGATCGCTGATGCCGTCGAGCATCATGTCCCGCTTGTGAGCGTAAGTTGCGACATGTTCGCTCATATCGACGTCGAGCGCCGCGGCGCTGGCCCATTGCGCCGGCTGCGGAGCGCACACAAAGGTGTACTGCTGCAGCTTGATCATCGTGTCGATGATCGCTGACGGACCATGCACGTAACCGACGCGCCAGCCGGTCATGCCGTAGCTCTTGGAAAAACCGTCGATCACGATCGTTTGATCGTTGAACTTAGCGGGAGAGACGAATTCGCCGTAGGTGAAGGTGCGGTAGATCTCGTCGGAGATCAACGCGATGTTCTTCTCGGCCGTCAACTTGGCCAGGCCTTCCACTTCGGCGGCAGTCGCTACAACGCCGGTCGGATTGGCCGGGCTGTTGAGCAGGATCAGCTTCGTCTTCGGCGTGATGGTCGCGCGAACTTTTTCGAGATCGATGCGGAAGTCGGGATAGGTGTTGATCACCACCGGCACGCCGCCGACCAGTTTGACCAGCGATTCGTACATGACGAAGTAGGGATCAAAGATGATCACTTCATCGCCGGGATTGACCAACGCCAGCATCGACAAGACCAAGCCGCCGCTGGTGCCTGAGCAGACGAAGTTCGTGCGATCGCTATGGCCGAACTCGGCGTCGATCATCGCTTGCAGCTTGTTGCGGAGGACCGGCATTCCCTGCGTTAGGGCATAGCCGTTCTTCCCTTCGCGAATCGCCGTGATCGCCGCTTCTTTCACCGGTTCCGGGACGTCAAAGTCGGGCTGCCCGATCGAAAGATTGATCGGGTCGGTCATTTTCGCCGCCAGGTCAAAGACTTTACGAATGCCGCTAGAGTCAAACGCGGCGGTACGATCGGCGATCCAAGGGTGATTCATGGGTCATCAGCAAAAAAAGAGGCCGCCCTATAGTGGCGGCGAACCAGCGATAATTCGACCCGCAGTATGACCTAGATCAACTGGCTCGACAAGCTACGGTCGTCGCGGCTAAGCCGGGTCAAGAGGAGCGTTACGACCCCCAAAGCGTCGGACGTCGGAAGTTGGTTTCGCCACCAGTAGCGGCCGCTGGGCTCGATCCCCAGCTGGCAATCGTACTGGCGAATTGCAGCGAACATCGCTCCTCGTCCGGCGGCGGTTGGAAAATGGACCGCATCGTGGGGAACTTCCAGCGGCGGCGGCGACGCCACGCGGAGCGGCGCATTCTCCCACGCGACCGCTTCCTCGATCAGTAGCTTCGACAATCGCGGCTGCAGGACGCGATACCCACGCTCTTCAAAAACTTCGATCGATTCGCCGCTCCCATCGATCCAGACGCCGAAATGGCCCCGATGCTGCCGGATCGCCGCGGCCAGACGAACGCTCCAGTCGCCCCCGCTCGGCAGAACGAACAGTTCGCAGTTCGAGCGGGCAATCAACTGCTGAAGTTGGCGAAGCGATCCCCGAGACGGCGACTGGACGACCAGTCGCAACGGACGGCGCGCTCGATGATACGGGGCGAAGCGTTCGAGATGGGGGGAGGACATGTCGATTTCCGCCAGCGTCCCTTGACGGTGCGCCGGCGAGAGCGGCTTAGGCGTTTGGAGTTGACGTTCGAGCCGGGCAAGTTCTTCGCTGGCAAACGGGGTTCCGCCGGGACCGAACATCGTCAGTTCGATCTGCCGCAAATCGCCGCTCGGCGTGCTGAGCAAAATGCCGCCGTCTAGTTTTCGTTGGTCGATCGTCCAGGCGACTTCGGCGCAAGTCGGATCGGTTGCGAGCTCGACGTCGAAGCCGGCTCGTCGCCAGACGTTGACCATCGCTTCGGCCTGGTCAATCGCCGCCGAGTGGGCGACAGCCAGGAGGAGGGGAGCGGCGATCGGATTGGAGAAGCTGCGAGTAAACGCGGCGGCGATTTGGGCCGCCTCGACCGGGGAGAACTGATGAAACAGGTCGGCGGCGAGCCCTTCATAGTGCAACAACTGGGGAAGTGGCGTCTTCGGCGGGACCTGCCGCCAAGCCGCGGCGATTCTGGGAGAGATGCCGGCCTGATCGTCACGCCGCGGACAGTCGCGGCACTCCGGATAAAACTGGGCCAACCGCGCCAAATGAGTCGCCCGGTCGACCGGGACTGACTGGCCGGGGCAGCAGAAGGTCGCGTTTTCCAGTTCTTCGTTCGTCATGCCGGGAACTCTACCCGGTCGGCCGCTTTCAGGTCAACGGAAAGACAGGCGGAATTGCCGGTTCTATGGCTCGCGCCGATCGTATCGACGTGTTATTTGCGGGTTTCCTGGCGTGAAAAGTGGCCTTTTAACAAATCGTCGTGAGCTGCGACCTACGTTTTCGGGTCAGACGCAGATTTTGTGCGCTCGATTTTTAGGTGAGAAGTTCGATGAATCAACGTCGCGGAGCTCGGTATGTCGATCCCTCGGTCCAAGGGGGAATCGTACTGCGGATGCTGTTCTACTGGACCACGTTTTTCGTCGTTGGACTGGTGATCTCGTTCGCCGTTCAGGTCCTTTGCAACCCGCTGGAGCCGATGAATCAACATCTGGCCAGCGTTTGGCAAAACCAGGGGCCGTTCATTCTGGCGGCGTTCTGCTTGTTGCCGATCTACACGTACGACCTGATTCGCTTCAGCCATCGCTTCGTCGGTCCGATCATCCGTTTCCGCCGCGTCGTCAACGAGGCGGCCGATGGGGAAGTGCCGCCGCCGTTCAATCTGCGGGACAAGGACTACTGGAAGGAATTCGCTTCCGATTTGAATCGCTTGTTTGATCGCATGCGTGGCGGCCGATCGCCTCAGGAGAGCTAAGCGATGCGACGCAAGAGCAGCAAACGATCACGACACGGGATGGCCGTGGCCGAACTGGGCATCTGCCTGCCGGTCGTCGTGTTGATTTTGATGGCGGCGATTCAAGGCGCCGAAATGATGTTCCTGAAACAGACCGTCGCGATCGCCGCCTACGAAGGTTGTCGCGCCGCGTTGCGACCGAATGCAACCAATGAAATCGCCGTCGCCGCCGCCGCGTCAGTGCTGAACGATCGCCATATCGAAGGGGCGACGATCGAAGCGTCGAAATTCACGACAGCGAAAACGGGCAAAGACGTGACGATCTCGATCACCGCTCCGGTCGCTCAGAACTCGACGCTACAAGGATGGATGTTTTCGCCCCCTACGATCACGTCATCGGTCACGATGATGAAGGAATACTAAGAGGCGTCCCATGTCGCACAACAGCCGTCAATTCGCCATTTGCCGCTTGGCCGAACGTTGCCGCGAAGGTTTGCGTCGTTGCCTGGGAGGCGAGTCGAACTGCCGTCAGACGCAGCCGACGCCGCAGCGAATTCGCCCGACCAAACGTAGTCGCATCGCGCAGCGCACCGGCGCCGCGATGATCGAGTTCGCATTCGCCGGACCGATTCTGTTCATGTTTATTCTCGCCTGCGTCGAGTTTGGGCGATTGACGATGATTCGTCACACGGCCGACAACGCGGCGTACGAAGCGGCCCGCTATGCGATGGTTCCTGGCGCGACCGCGCAGGAAGCGATCGAGAGAGCGACGAATCTGTTGGCGACTGTCGGCGCTCGCAACGTTGAAGTCGGGGTCGATCCGGAAATCCTTTTGCCGGAAACGGAAGTGATCACCGTGACCGTTCGCGTGCCGATCGCTGGCAACAGCTGGATTGCGCCGAAATACTTTGAAGACTATGCGATCGAAGCCAGTTCGCACTTGGCGACCGAACGCTATAACCCCGAATAGTAGGCGATGTCCAAGATGCTTACTCGCAAAAAACGAAACGCGAATCGTCGCCGCGGCGCCATCCTGATTCTGGTGGCGGTCTTGCTGCCGGTCATCCTCTGGATGGCGGCCTTTTGCGTCGACGTCGCTTACATGCAACTGACTCGCACCGAACTGCGAATCGCAACCGACGCCGCGGCCCGAGCCGGCGCACGAACGTTGAGCTTGGAACAAGACGCGAGCTTGGCGCATGCCGCTGCAATCGAATACGCCGCCAAGAACAACGTCGCCGGCAATACGCTGACGCTGGCCGACAGCGATGTGGAAATCGGGTTGTCGGTTCGGGTCGACGACGAAGGACGCTTCGAGTTTTCCGACGGCGGTACGCTGTTGAATTCGGTTCACGTGACCGGTCGGCGAACTCTCGATTCGCCAGACGGCGCCGTGCGACTCTATTTGACGCCGATTTTCGGTCATGAGTTCTTCCAGCCGGCCACCGACGCGACTGCGTCGCAGATTGACCGCGACATCGCCCTAGTGGTCGACCGCAGCGGCTCGATGACGTTCAAGCTCAGTGAATCGAAGTACCAGCCAGGCTGGAAGAACAATGATCCGGTGCCGGCCGGCGCTCGCTGGTGGGCGTTGGTCGATTCGGTCGACGGCTTTTTGAACGAATTGGGATCGACGCCGCAGCTCGAGCTCGTTTCGCTGTCGTCCTACAACAGCAGCGCGACGATCGATCAAAACCTGACCGACAATTATAGCAAGATCACGCAAGCGATCGAGAAATACTCGAAGAAGTATCCGGACGGTTCGACGAATATCACCGCCGGTATGGATAAGGGAATTCAGACGCTGCAGAACAAAACGTACGCGCGTCCTTACGCCTCGAAAACGATGGTGGTGATGACCGACGGAAATCACAACTTCGGCAGCAGCCCGACGACCGCCGCGTACGATGCGGCTGACGCTGATATCGTCGTGCACACCATCACCTACGGCGGCGACGCGAATGAGTACTTGATGCGGGAAGTCGCCAGAATCGGCGGCGGCCAACATTGGCATGCGCCTACCGAAGCCGATTTGGAAGAGGTCTTTCGCGAGATTGCCCGCAACGCACCTACATTGTTGACGTACTAACCAAGGTCGCCCGCAATGCGATCACTACAGTTTTCCGCAGTTTAACTACCCATCGCGGCAGGAGCGATTCAATGGCCAGCGCAGTTCTCGAAAAGCCGAAAACCGAAAAGAAGACCAGCAGCGCCGCTGCGCTCCGCCAAGAGCTGGAGTCGCTCAAGGCGCAGGTAGCGGCGATCGGCAAATCGCAAGCGGTGATTGAGTTCGAGTTGGACGGCACGATCGTCTCGGCCAACGACAACTTTCTCAGCGCCGTCGGCTATTCGCTCGACGAAATTCGAGGCCATCACCACCGGATGTTCGTTCCGGCCGACGTCGCTCGCAGCGTCGAGTACCAGCAGTTCTGGGATCGGCTGAAGAAAGGGCAATACGACGCCGGCGAATACAAACGGATCGGCAAAGGGGGCAAGGAACTCTGGATTCAGGCTTCCTACAACCCGATTCTGGATAATGCTGGTCGTCCGGTGAAAGTGATCAAGTACGCGTCGGACATTACCGCCGAGAAGATGCGCAACGCCGACTATTCGGGCCAGATCGCCGCGATCAGCAAGTCGCAAGCGGTGATCGAGTTCAATATGGACGGCACGATCATCGGCGCCAACGAAAACTTCCTGACCGCCGTCGGCTATTCCCTCAGCGAAATCGCAGGGAAGCACCATCGGATGTTCGTCGGAGAGCAACACGCAAGCAGCCGCGAATATAAGGAATTCTGGGACCGTCTGAACCGTGGCGAATATGATTCGGGCGAATACAAACGCTTCGGCAAGGGCGCCAAGGAAATCTGGATTCAGGCTTCCTACAACCCGATCTGCGATCTGAGCGGCAAGCCGTACAAGGTGGTTAAGTACGCTTCGGACATCACCGCCCAGAAGTTGGAAAGCGCCAACTACTCGGGGCAGATCGAAGCGATCGGCAAGTCGCAAGCGGTGATCGAGTTCAATATGGACGGCACGATCATCGGCGCCAATGAGAACTTTTTGAAGACTCTCGGTTACACCCAGCAGGAAATCGTCGGCCAGCATCACCGGATGTTCGTCGAAGGAAGCTACGCTCGCAGCAGCGAATACCAGGACTTCTGGAATCGGCTGAACCGCGGCCAGTACGACTCGGGCGAATACAAACGAATCGGCAAAGGAGGCAAGGAAATCTGGATTCAGGCTTCCTATAACCCGATCCGCGATTTGAACGGCAATCCGTACAAGGTGGTCAAGTACGCGATCGACGTCACCGCTCAGAAGTTGGAAAGCGCCAACTTTTCCGGGCAGATTGAAGCGATCAGCAAGTCGCAAGCGGTGATCGAGTTCAACATGGACGGCACGATCATCGGCGCCAACGACAACTTCCTGGCCGCCGTCGGCTACTTGCGTCAGGAAATCGTCGGCCAGCATCATCGGATGTTCGTCGAAGACGACTACGCCCGCAGCCGTGACTACCAGGACTTCTGGAATCGGCTGAACCGCGGCGAATACGATTCGGGCGAATACAAGCGAATCGGCAAGGGGGGCAAGGAGATCTGGATTCAGGCCTCCTACAATCCGATTCTTGATTTGAACGGCAAGCCGTACAAAGTGGTCAAGTACGCCAGCGACATTACGCAGCAGGTCAACTTGCGTCACAACATGGCTCAGCTGATTGACGACGTTATCGAGAACGCGAACCAGTTCTCGGAAAGCGCCGGCGCCGTCAGCGAAACGTCGCAAACGCTCGCTCAGGGCGCCCAGACGCAAAGCGCCGCCGTCGAAGAGATCAGCGCTTCGACGCAGGAATTGATCACGTCGATCAGCGGCATCCGCGATCGCTCGTCGGAAACGAATCGCCTGGCGACGGAAACCAATCAAATCGCCGTCGAAGGGGGCCACGCGGTCACCAAGTCGGGCGAAGCGATGGACCTGATCAAGGCTTCGTCAGAACAGATCAGCGAAATTATTCAGGTGATTTCCGAGATCGCCAGCCAGACCAACTTGCTCGCCCTCAATGCGGCGATCGAAGCGGCTCGCGCCGGCGAACATGGCCTCGGCTTCGCGGTCGTCGCCGACGAAGTTCGCAAGCTGGCCGAACGTTCGAGCGCTGCGGCGAAGGAAATCTCGTCGCTGATCAAAGAGTCGACCGCCCGTGTGAACAACGGCGTCGAACTGAGCTCGCAAGCCGGCAATGCGCTGAAGAAGATCGTCGCCGCGGTCGAATCGACCTCGGGTAAGATCACCGAGATCGCGACGGCCGCCGATGAGCAGATGAACATGGCGAACGAAGTTTACGGCGCCATTCAACAAGTGGCCGAAGTGACCGAAGAAGCGACGGCCGCCAGCGAAGAGTTGGCCGCAAGCTCCGAAGAGTTGGGCGCCCAAGCGACGGCCCTGCGCGATTTGGTCGAAAACTTCGACGCGTCCGGCAAATAAGTACGAATCGCTCGGAAATTGACGAGTTCGACGGCGTCTGCACCAGGTGTAGACGCCGTTTTTTGTTCAGTGGGGCATTTTGCACTATACGCGAAGCTTAAGGGGGAAAAGGGTAGACGGATGCCTGGATTTCGCTGAAACTAAAGGGAGTCGCTCGACGATCCCTCCTATCGCGATTCCCACCTATACGCAGGATTCTTCATGCTTCTGCCTGCCTCGACTTCTCGCTGTGCGCTCTGGATCTTGTTGGCGTCGCTTTGTTCGGTCAGCGGCGGGCTGCTGATTGCCGAAGAGACGGCTCCGCCTGCAGCGGTCTCCCCCAACCACGCCGAAGAGATGAAAGCCGGTCTCGCGCTGTTTAAAGCGAGCGTCGGGCAAACGTTGACTGCGAGTTGCTTGAACTGCCATGGGGGCGAAAGCGTAAAAGCCGACTTTGATCTTTCGACTCGCGAGAAGTTGCTCGCCTCGGGATACGTCGAACCGGGCGACTCCGCCGAAAGCTACTTGATGGGGCTATTGCGTCACGATGTAGAACCGCACATGCCGCTTCGCGCCGACAAGCTTTCGGACGAAGCGATCGCCGCAGTCGCGAAGTGGATTGACTTGGGGGCGCCTTACGACAAACCGCTCGCCGGCGGCGAAACGCCAGCTGAAGACAAAGGAGGAAAGGCGAGCGACTTTTGGTCGCTACAGCCGCTCGCTACGATCGCTCCTCCGGCGGCGAGTTCCGCTTGGGTGAAGTCGCCGATCGATCAATTCGTTTTCGAGAAGTTGAACGCGCAAGGGATCACGCCGAATGCGAAGGCCGATCGCCGCACGCTTATTCGCCGCGCCTATTTTGATCTGATTGGTCTACCGCCGACGCCGGAAGAAGTCGCCGCGTTTGTAGCGGACGAAGACCCGCTGGCGTATGACAAGTTGGTCGATCGCTTGCTCGCGTCGCCCCAATACGGCGAACGTTGGGCGCGGCATTGGATGGACGTGGCTCGCTTCGCCGAATCGTTTGGCTATGAGCAAGACACCGATCGTCCCCATGCTTATCACTATCGCGATTTTCTGATTCAAGCGTTCAATGACGATTTGCCCTACGACAAGTTCGTGGCGTGGCAGTTGGCGGGCGATGAAATCGATCCGAAGAATCCGCTGGCGCAGATGGCGACCGGGTTTCTCGGTGCCGGCGCTTTTCCAACGCAGTTGACCGAAGCGGAATTCGAGCCGGCCCGTTATGACGAGTTGGACGATATCGTCGCGACGACCGGAACCGCGTTTCTCGGTTTGACGATCGGCTGCGCTCGTTGCCACGATCACAAATTCGATCCAATTTCTTCCAGCGACTATTACCGGATGGCGTCGACCTTTACGACGACGATTCGCAGCCTGGCCGAGATCGACGTGCCGACCGACGCGGAAGAGAAGCCGGTCACCGTGCAGGTGAACACCGAAGGAGGCAAGAAGATTCCGCACCTGGCGGATGGTCGCGGTTTCCCTCACTTTTACACATCGACCCATTACTTGACTCGCGGCGACGTCGCGCAAAAGGGAGAAGTGGCCGAGTTCGGCTTTCCGACGGTGCTGACGCATGGTCGCCAACACGACTATTGGGAAGCGGACGAGATCCCCAGCGAGTCGGCTCTTAGCTACCGACGTACCGCGCTGGCGAACTGGATTACCGATACCGATGCCGGCGCCGGCGGCTTGCTCGCACGCGTGATCGTCAATCGACTTTGGCATCATCATTTCGGTCGCGGCATCGTCTCGACGCCAAGCGACTTTGGCGTCCAAGGAGACGCGCCGAGCCATCCGGAACTGCTTGAATGGTTGGCGGTCGACCTGGTTCACAACGGCTGGCAACTCAAGCGGATGCACAAGCAGATCATGACCAGCCAGACCTACATGCAATCGACGGCGGCGACGCCGGAGCAACTGGCGGCCGATCCGAAGAACACGCTTCTCTGGCGGCACTCGCCGCGGAGGCTTGAAGCGGAAGCGGTTCGCGACGCGATGTTGTCGGTCTCGGGGCAATTGGATCCGAAGATGTTCGGGCCTGGAACGCTCAACGAGGGAATGAAACGCCGCAGCATCTATTTCTTCATCAAACGCAGCAAGCTAATTCCGACCATGATGCTGTTCGACTGGCCGGAGCACTTGGTCAGCATCGGCAGTCGTAGCGAAACGACGACGGCGCCTCAGGCTCTGTCGATCATGAATAGCCCGCACACACGTAGTTACGCCGAAAGCTTCGCCGCATCGCTACCGAGCGGTTCCGTCGAAGAGCGGATCGCCGCCGCCTATCAGAAAGCGGTGCAGCGCAATCCAACGGAACAAGAGCTGAAAACGGCCGTCGCGTTCGTCGCCGCTCAAACTGAGCGGGATGGCGCCGGTGGAGAGAAAGGGGCGCTGGTCGACTTGTGTCAGGCGCTATTCGGACTCAACGAATTCATTTACATCGACTAAGGGCGGATCCGATGCACGAATTTCAATCGCTGCAAACGCGTCGCCAATGGTTGGCCCGCTGCGGCGGTGGCGCCGGGCTTTTGGGGTTGGCGACCCTTCTGCAGGACGAAGGCTTGTTGGCGGCCGACGCGGGAGCGTCGCTCAATCCGCTTGCGCCGAAACAGTCTCATTTTCCGGCTAAAGCGAAGCGAGTAATTTGGATCTTCGTCAACGGCGGACCGAGTCAGGTCGATACGTGGGACTACAAGCCAGGGCTCGACAAATGGGAAGGGAAGTCGCTGAAGGAATTCGACGGTACGTTTGAAAACACGACCGGCTTCTTTCAGCACCAGGTCGGCAAGCTGATGCCGTCGCCGTTCAAGTTCACGCCGCGCGGCGAGTGCGGCAAGATGGTTTCGGAAATCTTCCCGAAGCTTGGCGAACATGTCGACAAGATGGCGTTCATTCACTCGGGCTTTACTGAATCGAATAACCATAGCCCGGCCCTCTTTATGATGAACACCGGGATGCCGCGCATGGGTTTCCCCGGCGTCGGTTCGTGGGTCACTTATGGACTGGGAAGCGAGAATCTCGACTTGCCAGGTTTCGTCGTGATGAGCGATCCGCTTAACCGCGGTTTGCCCAAAGGAAGCGCCGCCAACTGGGGAGCGGCGTTCCTGCCCGGCGTCTATCAGGGAACGCATCTCCGACCTAGCGGCCCGCCGATCGATAATCTGTCGCGTCCCGCGGCGTTGACCGACGTTGGTCAGCGAGCCCAACTCGACTTGCTGAAGCAGCTGAATCAACAGCATTACGCCGGACACCAGGCCGAAAGCGAATTAGCGGCGCGGATCGAGAGTTTTGAACTCGCCTATCGGATGCAATCGGCGGCGCCAGAAGCGATCGACATTTCGCAAGAGCCGGAGAGCATCACAAAGTTGTACGGAGTTGATGAAAAGAACTGCGGTCACTTCGCCAAACAGTGCCTGGTCGCGCGGCGGATGATCGAACGAGGCGTTCGCTTCGTGCAGATCTATTCTGGCGGGATGGAAAACCAACGGAGCTGGGACGGCCATATCGACATCAAAGGGAACCATAGTCAGTTCGCCGGCGAAACCGATCAGCCGGTAGCCGCGCTACTGACCGATCTAGCGCAGCGCGGGCTATTGGACGAGACGCTGGTGATCTGGTGCGGCGAGTTCGGGCGACTGCCGATCGCGCAAACCGGCGAAAAGCCGGGACGCGATCATAATCCGCACTGCTTCAGCGCCTGGATGGCCGGCGGCGGCGTCAAAGGAGGCGTTACTTACGGCGAATCGGACGAAGTCGGCTACAAGGCGCTGGTCGACAAGGTCCACGTCAACGATCTCCACGCGACGATCCTGCATCTCTTGGGGATCGATCACGAGAAGCTGACCTACAAATACAACGGGCGCCGCTTCCGTCTGACCGACGTAGCCGGGGAAGTGCTGCACCCGATAGTCGCCTAAGCCGGCAGGTGGCGTTGGATCGCCGCCAGGGCGGTCGGGTTGCCGTTGATCTGACCGCGGAACGTGGCCAGGTTCGCACGGAACTGCGACAGACGTTCCATGAAGCTGGCGAGATGCTTTTTCGAGAAGCTCTCAATCGTCGACCAATCGCCGACTCCCATCTGACGCAGGAAGTGGGAGTTGATCATCTGTTCGTGGTGCGATTCTTCTGGCAATGCCAGGACCGGTTTGCCGAGATAGATCGCTTCGCCGAGCGATTGATTTCCGGCGGCGCCGATCATCGCATCGCAGCCGGCCAGGTCACGCACGAAGCCATCTTCGCTGATGTCGAAGAACCGTAGATTGCCCTGATCCGGCTGTTTGCCTAAGCCGTAAACTCGCACTTCGCGGTCGCACGTCTTCAACAGTTCGATCGCTTGCGGCGGCATCGAGCGACGGACGTACGACAGGATGTAGCCTCCTTCGGAAGTCTTCGCCTCTTCCAGTTCCTTGCGGAGCAGGGGACCAACCTGGGTGACGTTTTCCCAGCCGGGACGCAGCGGCGAGGTGAAGAACGACGAGACGATCGTTTCGGCGTGGTCGACATGGTGCGCCTTGACGACGAAGCTCATCATCCAGGCGTACCACTGCAACGTCTTGGGCAACGTCGAGAGGTCGTAGGCGAGCAAAAAGTCTTGGTGATTCAGGCTAACCACCGGCACGCCGGTCTTGCTGGCCGCTTTCGGCAGAATCGGCTCGAAGTCGGTGATGACCAGATTCGGCTCTTCGCGACGAATCGTTTCGGCCATTTCACGAGCGAAGCCGTTCAGCTTGGCCAAAAAGCCGAAACCGCAACAGATCGACTTCGACAGGTCCAAGCGACCCCGCGTGTAGTAGAAACGCAGACCCGGAATGCGACGCACTTCGACGTTGGGCGTCTCGGCGTTGTTGTTATAGATCGGCGCGAGGAAGTCGTAGGCCTGATCCGGAGCGAGCAGCACCATTTCGTGTTCCGGTCGAAGCCGTTCGACCATGGTGCGAACTCGAGCCGCGTGCCCGCGTCCTTCGCCCGACATACTGTAGAAGATTTTCGCCACGGGTCGTTTCATCCTCTGAAAGAATCAACGTGCTCGGTAATTCTATCGATTTCTTCTTCTGATCGTCGAGTCGAACTTGGAGGCAAAGGGTGTAGTTTTCGTCTCGCTGGGAGAGGGCGTTAAATGCTGGCGGTCGCCGGCCCGCTGGAGCCGATCAACATGTTGCGAAGGATCTCCCCTTGTTTCAATACGAACTCCGAGGAGTCTTCGATCGAAACGGCGGTCTCTTCGTGCTGCATATCGACAATTTCGAGCCGCCCGTCTTCATACTCAAGCAGGGCGGTGGCGTTTTCGATCCAGTCGCCGGTGTTGCAGTAGATCACGTCGCCGCGCTGATCCATCGCCGGCGTATGAATATGGCCGCATACGACCCCCTGGCAGTTGAGATCGCGGGCATGGTTAACCAGGTTGGTTTCAAAATCGCTGACGAAGGTGACGGCCGCTTTGACCCGCTTTTTGACCATCGCGGCCAGCGGCAGTCCCCGCATTTTGAAGTGTCGTCGCCAGGTGTTGACCAGTTGGTTGAACCAGCAGAGCGAATCGTAAGCGAACGAACCAAGTACCGAGAGCCACTTCGCTTTCGTTTCAACCTGGTCAAATTTGTCGCCGTGGGTCACCAGAAAGCGGCGGCCGTCGGGACAGTTGTGGATGAATTCGTCAGCGATTTCGATGAATCCGAAATTGAAACGGATGTCACGTAAGAAGTCGTCATGATTGCCGGGGGCGTAGCGGATCTTGGAGCCTGCCTCCGACATCTCGAACAAGCGACTCAAGATCGCGTTGTAGATCGGCTCCCAATGCCAACGTTTTCTCAGTCGCCAGCCGTCGATAAAGTCGCCGACGATGTAAACGTATTCAGGATCGTGCCGGTTCAGCAAATCGAGCAGCGGCTCGACGCGAGCGTAACGGCAACCCAGGTGAACGTCGCTGATGAATAGCGTGCGAACGCGGTTTTTCTTCATAGCTTGGCGAATCACGGCGGGTTCCCTCCCGACCTTTGTTGCTTTCAGGGCTGGTTCGTTATAGCAGCGCACCTTTGATGGCGTCTTTCCCAACCTCGATAAAATTCTCTCTACGAATCGCGTGTTCCACGTGAATGTGGGGTAAATCTCTGGTAAAGGGTTCTTGTAGAACTCTTCAAGAAGTCGTTCGTTACGAGCGGATAAGCCTGGGGTGGAATCTCGTAACCCTAGTTTTTAAAGCGAGTTACGATCGTTCGCATGCAATGTGGGCGGTGGAAAACTTCGCGCATAAAAGAAGAGGCGAGCCGGGGGGCTCGCCTCGAAAATGTTTTTCTCCCCTTTTTTCGTTCGCCCGGCTGTTCGTTTCCTGTCGATCGAACTGCGCCAACGGGGAAATGTCCGCGTTAGCTCCGCGGCTCTCCTTTGTACAGCTTGCGGCCGATCGACGGATGGAAGATCGTCCAGGCGCTGTCGGTGTTGACGTCTTCCTGGATCAACTGGCCGTAGCTGATGACGTGGGCGTCAAGCGTGTCGAGGTAGTTCAGCGCCAAAGCTTCCAGCGTCATCGGCACTTTCGGACTGCCGAACTCCAGCTTGCCATGATGGCTGACCACCATGTGCTTCACCCGCAGGACCAACTCTTGCGGAATCGCTTCGCCTCCAAGCTTTTCGGCTTCGGCCGCTTTCTGGTCGATCAGGCCGACCCCCATCACCAAGTGACCAATCAGCTGGCCTTCGTCGGTATAGGCGAAGCCCTTGTCGTAGGAGAGTTCGTCGATCTTGCCGAGATCGTGCGTAAAGGCGCCGATCAACAGCAGGTCGGCGTCGATCTGCGGATAAAACGGCACGATGGCCTGGGTCACCTTCATCAGGTTGACCACATGTTCCAGCAGGCCGCCGTGATAGGCGTGATGGTTTTTGACGCCGGCCGGAGCGCGGCAAAACCGCTGCATGAACTCTTCGTCGATCAGGAAGCATTCGGCCAGGTTGCGCAGGTGCGGATTCTTCATTCCCCGCAACATTGCCGCCAGTTCGCCGCGGAGTCGATCGATTTCGGCGCCGCCGAGCTGTACGAAGTGAGATTCGTCGACTTCCTTGGGATCGACCCGATCCAAGCCGGTGACGATGATCTGCATCGCGCCGTTATAGAACTGCGACGTACCTTGCACGCGGACGTAATCGCCGTCCTCAAACTTGCGGTAGACGTGGTCATTGGCGTTCCACATCATGCCGTTGACCTGGCCCGACTTGTCGCTGATCTGCATTTGCAGATAGAGATTACCTTGGCGATTGGGGCGAAGCTGTTTATTGGAAACGAGATAGATCTCGTCGATCGTTTCATTTTCGCCGAGATTGGCAATTTCGCGTCGCGCCATCAATTCTCTTCTCTCTATAGCTTTGACCGCAGGCGGTCTTTCTCTTCAATCATTGCGTCGTCATGCTGGCGTACAACGCGGGAAAAGCGCAGGATTCTAGGGGGGGTGTCGTATTCCTTCAAGGACGTAACCCTGCCCGAGAGTGGCATTTGTGAATAAATGCGCGGAATCGCAGAGCGATACGCGCCGGAAGCCGCGTTGTCATCGTGAACTTAAATCCCCTAGAATGCGACCTTTACCCGATTAGATAAAATTGCAAGGTTAAGAAGCAGATCTATGGCGAAGGCTCCCCAAAACGCGATTTCTCCGACGCGAGCCGAAGACTATCCCGAGTGGTATCAGCAGGTGATCAAAGCGGCTGATCTGGCCGAAGTTTCGCCGGTCCGCGGCTGCATGGTGATCAAGCCGTGGGGATGGTCGATCTGGGAGAACATGCAATCGGTCTTGGACGGCATGTTTAAAGAGACCGGGCACGAAAACGCCTACTTCCCACTTTTTATTCCGATGAGCTACCTGGAAAAAGAAGCGGAGCACGTCGAAGGTTTCGCCAAGGAATGCGCCGTCGTGACGCATCATCGCTTGGAACCGGGCCCCAATGGCGGCCTGGTGCCGGCCGGCAAATTGGACGAACCGCTAATCGTTCGCCCGACCAGCGAAACGATCATTGGCGCGATGTACGCCAAATGGGTGCAGTCGTATCGCGACTTGCCGATCCTGATCAATCAATGGGCCAACGTGGTCCGCTGGGAGCTGCGGACGCGCATGTTCTTGCGAACCGCCGAGTTCCTGTGGCAAGAAGGCCACACCGCTCACGCGACCGCCGAAGAAGCGATCGCCGAAACGCGTCAGATGTTGGAGGTCTACGCCGACTTCGCCGAGAACTATATGGCGATGCCGGTGATCAAGGGAGAAAAGACGTCGTGGGAACGCTTCCCCGGCGCCTCAATGACTCTCAGCATCGAAGCGATGATGCAAGATCGCAAAGCGCTGCAGGCCGGAACGTCGCACTTCCTGGGGCAGAACTTCTCGAAGGCGCAGGAAATCAAGTTCCAGTCGCAGGAAGGGACCGAAGAGTTCGCTTGGACGACGTCGTGGGGCGTTTCGACTCGCCTGGTCGGCGGTTTGATCATGACCCACAGCGACGACGACGGCCTTATCTGCCCGCCGCGCCTCGCGCCGAAGCATATCGTCTTGCTGCCGATCTATCGCAATGACGAAGAGCGAGCGACGGTGCTGGCCTATGTCGATCAGCTGAACGCCGAACTGAAGGGAGTGCTGTATCACGGCGCTCCGGTCCGCGTGCTGGTCGACGACCGCGACATCCGCGGCGGCGAAAAGACCTGGCAGCATATCAAGAAGGGGGTGCCGCTGCGTGCCGAGATCGGCCCGCGCGACGTCGCCGGCGAAAGCGTCTTTTTGGCTCGCCGCGATCAGTCTCCCAAAGACAAAAAGGGAACGCCGAAAGCCGAACTGGTCGCCACGATCACGACGCTGCTCGACGAAATCCAGGCCAATCTCTACAACCGAGCCAAGCAACTGCGGGACGAGAACAGCCGCACGATCGACAAGCTGGAGGATCTGATCGCCTACTTCACGCCGCAGAACGAAGAACGCCCGGAGATTCACGGCGGCTTCGCTTATTGCCACTGTGCGGACGATAAGGCGGTCGAAGAAGAGCTGAAAAAGCTGAAGCTGACGGTTCGCTGCATTCCGGTCGAAGGAGAAGACGAACCGGGCAAGTGCATCTTCACCGGCCAGCCGACCCAGCGTCGCGCGGTAATCGCCAAGGCGTACTAGTCGCCGCAGGCGTCAGAACAGGGTCTACTTACGAAAAGAGGCCGCAACCTAAGGTTGCGGCCTCTTTCGTTTCTTGAAGGTGAGCGTAGTCCGTTTACGGCATTTCAAAGACGGTCGCGTCAGCCATGCCGTTTAATTGAACCCAGACGACCCGATTGACGGTCAGCGGAATCGCCTTGACCGAACCGTCGCCCATGCCAGCGAGGATCACGCTA
Organism: Blastopirellula sediminis; assembly: GCF_020966755.1. Lineage (NCBI taxonomy): Bacteria > Pseudomonadati > Planctomycetota > Planctomycetia > Pirellulales > Pirellulaceae > Blastopirellula > Blastopirellula sediminis. The sequence continues at coordinate 2,162,491 of NZ_JAJKFT010000010.1, forward strand.
TGCGGAGTCGACGCGCCGAACTCGGTGGCGTTGAGAGCAAACCGGGACTGGAAAGTCGGCGTAATCAACTGCGGGCCGGTTCCACTGCCGGAGGCGCCGTTGTAACCCGCCGTGTCGCCATCATAGTCAGCCCAGCTGAGGGCCTGACTGCCGCTGGCATTGTGATAGGCGCCGATCAACGCGGTACGGGCGAACGCGTTCGAGAGGAAGCGTTCGTCGCCGCTCGTCGAATCAAAACCGGCGACGGTCGTTTCGGCGATGTAAATCGTGTTCGAGGCGCCGTCCTTGACTTGCGCGTTCTTCGTCGCTCGGCCCGGACGGAAGACGCCGTTCAGGTCAACCCGGGCGCCATTGTCGATGACCGTACCGGCCAAGGCTGTAATAGTGGGAGACGTATTGGCCGGGCGAGAGGTGGTTGCGGTGTATTGGTTGCCGGTCGTCAGGTACGAAACGTAACCTTCGGAACCTGCATAATTGGTCGGCGTGAAGACGCCCAATTCGGTACCTGGTTCGCCATTGGGGTCTGACGGACAAACCAGCAGCTCCATCTTTGTGCTCATCAGAGGCAAGTTGCCCGCGGAAGCGGCAGGAGCGTTGAAGTTCAAGCGGTCGTAGAGGGCCGTTTGTTCGATCTGCGGCAGGATTTGAGCAATCCAGCTGAAGTGGTGCGCCCCAGCTGGCGGTTCCGAAACGGTCGAAGCCATCGGCAAGGAGCCGTGGGTCGATTCGTAGTTCGCAAGCGCCAACATCAAGTTCTTTTCATTGTTGGTGCAGCTGGCACGGCGGGCCGCTTCGCGAGCTTGTTGCACCGCCGGAAGGGTCAAACCGACCAGGATGCCGATGATCGCGATCACGACCAAAAGTTCAACAAGGGTAAACCCGCGACGCAGGCGGCTACCCGAGGCGTGGCGCAACATAAATAAGAGCCTTCCGGTATATCGAGTGACAGTCGGATGAGGAGTGGAGGAGGAGCTGGTCCCTGAACTTTTCATTGTGCCCCAATTATTCGCACACCACAAGAGAATTGCCAGCACGGGCTTTCCACAGGGCGATAAGTCCCCCCGTAAGTCTAGAAATAGGCCCTTTTGGAGCTCTTGTCCCCCTGTAGTGGTGGATTTAGTTCCGTTTATGACAATTTTGGGCAGTTTGTGATCGCGCAGGGAAGATGCGGCGAGTCTGTGGGTTGGGCAGAGATGTTCTAGCGCTAGTGAGATATTTAGATTCTGCGGGCTTTGATCTCGATAAACCCATTAAACCTGCATCAGGTGCGAATGGCTGCGCTCGAGGTGGAATGCCGACGGCGGCGCCCCCGAAGCGGAGAATCGGGTGGCGTGGCGTTCAAGCTGAAGCAGCCTCAAAAGGTATCGCGGAGGCGATTCCCTAGCGTCGAATAAGTAAATCCTGGGATTTGGAGGGAGTTCAGATGAAAACGGATTGGAAGCGAGCGTTGCTCGCTGTCGGCATGCTGGTCGGTTCGACCGGTTTCGCCGTCGCTCAACAACCCGGCTACTACAATGCCGGCAAAGTGAGCTACGTTGGCGAAGCGGTTACCGTCAGCGATTGCGGATGTGCCACGGACACGGCTTGTGGCTCTTCCTGCGACACTTCGTGTGGCGGCTGCAGCTCGTGCTGCGAAAGCAGCTGCTGTGGAATCGATTGGTTCCCGTGCTGCGAACATGGCGAACAGTGGACGCTGTTCGGCACGAATGATTGCGGTCTGACGATTGGCGGTTGGATCTCCGGCGGCTTCTACGCCAACGGCGGCGGCGTGCGGTCGAACACGGGCAACGCCCCGGTCGCCTTCCGCGGCATTTCAAACACGCCGACGGTCGACCAGGTTTGGATCTACGCCGAAAAGGCCGCGGACGCCGAAACCTACTGCTTCGACCTTGGTTATCGTGCTGACTTCGTCTGGGGCGCCGACGGTCCTGACACCCAAGCTTTCGGTTACGGCGATCGCAACCGCTGGGACAACCAGTGGGACACCGCTCGCGACAGCGGCGACGGCACCGACCTGTACGGTTCGGCCATTCCGCAGTTGTACATGACGGCCGCTTGGAGCGATTGGGAATTGAAGGTCGGTCACTTCTACACCACGATTGGTTACGAAGTCGTTACCGCTCCTGACAACTTCTTCTACTCGCACGCCTACACGATGAACTACGGCGAGCCGTTTACCCACACCGGCGCCATGCTGACCTACAGCGGCTTTGAACACGTCTCGCTGAACGGCGGTTGGGTTCAAGGTTGGGACACCGGTTTTGACAACTGGGAAGCTCAGCAGATGTTCCTGGGCGGCGCCAGCCTGACCCTGTCGGACAAAGCGACCCTGACCTGGCAGTGCGTCGGCGGCTCGTTCGGTAAGAACGGCGGCGACTCGTACATGAACAGCTGGGTGTTCGCTTACGACATCGGTTGCGGTTGGAGCTATGTGTTCCAGCACGACCTGGGTACCCAGTACAACCTGGAAGCCGATCCGGACGCGGTTTACTGGTACGGCATCAACCAGTACTTGTTCAAAGAAATCAACGAGTGCTGGAAGGTCGGTACCCGTATCGAATGGTTTGACGACGAAGACGGCGCCCGCGTCGGTAACGGTGCTGGCGACTACTACGCCTTCAGCATCGGCGCCAACTGGACCCCGAACGCCAACCTGATCGTTCGTCCGGAACTGCGTTGGGACAAGTTTGACAACAACGACGGCGCCACCCCGTTCTACGACGGCACCAAAGACAACGGTTTCTTCGGCGGCATGGACGTGATCCTGCTGTACTAAGCGACTGTTGCAAGTTGTCTAACGACAAAACGAAAAAGCCGCCAGGGCCGTCCCCCTGGCGGCTTTTTTCGTTCTTGGCGTAAACTGGTACGGTCTTGGCCGTTTCCGTTTGCTTTCTCTGTTTGCGAGACCTGATGGGCGATCTCAAACCTCCCCGCTTCGTTCTGCGGATCGTCGCCGCATTCAGCCGCCATGACGAAGCCCTGGAGTGGGGAAAGTCGGCCCTCATTTCCCAGTGGGGACCAATCGCGCTGGAGAGTCCCCACTTCGACCTGGTCGAAACGAACTACTACGACAACGAGATGGGCCCTGGTCTGAAGAAGTGCTTTTGGGCGTTTGCGGAGTTGGCCGATAGCTCGCTGCTGGCCGATTGGAAGTTGCAGTCGAACGATCTGGAAGTCGAGTGCCAACAGCTAGGACGCTGGCCGGAGAGCCGGCCGCTCAATCTCGATCCCGGCTACATTACCGAGGCGAAGCTGGTCCTGGCCACCACCAAGGATCGCAGCCATCGGATTTATCTCCGTGATGGGATCTTCGCCGAGGTCACCCTCCAGTACCATCAGAAGCGATGGACCGGAGCCCAGTGGACCTATCCCGACTACCAGCGCGCCGATTTCCAGGCCTTTTTTGACGAATGTCGCGGTTATTTGCGGCAGCAGCTGCGTCAAAACCCTGCGTGAGCCGGGGGAGGTATAAGCCTGCGGCGACGCCAACTAGAATGCAACCGAACTCGTCTCAACTCCTTTACTGATCGGTTTCACGCGTGACCTGGAACCCGCTCGTCGCCTTTTCGCTGATCGCCGCCGCGGTCATTCCCAGTTTTCTCATTTCGCTCGTGGCGACCGCCATCGTTCGAGCGAATGCGCGCAAGTGGGGTCTGGTCGACGAGCCGAACGACCGCAAGGTGCACGTCACGCCGACTCCGCTGGGGGGCGGAATCGGGATCTGGGTCGGCTTGGTCGGTACGCTCGCCTTGGCGCAACTGGCCGTCGGGCTGATCGGCAATATGAAGTTCGACGAAGGGACGCTGCCGCCGATGGTCGCGTCGCTGGTCGAAATGGCCCAGACCCACTTCGACGGCTTCGTCTATCAATCGCTGAAGCTGTGGGCGCTCGTCGCTGGGGCGTCGATCTTGATGATCATCGGGCTGATCGACGACCGCATCGGTTTGTCTTGGAAGATTCGCCTGGCGGTGCAAACGGCGGTCGCCGCTGTGTTTGTGATTGGCTTCGACTGGAAGCTCAGCTTCTACGTCGATATCGTCTGGTTGCAGTACGTCGTCTCGATTCTCTGGATCGTGGCGATGATCAACTCGTTCAATATGCTCGACAATATGGATGGCCTTTCGGCCGGAGTCGCCACGATCGCCGCGTCGATCATGGCCGCGGTTCTGTTGATCGCGCCCGATCCCAGCACCGCCGGACCGCAATTGTTCACGGCCGGTTTCTTGTTGGTCCTGACCGGCGCGATGCTCGGCTTCCTCTGGCACAATCGCCCTCCGGCCAAGATTTTCATGGGGGACGCCGGCAGTTATCTGATTGGGTTTTGCATCGCTATCATGACGATCATCGCCACCTTCGCCGGCTATGACGAAGGGGCGCGACACGCCGTTCTAGCTCCTCTCTGCATTCTGGCGGTGCCGCTGTTTGACCTGGTGACCGTGATTGCGATTCGGCTCCGCGAAGGACGGAGTCCCTTTCAGCCCGACAAGTGCCACGTTTCGCATCGCCTGGTCGAACTTGGTTTCACCAAAACGCAGGCGGTGCTGACGATCTATCTGATGACGGCGACCTGCGGCTTGGGAGCGGTGTTGCTGCATCGCGTCGATTGGATTGGCGCCGTGGTCGTCCTGTTGATGGTATTCTGCGTGTTGGCGCTGATCGGCGTCATTGAATCGACCGCCCGACGCTCTCGAAAAGATCCATGAAACGCCGCAAGACGACGCCAGCTCGAACGAGCGATTCGGCCCCACTCGCCGCGACGAACCCCTCGACGACTTCTTCCAAGTACCCGTGGATGTCGCTTCTCCTCTGCGGCTACGTCGCCTTTCTAACGGCGCTGACGCCGCTGATCGGCAGCGAAGGTCCGGTTGGCCGGGGCGTCGAGCTTCCTTGGGTGGCGATGTGGATCTGGGGTTTGGCCCTGTGGGCGACCGCGGGGATGCTCGAAGGCTCATTGACCATCTATTGGTCGAAGTGGGAGTCGTTGCTGCTGGCCTTGGTCGCGTGGCTGGCGATCGGCGTGCCGATGGTCGCCGGCAGCGGAGAAGTTCGTCCCGCGATCAATCAGTTCTGGACCTACACGGCGCTGGTCATCGCCTACTTCCTCTATCGACAACTCTTTCGCACCGAAGTGCGGAAACGCGCGATCACCGCGGTCTTGACGGCGACGGTCACCCTATGTGCGACCTATGCGGTCTATCAGTACCGCATCGAAATCCCGCAGATGCAGGCCGACTACCAGGCCGATCCGGAAAAGGCTCGCCGCGAAGCCGGCATCACCGGCGATGACGACGATCCGCAAGTGAAGAACTTCGAGTCGCGGCTGATGAGTACCGAGCCGTCGTCGACCTTCACGCTGACCAACTCGCTGGCCGGTTTTCTGGCGGTCGGACTGATCGTGACTGCCGGCATCGCAATCAGTCAGGTTCGCGATCGAGCCTATCTGCATGCGGCGATTCTAGCGGTAGTCGTCTGTCTGCTGTGCGGCACGTTGATTCTGACGAAGAGTCGCACCGCGGTCCTCGCAGCGATGGTCGGCATCGGGCTGTGGGGCGTCTTGGCGAGCAGTCTGCGGCGGCATCTTCCCTGGAAGTATTTGGTGGCCGGCGTTTTGCTGCTGGTGATTGCTGTGGGAGGCGGTTTCGCCAGCGGCTTGCTTGACCGCGAGGTCTTCACCGAGGCGCCCAAGTCGATCCTTTATCGATTGCAATACTGGCAAGGCGCCCTCGACGTAACGTCCGAACGCCCGTTGTTTGGCTGCGGGCTCGGCAATTTCCAATCGTTCTATCCACGCTATATGGCCGCTTCGGCCAGTGAAACGGTCGCCGATCCGCACAACTTTTTGCTCGAAATCGTCGCATCGGCCGGCGTGCCGGCGCTGTTGTTCTTCCTGGGCTTCATTGCGGTCTGGCTCTTCCGTTTTCCGACCGGCGGTCCGGCGGAAGAGATCGCCGAGAGCGAAGCGGAGTCGGTGGAAGAAACGGACGGCATGAGCGTGGTCGCGATCTACGCCGGCATGCTCTTCGCATTTCTCGTCGCGCCGCTGGTGCGTGCGTTGATGCAGGAAGAATCGCCGACCTGGGCGATTTGGCTGGGAGTTCCGTTGGCCGCGATTGTCGCCCTGGCGACCTATCAATGGTCGCAGCGCGGCAAGTTCGATTGGCTGACGCTGCGCATCGCGGCGATCGTGTTGATGATCAATCTCCTGGCGGCCGGCGGCGTCAGTTTTCCTGCGGTCGCGATTTGGCTGTGGCTGATCTGGGGGCTGACCTTCGGCGATGCGGACGATCAAGGTTGGCGGATAGAGCGATTCCTCCCGCGGGCATGCGTCGCCGCAGGCACGGTCGCTTTGCTCTTTATCATGGCGAGATCGTCGCTCTTCCCGGTGATGACGTCGTACACGTATTTCTATGGCGCGATGGTCTCCAATTTTCCGGATCAGATTCGTTTGGCCAAAGACGCTTCGGCAGCCGACCCGTACAGCTCGGAAGGACCGCAGCTATTGGCCAACTCTTTCCTGCAGGCCTGGAAGCTGCGTCCTGATCCGCCGATTGTCGCGGGAGCGAAACAGGCGACGGAGGAAACGCTCAAGCGAAGTCCCCGTAGTGCGACGCTGCAAAACTGGTTCGCCAAGCACTACTGGGAGCTCTATCGGAAATACGAAGATCCGGCGATCTTGCAGTTGGCGATCGAGCGGCAGGAGGCGGCGTGCCGCAACTTCCCCACTCGGGGGTATTACCATGCGGAGCTCGCCCAAATGTACTCTGCGGCCGGTCGAAAAGAGGATGCGGCGAAAGAGGCTCGCGAAGCCCTGCGTCTCAACGAATCGCACGACCATAGCGAATTAAAGTTCGAAAAACGGACTTTCGACGATGGACAATCGGTCTTGAAGGCGGTGCAAGAACTAGCCCAGCCGCAGGCCGAAGAGAAAAATCAAGCTTCCGAGTCCTAAACATCCGGCCCTCGGTTATCCTAGAAGAATCCCTTTTCGTTCCCCCACTTCGTCCGGAATCCCGCCCGCCGCAGGAGAAGAATCCGATGCGACCGTTTCTCGTTCTGATCGCCAGCGTGTTACTGGGCGTCGCCATTGGCGCCGCTTCCACAGTTCCTCAATGGACTGCGACCAACGATTTCGGAGCGCTCACCCATCCTGAGGTCCAGCGGGTCAATGCGACCAACCAGCCGATGGCCAAGGCGGTCGTCGTCGGCGACGAGGTGTACGAGTTCGGCAAGATGAACGTCGACGCGACGCAGAGCCACGTTTTCAAGATCCGAAACGACGGCGACGCGCCGCTGCAGCTGGAGGAAGCGGGCACGACCTGCAAATGCACGCTAAGCAAGCTGGCCCAGAAGTTGATCCCGCCGGGCGAAACGGTTGAAGTCGAACTGGAGTGGCACCCAATCGCCTACGCCGAGTCGTTCATGCAAACGGCGACGCTCCGTACGAACGATCCTCGTCGACCGGAATTGGAACTACGGATTCATGGAGCGGTGGTCCGAGCGATTTACATGGACCCCAGCGAAGTCAACTTCGGCCACGTGACCGCCGGCGATGAGCTGTCGGCTTCGGTCAACGTCGTCTCGGTCGTCAGCGACGATTTCAAGGTGACCGGCGTCAAGCTGCTCGGCGACGAGTCGGGAGAAGCGACGGCGAAGGTTGTGCCGATGAGTCCCGAAGAGTTGAAGTCGACCGACGGCGGCCGAAGCGGCGACAAGGTCGAGATCTATCTCCCCAAAGGCTTGCCGATTGGCGCCACCAAGATGCGGGCCGAGATTTCGACCAACGATCCCGAAACCAAGATGCTGACCTTGATGATCTCGGTGCAGATCGGCGGCGACATCAACTTCATCTCGGCGGTCAAGATCGACCAAGACAAGAACGTGATGATGCTCGGCACCGTCTCGGGCGAAAAAGGAAAAGAGGTAAAGGTCAACGTGCTGGTTAAGGGACCGCATCGCGAAGAAACGGTTTTGAACGTAGACAAGGTTTTCCCCGAATTCCTGAAGGTTAGCCTGGGCGAAGCGAAGAAGCTCAACGAAACCGCCGTGGTCTATCCAATGACGATCACGATCCCCCCCGGTTCGGCGCCAGCATCGTTTCTGGCGGGCGACACCGGCAAACTTGGTGAGATTCGCCTGGGCGTAAAGGGAAATCCACAAACCGAAGAAGTGAGCCTGCGGGTTTATTTCGCGGTGGAGTAAATCGGGCAAATGCGGTAGAAGAGTGGGATTGTTGACCCATTTTCGCCGGGGCGAGAGGAGGGTCCGCACCAAACTCGCACAATTCGGCACGCAAGGCGCATCCATGTTGATGATCCCAGTCCGCACTCTCCCAGCGATTCTGGCGTTTGTTTCGCTCTCCCTCACGTTGATGGTCGGCTGCCAACCGCCGCAAGCCGGTGGTCCGCAACCGTCGGACAAAGGGGACAAACCGCAGACGGAAGTCGCCGTGGCCGAGCCGCCAGTCGATTCGCCGAAAGTTGAATCTCCTGAAGTGGAGAGCCCGCCTGCGGAAACCCCGCCGATGTTGACCGCTCCGGTCGTGACGCCGCCGGCGATGGAGAAAGAAGCTCCCATGGCGACCGAGAAGCCGGCGGAAACGGAGACTCCGGCCAAGACCGAGTCGACCGAAGCCGCCGATCCGCCGCCGCTGCCGGCTCGTGAATTGTTCGTCGGCTGGGAAAAGCCGCGTCTGGCTCTCTTTTTGACCGGCGAACAGCATGGCTACATCGAACCGTGCGGCTGCACCGGTCTGACGAATCAAAAGGGGGGCCTGAACCGCCGTTTCACGTTTCTGAATCAACTGCGCAACGACAAAGGTTGGGACGTCGTCGCGCTCGACGCCGGCAACCAGGTCCGTCGTTTCGGTCGCCAGGCGGAGATCAAGTTCCAAACGACCGCCAATGCGATCAAGCAGATGGACTACGAAGCGATCACCTTCGGTCCCGATGATCTGCGGCTGTCGGTCGACGAAGTTTTTGTCGCCGTGGCGGACGAAGACCCGGAGAAGACCCGCTTTTTGGCCGCCAATGCGAGCCTGTTGGGAGTGACGCCGAAGTACCGCATTATCGAACGGGACGGTTTGAAGATCGGCGTGACCGGCGTCTTTGGTGATGGCCGTCGCGGCGAAGTGGCCAATAACGAAGTCGAATTCCAACCGGCGGTCGAAGGGCTGGAAGCGGTTTGGCCCGAACTGGAAGCCGCCAAGTGCGATCTGTACGTCCTGTTGGCCAGCGCGTCGCTCGAAGAGAGCCGCGAGTACGCGCGAAAGTTTCCCGGCTTCCGCCTGATCGTGACGGCCGGCGGGGCAGGCGAACCGACCTTGCAAATGGAAAAGATCGAAGGGACCGACGCCCAGATGGTGCAGGTCGGCGTCAAAGGGATGTTCGCCGGCGTCGTCGGCATCTACGGCGATCATGCCGAAGAGCTCAAATACGAACGCGTGCCGCTCGATGCACGGTTCCCTGATTCGGACGAGATGATGAAGCTGCTGGCCAACTATCAGCAACAGCTCGAAGCGCTCGGCTGGGACGGGCTCGGCATCAAGCCGATCGAACATCCGACCGGTCGCGAGTTCGTCGGCAGCAGCAAGTGCGGCGAGTGCCATACAACCGCGTTTGAGATCTGGGAAAAGACGCCCCACTCGCATGCGACCCATACCTTGGTCCATCCGCCAGAGCGATTTGAAGTCGCGCGACACTTTGATCCGGAATGCATCGCGTGTCACGTCGTCGGCTGGAACCAGTCGCAGTACGTGCCGTACAAGTCAGGCTATCTCTCGCTGGAAGAAACGCCGCTCATGGCCGGCGTCGGCTGCGAGAACTGTCATGGACCGGGCGCCGATCACGTCGCAGCCGAAGAAGGCGCGATGATGCTCTCGGAAGCGCAGATCGCTCAGCTCCGTAAGGATATGGTTTTGCCGCTCGAATCGGCTCGCCAGACCTGCATCAAGTGCCACGACATCGACAACAGCCCCGACTTCCACAACACCGGGGCGTTTGAAGAGTACTGGAAGAAGGTCGAGCACTACGGGAAAGACTAACTCGTTGTAGTCGTAGTGCAGGCCGTGCCTGCCGCGGCAACTTATCCAGGGTTTGCAATGAGCGACGTCCAATCACCCAGCGTCATTGTGATCGCCGGTCCCAATGGCGCCGGAAAATCGACCCTGGCTCCTTATCTTTTGCGCGACTATTTGGGCGTCTTAGAATTCGTCAACGCGGACGTTATCGCTGCAGGAATATCGGCATATGCGCCGGAGGAAGCGGCGTTTGAAGCCGGACGAATCATGCTGGCTCGATTGCGTGAACTGGCCGGCCTGCGGAAGTCGTTCGCGTTTGAGACGACGCTCGCTACGCGTAGCTACGCAAGACGGTTAAGCGAGTGGCGGGACGCTGGCTTCGAGACGCGTTTGGTTTTCATTTGGTTGCCAAATGAGGAGACCGCGGTTCAGCGAGTTGCGGCGAGAGTTTCTCGCGGTGGACACAATATCCCTGAAACGACGATTCGGCGTCGCTATCAAGCCGGACTAAGAAATCTGCTCGATTTGTACATGCCGATCGTTGATACTTGGGACATAATTGATGGTGTAAACGCAGCTGACGATGCTATCGCGAGTAAGAACAAATACGGCGAAATCTCGGTGCGAGTTGACGAAGTATGGCAGACGATCCAAAAACAAGCGACCCGCTAAACGGACAAAGCGAAATCGACCAGAAAATGGCGGATCATAAAACATGGGTCCGTTTGGTCCGCAAAGCCCAGATCGAAGCGATGAAGGCGCACATTCGCGACGGCGTTCCCTACGTCACTTGGCGCGATGGAAAGGTCGTGCATGAGATGACGTTGCCGCCAGATGCGGTTGAATTTGAGTAGCGAGTTCTTCGCTGACCGCATTCCCTCGGCTCGCGCCTCGGGCTACGATGGCGCGAGCTTCTGCGTTGGCCGCTTACGCTTCCGCTAATTGCATCGCATTCATCGCGTCGCAGCCGCGGATACAGTGTTTGTCGGTCGCTAGTTCGGCGTCCAGCACCGCTTCCGGCGGCAGTTCCAGGTAGACCTGGTCGTTTTCGATTTTGACCGGGAAGGTTTTCACGGCGTATTCTTCGCCGCTGAGGCATTCGCCCGTTTCGAGCGAGAAGGTCTTCTTGTGCAGCGGACAGGCGACCTTCGGCGTTTCTCCGGCGGTGCCGATCATGCCGCGCGACATGACGAACGCGTTCTTGTGCGGGCACATGTTCTGGCAGGCGTACCATTGCCCCTGGCTGACGAAATTGAAGACGGCGATCTGCGTCTGGCCGTACTTGATGGCGGAGCCGCCGTCGAGCGGGAAGTCGGCGACTGCCCCGACGTGGACCCAACCGCGCTGATTCGCTTGGCCATTGAGATCAATCGTCTCACCGTTGAGTCCCTTGAGCTCGACCAGCGCGACGTTTTCTTTCGGCCAATCGGCGGGCCGCATCTGGTCACGCTGAGAAATCAGCTCAATATCGAGCTGGTGGTCCTCCGTGTTGGCGAACTGACGGAACCACTTCCGTTTCTCCGGATCGTTCACCACCTCTTTCCATTCGCACTTGTAGGTGTCGACCAGATACTGCATTTGCTTTTCGAGCTCGTCGGCGAGCCCGAGCTTGTCGTCGATCACGACCGCTTTGAGGTGATCGAGACCACCTTCCAGTTTTTCGAGCCAGGTCGCGGTGCGGGTCAACTTGTCGGCGGTCTTGATGTAGTAGATCAGGAAGCGATCGATGTATTTGATCGCGGTCGCTTCGTCGATGTCGGCCGCCAATAGGTCGGCATGACGCGGTTTGGCGCCGCCGTTGCCGCAGACGTACAGGTTGTAGCCGTTCTCGGTCGCGATCAGCCCGACGTCTTTGCACTGCGCTTCGGCACATTCGCGGACGCAGCCGGAGACGGCGAACTTCAACTTGTGCGGCGAGCGAATGCCGCGATACCGCTCTTCGATCTCAATGGCGAAGCCGACCGAATCGCCGACGCCGTAACGGCACCAGGTCGAACCGACGCAGCTTTTCACGGTACGTACCGACTTGCCGTAGGCGTGACCGCTTTCAAACCCGGCGTTGACCAGCTCTTCCCAGATATCGGGAAGCTCGTACGCTTGGGCGCCAAACAGGTCGACGCGCTGGCCGCCGGTGATCTTGGTGTAAAGGTTGTACTTCTTGGCGACTTCGCCCAGGACGATCAGCTTCTCCGGCGTGATTTCGCCGCCGGGAACGCGCGGAACGACCGAGTACGACCCGCCGCGCTGGATGTTGGCCAGGAAGCGATCGTTCGAGTCTTGCAGCGTTTGCAACTGCGGCTCCATGATCTGCTCGTTCCAGAGCGAAGCGAGAATCGACGCGACCGCCGGCTTGCAGATTTCGCAGCCATGACCGCGGCCATGCTGGGCGATCAGTTCGTTGAACGTTTTGATCTCTTTGAGTTGGACGATTTCGTACAACTCTTGGCGCGTGTGCGAGAAGTGTTCGCAGAGGTCGGTGTTGGCGGTCTTGCCGAGCGCTTTCAGTTCGGCGACCAGCAAGTCGTTGACCAGCGGCAAGCAGCCGCCGCAACCGGTGCCGGCCTTGGTGCACATCTTCAGGCCGCCGACGGTGTCGACTCCTTCTTCCCGAATCGCTTCGCAAATGCGAGCCTTGGTGACGTTGTTGCACGAGCAGATCTGGGCGCTGTCAGGCATGCTGTCGACGCCGCCGATCGCCCCTTTGTCGCCGTCACCGCCGGCGCCGATGAGGGTTGCCGGATCGCAGGGGAGGGGAGCGTCGCTCTTGCTCAGGATCAGCAGCGTGCCGTAGTCCGACGCGTCGCCGACCAGCATCCCGCCCATCAGACGCGTGCCGTCGGGAGAGAAGAGGAGCTTCTTGTAGATTCCCTTGAAGGGATCGTTCCAGACGAGCGGTTTGGCGACGTCGGCCGGCAATTCGTACTGCCCGAAGCTGGCGACGTCGCAGCCCATCAGTTTCAACTTGGTCGACATGTCGGCGCCGGTGAACTGACGCTCTTGACCGCAGAAGTTCGCCGCGGCGATCTCCGCCATTTCGTAGCCAGGCGCGACCAAGCCATAGACCATGCCGGCATGCGACGCGACTTCGCCAATTGCGTAGATGTTCGGATCGGAAGATTGCAGCTGATCGTTGACGTTGATGCCGCCGCGGGCCCCCAGTTCGACGCCGCACTCTTTCGCCAGTTCGTCACGAGGACGAACGCCGGCCGAGACGATGATCATATCGACGTCGAGGATCGAATCGTCGTTGAAGACCATTTTCTCGACTTTGCCGTCCCCCAATACTTCCTTCGTCCCCTTGTTCAGCAGGACCGTCAAGCCGAGGGCTTCGATCTTCTCAATCAAGACGTTGGAGCCTGCGTCGTCCAATTGACGCGGCATCAGACGGCTGCTGAATTCGACGACGTAGGTCTCCAAGTTCAGATCGTACGCCGCTTTGGCCGCTTCCAGGCCCAGCAGACCGCCGCCGATGACGGCGCACCGTTTCGCCTTCTGGCCGTACTCGATGATTTGTTCCAGGTCCTCGATCGTGCGATAGACGAAGACCCCCCGATGCTTGATGCCGGGGACGTTGGGGACGAACGGATAAGAGCCGGTCGCCATCACGATATGGTCGTACTTGATCGCGGCGCCTCGGTCGGAGTAGACCGTTTTCGCCTTGCGGTCGATGCGATTGGCCCGATCGCCGATGTGCAGTTCGACCCCGTGCTCCTGGTACCAGTCCATCCGCGCGATCATCAGCTTCTCGGCGTCGCGATGGGCGAAAAACGAGGTCAGGCCGACGCGGTCGTACGCGGCACGCGGCTCTTCGCAAAAAGTGACGATGCGATATTGGCGAGCGACGTCCATTTCGATCATCTTTTCGACGAATCGATGACCGACCATGCCGTTGCCGATGACGACGATGGTTTGCGGATCGTGAGAAATCATGACTCTGCTCATATCGAAAGAGGGGACGGTGCGAGTACCGATCGCATGCCGCGAATCGGGCCGATCCCCAGAAATGCAAGTCACGTGCCGCAATTATCCGGTCGAAGTCGCGCTGATTTGGGCCACGCTAACTGTCATTGAGTAAACAACTTGCGCAGAGGCGTACAAAGATTGATCACGCGTGAATCAGGAATGTTCAGAAGAAGTCGGCGAACCGTTTTCGCCAGTGCCGCGCTGTTGTGCAGCGTGGGTGCGACCTGTCAGGTCGTCGGGCGGCGCCATAAGCCGGGCGTAAAAATGACGAGCAACGGGAAGATCTCGATCCGTCCCAATAACATTAACGCGGTGAAAACCAGCTTGCTGCCGATCGAGAAGCTGGCGAAGTTCTTCGACGGACCAAGCGCGCCAAGACCAGGGCCGACGCCGTTAATGCAAGCCGCGACCCCGGTTGCGCAGTCGAGCATTTTGACCGGCGGCGTGTGGCCAGCTTCCAGCCAGGCGGCGTCCGGTTCGAGCGCCAGCAGCGACAGCCAGGCGATGATGAAGACGCAGCCGATCATCCCAAAGTAGATGAAAACTTCGTTCGTCAGTTCGTCGGCGTCGTCGACCGCTTTGCCGTTAAGCCGCATCGTGGTGATCAGCCGGGGACGAAACGTCTTCAGGATGTAGGTGTAGAGGGACTTCCAGAGCACGACGTGGCGGATCACCTTCAGGCTGCAACTGGTGCTGCCGGCGCATCCCCCGACGAACATCAGCACAAACAGCATGCCGCGGCTGAACTCGTTCCACTTGTCGAAGTCGGCGGTGCCGAAGCCGGTATTGGTCTGCACCGAAATGACGTTGAAGTAGCTGAAGCGGAATGCGGTCATGAAGTCAGGAAAGTCATGGTGCCAGAGACCGGCCAGCATGACGGCGAAGATGACGCCGAACAGGATCGCCAGGTAGCACCAGAGTTCGGTGTTGACCCACAGTCGCGTCCATTGGCCGAGGATCGCCGCATACAACAGCGAAAAATTGACGCAGGCGATCATCATGAAGGTGCCGATCGTCATTTCGATCGTGATGTTTTGAAAGTGGGCGACGCTGGAGTTGTACGTCGAGAGTCCCCCGGTAGCGATGGTGCCGAAGGAATGGCAGAGGGCGTCGAAAAGGTTCATCCCTTCGATCATCAACAGCCCGGTCAGGATGACGTTCAAGCCGACGTAGATCCCCGCGAAGATCCAGGCGCTATGTTGCGAGCGAGATGTGCCGACTTCTCCCTGAGGGCCGACTGACTCGGTCATCAGCAGCGCCTTGCCGGCTGAACCTTGCCCGAGCAGCGCGACGAAAAGGACCATGATCCCCAGGCCGCCGACAAAGTGAGTTTCGCTCCGCCAGAAGAGGAGGCACTTTGGCAGCATCGTTTCGTCTTCGATGTCGTTCAGGATCGTCGCGCCGGCGCCGGTAAACCCGGATGCCGATTCAAACAGATCGTCGACCACCAGCCGAATGATCTGTTCACGACTCTCGGTCCCTTTGACATGCCCCAGGATAAAGGGAAGGGCGCCGACGATGGTAAAGATCAGCCAACTGATCCCGACGATGGCGATCGCCTCGCGACGATAAAGTTGACCATGGGCATGGCGACCGGCGTACAGCATCCCACCGCCAAGGATTGCGGCGATAACGGAAGAGGACAAGAGGGCGAAAAGGCCGCGCGTATCGAACTGCTGGCCATGACCCAGCCAGGGGAACGCCCACGGCAGCGCAAACAACATCGCCGCCGCCAGAAGGAGCGTTACGACGCCGAGGTATTTGCTAAGCAGCGGTAGATTCATCGCCGAATCGTAGCGAGAGGGGAAACCCTTTCGCAAGCTTATTTTTTGAGCGCTGCTTCCACACCAGGAATGTCGGAAGCGCCAGCGGGGATTTCCAGCTTGGCTCCCACAAACGCGTCGCCAATCGGTTCATAACGTCCACCGAGGTTTTCGGCCAGAAATGCCTCGGTAACGGCGTTAAAGGCGAAACGATTTTCCGGCTTCGCGAAACCATGCCCTTCTTCTGGGAACAGCACGTACGTGACCGGAATCTTCTTCTCTTCCATCGCTTTGACGATTTGATCCGCTTCGGCCTGTTTGACGCGGGGGTCATTGGCGCCTT
Source organism: Blastopirellula sediminis (assembly GCF_020966755.1). Lineage (NCBI taxonomy): Bacteria > Pseudomonadati > Planctomycetota > Planctomycetia > Pirellulales > Pirellulaceae > Blastopirellula > Blastopirellula sediminis. Next base: position 2,178,575 of record NZ_JAJKFT010000010.1, read on the forward strand.
GGCCGATCAAGAGCGGCTTGGTGATCTTGTCGACGAAGTTCAGCGGCGAACGCTCGTTGAGGAATTTGATTCCTTCCTCGGTTTCATGGTCCCCCACTTTGTCCTTCATCACCGGCATGAACGGCATCCAGTAAGGCGGGACGTTGTTGAGCAGCGTCACCAGGCTCGACGGGCCGACGATATCGACGCCGCAGCAGAACTTCTCCGGCGTAAAGGTCAGACCGACCAGCGTCGCATAGCCGCCGTAGCTGCCCCCCATGATCGCGACCTTGTCCGGATCGGCGATCCCTTGGGCGATCGCCCAATCGACGGTGTCGAGCAAGTCGTCATGCATCTTGCCGGCCCACTCTTTGTTGGCGGCGTTCAGGAAGTCTTTGCCGAAGCCGGTCGAACCGCGGTAGTTGACGCTGAGGACGGCGTAACCACGATTGGCCAGCAGTTGGTGCATCGGGTTGAAGCCCCAGTCGTCGCGAGCCCACGGACCGCCGTGGACGTCCAGGACCAGCGGCAACGGCTGCGTCGGCTTCAGGCCGCCATCCGGATTCGAGCCTTTCGGCAGCGACAGATAGCTGACCAGCTTCAGGCCGTCACGAGCGTCGATCACCACCGGGTGCATCTTCACCAGCGGCAGTTCGGCCAACTCGGGCTGGCTCGAGAAGAGGAACTCGGCCTTCTTCTCGTCGCCGCGGTGGTAGAGGTAGAAGTCGATCGGGCCATCGTCACGAAGGTAAGCGACGGTCCAGAGATCGTCCTTCAACGTTCGGCTGGTGATTTGGATTTCGCCATCTTCCTGTTCTTTCAGGAAGGCGAAGTCGGCTTCGAGCGACTTGTCGAGGATGTCCCACTCTTGGCGTTCGTAGTTGAACGCGACCGCTTGGATCGTCTTTTCGGTCGGATGGGTCAAAACGCCGGAGATGTCGGCCTTGTCGTTTTCGGCGATCAGCTTTTCTTCGCCGCTCTTCAGGTCCAGCGACTTGAGCGCGGCGGTGTTCCGATCGCGGCTGTCGAACATGTAGGCGATGTCGCCGCTCTTGTCGAATCCGGCGATCCCGGTCGTCATCGCGTCGGCGGCGCCGATCTTCAAAAACTCTTTCCAGTCTTGCTTGCCGTCGACTTCGGTCGGGGTCAGGTACAACTGACCCGCGTCCGGCGTATAGGTCATCGCGAAGCGAACTTTGTAGTTGTCGTCGGTCAAAAAGCCGGCGAAGCCTGGGTTCTCTTGCAGCAGTTCCTTTTCGCCTGTTTCGACGTTCAAGCGATAGAGGTCGTGCAATTGCGGGTTGCGATCGTTCAGGCCGATCAAGATCTCGTTGGGGAAGAGTTCGCTGACGTTGTCGATTTCGGCGCGGATGTTTTCCAGCGGCGTCAGGTCTTTGATTTCGTCGGTCGTCAAGTTAACGGCGTAGACGTGAAAGTTTTCGTCGCCGTCCTTGTCTTGCGTGTAGAGAACGTGGTTGTTGGTGTACGACCAGTTGAAACTGCGGATGCCGCGATGCGCATCCTTCGTAATCGGGCGGGCGTCTCGACCGAGCGACGCCGTCGAACCAACCCAGACGTTGAGCACGCCGTCGACCGGCGCCAGGTAGGCGATCTGCTTGCCATCGGGGCTTAGGCGAGCACGCGCCATTTCCGGATTGCCAAACAGCTTGCGGCGAGGAATCAGCGGCACGTCGCTCATATCAAAGGCTTTCTTTTCAGTCGCGGGAGTTTCCTCGGCGGGCGTCGTCGTTTCCGGTTTCATTTCCGGCTTCGTCTCTGCGGGCTTCGCTTCCATCGGCTTCGTTTCGTCGCCGAGTGAGACTTCCGGCGTGCTGACGTTGGGGGACGGCGGAGCGACTTTGTCGGACGATGGAGTGCATCCGCCCAGCCAGGCGAGCGTCGCCAGGCTAAAAGTAATCCAGCAGAGGAGCCGTTGTAGAGCAGTCATGATGTGGTCCCTTCCGTGACGTCAGGCCGCGTGAACTTGCGGCGCGTTCAACTTTACCCAACCAGCAGCGCCTATCAGGATAAAGGATCGCAAGCGGCACGCCAACGGAGGGAACGACTTTCTGCGGCTCGGCTAGTTTTTGCCAACTTGGACCGCGGCGCCCATATTGGCGAGTCCAGGTCCGAAATAAGGTTTCCCCAATGGCAAGATCATCGGCTCTTCATACGGCCGATGCGGCAGCATCGATGCGATTTCGGCCAGTTGAGCGAGCGTTTCTGGGGGCAATGGACCTTGTTTGGCGCCGCTGACGCTGGTTTCTAGTTGCTGACGCGTTTTGGCGCCGATCAACACTGTCGAAATATCAGGGTTGCTCAGGACGAAGCGAAGGCACAGCTCCGGCAGGTCGAAACCGGTCTCGTCCAAAAACGTATAAAGCCGGAGCAATTGTTCGCGCCGGCGACGGCTCATCCAGCAGGGGCGATCCAAAACTTCTTGGTCGAATCGACGTCCCAGAAATCCTTGTCCCAGCGCCGAACCGACGATAACCCCCATTCCTTGTTCTTTGGCGGCCGGCAGTAGTTCTTCTTCCGCTTCGCGAAACAGCAGGTTGTAGTTGAACGCCGTCAGCAGGACGTCAAACAAGCCGGTGCGGACGAGCGACGTCATCTCGGTGACGGTCGTGCCGGCCAGGCCGATCGCTTTGACCTCTCCCGACGCTTTGAGCTCTTGCAACAGATCGAGCGCCGGCCCGGCGAGCGGCTGGTAGCTGCTCCACCAAGGATATTGCTGCGGACGATCAGGCTCGTGAATCAGCAGGATATCGATCTGCTCGCGCCCCAACAGGCGGCGGCTTTCGGCCAGCGATTGTTTCAACTGGTCGACGTTCCGCGGATCGAACGGCTGCGGACGTCCACCGAACTTGGTCGAGACGATCAACGGCTTGCCGGAGGCTTGCAGCGCTTTGCCCAGGACCAGTTCGCTGTCGGCGTAGGCAGGCGCCGTATCGCAGTAGTTGATTCCCAACTCGGACGCCGCCGCCAGCAGCTGAGCGGTTTCGGCGTCGCCGCCGGCGAGCGAGGAGGTGTAGAGTCCGCCGAGCGAAAGCTCGCTGACGTCAATTCCAGTACGACCGAGGGGGCGATATTGCATGGTGGGGCTATCTTGCAAAGAAGATTCGGCGAAACAAGTCGTTTAGCATAGAATAGTGAGAGCCGAATTACCAATTTACTGGTTTGGATGAGTGCCGCCATGGATCTCCCTTTGAGCGCAAAAGCCGAGTCGCTGATTCAAAAACAGCTGGCCAGCGGAAAGTTTGCGACGCCAGAGCAAGTTGTGGAGGAGGCGTTGGCGCTGTTGGATCAGCAGGCGGCCGATTGGGCCAAGGTGAAAGCGAAGATTGAGCAAGGGATCGACGACATCGCGGCTGGTCGCTACGACGAGATCGCTACGGAAGCGGATGAAGAGCGACTGACGCAAGAGATTTTGAACGGCCTTCGCCAGCGAAACCTGCTGGAGAACTAAATGGCCTATCGCCTTGCCGCCACTGCGAAATCCGATCTGCGTGAGATCCTGGAATATGTTGGCGCGCAGACCGAGGTTGGAGTGCGTCAATTATTGACTCGCTTCTACCAACGGTTTCGGCTCTTGGCGTCTCAGCCGTTGCTTGGCCAGCATGTTGAAGGTACCGCGGATTGGAGATTTAGCGTCCTAGGCGTCTATGTCATTTTTTATCGCCCAGCTGGCGCCAATATCGAAATCCTGCGTATTCTCCACGGCAACCGCGATATCGATAGTTTGCTGCGACAACCATGACCGAACCCACCGAAAACTCCAGCGCTGAGAACCCATTCGCTTCGCCCAAATGCGATACGCCGGATCGGCCGGTGCGCGATTGCCCTGATTGCCAGGCGCCGATGGAGTACGGCATGGTCACTTCTTACGCGCCGATCAAATGGCGAATTCTCGATCGTTCAATGCTCGAACGAATCTTGGCCGGCGGAGATGAGCCGGTCGTCGGTTCCGACTTTGCACTCCGGCTCGGACCGTTTCGAAGCGATAGTTTTCGTTGCCGGCTCTGCGGGATGATCATCATCGCGCCGCGCAGTCAACAGCCGGACAAATCGCCGAAGAAGAAGTAGCCGCGCTTACAGCGGCTTGCGGAACTGGCTGCGGAAGACGTCGAGTTCGTTCTTCCGCATGCGGCGTTCGAAGTGCGTGCGATAGTCGAGGTCATGCTCGGCCGGGCTTTCTTCGACCGGGATCGGACCTTCCAGCTTCGTGTTGGCGTGCAGCAGTTCGACCGTCATGTCGAAGTATTCTTCGACGTCGGTCCAGAAGTGGAGCGTGCCGCCGGGGCCCAGAACGCGCTCGATCTCTTGCGAGAAGGTCTCGTTCATCACGCGGCGGCGATGGTGACGCTTCTTCCACCACGGGTCGGGGAAGTAGACGTGAACCGCAACGGCCGATCCGTCGGGAAAGACTTCCGGAAAGATCTTCTGGCCGTCGCCGTGCACCATGACGGCGTTGGTACGGCCTTCTTTGGCCAACCGGTAGCCGGCATACTCGGCGTACTTGAAGGCGATCTCGATGCCGAGAAAGTCGTGCGCCGGATTGGCGCCCGAAGCGTTCCGCATGAACAGCCCTTTGCCGCTACCGACCTCGATTTCGAGCGGCGCGACGCGACCAAACAGCGCTTCAGGATCCCAGGGACGCGGTAGTTTTTCCGCGAGGAGGAAGTTGCGACTGAAGTCGACGCTGGGATTGAGTTTCGGAAGCGCTTTGCGGCCCATGAAGTGCTACGACGGTAGAAGGCCGATTACAGATTAGCCGGGAGAGGAATGCCGCGAATTTCGCCTTCGCAGACCAGACGTTCGTCGATGAAGGCTTGGAAGCGGCAGACGATGATTCGCCCGGCTCGTCCCTTGGTCTTCTGCAGCACGATCAGCAGACGGTTGCCCGGCTGCACGATGCCGCGGAACTTGACCTGGTCGAGACCGCCGAAGCCGAGCTTGTAGTCTCCCATCAGGTTATGGCGCGTGACGTACCACGAACTGACCTGAGCGGCCGCTTCGCACATCAACACCCCCGGCATGAGCGGCATGCCGGGCATATGACCACGGACCCAGAACTCGTCATCGGCCAGGTCTTTGTACCCGACGCAAATGTCGTTCTCGGTGTCTTCGTAGACGATCGCCGTCAACTGCTCCATTTCGTAGCGTTGCGGGTTCAGCTCGCGGATCGCTTCGATATCAGCGATCACGTTGTTGCAGTCGATCGTCGCGGGATCGAGGATGTAATCTTCGCGCGGCACGGCGCCACACTCCTCCGCAGGCGGTCAGCGAAACGAAAAATACCCGAAGTCGGGCTGAGACTAGGTCTTGATCGAACGACGCTTGGCTTTGCGAGCCTTGGCGTTCGCGGGGCGCCGGCCGTGGTTGGCTTTCTTCAGCGTGCGGTGCGGTTTGGCCATTTCTAAATTCCTATAGCAGCGTATGTTTGCGGCTGGGTTGTTACGAATCCCAGATTTTAGCGTGCCGACCGCCGAGGGGAAAGGACCGTTTTTAAGACCCCAGACTGAGGGGCTAGGGGGACCTGCGGACCGGAATAATCAGCGACTTGTCCGAATCTTGGCCGCCGCTGGCCGTGTTTTTCGGCGGAACGTCGCTTTCGCCCTCGGAAATGGACTCTGCGGCCCGCGAATCGGACGCGACCGCTTCTTTGCCGATCGGGTCAAAAATGCCGGGGCGAATTCGTTTACGCGTCGCTTCCGGTTTCGGTTTACGGCTTGGCTCTTCTTTTTTCAGGCGGCCGGTAATCGTCGACAAGAATGCCGGCAGCACGATCAGCGACGTGAATAAACAGCAGGTTACGCCGATCGTCAGCACGCGGCCCAGGCTCTGCAGCCCTTGGTGATCGGCCAGCATCAGCGAGCCGAAGCCGATCATCGTCGTCAGCGAGGTAATGAGCACGGCGGTCGCGGTCGACGCCGAAATGCGGTAACGCTTGCCAGCCTGGCAGCGGAAGTCGTGGAGCACGTGGACCCCGTCGTCGATGCCGATCCCCAGGATCAGCGGCAGGACGATCATGTTGGCCGGGTTGAGTGGGATGTCCATAAAGCCCTGAATGCCGAACAGCATGGCGCTTCCCAGTCCGACCGGCGCCAGGGCCAGCAGCGAATGTCGCAAGCTGCGGAAGTCGAGGATCAGGACGATCAGCACGGCGATCAAAGAATAAATCGCCGCGTGGATATAGCTCTTCTGCATCTGACGCGACGCGTAGAACGTTTGCAGCGGCTGACCGGTCACCTGGGCGTCGACCGATTGCACTTGCTTGACGAAATTGGCGAGCGATTCCATGTCCCAGATGTCGCCATTGGGATAGATCCGCAGCAGGTATTGATTGTTCTTGCCGACGAACCGGGTGACGAGCGCTTCGGGGAAGTCGTCGACGTCGGGCGTTTTCGGGTCAGAGACGGCGTACAGCGAATGCATCTGCGTCAGCATTTCGCCAGCCGAACGCTGTTGCAGCGAACGCATGATCGCTTCGTAGTGCGCTTGCGGCATCGTACGGAGCAATTCCCGCGCTTGGCCGATGCGGCGGCGAGCCTGCATCGCGGTCGGATCGTCGCCGGGGAGCAATTGCTGCGACTGCGCCAAGACTTGCGCCAGTTGCGGCGCCGGAGTGATCGGCAATGCCGGCGGATACTCCGGCAGGTTGGTCAGTCGCGAGCGAATCCGCTGAATCTGCGTGGTCCGCTGCTCATCTTCCGGCGGCAGGAGCGACGCGATTTCTTCGACGTGATCGACGTTCGACAGTCTTTCAAACGCCTCTTTTCGCGCGATCAACTCTTGCCGACTGCTGGCGATCGACAACGCAAACCAGACGCTACGGTCGGTCTCTTCCAGCAGTTTCTTTTCCCACTCGACGCTTTCCAGCCCTTGGGCCTGCAGGTTGAGCAGGTTGTGGTCGTAGTAAAGTTTCGAGGCGCCGGTCGCCAGGAAGGCGCAAAAGACGATCGACGCCAAGAGCGTAACGCGTGGGGCCTGCATCATCGGGGCGATCCAGCCGTCGATTCGCAGCGGATGCGGCATCAGGTAACGATTGCGATTGCGGTCTCCCAAGACAATCATCGCCGGCAACAGCGTGAACGCGCCGACCAGGCAGACCAGGATGCCGCCGCCGGCGATGACGCCCAGTTCGGCGACGCCGGTGAATTCGGTCAACGCGGCGGTGAAAAACGCGATCGCCGTGGTTGCGGCGCCGGTCACGATGCCGGGCCCCACGCTGCGCGACGTTTCGATCAGCGCTGCGGCGCTATCGCCAATTTTCTCACGTAGCTGCAAGTATTTCGCGACGTAGTGAATGCCGAAGTCGATCCCCAAGCCGATCAAGATCACGCCGAACGAAACGCTCAAGATGTTCAGGTGGCCGATCGAGAGCGTGACGAAGCCGAAGCTCCAGGCCAGGCCGACGATCAGCGTACCAACGGCGAGGAGCGGATGACGCAAGCCGCCGAAGCCGGCGATAAACAACACGGCGACGCCGATCAGGCTGAGGACGCTCGAAAGGATCATGTCCTTCTGGCTTCCTTCCATCTCGTCGTTTTCCATCACCGGCAGACCAGTCAGGCCGATCTTCACTTCGGGATGACCTTCCTGCACGTTGCGGATGATCCCGCGCAGGCGTCGGATCGCTTCGCCCCCTTGGGAAAAGCTCGATTCATTTTTGACCAGCCGCAACAAGACGAAACCCATGCGGCCTTCGTTGGCGGTGAAGTATTCGGAGTCGAGTTGGCTCATGACCGAGAGGGACTCGTGCGGCTCATCCCAGATCGAGGGATTGGCGCCATCCTCGCGCAGCGCGTGAAGCAAACCGTCGGCCAGACGATTCATCTCGGCGGCGGCCGCTTGCTTCTGTTGCGGCGATTCGATCAACAGACGCTGATTGGCGCCCCAGAGCAGACGATCAAAAGAGATCGCTTCCCATTGTCCGCTGAGGACCGGCTCCAGCGCGACCAGCTTCCCTTCCATCTCCGCCAGTTCGTCGGGCGGCACGTAGTGCAGCGCTTTGGCGCGAACGTTGGCCAGGCCCCGTTCATGCAGAACGGCGTAAAACGATTCGCGATTGGCCGATAGGCGACTGTAGATCGCCTCCAGCACCGGCGAAACGTCTTCTTTCGCGTTCCCTTCGACGACGACCACGACGTCGTCATCGGCGCCGAACTGCTCGAGATACTCGAGCCAGAGTTGGTTGTAGTTGCTGTTGGGATTGATCAGATCGAGCCGGCTGGTTTTGAAGCCCAGCGACTTGGCGGTGACCAGCACCGAACCGGCTGCGAGCAATAGTCCTAAGACGATCACCGTCACCGGATTACGAACGACGAGACGCGTCAGCTCGGCTAGCGGAATCGCCAGCATCGAGCGATCGGCAGCAGTCTCGTCTGGCGGTCCGGACGACATTCAGGAACTCTCGGGGCTCTATGGTCGGCACACAAGGAAGCGGCGCGACGAAAGAGCGCCAGCGGGGGATTCTAGTGAGACCGCGCTTGAGGGGAAAGAGCGAACCGCCGCTGGTGCTAGCAGCTGGCTACGATTTCAGCCCGAACCAGTTGCTCAGCGACGGGCTGTTGAAGGCCTCGATCGCCCCTTTTTCGTCCTTCTGAATGTCGAGCACTTTGTTCAACTTCATCAACTGGAAGATCTCGTTGATCTTGGGCCCGACGCCGCACAATTTCAATTTGACCTTGGCCTCTTTGCACTTCTTCGACAAACCGAGCAGTTTGCCAATCATCGCCGACGACATGTACTCGACGCCGCGGAAGTTGAGTAGAAGCTTTTTGGCGGTAACCGCTTCCAGGACCAGGCGATCGAATTCGACGCCGATCCGATCGATCGCCGCTTCGTCCAGAATGGACGACTGTTGAAAGTCGGCGACGACCACTTCGCTGTTGTCACGGACGCGCAAAAAGCTGTACTTGAAACTCATTTTGAGGTCCTCCGTGCTGTAAACGCATCGGTGAATTCTGATTTTATTAGTATCTTCGCCGAGAAGCCCCATGAATAGGGGAAATCTTAGGCGTACCTAAACATGGGCTCTATTGGGGGATATTGCCAGCGAAATCTACTTTGCCGGCGGCAGAAAGCGGAGAAGCCGGCGTCCTGGGGGGGCAGGCAAAGTTCCTATTCGCGGCAAAAAAAGATCACGAATCTGGACATTACCAGCCCTAGTCAGCACCGCGCGTTTAGGAAGCGAAGTCGGGGCTATTTGTCTCCCTCCTCTTTCGGTTCTTCCCCCTGGGGCTCTTCGGCCGTCGCGGCTTCTGGCTTTTCCTCGGTCGGAGGGGTGCGGTCGTTGGGAGTGATTCCTTGAACCGGAACGATCGGCGCGGTCGACTCCGGCGCTTCGCCGGCGCGGATTTGCAGCGCCAGCGCTTGGGCCTGGCGACTGTAGTCGATTGATTCGCCGAGCAACTTGGTCGCTTCCTGATCGGCGTGGAACCCTTTGGAGTTCTCGCTGCTGATGAAATCGAGTCGCCACATCGCTTTCTTTTGCAGGTCGAGAATCGGCGCCAACTGCTCCGGCGTCGCATTGGATGCCTGGGCCGCCCGGATCGCGTCGAGCATGTCGGTCATGGCGACCGCCGCCCGTTCGATCATGTCGGTGGTCCGATCTTGAATGATTTCGACCCGCGCTTTGAGCTCTTCTTCCGGAACGTGGTGGCAGTTCTGGCAAGAGCGATTGATGCTGAGCATGGGACTGCGAACCCAGTGGCTGCTCACCTTCATGGCGCCTTGTCGTTCGTACGGCATATGACAGTCCGCGCAGCTCACGCCGCTGCGGGCATGTATCCCTTGGCTCCAGAGCTCAAACTCGGGATGCTGCGCCTTGTAGACGTGGGCCTTGGTCTCGCCATGTTCGTAATCGTAGAACGGCGTGCCGTCCGGGAATTTGTGGTTGTCGTACGCCTTTTCGATGTCGCCTGCTTTCAAGCCTTCGCCCCACGGGAAGAAAAGGGTCTCTTTGCTGGCGCAGTAATATTCGACGTGGCACTGAGCGCAAACGAAGGTCCGCATCTCCTGGCGACTGGCGTCCGTGTTCGGGTCGTACGGCTTTTCGCGTTTGCCGGATCGCCAGTGGGCGATGCTCGGCAAGTGAGGAACGGGATCGTCGCTTTCCGCCAAAGCGGCGATGCCGGTTACGAAGCCGGGACGCGTGACGCGAATCGCCATGCTTTCGGGATCGTGACAATCGACGCAACTGACCGGATGGGCGGTCCCTTCATGCGTCGCCGGCGGTTCGTTCTTTTCAAGATCGGCCGCTGTTTCGTCAGGGAGATGGTCCGGCGTTTTCTTCACTTCCGCATTGGCTGACGAGTAGTCCATCGTGCAGGTTTGCTCAAAACCGGCCATGACGGCGGGCCAGTTAAAGTCGGCGGCCAGCGCCGCGGCGTCGGCCGGTTTGCCTTCCGCTTCGAGTCCCAAACGGCGGTAGGTCGGAATGATCGACGCGTGGCAGTGCAAACAGGCGCCCCCTTGTTTCCGTTCGGTAACGCGCTTCGTCACTTCCTGGTCGTGCAGCATATAGGCGTGTCCACGGGCGTCGCGATAGTCGATGCTGAACGCATAGCCGGCGTAGAGTCGTTTGAGCCATGGATGGGCGTCGAGCTTGCTTTGCGTCATCGCGCTCGAGCCGCCGTATTCGCTCTCCTCCATGTCGACTGTTTTGAGGTACGTGTCGTACTGGAAGGGCCAGTTGACGCCCCAGATCTCGGGGTCGGTCGTCACTTCATTCACTTCGACCAGTCGCACGAACGGGACGCGGGCTTCCTGCTTTCGTTCAAAGATGTTGATCAAGGTAGCGGTCACGGCGAAGGTAACGCCGGCGACGACCAAAGCGAGAAAGCAGAGAAAGATAAAACGTCCGCCTGTCGAAGGGGAAGACTCGTTCGCTGGTTTGCTGCTCATGGTTGACTCAACAAGGTATCGCGTGACGAAAAGCGTTTACTGGCGATCAACTATCGCAAGGCATGTCCGACGCTGGGATGACAATGAACGCACGACATGGTCTCAAATCGGGAGTCGGTCGGTCCCATTTGGTGGACGAACTCGCCGTGACAGTGCAGACAGGCATGCTGCGTAACTTGCGCGTTGCGCGGCTTGATCTGAATCGGTTCGTGAAAATCTTGAAGCGTGAACGCCAGCGAATGAAAGAAGCCGTTGTCGGCTTTGGTGACCCACTTGCCGACGAAGTCGTGCGGTAGGTGACAGTCGTTGCAGACGGCGACGTTTTTGTGACTCGACTTTTCCCACGAGTCCATGTGCCCCTGCATGACGTGGCAGTTGGCGCAGGTCTGCGGGTTGTTGCTCAGATAGCTCCACCCTTTGCCATAGCCGAAGGTGAATGCGCCCAGTCCGCTGACGACGCCAAGAAGAATGGCGAGCACCGCCGAAACGATCCCAAAATAGGTTCGCGCTTTGCGACGTTTGCTGCGTGGCGTTGATTTCGTCGGAGTCGACATGGCGCGGCTCAAGTTCCCCCCATCCGTCAGTGAGCTTACCTGTCGGATGATTCTAGGGGACGCCGCTTACTTTCGCGAATAAAAATTTGGCGAATGCAAAAAAAGAGCGGCGCCGACTTTGCCTCGGACGCCGCCCAGAGCCTCTCACAGCTGTTCGGTTGGTTTCCTGGCGACTACAGTTGTTGCAACTGGCCGCTGAGGTTCACCAGATCTTCGGCCGTCGTTTTCATGCCGGTGATGATGGTCGATTGCTCTTCGATCGCCGCAGCGACCGCGTTGCTGTTTTGGCTCACTTCGGCGACGCTGCCCGAGATTTCATGCGTCGCCTTGACGACCGATTCAATATTGGCGCGAATGCCGCTGACCCGTTCGGCGATCGTGTGGGTCGCTTTCGCCGTTTCGCTCGCCAGTGATTTCACCTCGCCGGCGACCACCGCGAAGCTTCGTCCGGCGTCCCCCGCTCGAGCCGCTTCGATCGTCGCGTTGAGGGCGAGCAGGTTCGTCTGGTCGGCCAGTTCGCGAATCAAGTCGATCACTTCTTCAATCTGGCCGCTGCTGTCGGTCAGCTGCTGAATCGAATCGCCGGTGGCGGCCACTTGCTTTTCCGCGCTGGCGGCCAGGCTGGCGGTACGGCTGACGTTGACGCTGGCTTCCCGCATTGCCGCCGCCATGTCGTTCACGTTGCTGGCGACCGTCTGGCCGACTTGTCCCAGTTTACCGGCTTGCGTACGAAGGGCGGTTTGCGCCGTGACGATATTCCAGCTCGCCATCGCGCCGACGTAATTCTGCGCCGCGTCGAAGACCGGGTGGACCATCAGGTCGATCATCTCTGGGCCGAGCGGGAAGTGGGCCTTGATCGGCAGGTTTTTCGGATCGGCCAGCAGGCGGCGTTGGCTCGCGGGATCTTTATGGAATTGGTCGATATTGGCGCCAACGATCTTGCTGACCGGAATCGGCAAAAGGTGCTGCACTTTTTCGAGCGTTTCCCGCGAAGAGCGGTTGATGTAGCGAATCACCAGGTCGCGATCGGCGAACATGACGTTGAGCGGCAAGTTCTCCAGCATGTTCAGCGTTTGCGCCGACGACTGCTGGGCCTGCACGAGCGACGTCACGTCGGTAACGACGGCGACGATTTTCGTCGGGCGGCCGTCAGCGCCGAGCACGGCGTTGTACGAACCTTGCAGGTAGACCTCGCGACCGCACTTGGCGATGCAGCGGAATTGATCGGTGATGGACTGGCCGCTACGGAGCTTGTCCCAGAACTGCGAATGCTCTGCGGAATTACTCTGTTTCGGATCGACCAGACGGCGGTGATGTTGACCACGAATTTCGTCGAGCTTGTATCCCAGCAACTGCTGGAACTTTTCGTTGGCGGAAAGGATCACGCCGTCGAGCGAACATTCGAGCATCGCGGTCGAACGACTTAGCGCGTCAACCAGGTGTTGATGTTCCGAGCTGGACGGCGTCATTTCGGTTTCGATTCGCGATGACGAAAACCAACGTGATGCGATCATTCCCAGCATTTTCGTACCTTTTTTGAATCACTGCAGCGGAGCAAGGGGGAGGAGTTCTGCAGTCCGTTTCACGTGACGGAACGCACAGTGATATATGGAATACGAATACGATTGCGGCGGCCGATGCGATGCAATTTGCAAGAAATTGCAGACCCCCGCATATCATTTGCATAGAAACGACTGGCGACGCGCAAGTGGGCGCTGCGTTGTAGCGACTGTGCCGGTTAGAGGGCCGCATCGTAGAGGGCCTTCAGCGAAGCGGAGTCCACTTCGCGGGGATTAAAGGCGCCGGTCCATTGTTTGGCGGCGTCGACGCCCAATTGCGTCGTGCTGACCGGATCGACGCCGAGCGTCTTCAAGTCGGTCGCCAGATCGGCTTCGGCGACCAACTGCTTGACGAAATCGGCCAGCGCCTCTGGATGATCGCCGCTGGGAAAACCTTCGATCGGCACGTCGACTTGCAAGAGTTCGCGATACCAATCGCCGACGAGTTCCGCGTTATAGCGAATCACATGCGGCAGCATCACGGCGACCGCCTGGCCGTGGACGATGCCGTAGGTCGAAGTCAAAGGATTGGCTAGCGCATGAGCGGCGCCCAGCATCGAGTTCTCAATCGCCAGCCCCGCGAAGCATGCGCCCAGTTGCATCCCGCCGCGAGCTTCCAGGTTGGTCGGGTCTTTCAGCACGGTGGCGAAGTTGCTGGCCAGCATTCGCCAGGCGCCGCGACTGAACGCCAGGGAGCAGCTGTTGCGTTTGCGCGTGACGTACGTTTCGAGCGCGTGGGCGATGGCGTCGATGCCGGTCAGCGCGGTGACGCGCTGCGGCTGCGTGACGGTTAGCTCCGGATCGAGCAGCGCCACTTTGCAGCTCGCCTTGGGATCGCCGCACGCCATCTTCACATGCGTTTCGGCGTCGGAGATTAGGGCGAACGATTGCGTTTCGCTGCCGGTGCCGGCGGTCGTCGGCACGGCGATCATCGGCAGCATCTCGCTGTGCGCTTTGCCGACGCCCCAGTAGTCTTGCATCCGACCGCCGTTAGAGACCAGGAAGTTAATCCCTTTGGCGCAGTCCATCGCGCTGCCCCCGCCGAGACCGACGATCAGCTGGATGTCGTTCGCTTTGGCGACGGCGACTCCGGCGTCGACATTGGCGGTGGTGGGGTTCTCTTGCACGCCGTCGAACAGAATCGATTCGACGCCGGAGGCGGTGAGCGAGTCAATTCCCTTCTGACTGTGTCCGGCTTTGATGACGCCGGAATCGCTGACGACCAGCACGCGCTTGGCGCCAAGTTCGACCGCTAGCTCTCCCAGTCGGCTGACGACGCCGGGGCCGAAGACGATGCGGGTTCGCGGTTGAAAATCAAACGGGATCATGTGGGCCTAGTCCGTTCCAGCGTTGCTCGAATCCCCCGCGTCTTTCTCCAAAATCGCCCGCGGGAAGTCGACCGCGGGCGAATCCGATTTTTTCCGTTAAACCGCGGCCGTTTCCAGCGGCGCCATTTGGTAGGCGCGATTGCGGAACAGGAACTCAATCAGGTTCCCTTCATGCGGTTGCAGCCAATCGAGCTTGATCGTCGGAATCGGGCCGATGTTCAAGCGATCGATGTTGGTCGCGTCGGTCAGCTGGCGAATCCACCCTTCGTCGCCGGTGATCGCGGTGCCGACCAGCGTGTAGCCGATGTTCTTCAGCATCTGATCTTGCGGGCACTCGACGACGCTGACGAACGGGAACATGTATTCCTTCTTCGCCACCGCTCGTTCCGGGCTATCGGCGTGAATGACCATCGGCTTCAGGTAGTCGCACAGCTCCCGTTCTTCCAAGCGGGGACCGAATTTCTCGGTCATGTTGGTGACGCCCGACTCGGCCAGGTCTTGCTCGATCATGCTCCAAACGGCCGGCGCCATTCCCTTTTGGGTGAACGCGGCGAGCGAAGCGCTCGGATCCGTCGGGTCAGTCGGTTCGACGCCGCCGATCCGCTCGGCGATCGCAGCGGCGATTTCCTTGGTGTGGCGCGAAGCCCAGATGCCCGACGCGTTGATGCAGCTGCGACCGCTATTGGCGAAGACGCTTTGCACCATCAGGTCGAGATAGCGTTCCCAATCGTCAACCACGTCGTCGCCAAGCAGGATCTTGCTGAAGCCAGGACCGTGCGCTTGAACGCGCGGGTTGCCGTGGTACTGATCAATCGTCTGCTGACCGCCGAAGACCATCGAGCGATCGCACGCGGCCAACAGCGCCGCGCCAACGTCGCCGCCGGCGCCGGGATAAAGCGCGAACGCTTCGGCCGGAACGCCCGCTTCGACCATCGCGTAGTAAATGCGGTACGGAGTCCACGGCTCTTTGGCGCCCGGCTTGAGGACCAAGCCGATCTGCAGCGGAATCACCGGCAGCCAGAGGGTGTGAACGCCTGGCGAGTTCGACGGCAGCACGGCGCCCAGCACCGGGCTTTGCGCCTGGTAGCTGACGGTCACGCCGCGATCTTCTTTGCCGAAGCCGCGCGAGAGGATCTCCAGATCGAGCCCGCGCGTGAGCGAGTCGAGAATCCGATCCATGTTCGACAGCGCGTAGGAGTTCTTCTCCATGTTGAAGCGGCACATGTTTTCCGGCAGACCGGTGCTGGCGCTTTGAGCATGGACGAACTCTTCCGGCGTTTGCGTGCCGTCACCCATCGGCAGCGTCGCGTTCATGAAGAGGTCGGCCGCCTTCTTCAACAGTTCGAGCAACTCGGACGGCGGGATTTCACGCAGCGCGTCGCGAGCCTTCTGGGCGAAACGCATGTCGCGCTTCAGCAGACCGCCGCCGACCTGGCTCAACTGAGCGATCGGCTCGCCGGTGGCGAAGTGGACGACGTTTTCGAACTCCAGCGATTCGTACGGCTTGCCCCAACGGATGGCGGGAATTTTGAGCATGACGATTCTCGCAGACGGATACGGAGGTTGAGTTGAAATAGATTGGCCGAATGCACTTCCACTAGCCCGCAGCGCAAGCGAGGGAATGCGTCGGAAAATGTCTAATGACTAATCACTAATGTCTAAGGCCAGAGGGCTCTTCCTCAATTAGACATTTCGTCATTAGACATTAGTCATTTTTCTTCCGCGTTCACTTTCACGCCCGTGTGAAAACCAGCACGGGCGTTTTCTATTCTACCGGCGCGTTTAGTAAACGCCGACGGTGGTGCTCGACGCGATGCCGTGGAAGGGGCGGACGCCGCTGACGCCGTCCCACGGGTATTTCTCGAACGGCATTTCGCGTTCACCCTCGTCACGTTCCAGGAAGCCGGGGACGAAGAATTCTTTGGTCAAGGTCGTCAGTTTGACGCGACCGGTCTCGCCGTACGGCACGACCTGCATCGGATCGTCAAAGCTGACCACTTCGGTCACCGCACGCGGCTGCGGGGCGTAGTAGCTGATCTTGTAACCTTCGGCCGCCGTGACCGGCTTGCTGCAAGCGAGACCCATCAGCGTGTTGCCATAGGTCGGCGTCATGTAGATGCCGCTTTCTTCCGGCGGACCGCCGAACAGCTCTTCGACGCAGTAGCGCGTCCACTGCGGGGTGAACTCCGTACCGCCGCTGAAGATGCCGGTGATGCCGACTTCGGCCAGCGACGTTCCCTTTTCTTCCAAGCCCAGGCAAAGCGCTTCGATCAGTTTCGGCGTGCCGAACATGCACTTCACGTCGTGACCGGCGGTCAAAATGGTGATCGCCTGATCGATGCAGTGCTTCTTGTACTCTTCCAGGTGCTCCATCCATCCCTTCTTGATCAGCTTGATCACCCAGCGGGGATCCAAGTCGATGCAGAACGAGATGCCGCCGCGATGCTGGGCCAGGTGCTCGACCGCCAGACGCAAACGACGCGGGCCAGACGGGCCAAGCATCAGCCAGTTCGAGCCTTTCGGGAAGTACTGATCCGGCAGCGTGTCGCTGAAGTTCGAGTAGTCGGTCCGGAAGTCGTCGATCGCGATCCGGCTCTTCGGAATGCCGGTCGTGCCGCCGGTTTCAAAGACGTAGATCGGCGAGTTTTCAAACGCCTTGGGAACCCAACGACGCACCGGGCCGCCGCGGAGCCATTCGTCTTCGAACAGCGGGAACTTTTGGATGTCGTCGTAGTTCTTCACTTCGGTCAACGGATCGAAGTTCAGCTCTTTCTTCTTCGCGAGCCAGAAGGGGCAACCGGTCGACTCGTGAAAGTGCCACTGAACCGTCTCGTACGCATGTTGGTCGAGCTTGTCCTTGGCCGCTTTGACCTTCGCCTGAATGTCGGCCGACAAGACGCTTTCGCCAGAATTCATCTTCACCACCTGCGCGGGAACATGGGGTAGGAAAATCGCCGCACGACGCACGCCGGGAGGGGAGAGAAAATCGGCGTCGCGGGCCTGTTCCAATCAACATAGAAAGAAAAACTTGTTTCGACAACCATTGTCGGACGGAATAAATTGGGAATTGCCCACTTGGGGGGGGCGGTCCGCTGGGGCATTCCTGCCGATTTGTAGCTGGCGAAAAGAAAATGACCAAGAATCCTCGCCCCCCGGCGAATCGCTCTTTTAGGCGATCCCCCGAACCAATCAATCAAAGCGAATGAACCCAACCGAACCAACAAAGACGACGCCTGCGAAAGTGGCGAAAACGGTGAACTCGCCGCGCCGCCGCGGGCTGGGATGGAAGACGAGCCTGGCGATCATGGCCCTTTCGGCCTCCGCCTTCCTGGCGATGGGGATCGCCGGCGGCAGCGCCGCCCGCGGTTTGCTGGCCGCTCCGTTCGGCGCGATCTTCGGCTGGTACCTGGCCGCCGAGATCTACCAGTTCGCTCAGCTGGTGAGAGGAACCTCACGAACCCTGTTCGCCCCCAAGTCGAAATGGATTTGGCTCGTCTCGCTACTGGCTGCGATTAGCGTGGCGACGCCGCTGGTCTATCTGTTTGACCTCAGCATGCTGGCGATCGGCGCGGTGCTGGTCGTCTCCTTCGTCGCGACGGCGATTGCGTGCGACGTTGGGTTGCAGATCGCTCATGACCTGTCCATGCTGGCAACTTGGTTCTCCCGATTCGGGCGGATGACGAAGAAGCGAAGCGGCGCCAAATAGTCCGGGGTAGGGTGCGTCGAGACGCACCGAGAACCTGCCCCATCGCCGGTTTCGCTCCTCGCGTGGCAACGCAACTCGGCGGCGCTTTGGCGCTACCACGCGATAACAAATCAACCTCTTTCGGCAGTTGCCCGGTGCGTCCAGACGCACCCTTCCCAGACTGAAGTCGCGCGCCAATTCTGCGACTACGACCTTTCTATTTAGTAAACTAGCGACGAGCAGCGACCGTTTGTCTCCCTGAGCCTTCCCATGGCCGTCGTCTATCACATTTATTGCGAGTCGTGTGATCCGAAGCCGGAGAAGGAATCTTGGTTCGACGAAGAGACCGGCTATGAGACTGCGTATCCCTGGGGATGGAAGGGTTCTGACTTGTACTTGGGGTATCTGAATGACGACGGAGAACTCGAGGTTCTCTATCGATACCCGTCCAGAACGCTTGAAGATGGACGTGAAACGGCGGGACGCATATTTCTCATTGGAGTTTTGCTCTGTCGTCAATGCGGCGCAGAGAATGAGTTTCCCAAACTAGCGCCGGGGCAGCTCGCGTTCGTTCCGACATTGGTCGTGACGACGGTTACCGGCATTGTTGTCGGCTTGATGAGTCGTTCGTGGGTTGGCGGATTCGCGGCCGCAATCGTGATGCTAACTTTATCGATATTTATCGAAAGACGACTAGCGAACTGGCGATACGCAAAGAATGTCGCGAAAGTGACGCGCCGCTGCTGTGTGAATTGTGGTGGAAAAAAGTTTATCTCGTTTCAATTGGCGACTTGGTACAAGCAAATCTGTCCCCAATGTCGGCGACGGCTTCTGCGGGTAAGGGTCAGCGGCATAAGTTGACGAGCGTAAGGTTTGACTGAGCTTTGCCAAGCCACAGGGTGCCCCAGCCAGTTCCCGCAAAGAACTGGCTGGGTTGCGCAGCAACAAGATGCAGCGCCATCCGGTCGCGAAGCAACCACACGCTCAACCACCTCCCACCGCATGGCGCGGCATCTTGTCGCTAAAGCGACCTAACCAGTCGTCACCGACTGGTCGGGCCACCCGGCGGGCAGCAGTCTGCGTAGGTTGGGTGCAGCGAAGCGAAACCCAACAATGCGCTTGCCAGTCCAAGGTGGGTTGCACAAGCGAACCGCGTTTAACAAGCCAAATCGCCCTCTCCGCGCTTGCTCCACCCACCCTACGCGGACCAAGAATTCTGCTTGCAAAACGTACTGGCGTTTTGTATACTAAACCCCTCAAGGTGCGGGCGTCTGATCAACCGCGCAGCGTCCATTTTTCTACCCGCCTCAAACTCGGACTGAGGCGTTTCTCACAGCACGAAAGCACTACGACAGCAGCTCCGTGCGCGTCGCGACGAAAAAGGGGTCTGGTCTCTTTTTCGCGACAAGGTTTTCTAGGCAACAAATGTCCAACCGCGAAAAAGAGACCTGACCCCTTTTTCGTAATCAAGAGGAACGCTCATGCGAAAGGCCCGAATCCGGCGCCTCGCCGCCCTGCTGCGCGCGAAGCAAAAGAAGAAACGCAAACAAGCTGACAACACCGCGGCGCATGAAGAGCTGATCGAAGCGCAGTGGCTCGCCTGCATGATGATGTACCCCGAGCGGTTGAGCGAAGATGCCCTCCCGCTGCAAGTGTTTCGCGTGCCGTGTCATCGCGACATCTACTCGGCCCTCCTCGGGCTGCACCTCACTGGCGACGAAGATCGCGACGACCAGCAACTGCTCGCCGACCTCCTCACCTACGGCTACGACAAACTGACCGCGTCGGCGCTGATTCAAGCGGTGATCCACTCCGGCAGCGACCTGGACAAATTTGCCGACTACGCAGCGGCCTTAAGAAAACGACTGACGCCGGAGCCGGAGCAAGTTGAATTGCCGCCCGATGGAGAAATCGTGCGACTCGAACTCGGCAGCGGCAGTTCGTTTCGAACGCTGACGACGGAAGAGCTCTTCGCCGAACAACAGCCGCGCGAGTGGCTGCTATCGAACTTCCTCACCCGCAACGAACCGGCAGTCATTGTCGGCCCCAGCAAAACGCTGAAGAGTTCCCTCGCCGTCGACTTGTGCGCAGCGCTCGCGAGCGGAGGAAAGTTTTTGAATCATTTCGCGGCCGAAAAACCGCTGCGCGTCGGCTTCGCGTGTAGCAGCCAGCAACAGCAAACATTGACCGATCTGACGCAGCGGTGGGGTGAAGCTCGTCAGGCGAAGCCCAATTCGAACAACTTCATGTGGCTCCTGACCACCGACGATCCGGCCGATCCCGAGAGCCTCGGCAAACTTCGCGACTGGATCACGAAGCATGAGCTGGAAGTCGTGGTGATCGATGCGATTCGCTTGAGTTCGACCGGCAAACGCAAACAGGCCGAAGCGCTGCAGGCTCTCGCACAGTGTTGTCTCGATTACGGCGCGACGCCGATTCTCTGCATCCAAACGCGGAAGGAAATGAAGCCTGGCAAGTTGGAAGCATCGATCCTCGCCGGCAGTCTCGACTTCGCCCAGCAATGGCTGTTGGTGAATCGCCGCCAAACTTATTCGCCAGGCAGCGGAGAACATCGACTCTGGCTAACGCTCGGCGGTTACGCCGGGCAAGGTGGCGAGTGGGGCGTCGATGTCGAAGAAGGAAGACTAACCGACGTAGGGCAGGCCGTGCCTGCCGAATTGTTGGCGCTCGCAAGCAGAGCGGCAGGCACGGCCTGCCCTACGACTACGACCGGGCGACGCTGGCAAACGAACGTGCATGAGGCCGAAACGCTGCAAGACGAAGCCGAACGCTGGAAAGACGCCGCGCTCGACCAACGAATGCGGTCCCGAATTCGCCTGGCGATCACCGACCTCGGCGAGGCGCATGCGACGAAGCTCCGCGTCCGCGAAAACTGCGGCATGAACGGCACGAAGTTCGCTCGCGGTTGGGATCGGATGGTGGCGGCGGGGGAGATTGAAAAGATCGTTGACGAGAAACGGTTTTACGATCCGAGGTATCGATTGATCATGCCGGCCCCAGAAAAAAATGACGCGGCCGAGTCCACTCCGTTCGTAGGGTCCGCTGTGCGGACCATGGGAAGCGATAGCAGATTGGCCACGTCGATTGACGCCTCTGCGGTCCGCACAGCGGACCCTGCCGTAGATGCGCTACGCGACGAAAAAAAATTGGGAGCTGCGGTCCAGTCGGTTGATTCTCGTTGCGCGTCCATCGCGAGTTGACGCGCGCGGGCGATCTTTGGCAATTCGATCTTGGCGTATCGCTTGCGGCCGCATTCCCTTGCTTGCGCTGCGGGCTAGTGTTTGCTTCTTGCCGCTTTCGGCTCTCCGCTTTCCGCTTTTCTTCCCGACCGCATTCCCTCGGCTTGCGCCTCGGGCTACGATTGGGCGCGCATGCTGCTTGGGGGCTTTCTCTTGCCGTGTTCTTACCGTGACTCGTCCGTGGCTTCCGTGTTCTATTCTTCTTCCCCCTCGCTTCGCCGCTACTTCCACTGCCAGACGTCGGTGTCTTTCAGCGTCGTATCTTTGCGGACCTGATCCGACTGCAGCCACTTCTTGGCGGCGGGGTCGTTCTTTAGATAGGCGTCCCAGAACTTCAGGCTGATCTCTTGGATCGCGGGGTGATGGGCTGGATCGCGCCGTCCGATGCGGATTCCTTGGGCGTCCGAAAAGGTGGCGTGCGTGCCGCCGTCGAAGACCAGTTCGTATTTATCGCCGGGGGGAAGCGCTTTGTAGACTTCGCGGCGCGACGCCGGAGTGGTGTTGGGGCTGATCATGCTGCTGTCTTCGGTGCCGGTCATGCAGAGCATCGGGGCTTTGATTTCGCCGAACGACTTTTCGGCCGACATCCCTTCGCTCGTCTGCGGGCTCATCGGCAGGAAGGCGTCGAGTCGCGGTTCGCTGGCGCTCATGCCGAGCGGAAACTTGCGACCGGCGACCGCCGTGGTGGTGACCGCGCCGAAGCTATGCCCTGTCATGCCGACATGCTCCAGGTCGAGCTTGCCAGAGAGCGGGCTGTCGGCTTGCTTGCTCCAGACTTCCAACTGATCGAGGATGAACGAGACGTCCTTATTGCGGTCGAGCATGTTCTTGCCGTTGGCCGCTTGCTTCATCGCCGGCAAGATCTCGCGGCGCGTGACCGACTTCCAGACCTCTTCGTCGCTGCCGGCATGTTGCAGGAAGACGCAGACGTAACCATGCTCGGCCCAGAAGTTCCCCAGGTAAGGACTGTTCTTCCGCGAACCCCCTAAGCCGTGCGAAAAGAGAATGACCGGCAGCGGCTGCTCAGTCTCGGGAAGATAAATGCGGATCGGGACGACGCGATCACGAGCGGCGTCTTTCGGTTCGAGATCGATCTGGCGAACCTTCGCTTCTTCCGCCGCGGGCGCCGTGGTCAAAAACAGAGTCGTCAGCAGCAGCGTGCCGAGGAGCGATCGATGGAGCTTCGTCATGGCATGGTTCCCGTCAAAGTCAGCGGAAGAGCGTCTAGGAATGCTACTTCACTGCTGGCAGTCAGGTTTCGGGGGGATGCCGACGGCGGGTCGAATAGGCAGAAAAAAAGCCCCGACTGGAGCGGGGCTTGGTTGTTCGCTGGATGATAGCAGTTTACTTGCCTGGCGGATGCGGACTGCCGAGCTGAGCCAGCATTTGCAGCACGCCGTTCAAATGGGCGATGCGTGGTCCGAAGCGATCGACGAATTCGGTCAGCATGAATTCGCTGTCGACCATATCTTCGCCGCTGTCGTCGATTTCGTCGGCGATCGAATCAAGAAATTCGGTGTGGACCTTGCTGAGCGCTTCGGCGGCTCGACGGCACTTATCGGCCAGTTCAGGGTTGGCTTTCCGCCATGCCGAGAGTTCGGCTTGTCGTTGCTTTTGCTGCGAGATTTGGTTCTGCAGCATTTCCTCCATCAGTTCCGCTTGGCGTTCCTGAAGCGTCACCATTCTTTGCAATAAATTGGCGATATTTCCGGCGCCGGCATCGTCGTTACCTGTGGGGGAACCGGCAGTTACGTCGACGTGGGTGAACAGGGAGGGAAAGTTGTTCGGGCTGGACATAGATTATGACTCCGTTTGGATGAACCAAGTATAGTCACGCTCGCCAGAGATTGTCGAGCATTTGCGGGTTTTGTCACTCCAGCTAGCAAATCCCGCTTTTGGTACCTTCGCTGCGACAGTTAAAGTCGACCGCCGCGCAGCACCGATTGTGAAGGATGCGTCGTCGCATGAGGGAACATGGACGATGTGATAGCACCCCGGAAAATGCACCCTGAGAGAAAGCCGCCTGTGACTGCGAGGGACAAGAGTTCCGTGCCGACTGTAGGATACTTAACGGTGGTCGAAGACGAGCAGCATGGGCTGTTCGGCGGGTACCTATTGCTTAACTCCAACGGTCGTCCGCTTGAGTTTCACTGTACGACGCCGGTTCGGGCGAATCGCGCCCAAGAGATCTTGTACGGCCCGACGCTTCGCGAATACCTCTGCGGAGAGCAGATCGCGGCCGCTTTGGTTCGCAAGACGAACCTCGCTCCGCGGTTGATCTGCACCGATATGACCGAAGTGCTCGCCGTTCGCCAACATGTCGACGTCCCGGTGATCGCCGTCGCCCAAGTCGCAGCCGAACAGCCGGCCGCGGCAACGACCGAAACCACGGACGGCCAAAGCTGGCGAGTCGACGCCGCGCATGCGGTCGTCGCGCCGAAGTCGCCGGCCTGGTTTGCGCTGGCCGGCGCCGAGGTGCTCGTCTCCGACACGTTTCCGCAAGATCGGAGCGACGTGCTGGAGATCTGGGAGACGTTCGCGGCGCGGATCGATTTGACCGAACCTTTCGGACGCATCCAGGAAGCGATCAGCGAAGCGCAGCAGTCGCAACGCGGCTAAGCGGCGGATCGGTCGACCTGGCGTCGACCCGACGATACATAAAACCCAAGGATGGGAAGATGAATCTGCCGGAAGCGGATACGGCGGCGCCGTCGATCGTTTCGTTCGCCAACATGGAAGTGAGCGTCGAAACGCGGAGCGAAGTTTTCAGCGAGCAGCTTGAGCTGTCGATCGAATCGACGTCGACCAACATCGACGCGCCGAAGGTGGTGTCGATTCCGTGTCGAGCGCCGCGCGTTGCGGTGAAGACGTATGTCTTTCCCGAAGCGCCCGATTGGGCGGTCTCGCCGCCGCCGGCGAAGAAGCCGCCGGCCGAGAATCAGACCGCGACGGAGCCAAGCGAGGAAGAAGCCAAGCCGAGCCAGGGCAAGAAGCCGGCGACCCGAATCAAGCCTCCGGCCGACGTGATCAAGCTGCAGGATCGGCTTTACTATTTGTTGCAGCCGTCGCTTGAGTCGCTGGTCAGCACCGGTTCGCTGGAGTTTCCCTTCGAGCCGTTCCCGTACCAGTTTGAAGGGATCGCGTTTCTCTTCCCGCGGCAAGCGGCGGTCCTGGCCGACGAGATGGGGCTTGGCAAAACGATGCAGGCGATCTCGACGATGCGGATGTTGATCCGGTCAGGCGAGGCTCGCAACATTTTGTTGATCTGTCCGAAGCCGCTGGTGACCAACTGGAAGCGAGAGTTCGCCACGTGGGCGCCGGAGATTCCGGTTTCGATCATCGAAGGGGATCAAACGCGACGGACCTGGCAATGGCAATCGGCCGAAGCGCCGGTCAAGATCGCCAACTACGAACTTTTGATGCGCGACCAGGCGATCGTCAACGATGAGTCGCTGAAGTTCGACCTGGTGGTGCTCGACGAAGCGCAGCGGATCAAGAACTCCGGCAGCACCACCGCCCAGATCGTGCGAGCGATTCCGCGCGACCGGAGCTGGGCGCTGACCGGCACGCCGATCGAGAACTGTACCGACGACCTGGTGGGGATCTTCGAGTTCCTGGTGCCGGGCTATCTGTACAAGGGGATGCCGCTGAAGCAACTCTGTGCGGCGACCAGCGAGTACATCATTCGCCGTACCAAGGATATGGTGATGGAAGATATGCCTCCGCGACTTTATCGCGACGCTGATCTTTCCCTATCGCCGGCTCAGCAGGAAACGTACGAGTTGGCGGAGAACGAAGGGATCGTCCGGCTCGAAAAGATGGGGGAAGAGCTGACGGTACAGCACGTGTTTGAACTGGTGCTGCGGCTGAAACAGATCTGCAACTTCGATCCGCGGACCGGCGACAGCAGCAAGATGGAGCAGCTGCGGGCCGACATGGAAGAAGTCGCCGCGAGCGGCAAGAAGGCGATCGTCTTCAGCCAATGGACGCAAACGATCGAGCAGATTCGGAAACAGCTGGAGCCGTTCGGACCGCTCGAGTATCACGGCAAGATCCCGAGCAAACAGCGAGACGGCGTGATCGATCAGTTCAAGCATGATCCGTCGAAGCATGTCATTTTGATGAGCTACGGCGCCGGCAGCGTCGGCTTGAACTTGCAGTTCTGCGAGTACGTCTTTTTGTTTGACCGCTGGTGGAATCCGGCGATCGAAGATCAGGCGATCAACCGGGCGCATCGGATTGGCGCCAAGGGAGCGGTCACCGTTTCACGCTACCTGGCGATGAATACGATCGAAACGCGAATCGATCAGGTGCTCAACGAGAAGCGTGAATTGTTCAACACGCTGTTCGCCGAAGCGGGAACGCCGCAGCCGGGCGGTTTGTCGAAAGATGAGATCTTCGGTCTCTTTAATCTGCGAAGTCCCAAGGGTCCGATTCGACTGGCCGCGTGATCGTAGAATTCGGCAGGAAAAAGTTGTAAACCGCGCTGTAGTTACTAGGATGGGACCCGATTAACGCTCCCATCCTCAATTACTCTTCGAGGCGGTTTGATGACTTGGCTTTTGGTTGGCGGCGGCGTCTGTGCTGGGGTCGTCTTGTTGTTGGTTTTGACGATCGTCGCCCTTTCGATTTACGGTTCGATTTCGGACGCGGCCGCCGAAAAGCGGATCCGCGAGAATGGGAAGCCGGTGTTGGCGGTGTTGGTAATGGCCAACTCCGAATTCTTACGCAAACAAAGCATTGCGTCGGCGCCGGCGCTCGTCATCTTTACGCTTGAACCTCCCTCGACTTCGTTGGCCGACGTGATGCGTGAATTGGCGTCGGAACTGTTTGAGCTCTACACGGCTGAGCCAGGGGACGTCGCCGGAATGTCGAAGCCGCAGCGCAACGCGGCGGAGCGGCTCAAAGACGATTCCTATCGAGAAGCCCGTCGGACGCGCGTGCCGCTCGAATTATCCAGCGGACGCGTCATCTATATGGCCGACATCTGGATTGACCGAGACCGTCTGCCCGATCATGTGGCGTTTACGCGCGTGTTGGCCTGTATGGCCACCGGCCAGGACGAAGGGGAAATTATGGCGTTGCCGCTGGATGAAGATGGGGCGAAGCGGATCTACGCGGCGGTAGGGGCGTCGTAACGTGACTTAGGCGATCGTGCAGAAGTCGTGCTCGCGAGTTTCGACCAACTCGTGCGATGGATCGAGCCGCGTGACGTGATCATCGCTCTGCGTGAGCAGGATCGGCAGTGCGACTTCCGAAGTTGGTTGTTTCTTCGGCGGAGGAGAACTCCAAGAGCCGCGGCAGCTGAAGCGAGAGATGCAGCCGGTACAAGGAGAGAACGCGACGCCATCCTGGTTCACTTGCTGTCCGCAGAAGGGAAGCAGCGTTACGGATTCGGTGAAATGGCTCATGATCTCCCTTTCCGAAAAAGGTGGGACCAGCGGCGATGGAATAGCCATCTGGCTACTCATCTATAGCTTGCCATTTCGCATCTGCGCAAAGCGTCTTGTGAATTTCTGAAGAGAGGCTGCAAGAAGAAAATTGCCAGAACGGCGATTCTTTTGCTCGACGAACGACGCTCAAATCAGCGGATGCGAATGCGTCGTCGATGCGGGAAGGGGAGAGAAGGTCGCGCGGTTCAGGTTTTGCCCTGAGATCTCTGTTCGCGACTTGGCGCCCCTTCCCGGTAGAAGAAGTGAGGCTAGGCGAGCGAGCAATACTCACTGGAGCGATCAGCTCGCGACTCGCAGGGCGTCGGAGCGTACGACGACAACGTCGCGGCGCTGGTCGACTTTGCGGCGGTCGCATGACCGCATCCACGACAGCTGAAACGCGACATGCAACCGTCGCAAGGACAGTAGGCGGCGGCCAGCGGCGTCGTCTGATTGGTGCAGAAAAACGGCAGCGAATTACAGGCAGTTGGATGGCTCATGATCTCCCTTTCGTGAGTGCGAGGGGCGCGGCGATGAATTTGCCATCTGATGACTCATCGATAGCTCCTTGATAAGGGGCTATGCAGGCGTCCGCTCAATTTCAAAAAGTGGTCTCAATGTCCGACGTCCAAATTGCCAGTACGACAATTCCGCCTCTTGGCGAACTAGCGTTTTCTATTGGATCTAAATGTCCAGTTTACCAAATGTCCGCGTTTGGAAAAGGGAGAAAATCAAGAACATCCATGAAGAATGCTTACGGCGAATTCCTGGGAATAGATTGGCGATTTCGGCACGAGAAAGGTAATAGCAGCTCCATTCTTTCGGGCGGTATGCGTGCTACAATAAAGCGGCGGTTCCGATGGTCTGGACGCCGCACTTCAAGACTTTCTCCCCATTGATAGCGACAGGCCGGGCAGGGCATGGCGGACGAATCAATCGATATCGCGGAGCTCATCCGCCAAATCCGCCGTGGGCAACCGGCCGCGGCTGAGCAGTTGTTTCGTTATTACGAGCCAGAGATTCGGGCCGAAATTCGGTATCGCTTGCGGAGTACTGCGGTGCGCCGCGTGGTCGACTCGCAGGACATCTGCCAGTCGGTGATGATCTCGTTCTTTTTGCGCGTCGGCGCCGGGCAGTACGAAATTGCCGAGCCCCAAGAGCTGCTGCAACTGCTGCTGAAAATTGCTCGCAATAAGACGAACGACGCCTATCGCGCCCAACTGGCCGACAAGCGAGACGTCCGCCGGGTACGTTCGCTGGACGCAGCGAAAGAGTTGGAGGAGAAAGTGGGCCGGGAGAAAGTGGCGACCAATGCCGCGGAAATGGCCGACCTGTTGCAAGAGTTGGAGCGTCAACTGTCGACGCAAGAGTTTGAGATTGCGTCCCTGCGTCGACAAGGTTTTCAGTGGGATGAAATCGGACAGAAGATGGGGGAATCGCCGGAGGCGCTTCGCAAACGATTTCATCGCGCCGTCGAGCGAATTGGGCGCACGTTGACTCCTTGGTTTTAGGAACGCCGATGGATATGCATGAGCACGACGATTCGCGTTCCCCTTACCGACTCATCGATCGGCTTTGCCATGACCAGACGCGCCGGTGGCGCGAAGGGGAACAGCCGACCGTCGAGCAATATCTTTCGCAGCACCCGGAACTCGCGGACAACGAGGAGGATTTATTCGATCTGGTCTACAACGAACTGCAGTTGCGCCGGACGCTGTTGGGAAGTGAGTTTGAGCTTTCCGAACTAACCGCCCGCTTTCCGCAGTTCTCGCGTCGACTGGAGCGGCAGTTGCAGCTGCATGAGGCGATCCAGTCCCTCAAAGACTCGAGTAAATCGACGCGCGAAACCTTGACGGGCGGTTCCCCAACCCCGGCGACCTTAGGATTGTCGCCTGGTCAGCAATTGGGGCGTTATCGGGTGCAGCGATTAATCGGGGCTGGCGGTTTCGGCGTCGTCTACTTGGCGACCGATACGCAACTGAATCGAGACGTCGCTCTGAAGATCCCCCGCGTTGATGATCTCCCTGACTTGCAGCGGAAGCGTTTTCTGCAAGAAGCGGAGTTGGCGGCGTCGCTGGAGCACCCGCATCTCGTCGCGGTCTACGACGCTGGACAAATTGATGAGGTTTCGTACATCGCTTCGGCATTCTGTCCAGGCCGGAACTTGGCGCAATATCTGCGCGAACATGGGCAGCCCCGCAACGTCCGGACGGCTGTCGAGATCGCGGCGCGTTTGGCTGATGCGATGGATCACGCGCACCAACGAGGGGTCGTGCATCGCGACTTGAAGCCAAGCAACGTGATGCTGACGAACAAACCGTGCGGCGATTTGCCGTTTACGCCGCAGATCACCGATTTCGGCCTCGCGAAGTTGGGGGAGCAGCGGATGCGCGAGACCACCACCAGCTTGGTGATGGGAACGCCCCTTTACATGGCGCCGGAGCAATATCGGGGACGCGGTCCGACCGGCGAGCATACCGACATTTATGCGCTCGGCGTCATCCTCTACGAAATGCTGACCGGCAAGCCGCCGTACGAAGGAGAGAATTACTTCGAAGTGGCGAACGCCGTGATTCGCGGGCAAATCGTTTCGCCGCAGCGACTGAATCCCGCCGTTTCCCGTGATCTGGCGGCGATCGTCTTGCAATGCATCGAACGCGATCCTGCACATCGCTACAAGAATTGCTCCGAATTGGCTCGCGATCTCCGTCTCGCCTTAGCGGGCCGACGGGTCAGTATTCGTCGCCCGAACGCTTGGGAACGCTTTGTTCAATGGGCCAACGAACAGCAGCGCGTCTATGACGCTGGCGCCGTCGCATGTTGGTTGGCGGTCTGCATGGTGATTTGGATGACGACCACGAACATTGGCGCCGAGTTGCTGTTCGCCGGTAACAAAGATGTGGAGAACGCCGATCTCGCCAGCGAACATGTCACCGCCGCCGTGATGGTCTTGACCCTCGTCTTGCCGTTGTTTTTGGCTGGGGTCGCAGTTCTGCGCGACAAGGCATGGGGGATTTATCTCGGCATCCTCCTTACCGCGATCCCGGTCATAATGACGCTCCTTTCGATTAGCGACGATCCCGTCGTGCACAAAACGGTCTACGGCGACAATCTGCTGGCCCGCTTCTTGGTTTTCACGCTCGTCTTTCTTACCCATTTCGTCCTCTTGGTGATGATGACGAACGCCCTGCGCGTCGTCTGGCGCGAGCGATGGCTAACGCGTCGTTATTCTCAGACCGAGTCGAAAGAGTAAACCGCAAAGAGAGAGCGTCGTTAGAACAAAGGCTCCGCCATCTCCTGATTGAGACTTCGCCAGACGCGGAGGAGGTCCTCTTTCCGCTTCCCCAGCTCCGGCGACGCCGACAGATCGGTTTCTTCGCTGGCGTCGCTCCCCAGGTCATACAGTTCCCAGTCGGTCTCAGAACCGTAGCCCCGATCGGTCACGATCTTCCAGTTTCCTTGTCGTAATGCAGCTCGCTTTCCTTGACGCCAATAGAGCGTCCGCTCTGGTGGAGCGGCCGACAAACTTTGCGTCCACGACACGCCGTCGAGCGGATACGGCGTCGGGCGACCGACTAGCTCCGCCATGGTCGCGTAGAGATCGAGCGAGCTGACGACGTTGTCGGTCGTCGAGCCTGCCTTCGTATGTCCAGGCCAATGCAGGATCATCGGAATCCGAATTCCCCCTTCGTACATCGAACCTTTCCCCGCTCGCAGCGGCAAATTGCTGGCGGTCGTCTCGCGCGTCGGTCCGCCGTTGTCGCTGAAAAAGAGGATCAACGTGTTGTCCATCTGGTTAGTGTCTTTCACGGTCTGCAGAATCGCGCCGATGCTTTTGTCCAGATCGGCCAGCATCGACAGAAAGATCCGGCGGTGGATGTCTTCCACGTCAGCGAACTGCTCCAGCGTCTCATTCTTCGCTTGGAGCGGACTGTGAACCGCGTTGTAGGAGACGTACAGGAACCACGGATTCCGTTGATAACGCTCTATAAACGACACCGATTCTCGCGTGATCGCGTCGGTCAAATAGTCGAGTTCCTGAACCGGCTGACCGCCGCGCAAAATGGGATTGTTGGCGTCATAGGCCGGTTCGTCATGCCCCATGTGCGACGAATAGATGAGCTGGCCATTGATTGCGTAACGTTCGCCGGCGCCGCTGGGGAGTCCACGTCGACGGAGCCAAGTGGTCGTCCCTTGCCAGGGAGAGGGAACGAAGTAATGTCCCTCATGCAGAAAGCCATAGAACTCGTCGAAGCCATGACGCTGCGGATGAAAGTCGGCGGCGCCTCCTAAGTGCCACTTGCCGACCAGACCGGTCGTGTAGCCTTCGTCATGCAGATACTCGGCCAACGTCTTTTGTTGCAAGGGAATCCCGGTGCCGAGATCATCATTGCGAGCGCCGATCGGATTGAACTCGTAACCGAATCGCGTCGGAAATCGTCCCGATAGAAAGCCGGCGCGACTGGGACTGCAATTGGGCGCCGCGACGTACGCTTGCCGACACAAAAGCGACTTGGCGGCAAACTGATCGATGTGCGGCGTGCGCACCTGCGTATTGCCAACGCAACCGAGTTCCGCGTAGCCGAGATCATCAGCGACCAGCAGCAAGACGTTAGGCGGCCGAATAGCTTTCGCTTCGTCCGCGCGTGTCGCCGGCAGAAAGAATCCCATCGTCATGAGAACGCAAAGCGGCAAGCGGATATCAAGCGAGCGAGTCATCGTACCTTCGCAGCCAAATGGAGGAGGGGGGCGAAGCTGGAACGGAACTCGTCGAGTGCGATCAGGAGGGGAGGAGTTCGGCGCTTCGCAGGAGGACTCGTTCCATAATAGGGGAACGAGATTCCGATTCCATCGGTTTTTGCCGAATTCCGTTTTCGCCTCTTACGCGGCTGACTGGCGGTTAACCAGGTCGTGCGTGATCGCCGAAAAGACTTGACGCAGTCGGTCGAACTCGCGATCTTCTCCCTGAAACATCACCAGCACTTTGGCGTCAGGGAACTCAAAAGCGCGGACCTGTGCCTGGACGAGCATGTCGAGGCAATAAAAGTGCATGTTAGCGCCGTACGTTTCGTAATCCGCGAACGTTTCGGTCGTCATCTCGTATTCGAAGTCGTCGTACGTCTCGTCCATCGCGACCACCACGGCGTCGATCGCTTCCCGCAGATCAGTGTCGCTGGGATGGACCGTGATGTTCCAGAAGGCGTCGCTGGGACTGTAGACCGAGGTCGAGCGGGGCCACTCTTGGGCTTGTTCTTCCACCAGCTTCCAGTTCTCGGGATAGGAGAAGCTGATCCCAAAATTTTCGTAAACGGCCGCCATCGGTCGGGCTCCCAGGGACGATTAGTTCTCTAAACACCCGATTTTACCGATCTGGGCAAGAAACGTAACCGGCGCCGCTCTGGCTGGATTTGGCCGGTTTTGATATCGTCCGGCGCCAATACCTTCCTCCCCCTCAAATTTACCGCTTATGCTGCGGCTTTTCGGCGATTGCAGAGATCGAATTTCGTGCCAGACCGGCATGCAGGTCGTGCTGCGCCTGGTTCTGGCGGGAACTCTGCTAGCACTGACCGGCTGTGCCGCCTTTTCGCGGCATAGCGCCGAGCATCAAAAGGTGGTCAACGGGCGATTGCTGACGCAGCAAGGAGTTGACGCCCTGCAGCGCGGCGACGTCGAACGGGCCGAATCGCTGTTGTCCAAAGCGAAGAAGTCGTGCCCGGTCGACGTGCATACTCGATCGCAATACGCCGAAGCGCTCCATCGCAAGGGAGACATCGACGGCGCGATTGTCGAAATGAAAGAGGCGATTCGCATCTCGGGGGACGACGCCAACCTGATGGTTCGTCTGGGACGCATCTACTATCTTGCCGGTCGTTTGCCGGAAGCCAGCGAGCAGGCGGACCAGTCGATCGCCAAGTATCCGCGCAATGCCGACGCCTGGCTGTTGGCCGGCGATCTGGCTGAGCGGCGCGGCGATTGGAAAGGCGCCGAAGCGTGTTACCTGCGTTGCGCTTCGTTTGCCGAAGACTTGCCGCCGGTTCACATTCGGCTGGCTCGGACGCAGCGTCATCTCTCTCAGCCGGACCGTTCGCTAGCGAGTCTGACTCGCGCCGAACGCGCCTATCCGCAGGGAGAAGCGCCGCTCGAGCTATTGGTCGAACAAGGGTATACCTGCCAAGCGGCGGGACGCTACGAATCGGCTTGCGACTACTTCGTCGCCGCGATGGAAAAGGGGGCGCCGACGCCGGAGCTGATGTCTCGTTTGGCGCAATGCGAGCTGGCGGCGGGACGGATCGCGCGGGCCGAATGGGCTTTGCGGCAAACTTTATCGATGGATCCGCAAAACGCGCGAGGACGAGAGATCGCCGCAGAAATCCCCCTTGCTCGGCAGCGAATGGAGGAGACGCTGCGGCGATAGCCGCACAATCGCTACGACCGGCGTAACCCTACGCTGGATAGCTCATGCGGCGTAGCGCTTAGCGGGTGGCGTCCGTTTGACAAGCGTCGGTTCGGTTCTACGTTATCCCTAGAAGCGCCAAAGTCGGCGAATTATTCACTGACACGGGGAACCGAGGTTCAATCATGTCACACTTGCTTGACGCGAATTTTGTGGATCGGCGCGATCCGAATCGACAATCTTCGCAACAGCACGAACGACGCCAATTTTCCAACAGTCATAGCGACCTGTCGGATGCGGCTCGTGAGATTGCGGACGCGATTGACGGCTATAAGATCAAGCATCGCCGTCGTTTCGTGACCTACGAAGAGATCTTCCAGGTAATCTCGGAACTTGGCTATCACAAATAGTCGGCGCCGTTAGCTTTCGCTGTACAAGATCGGCCGCATTAGCTGGTCCAGAGTGACGATTCCCAACGTCTTCCCGTCGCGGGCTTTGACGATGGCCATGCTTTCCCCACTGCTTTGCATTCTTAGCAGCGCTGCGATCTGCGTATCGCTACCGGCGACCACCGGCAGCACGCGATACGACTGAATCGTCTTTTCCGGCGCCAGAATCAGATCGCACGTCCGCAGATAGCCGACGATGTCGCTCTTCTCTCCCTTGTTCGCCACCGGCAGCGAGCTGACCTTGTTCTTCTTGGCGTAGGCCAGGGCCGCCGACTTGTCCGCGCCCAGAGTCGCCACATGGGTTCGCGACAGCGGCGTCGCCAAAGCGCCGACCGATTGATTCGCCACCGCGAACAGACCTTGCGCCAATCGCCGTTGCCCGGCGTTCAACAGTCCCGCTTCGCCCCCTTCTTCCAGCACATCTTCCAGCTCTTTGCGGGCCAGTTGCAAGCGAACTTGCGTCGGCGATTCGCCGAGCAACCACTGCAGCGCTTGTCCCAGCACCCACAGCACGGCCGAGAACGGCGCGAAGAGAATGGTCACCAAGAAGAACAACGGACTGCCGCGCAGCAGCAGTTTGTTGGGGGCATGAAAGAAGAGGTTCTTCGGCAGCGATTCGCCGTAGACGAAGAGGGCCGGAGCGAGCAGGGTCGGCAGTAACAACTCGGCGGTCGAATTGCCTGGGAAGAGCGCGCCCGCCGCGAGCACGATCGACAACGAGACGAGGTAGTTCGCCAGGTTGTTGCCGATCAGCGTCGTCGCAACGAACAGCGCTGGATGGTTGGTCAGGAACAGCAGGAACTTCGCCAGGAAGCGGCCGTCGAGCGCATCCAGGACCAGGCGGATCCGTGTGACCCGATAAAAGCCGGTTTCGGTGCCGCTGAAAAACGCTGACAGAAACACGGAGAAGAAGAATAGTCCCACGATCCAGATCATGTCGACTCCTCCTCTTTCTCAACAAGAGAAAGCCGAACGATCGGCTGACCGCGTTGCGGCACCGAGACGACATGAAAATGAAACGGTCCCCAGGTAACTTCGTCCCCCGGCTCCGGCAATTGCTCCAGCTCTTCGTGCAGCAAGCCGTTGACCGTCGTCGGACGAACCGGCGGGACCTCAACGCCAAAGCGTTTCGCCAAACGTCGCAAGCTGGTCATCCCCGGGATCAGCCAAACGCCCGGCTCGACTTGCTCGAACGTTTGACGCTGCAGCAAGCGTTCGCTGCGGCCGGAGTGGTAACTGAAGATCGCTTCGGCCGCATCGCTCAGCGTCAGCACGCCGATCACTTCGCCCAACTCATTCACGATTGCGGCGACTTCGCGCTGCCGGGTGATCATCTGTTGGAGGACGACCGACGCCTTGGTGCACCACGGCGCGTATAGGACCGGAACCGCGAGCCGCTCCAGGTTTTCTTCCGGCAGTTCTGTCGCCGTCATCAGGTTGAACGCCCCGGCGACATCTTCCGAGTCAGGTTCGGTCACCAGCAGGTAGCCGCTGGGAGGAACTTCGCCGGCCAGGTCCGCTTTCGCCACCGGCGGACGGAACGAACGGTATTGGCGCCGCGGCCGCATCAGTTCGTTCACCGTCAGGTCGGAAAGGGA
Source organism: Blastopirellula sediminis (assembly GCF_020966755.1). Lineage (NCBI taxonomy): Bacteria > Pseudomonadati > Planctomycetota > Planctomycetia > Pirellulales > Pirellulaceae > Blastopirellula > Blastopirellula sediminis. Next base: position 2,213,724 of record NZ_JAJKFT010000010.1, read on the forward strand.
AACGATGTTTTGCAGCGCGACTTGCTCTTGCTCCAACAGGGCGGCGTTCTCGGTTGAGAACTGGATCGCTCGCTCCAGGTCGGAGACCTGCAGATACGGTTCTGGCTTAAAGCCGGGCCAGATCAGTCGCCGCGACAAGGTGATTACGGTTCGCAGCAGCGGCAGGATTGGATCGGCCAGTTTGCACGCCACGACGACCGGCAGCGCCAAAAAGGTGGCGATCTCGGGGGCGCGAAGCACCGCCAGACTCTTCGGCAGCATTTCGCTGGTAAAGATAATCACCATCAACGAGCCGGCCGCGAAACCGGCTGCGGCGGCGCCCCCAAAATCCTTTTCGATCCGAATGCCGACGACCGACGCCAGGCTGAAGTAGAGGACGTTGACGACCAGGTTCCAGAACAACACGGCCGACAGCAGACGATCGGGGTCGTTCAGCAACTGCGCAGCGATTTGCTGCGTGCTGGTTCCCGAGGCGAGCTTACGGCGGTCTTCGATCTTCAGATAGAAGAAGGCCGCTTCCGCTGCTGAAAAGATCCCTGATAAAGCGAGTAGCGCCGCCATGAAGATCAACCACGGCGTGATCGCCGTAATCAACTCCATGACCATGCTCCGGCGTGAGGGCGATTCTCCTTACGAGTCATCTTGCCCAGACGTTCTCCCCATTTCGACATCAAATTCAAAGATTGCTGGAATCAGCATAGCGCATGTCGTGAAGCCGTAGGAGAGGGCAGTCACGAGAAAGACTTCCAGATTTTTGTTCAGCAGCAGCGTGGTGATCGCGTAGAACGTCGCCAGCGGCACCACAAACGCGGCCGTGGCGATCGCCGGCGAAGGATTGCGATGCCCGATCGCTACGTACAGCCCCAGGCCGCCGCCGGCGATAAAGCCGAGGAACGGGAAGAGCTGGAAGTGGAACGAATCGCTGAACGAAATCATCAGCAAGATGCAGGTAATCACCCCCAGGAACAGGAAGAAGACTGTCCCCAGGCTCACGCCGATCGCCACGCGACTGCTGGCGTAGATCATCCCGCAGTGGATGCCGAGCGTCGTCACAAACATGTACATCACCGCCAGGCCGAGCGTCAGGAAGACGAGGTTCTCGGTGTACATTCCCCCTTGCCACCAGAGGTAGAAGGTGAGTGCGAGCGGCGCGAGGACCATTTCCTTCGTCACCCAGAGCACGCCGGCCAGTTTGCCGAAAATGAACTCGCGTGGCGTCAGATCGGTCACCAGCAGGATATCGAGCGATCGTCCGTCCCGTTCGTTGGTGATCGACGTAACGGCCAGGGCGTTCACAATCACCATGCTGACCAAGTAAAGCGGCGTCAACGCTTGAGCGGCGTCCGGAATGATCGCGCCAGCCTGATCGATGACCGACTTGGCGGCGTTGGTCGCAATCAACTGATGCAGCGCCACCGCCGCAGCCGCGACCAGCAGCATGTAGACGATGCGAATGATGATCACTTTGCGACCGTACGCCCAGGTCTGCGTCTCACGCCACAAGACCGGGTTGTCCCACACTTCGCGATGCTTGGTCGCCATCTTGCGGGTGCGGGCGTCCACGTGCTCGGCACGTCGCGATTCGTCCGCTTCGGCGCCTGCCGGTTTTCCTTTTTGAGCCAGGTCGTGTTCGGCGCCCCAGATCGACTCTTGCGTTTCCGCTTTTGGACCCGCGTCGCGGCGAGCTTCTCGCGACGGATTCCAAACTCGAACCAGGGCGATCGCCAGGCCGTTCAAAACGAGCGTCGTCACGGCGGCGATCGCCAGGTAAAGCCAGATCGGATTGCCGAAGACGCCGAGTTCGGTCGAAAGGGTCGGAAACGGCCGCGCCGCTTCCAGGACCGCTCGAATCGGACTTAGCGCGGTCGCCAAGGTCGCCGGCGACATCCCGAGCGGCATATCGCCGATCAGTGGCGTCAACGCTCCAGCGGCGATCGCTTCGCAGAAGCCGAGCCAGAAGACGATCGTCAATGCGGTCAGGGCCAACGTCTGGAAGGTCTTTTCACGCCACAGCGCCAAGGTCGAACCCAAGCTGCCGGCTGTGATCGCGGTGAAGAAGGTGACCAGAAAGACGTAGGTGATTTGCGAAGGAGAAACGCCGCCGAACAGCACGATCGCCGTAAAGAGCGGCAGCGCGGCCAAAATCAGGACCAGCACGTTCAGGAGGCTCGCCAGCATTTTGCCGAGAACCAGCTCGGAGTTGTTCAGCCGGGTCATCAGCAGCAGGATCAGGGTCTTTTTGTCCTTTTCCTGGGCGACGGCGGAAGCGGACGAGAAGGCGGCGAAGAAGATCACCAGGCTCAGCTGAATCGGCGCCAGAATCTGAAACAGGACCGCCCCGAACCGGGCCATATCACCGACGTTGCGAATGATTTGCGTCCCGGCCATTACCAGCCAGGCGGTGCACATTAGCAGGAACAGAGCGGCGACGTAGACGGTGCGGTAGGTGTAAAACTTGCTACGCCGCGGCGTAACGGCAGCTTCTCGCGTAAAGACGGGCCCGATGAACAACTTGCGGTCCTTGGTCGATCGAAAGCGATGAGGAGCGGAAAAGCTTCGATTATAGCTGGAGCCGTACGGATTTAGGACGCCGACCGCCCCAGCGGCGTGTTAAAACCTGAGGTGTTTTCCCGCCTGACGCCCACCAAAATCCCCCCAGATGGGTTTTTCGGCGCGATTTCTCGATTTTTCGCCAATAACGATTCCCATCGGCGGCTCTTAGCTGTGGTTCATCGCGACGACCCAACACGACAGAACGAGCCTTTGAGCAAGGAAGACGCCGCATTCCAAGAGGCGGCGCTTGATGCTGCCGCCGTTGAGACGTACTACCGCCAGCATGCTGATCGATTGCAACGATTTGTCTGGGGCGTGGTGCGTGACGCGCCGACGGCGGCCGATGTGGTTCAAGCGACGTTCGTCAAATTCGCCGCGTTAGGCGGTTCGGTAGAGCCAGCTGCCCGCAAAAGCTGGCTCTACCAAGTCGCCTATCGAGAAGCCTTAGCGATTCGCCGCCGTCAGGCCACCGGCCGTAAAGTGGACGAGCGATTGCAATGGCTGCACGAAGGTTGGGACTCGGCGGCGCCAGATACCGAGCTGGTCCGCGGAGAACTGGTCGACCAGGTCCGTGAGGCGATTGACCGTCTGCCGGACGAACTGAAACAAGTCGTTCACCTCCGGACCTACGAGGAACGAACCTTCGCCGAAATCGCCGAACAGTTGCAGATCCCGTTGGGAACGGCGCTCGGACGGATGCGAAACGCCCTCGCCAAATTAAAAACGACCCTCGCGAAACTGAATCAGCAAACGAAACGCGAAAACTAATCGCCCAGCTCATGAATTCAATTCCGGAACCTGACGACTTTGACCTCACCGCGCTGCGGTATCTGACCGGCGAGCTTTCGCCGGAGGAGACCGAAGCGTTTGAGCAGCTGTTAGCGGATGACGTCACCGCGTGCGAACGCCTGGCTGACGTCGTCGAGCTGTCCGCAGCGATGCTGACCGCCCCGAGTGCGCCGGATGCGCGGACGACGCGGGGCGGTCTCGCTGCGGCGCCCAAGCGTTCGTTCTCGATCTGGTCGGCCGTGCTGGCCGCGTCAGTTCTGTTGGCGTTGGTCGGCGGTCTGGTCACGCTCATGTCTTCTGGCGACGACGCCCAAACCCAACTCGCCCAATCGTGGATCGACTCGTCAGACGCCGTCGATCAAATGCTCGAAGTCGACAATCTGCTGGTTGCCGAGCAGCCCCTGGCGCCGCAATTAGACGTTCTTCCCTTGGATGACGCCGACGACGCCAGTTGGAATACTCCTCCTGCCTGGATGTTGGCCGCCGTTGAGCTGGACCAAGAGGATGATCTCGATCGTGAAGTTGGCGAAGACGAGGTGAATCAATGATCCGCATCGCCGCCGGCAAAGCGCTGCTTTGCCTTCTGCTGTTGGTCTCTACCGCCGCTGCCCAAAAGCAAGGCGAAACCAAAGCTCGCGTCGTCGCCCAAAACGCCGTTTCGATCGAAGCGAAGTCGCCCGAGAAGAAACCGGCCAAGGACGATAAGGAAGACGCGGTCAGCGAAAGCGAGAAAGCGCGACGCGAAGAGCTCGCCTTCGCGCTGGTTCGCAAGCATCATCCCGAACTCGCTTCGCTGCTTCGTCCCCTCAAGCGTCTCCGTCCCCGTCAATACGACCAGGCGGTTCGCGAGTTGTCGCGCGTCAGCGAACGGTTGAGCCAGATCGAGCAGCGTTCTCCCGAACGGTACGAGGTGGAGCTTGCGCTTTGGAAGTCGAAGTCGCGGATTCAGCTGTTGACCGCTCAATTGCAGATGACGCCGGAAAACGAAGAGCTGCGTCAGCGGTTGCGTGATGCGATCGCCGAGCAGATCGTTTCGCAGCGAGAGCTGTACGAGATGGAAAAAGCCCGCGTTACGCAGCGGCTTGAGTTTTTGAACGCCCAGCTCGATCGGCTGGAAGGAGACATGGAGACCTTGGTCGACGAACGTCTCCGCTCGGCCGACGCCGCCGCTAAAAAGAAGTTTCGCGAGTCGACCCCAGCGTCGAGCGAAACGCCCAAGAAATAGCGATTCAATACGCCCCGCCTAGTTGAACGTCGGTTCGACCTGAATCGAACAAGGAGTTTTCGATGACGCACCGCCTGCTTGCCCCACTTGGTCTGTTGGCCGCCTGGCTTTGCTACTTCGCCGCCAGCGATGTTATCGCCGCCGAATTGCCGACGCTGGATCAGCGCTTCGCTGACGAGAACGTCGACGAAGTCCCGAACTTCCAACGTCACGTCATTCCGTTGATGAGCCGCTTGGGCTGTAACGGCCGCTCTTGCCATGGTTCGTTCCAGGGACGGGGCGGTTTCCAGCTTTCGCTCTTCGGCTACGACTTCCAGGCCGACCATGACGCGATGATGAAGGGGGAGAACCCGCGGATCAATCTGGCCGACATCGACGACAGCCTGGTCATCTCGAAGCCGACTGACGAATTTACCCACGAAGGGGGCGAACGCTACAAGCTCGGTAGCTGGGAACATCGCGTCTTCAAGAATTGGATCGCCGCCGGCGCCAAGTTCGACAAAGACGAAGTCGCCAAGTTGGAACGTCTCGAAGTCACTCCGGCCGAAGTGTTGTTTGGCGCCGAGCCGCAAAAGGTTCAGCTGAAAGCGGTCGCCGTCTGGGCCGATGGGACTCGTGAAGACGTCACGCCTCTTTGCCGTTACACCACCAACGACGGCGAAATCGCCCCGGTCGATGGCGACGGCGTGATTAGCTCTGGCGACAAGGGTGACACGCACGTTATCGTCGCTTATGACAAAGCGGTGATCTCGGTTCCGGTCTTGCGACCGATGACCAACTTGACTGGCGACAACTATCCCCAGGTCGCCGCTGCGACCAAGATCGACGAACTGGTCGTCAGCAAACTTCGCAAGCTCGGCGTCACCCCGTCGCCGGTCGCGAGCGACGAAGAGTTCCTCCGTCGCGTCAATCTCGACATCGCCGGCACGCTGCCGACTCCGGACGAAGTTCGCGCGTTCGTCGCCGACAAAGATCCGCAGAAGCGTCAAGCCAAAATCAACGAACTGCTGGAAACGCCGGCCTACGTCGCCAAGTGGACGACGCTGCTGTGCGACATCACCGGCAACAATGACGAACAGCTGAACAACGTCTCGCCGGTTCGTTTGGGACCGAGCCAGGAATGGTACGACTGGATCTATCGACGCGTCGAGCAGAACATGCCGTACGACGAACTGGCGACCGGGATCATCATGGCCCGCAGTCGTGAACCGGGCGATTCGTACCGCGAATATTGCGAAGAGATGAGCGATCTCTATCGCAAGAATGAATCGTACGCGACACGTGATACGCTCACCCACTACTGGGCGCGTCTCAACTTCCGCACGCCGGAAGATCGCGCGATCGGTTTCGCCTACGCCTTCATGGGCATTCGCATCCAGTGCGCCCAATGCCACAAACACCCGTTCGACGTCTGGTCGAAGCAAGACTTCGACGACTTCAAGACCTTCTTCACCCAAGCTCGTTTCACGCGTCAACCGCGTCGAACCGACGCTTCCTACGAAGAGTACCAGGCCCTGGTGAAGGAGTTGGACGTTCAAGGGAAGAACGGCGGCGAAATGCGTCGCGACATCGCTAAGAAGCTGACCCAAGGGAAGACTGTTCCCTTCCCGGAAGTCGAACTGCTGCCGACCGCGGCGGTCTTTCGTCAGCCGCAGCAGCGGGGGAAGAGGAATCGCGACATGCCGAAGCCCGAAATGATGGCGAACATCCTCGGGGAAGAGGAAGTCGATCTGTCGAAGGTCGAAGATATTCGGGAGCCGCTGATGAAGTGGCTCGGTAGCGAATCGAATCCCTACTTCGCCAAAGCGATCGTCAATCGCGTCTGGTCCGTCTACTTCAACGTCGGGATCGTTGATCCGGTTGACGATTTGAGCCTTGGCAATCCGCCGTCGAACGGCCCGCTGCTCGACTACCTGGCGGCTGGTTTCGTGAAGAGCGGCTACGACATGAAGTGGCTCCATCGCGAAATCGCCGGTAGCGACACCTATCAGCGAACCTGGAAGCCGAACGACACCAATCGGATGGACTACCGCAACTTCAGCCGGGCGATTCCGCGTCGCTTACCGGCCGAAGTCGCGTACGACATCGTCAATCAGGCGACCGCCAACGATAAGACGCTCGAAAACTACGCGGCGACCTTGGAAGACCGCGCGATGTCGATTCCCGGCACCTCGCCGCAAGGCAAGGCTCGTAACGCCCAGTACGCTCTGCAAGTGTTTGGACGTTCGACCCGCGACAGCAACTGCGAATGCGATCGTTCGATGGAAGCGAGTCTGTTGCAGACCGTTTACCTGCAAAACGACGCCGACGTGCTGAAACGTTTGACCGACAACGGCGGCTGGGTTGCGGAACTGAATAACCAGATCAACGGCAATCAAGACGTCGACAAACAGTTGGAACGCCGCGTCGAGCAAGGACGCGAGCTGATCAAAGAAGGTCAAGCGAAGATCGCGCGTATGCAGAAGAACGGCACGAAGCAGGAGGCGATTGAGCAAGCCAAGAAGAAGTTGGCCGCCGCTCGCTCGCGTCTGGAAGTGCTCGAACGCCAACTGCATCGTCAGAAACTGCCGGCCGCCGAGAAATCGACGCCGACCGATATCGCATCGCTCGTGGACGAGGCCTACCTCCGTACGCTTAGCCGTTTGCCCGATGCGGAAGAAAAGTCGATCGCCGAGCGTCACTTCCAGAAAGCGGCCAATCCGGTCGACGGCATTCGCGATCTGATGTGGGCCTTGGTCAACACCAAAGAGTTCATCGTTAATCACTAAGACAATACAGGCATCCCTTAGCGCATCGGCGCTACGATCATTTTTACGGAGACTCGGGATATGGCGATTCATCGAACTTGCGACGGGGTACGCCGCCGCGACGTGTTGAAAATCGGCCTGATGGGCGGAGTAGGACTCAGCTTGTCCGGCTACCTTCAGCTTTCGCACGCCGGCCAGGTAGCCGACAAGAATGCGAAGGCGGGCATCTTCGTCGACCTCACCGGCGGACCGACCCATCTCGATACGTTCGACTTGAAGCCTGACGCGCCGAAGGAATTCCGCGGCGAGTTCAACCCGATCGAAACGAACGTCCCCGGCATGATGATCAGCGAGCACTTGCCGAAGCTGGCCAAGCAAGCCGACAAGTTCTGCATCTTGCGGGGCGTGTCGCACACGTTGGCGGCCCATCGTCTCGGTTCGGAATACGTCAACACCGGCACGCGTCCGATCGCGTCGCTCTCCTATCCTTCGTACGGTTCGGTCGTCGCCAAAGAACTGCCGGCCCCATCCGACCTGCCGCCGAACGTCGCGATTCCTCGCGCGTCCCACACGTCAGGTTTTCTGGGAGTGAAGTACGCTCCGCTCAATACGAACTCGGCGCCAAGGGCAGGCGCACCTTACTCGGTGCGCGGCGTCAGTCTAAGCGGCGGTTTGACGCTCGAAGAAGTGAATCGACGTCAGGATTTGCTCACCTCGCTCGACCGCAAGTTCCGCGGCTACGAGTCGGACGACCAATTGCTGGAAGGGCTCGATCAGTTCAGCCAGCAAGCGCATGCGATCATCACCTCGAAGAAGGCCCGCGAAGCGTTTGACGTCAGCAAAGAGTCGCCGGCGTTCGCCAAGTCGTTTGAAGCCGACAGCTTCAGCATGAGCTGCCTCTTGGCGATTCGCCTGGTCGAAGCGGGCGTCCGCTTCGTCACGATCACCAACGGCGGTTGGGACACGCACCAGGACGCCTTCGCGCGGCTGAAAGATCGCCAACTGCCGCCGCTCGATAACGGTCTGGCCGCTCTGTACAACGGTCTGGCCGAGAAAGGCCTGCTCGATCAGACGGCGGTCTTCGTCACCGGCGAATTCGGCCGTACGCCGAAGATCAACGCCAACGGCGGTCGCGATCACTATCCGCGCTGCATGACCATGCTGATGGCCGGCGGCGGCGTTCGCGGCGGTCAGGTGATCGGCGAAAGCGATGAAAAAGGATCGGCCCCGGCCGACGGTCACGGCATCACGCCGGATGACGTCGCCGCTTCGTTCTATCATGCCCTCGGCATTGACCATACCAAGGAATATCACACCAACACCGGCCGCCCGATCACGATCGTGCGCGACGGTCACGTGATTGAAAAGCTGTTTGCGTAAATCGATTGAGAGCCCAAACCTGGCGCCATTTGCATTTGACGATGCGTCAAACGCGGCGCCAGGTCTCTTTTCTTAGGTGGAGACCCCCCAATGAAGAATGTTGTTCGTACCTCTTTGATTTTGACTTTCGCCGTCTTGGTCGCTCTTCCCGTTTTGGCCGCCGACAAGCCCGAAAAGAAAGAGAAGAAAGCGAAGCCGGGCGCCAACGCCGGCGTCTTCGCTCTCGTCAGCAAGATCGAACTGACCGACAAGCAGAAAGAGCAAGTCGCCGCGTTGAAGAAGGAATTCGGCAGCAAGCTGGCCGAAGCCAACAAAGCGGTCGCCCTGACCGACGAGCAGAAAGAAGCTCGCAAAACCGCGACGCAGGAAGTCAAAGACAAAGGTCTGAAGGGTAAAGAAGCCCGCGAATACATCGCCGGCAAAGTGAATCTTTCCAGCGAACAGCAAGAAGCCCAAAAGGAAGTCGCCGCGCTGACCGGCGTCGTTCGCACCAAGCTGATCGCGATCCTGACTCCGGAACAAAAAGAAGCCGCCGGAATCAAAGACATGCCGGCCAAGAAGAAGAAGGAAAAGGCCGAGAAGTAAGCTTCGCCTCTTTCTTTCTCCAAGAAACGAAAACGCCGACGGTTATCCGTCGGCGTTTTTTGTTGCTTGCGATTTTGGACTGCGACTATTCTTCCAGTTCCATGATCTCGACCTTGCGGAATTCGCACGGGTGGCTTTCCGATTGCAGCGAGATCGTGCCACCGCTCAGCATCAGGTCGCCATCTTTGGCCAGGCTCTTGGCATGAGCGTCGCGGGCGTCGAGCTGCGATTTTTCGTATTCCAGCACCAGCTTGCCGTTGACGAAGTGTTTGATCACGCCGTTGCCGTGCACTTCGACTTCGCAGGTGACCCACTGGTCGCCGTCGAACGTGTCGCTGCTGCTGTTGGTGCAGTGGGGCATGAAGAGGTCACCCTTCATCACGACGTTCGTTCCCGGCGTGCAGAGGTTGGCGGTCGAACGTTTTCCTTTGCCGCTGCCGCCCAAGAGTTGCACTTCGATCGAAGCGGGGAAGTCCTGGTCTTTGGTCATTTGCTGCGGCGTTTCGCCATGGATCATGATGCCGCTATTGCGGAACGCCCAGCCGGGGCCGCCCTTGCACTGATCGCCGACAAAGCGGTATTCGACGCGCAGGCGGTAGTTCGAGAACGGCTCGTTGAAGAAGAGGTGGCCGAACGTTTCGTTGAAGGTCGGGTATTTTTCGGGATCGTAACCGACTTTCAGCACGCCGTCTTCGACGCGGAACGTGTTGCCGTAGTTTTCGCCCGCTTCGTGGTAACGAATTTTCGGCGTCCAACCTTCCAGGTCTTTGCCGTTGAACAACGGACGCCATTTGCCTTCTTCGGCTAGCGCGGCGCCAGCCATCAACAACGTCAAACCAAGGGCGAGAGCTCTCATTTCGGTCGCTTTCATCTCGAGATGGGGGGAATGTGCGGGCGCCCGGAACCAGGCGATGGGGAATCGGAGTCGATTCAGTTCAACTATAGTCGATCAAATCGGAGTCGTCTCGCTACGACGGGGGATTCGCCCCAATCGGGACTATTTTCGCCGATGGCCGAAGGTTTTTTACCAATTCGAACCGCCAGAGCGGCTATGCCGCCATCATTATAGGGGCGGTGATTTTCGCCGCGGCTGGCCGCTTGGCCCGCGTGGGCGGCAAAAACGAATGTCCCTGCTTTCGCGGCGGCTCTTCTCTGCAAATACTAGGATTGCCTGCCCCACCTCCTACCTGATCCCACGTCGAAAGTTCTAATCTCGTGACCCGCAACCTACTGGCGATTGCGATGGTGCTGCTTGGCGCCGCGATCGCTTCGGCCGAAACGCAGCAACCGCTCCGCGTTCTCTCTTACAACATTCACCATGGCGAGGGGATGGATCGGAAGATCGACTTGCCGCGGATCGCCAGCGTGATCAAGTCGGTTTCGCCTGACTTTGTGATGCTGCAAGAGGTTGATCGGAACGTCGCGCGCTCTGGCGACGTTGACCAGGCGACGGAACTCGGCAAGCTGACCGAGATGCATGTGGTTTTCGGTGGGAACCTGAAGCTCGGCGAAGGAGACTACGGCAACGCGATTCTCTCTCGCTATCCGTTAAGCGAAGTGGAGAATCGTCAGCTTCCCAACAGCGACGGCGGCGAGCCGCGCGGCGTACTGAGCGCCAGCGTGACATTGCCGGAGACGCATGGCGGGAAGACGATTCGCATCTTGGGAACGCATCTCGATCATCGTCCTGCCGAGACCGATCGACTCGGCTCGATTGATGTGATCACCGACTTTGTCGCCCAGGACGAGCGGATGGTGATTATTGGCGGCGACTTCAACGCAATCCCGGCAAGCGCCGTGATGAAGAAGTTTCGCGAGCAGTGGAAGCTGGCCGGCAGCGGCGAGTTTCCGACGGTTCCTGTTGCGGAGCCGACGCGTCAAATCGACTACGTTGGGTATCGCTCTCCGGCGCCGATTGCAATCGGCGAGGTGCGCGTCTTGGACGAAGCGGTCGCTTCCGATCATCGCGCGATTCTGGCGGCGCTCATCCTCTCGCCGCAAGAATAGGGCTCGGCGAGAACCGTTATTCCGAAGCGGCGATCGCTTGCTCAACCGCGGCGAGATTACGACGCACCGTTGAATTTTGCGGATCGACGGCGAGCGCGGCTTTCAAGTGCGCCTGCGCCAGATCGTAACGTCCCAAGCGGACGAACAGGTCGGCGACGTTGTTGTGGGCTTCGACGCTTTGGGGATCGAGTTGGATTGCCGTGAGAAAATGAAGCGCCGCTTGCTCGTCATCTTCTTTGGTCAGGCAAACCCCGAGCATGTTGTGAGCGATCGGATCTCGAGGATTGACGTTCAACTGTCTTAGGAGGTATTTCTTCGCGTCCTCCTTGTCGCCCAGGTGAATGTCGATGGCGGCCAGCGTCACCCGAATCCGTGGGAACTGGTCGTTGATCTTGTAGGCTTGTTCCAACTGCACTTTCGCTTCTGCGTATCGCCCAAGTTTGTTGAGAAACGCTCCGTAGTTGTAGCGGACCAGGCCTGCCTCTGGGTTGTCGATGAGCGCCCGTTGATAGCAGGTTTCGGCAAGCGGATAATCTTGTTTAAGCGTTTCGAGAATCGATGCATAGTTGCTAAGCACCCGATGGTCGGACGGATGGAGTTCGTAAGCCTTGGTGAAGTAGGAGAGCGCTTTGGCGAATTCTTTCCTCTGGGCGTAGTAGTTGCCAATGTTCAGGTAGCTGCGCCAGTGATGAGGCGCCTTGTGCATTACGTCAGTCCAGAGGGAGAGGGGCGTGTCGTAAACCTCGTTTCGCAACATCGTCGTTGCGCCGAGGGAGAGGATGACGACCGCGGAGAGGACGCCGGCGACCGTGACGCGTTGCAGCGGTTTCGCCAAGCGAACGATCAATTCGTAACCGCCGACGACCGTCAGCGCCGCCAGCGTCAGTAGCGGAAGATACATCCGATGTTCAAACGCCAGGTCGATGATCGGCGCGAAGCTGGAGGATGGCGCCAGGATCACAAAGAACCAGCCCCCGAGAAAACCGAGAACCGGCGCTTTCCAGATCGCCCAGATCGTAAGCGCGAGCAGGATCAGAATCACGAGGTCAGCGGCGTAAAGGGCCGCGTAGTCTTCCGACGGACGCCACCCGTAGTCAAGGTTCTGCCCCTGCGGCCAGAAGGCCAAGCGAATGTAGTGCAGGATCACGGGCCCTTGATTCATCGCATAGGCGAGCGGCGAGAGATGCTCGTTAAAGAGGGTGCCTCGCTTCGCGATCCAGTGCCACTGCGACGCAATAAAGAAAATCAAAGCGGCGAAAGCGAGCAAATAGACAGCGTAGTAGGCCCAGCGTTTACGCCGCAACTCGCGCCAGCTTTCGGAAAGAAAGACGCGATCGTACCACAAGGCCATGATCGGAGCGGCGGCCATCACTTCTTTGGTTCCCATGCCGAGCATGCAACAGCCAAGCGACGCGACGTACCAGATCGACTTGCCGCTGTCGGCCCCGCGTACCAGGCAGGCGATCGTCAACAGAAAGAAGAGTCCCATCAGCGACTCGTAACGTTGCACGATGTAGGTGACGCTCTGCGTTTGCAGCGGATGTAGCGCCCAGACGAGCGCAATGACGCCGGCCAGTGGGATTGCGGCGGCCGCGTAACGCTCAGCGAGACGGGGCGATTGGAATGTGCGCCAAGTCAGCCAATACAAAACAATCGCGGCGCTGATATGAATTACGAGGTTCAGCAAGTGATAGCCGAACGTGTTCAGTCCCCCAAGCTTATAGTTCAAGCCGAAGGTAGCGGCGCCGACGACGCGGGGACTGGGGCGGAACCATTCTTGCAACGGCGCTTTCGCCAGGCCCTTCGAGTGCGTGATCATCATCTCGTCGTCGAAGACGAATTCGCCCCGAAAGCTGTTCGCGTAGAAGATCACGCCCAACAGTACGATCAACGCGATCCAAAATCCATGCACGCGATAAAGCGGGGGCGAGTTGACGTGACTGGGAGGCATGTGGCGATCTGGTCGGCTGCGACGGAGAATCTTAGAGCCTTTCCAGTCTCTCCGCGCAGCGTTTAGATCTTGTGAAGAGTTTGTAAAAACGTGCCACGTTTTAGAGGGTTGGCCCTACCAGCCAGGGGACGAATTCTTCTTCTCCGATCCCTAACGCCTCGCTCTTGGTCGGTTTGCCGCTGGCGACCGCCAGGATCTCTTCAAAGATTTTTTCTCCCATCGCGTCAACCGAGACGCCGCTGAGAATCTCGCCGGCGTTGATGTCCATGTCGTCGACCATCCGCTGATACATCGGCGTGTTGGTGGCGATCTTGATCGATGGCGCCGGCTTACAGCCGAAGCAGCTGCCGCGACCAGTCGTAAAGACGACCACGTTCGCGCCGCCGGCGACCATGCCGGTGACGCTCGCCGGATCATAGCCGGGGGTGTCCATCACCATCATGCCGCGCTTCGTCGGCGCTTCGGCGTACTGCAGAACGTCGACGAGCGCCGTACTGCCTGCTTTGGCGACGGCGCCGAGCGATTTCTCGGCGATCGTGGTGAGGCCGCCTTCCTTATTGCCGGGGGAGGGATTGTTGTCGAGCTCAACGCCGAACATCGCGACGTACCGTTTCCACCACTCGATTCGCTCGATCAGTTTGTCGGCGACTTCGACGCTCGTCGCACGACGCGTCAGCAAATGTTCGGCGCCGTAGATCTCCGACGTTTCGGAGAGGATCGAAATGCCGCCGGCCGCGACAATCCGATCGGCCGCGGCGCCGACGGCTGGATTGGCGGTGACGCCAGAGTAAGCGTCGCTGCCGCCGCATTCGGTCGCCAGGACGATTTCGCTGGCCGGAATTGGTTGGCGGCGAACGTCATTCACCCGCGGCAACATTTCGACGAGCCGAGCGACGCCTGCTTCGATCGTCTTGGCGGTTCCTCCTTGATCCTGCATCGAGAGAATCAGCGGAGCCCCTTCCGGTTGCGAATCGCCGCCATCCAACTGGATCAGCCGCTCTCGTTGCACCAGGTAGCCCATCGCGCCGGTCTCGCACCCCAGCCCGATCAGCAGATAGCCGCCGATGTTGGGATGCCGCGCGATGCCGGCCATCACGCGATTGAGCGTGTTGTGAGCGTCGCCGCCGAACTGCATGCCGCAGCCGCTTTGATGGGTGAACGGGACGATCCCGTCGATGTTCGGGAAATTGGCCAGGCGGCTTTGGTCAAACGCATGGGCGACATATTTCGCGACGCTGGCCGAGCAATTGACCGTCGAGATAACCGCAATGTAATTCCGCGTCCCGGCGCGACCATCGGCCCGTCGGTAGCCGTCGAAGGTGCGCCCGGTGATGGGAGTCGGCGGCGGCGGAGTCTGACTCGCCCGGGCGTAGTCGAGATGCAACTCGCCCAGGTGGAGATTATGACTGTGGACAGGCTGACCCGGTTCGATCGGCTTCGAGGCGTACCCGATCACCTGGCCATACTTAAAGACTGGCTCGCCGGCCGAAATCGCCGTCAGGGCGACTTTGTGACCAAATCGGACCTCGCCGGCGGCCGTGAGGGAGCCGCCGGGAAAGGCGAATTTCTCGCCGCGAGCGAGGGTTTTGGCCGCCACGGCGACGTTATCGGCGGGGTTAAGTTGGATGACGCTCGGCGGGGCGGGGGAGTGGTGAGCAGGCATGGTAGGGGCTCGGATGTGCGTAAATCGAGTGCTGTTAGCAGCTTACAGCCTGCCGCGGTTGTCGGCAATCATTCCGCCGGAAGCGGTAACCGCCCTTTGACACGCTGGGCGAAGATTCCTAAAATGATCCGTTTACTCTGAGGCGATCGGGGCCGATTGTAGTCGAAGCTCCCGAGCAGCAGGGATCGAACCGGCCGCCCTTCTCAACGTAAAGCGAAGTCGCCATGGCAGTACCGAAGCGCAAACAATCCAACTCTCGTACCGGAATGCGTCGCTCGCACGACGCTCTGAAAGCCCGTGAACTGCAATCCTGCTCGAACTGCGGGATCGCGGTGCCGACTCATGTCGTTTGCCCGAACTGCGGCACGTACATGAAGCGGGTCATCATCAAAGACGAACAAGCCGCCGCTGAGTAAGTTCGCTCACGCGTCGCGCTTGTGCAGCAGCACGCTTAGACGCAGCGCGACCATGAGAAGGGGAATCGCGTGAGCAAAATCGCGTTTTTGTTCCCTGGTCAGGGAGCTCAATACGTCGGCATGGGCAAACAACTCGCCGCTTCGAGTCCGAAGGCGGCCGAGTTGTTCGAGCGCGCAGCCGAAATTCTCGGATATGACTTGGCGGAGCTTTGCTTTAACGGTCCGGCCGCTCGGCTTGATTCGACCGTCTTCAGCCAGCCGGCTCTATTCGTTACCAGCATCGCCGCGCTCGAATCGATGCGCGAAGAGAACCCTGACGCGCTGCTGTCGTGCGAAGGGACCGCTGGGCTCAGCTTGGGCGAGTACACCGCAATGGTGTTCGCCGGCGTGATGCAGTTTGAAGACGCGCTGAAGGTCGTGCAGATCCGTGGCGCCGCGATGCAAGAAGCGGCCGACGCCGTGCCGAGCGGCATGGTCAGCGTGCTGGGGCTCGAGCGAGACCAGGTCGCCGCCATCTGTGCGGAGGCGCGCGAAAACGATATTCTCGAAATCGCCAATCTGCTTTGCCCGGGCAATATCGTCGTTTCCGGCTCGAATGACGCCTGTGAACGAGTCCCGGCGATCGCCGAAAAAGCAGGCGCGATGAAAGTCATGCCGCTGGCCGTCGCCGGCGCGTTTCATACGCAAATCATGCAACCGGCGGTCGAGAAGTTGGCTGCCGCGTTGGCGGACGTGCCGATGTCGGCGCCGCGGATTCCGGTGGTGTCGAACGTCGATGCGGTTCCGCACAACGACCCGGAAGAAATTCGTCAGCTGCTGATTCAGCAGGTTTGCTCCCCGGTTCGCTGGGAAGATTCGATGCGATTCCTGCTCGAAGCGGGATTCGACGAGTTTTTTGAGATCGGCGCTGGTCGCGTGTTGCGCGGCCTGATGAAGCGAATCGATCGTAAAGCGGAATTCAATAACATTTCGGCCTAAGGCCGCAACGCCCCTGAGCCAACAACGTAAGGTGATTTTGATGAGCGACAACGCCCACGCCGCACTGCCGGTCGACTTGAACGGACTAACCGCCATCGTCACTGGCGCTTCGCAGGGGATCGGCCGATCAATCGCGATCGCCGTCGCGTCGCGCGGCGCCAAAGTCGCCGTCGTCGCTCGCAACGCCGATAAGCTGGCCGACACCGTCAAGACGATCGAAGAAGCGGGCGGCGTCGCCGAAGCTTATAGCTGCGACGTGACCGAGCGTGAAAGCGTCGAAGCGGTCGTTGACGCGGTTGTTGAGAAGTGGGGCAAACTGGATATTCTGGTGAATAATGCCGGCGTAACCCGCGACAACCTGTTGCCGGTAATGACCGACGACGAATGGGACAACGTCATCGATACGAATCTCCGCGGCATGTTTCTGTTTACGCGTGCCGCGTCGAAGCAGATGATGCGTGCTCGCTTTGGCCGAATTATCAACATCAGCTCGGTTTCGGGTTTGATCGGTAACCCGGGCCAGACCAACTACTCGGCCTCGAAGGCGGGGATGATTGGTTTTACCCGCAGTTTGGCCCGCGAACTCGGGAAGCGCAAGGTGACCGTGAACGCCGTTTGCCCCGGCTTTATTGAAAGCGACATGACCAAGGCCCTGGGCCCTGTGGTGATGGACGAGGTCAAAAAGCGGATTCCGGCGCAGCGAATGGGAAAACCGGAAGAGATCGCCGATGGCGTACTTTTCCTGGCAAGTCCCCAGGCTGCCTACATTACTGGGCAAATTCTGACAATTGACGGTGGAATGATCGGTTAATCGGCGTTCCCCTAATCGACGAAACTTGCTGACCTGAATACATTTAAGACTAGAGTTTCGCAAGTCTACCGGATCGGAACGAATTGCCGCGACACAGGTCTCTTCCACCTTGACCTGTCTTGCAGAATTCCTCTATCTTGTTGGACTTGAATTTTTAACGTTTGCACAGTTTACAACAGTAAATAAGCCAGATTCTTTGGTTTCTTGCGGAGGGCTTCACGCCGTGTCGGTACAAGAACGCGTATTTGAGATCGTCGCCAGCCAATTGGGCGTCGACCAAGACAAAATCACCATGGAGAGCTCGTTCGTGAACGATCTCGGCGCCGATTCGCTCGATACGGTCGAGTTGGTGATGGAACTGGAAGAAGAGTTCGACATCGATATTCCGGAAGACGCCGCTGACAAGATCGAAACGGTCGGTCAGGCGATCAAGTTTATCGAAGAAGCTAAGAATTCGTAATTTCGTCGGCCTTCGAAAGAGTTCAAGGGAATGAAACGACGCGTCGTCGTCACCGGTTTGGGAATCGTCACCTCCCTCAGCCATCGCCTGGATGAATTCTGGACGAAGCTGACGGCGGGTGAGAGCGGCATTCACGATCTGAAGCTGCTGGATACCTCCCGGTTCAAAGTGAAGTTCGGTGGGGACGTCTACGACTGGAACCCCGTCGATTACTTTGATTCGAAAGAGATCAACCGCGTCGACCGCTTCACGCAATTTGCGATGGTCGGCGCCGTTGATGCGATCAGCGACTCCAAAATCGATTTCTCGAACTACGACTCTTTCCGCTGCGGCGTGATTCTCGGTTCCGGAATCGGCGGTCTGCAGACGATCGAAGATCAAGTCGAACGTCTGCTTATGAAGGGCCCCGATCGGGTCTCGCCGATGACGATTCCGAAGCTCATGCTCAATGCAGCTGGCGGAAATATCTCGATTCGCTATGGGCTGCGTGGTCCCAACTTCACCGTTGCGACCGCGTGCGCCAGCGCCACCAACGCCATCGGCGACGCGATGAAGGCCATCCAATACGATGAAGCCGACGTCATGATCACCGGCGGTACCGAAGCCGCGATCACGCCGATGGGCATGAGCGCCTTCGCCAACATGCGAGCTCTCTCGACTCGCAATGAAGAGCCGACCCGAGCCAGCCGCCCGTTCGACCTCGGTCGCGACGGTTTCGTCATGAGCGAAGGCGCCGGCATCGTCGTGTTGGAAGAGTTGGAATCGGCCAAGGCTCGCGGCGCCACCATCTACGCCGAACTCGTCGGCTACGGATGCAGCGGCGACGCCGGGCATATCACCTCGCCGGATGAAGAAGGTCGCGGCGCCGCTCGTGCGATGCAAAACGCACTGAACGACGGCAATCTGAAGCCGAACCAAATCGACTACATTAACGCCCACGGCACGAGCACCCCTCCGGGCGACGTCGCCGAAACGACGGCGATTAAGAAGGTCTACGGCGAACACGCCTATCGCTTGAGCGTTTCCAGCACCAAGAGCGCCTTGGGGCACTCGCTTGGCGCCTCGGGCGGTATCGAACTGGTCATCTCGATCCTGGCTCTGAAGACCGGCACCATTCCGCCGACGATCAACCTGGAAGATCCCGATCCGAAGTGCGACCTCGACTACACCCCGAACGTCGCCAAGCAGCGGGAACTGAAATACGCGATGAGCAACAGCTTCGGCTTTGGCGGTCACAACGCTTCGGTCATCGTCGGCAAGTACGAAGGCTAACTGGGCGATCGCTACCGCGGCAAAACGAACAAAGGCGTTCCTATTGGGACGCCTTTTTTTTGCGCGCTTCCTAACCCGCAGCTAGTCCCGTTTGAGGAAAGGGGAAAGGTCCCAGATCCTCGCTTCCTGATCCGATCGGCTGACCAGGGAATCGCCGGTCGGCGAAAATTGAATGTGTTGCACGTTTGGATGAGGCATGGTGACGATCGGTTGCCCCTTGAGCGTGTTCCAGAGCGTGACGCCGGCGCCGGGATAGGGGCTGATCGTCGCGGCCAGATCTCCGCCGGCGCCGAATCGAACGAACCCATCGTGATAGTCGAGCATGGTGATTTCCCGACCGGTGTTCGAATCGAGAATGTACGTCCTGTAGTCCAAGTCGGCGACGCCGGCGTCGAGGAGTTGACCGCCGTCAGGGGTGAACTGAACCGACCGTGCGGAGCCGGGAGACGTTAGGGGGAGAATCCAATTCTTTTCGGCGCCCACGATAACCAACTTGATCACGCTCGAAGAGGCGTCAGTCATTCGGATCGCCGAAAATGCGAACAAGGCCTGATCATCGCGACGGCCCACGGTCGCATCCGCACAATGGATCCCCAAGACCGCAATGGGGCGTTTCAGGGGACGGCTATCGATCGGCCAGTCTTCTTTCAAGTTCTCCACTTTGAGCAGCGAGAGGTTGTTGTCGACCATATAGAAATAGGTTCCGGTCAAATCGAACCAGAGCGCGCAAATCGAATACGACATGTCCTTCACGAATTCGAGTTGGCCCGTTTCCAAATTCCAGAGGGTGAGTTGGCCCCAGACGCCGCCTGGTTCGCCTCCTCCCATCAGCAAACGCTTTCCATCCGGAGAGAAAGTGATCGCGTTTACTCGATCCAGGCCGCGAGAACGGTCTTTTCCCTTTTCGATTATGAACGTCTGCTCACAGGCGAAAGTTTCCAAATTCCAAACGCGCACGTCCACGTAGAGGTCGGATACGTGGTTCTCGGGAGTAGCGTCATTGCGACTCGCGACGGCCAGGAACTTGCCGTCGGGACTGAACGTCATGTAGTGCGGATCATCGTCGCACTTCTGGATCGTTTGCAGAAGTTCTCCGGTCTCCAGATTCCACAGCTTCACTTCGCTCGCGTGCGGCAAATTGTAGGAATGCGCTTGGTCGGTTGGGAGGCGAGATCCGGTCGCCAATCGTTTTCCATCCGTCGAGATCGCGATCGAAACGACCGGCGAATTGGGGGCCTCGATTTTGAATCGCTCGGTCCGCGCTGGCCAATCCCAGACCGAAACGTACGCAAACTTCCTGGTCGAAAATGGCGGCACTGAACCGTCCATCAAGATAACGAGCGATTTCCCATTCCTTGAGAGCAAGATTCGCTTGACCGGATTCTCGACCTCGATCGTTTCCTGCAATTGATAATTCGTCAGATCCCAAATGTTCAGTCGGCCGCGACGTCGCATGTTCAACGTCAGGGGCAAGATCCCATTGGAATAGACTTGCGGACCGAATTGACCGGAATATCCGATCTCGAAACCCTCCGGATCGCCGAACTGCGTTTCGAGGTCGACTTCGCTCAGTTGCCGCTGCGTCGACCTGTCTCGAATGATCAGTTTGTGATCCTCCTTGGTCGCCACTTTGTCCGGGGCAAGATCGTTCCAAGGTCGGCGTTTGGCGACGTCCATGTGGCGCTCCAATTCGAACCAAGAGTCAAACGGCTGAGATTCCGCTTTCTCGATGTTCCAAATCTCCATCTTCCCCTGGCGCGTCGGATAGCTGCAGATGCCGGAACTGTCTGGGGTGAATTCTTGGGCGTGAAAAATCAATTGATTGGCGAGCGTCTTGTATTTGGGGGCTTGCATCGGCTCGCCGGTTGCAATGTCCCAGATCCCAAATTCAATCCCTGCCCCAGCGCGGTTTTCGCGGGCTTGTTCTTTGTACCCAGCCAGATACTTTCCGTTGAGCGAAACGATCGGCTTGTAGAGCGGCGTCAGCGTCTCGACCTTGGATTCGATCGGCGTCAAGTCAGCGCGTTTCCAGAACTGCACCTTCAGCATTTTCTCGCTCGTCATGTTATCGACGGAAGCGAAGGTCACGACCGTTTCGCCGTCATCTTGAAATTGAACTCGGCTGACGTTTTTCAATTCGCGTGTGGCGCCTATTTTGCCGGTCGCGCAGTCCGCGATCGTGACCGCTGAATTGTCGAACCAGACGAGTTGTCGACTATCGGGGGAGAACGAAAAGCCGTTCCAACCGGCAGGCACGTTCAGGGTTTCTTCCCCGGTTTTCACGCGGCGAAGTGAAAAGAATTTTCCTGGATGTTTGATCGACCCACCGAAGAAGCCGCCCGATGTTGGTTTGTGGAACACGGCGACGAACTGGCCATCGGGGCTGTAAGCGACATCCGTTAGCGTTGGGTAGTGTCGGATGGTAGCGAGCGGAACAACGTCATCTGTCGACTGGGACTCCTGCTCTTGGGCGAGACTTGCCGCTGGTGAAATTGCCAGAAGCGAAAGGAGAAGTATGGCGCGGAGCATGGCGTCGATCCTTACCAGATTCAGTCTGAAGTCGTTCTCAGAAGCTCAGCGATGCTTCTATTAAAAGAAACTTGGACTAACGGCGCCAAAGAAAATTATGGCCGCGAGACTCGCCAATACGCTTTAGAAATCCATCATTTGCGTGCAAATGGAAAATCGACGTCGAAAACCGCCTACTGCGGCTCAGGCTCTTTCATGAGTTGCGAAGGATCCCAGAACCAGGCTTCTCCCTTTGAGCGACGTGCCGTTTCGTGTCCACCGTTCCTTGCGATTGGTAGGGACCGACTCGATATGGGGCGACATTATTGCTTGGCGCAAAAGTCTCGTCGCTTCAAAGACCATCCACCCGCTGGATGTCCTGTACGGTATAGGGATCGAGCGAAGATTCGTCGGAACCTGGCTTATCTGGTTCAGCCGGAGAATTCGTCGCTACGATCAAGTTCCTTTTGAAGTTGAGCGATGGCCGCCGCCCAGCGATTGCGCACCGTTTTTTCAGAGACTCCTAGCTCCTGGCCGATTTCCTTGTAGGTCAAGCCGCGACGGTGACGCATTTCGACCAAACGGCGTTGTTCGAGCGGCAGTTGGGCCAACGCTCGGAGAAGTTCCAGATCCGTTTCTTCGCGACGAATAATACTGCTGGCGGTCGATTGTCGCCGATCGACAAGATCAATCGGCGTCTTGCCATTGAGGCTTTGTTCCAAGCTAACGTCGCGGCTTTTCGCGTGACGAAAGCGACGTCCGACGTCGATCAGATTGTGCTTTAGCAGTTGGCGAAGCCAGGACTTCAGCTCGGACTCCGAGTCGCCAGTAAAGCGAGAAAAATCACGTTGGGCCTCAAGTAGAGAATTCTGAACGATGTCAGATGCGTCGACTTTGGCCGTTAATCCGTCCCCCAGGCCGCTTTCGGCGATCAATAACAAGTAGGTGCGCATACACCGCCAGAGGTGATCAATCGCCGCTTCATCGCCGCTGCGAGCGTCCGACAGCAATTGCGGCCAATCACGAATTTCTTCGGAAGAAATCGAATCTTTATCCGGCATTTTGACGCCTGTTGAGGGGGAGTGGCCCGGAAACGCCAATCTAGTCGCCGACCGCTTGGGCGGCAACGAAAGTTGGCGATTTTTTCTATGCCTCGCTCCGCTCGCAAGTGCATCTGTCGGTATTGCAGACTAATAGGCGCCGTTCAGGCGGTTGCATCTTTCGATCCTTGGCGAAGTCGATCGTTCTGGCGCTAGCGACGCCTTTGTTGCAGATCCGCATATGCCGACACGCCCAGCAGAAATGCCTGGCCAAGTCCAAAGAACAGGATTTGCGTATGGTTGATCGTGTCGAAGAAAGGGTAGTCGCGATAAAGATCGGAAAAGGTTCGAATGGTACCGGTCAGGACGAGGAGCGGAACGAGGACCGTCACCCCCAACGTGAAAATCAACGCAAGCGGCGTGCACCATTTGTGGCCAGAGAGACGTAGCCAGCAAAGGCCGACGACCGTCAAGTTGTAGCCCAGGGCAATCATGCCGACCTGGATGAAGACGGTCCAGCGATCATCGCCAGGAAAATGTTCACCCCAAATGATCAACATCGAGGAAACCATCCAAATCGTCGTTAATAAATTGACGGGAATCATGAAGAAGCTGATTTGCGACGGTCTTTGCGGCTGGCTGGCCCACCGCGCAAACGAGTCGAGCCAGCTAAACTGCCGGGCCGAGATCCGCTCGCCAGCCAAATAGGCCGCCAGATCATCCGCTAATGCTGCGGCCGATTCATAACGTTCGATTGGATCTTTGGCGAGACTACGGGCTACGATAACCCGCAGATCGCTTGGGACGTCGGTCCGTTTCAAATCGGAATCGATCGGCTGTTCGCTTAAGAGGCCGGAAATGATGTCCGAATAGGTTTCGCCCTGTCGCGGCGGCGCTCCGGACAATAGTTCCCACAGCAGCGATCCAAGAGCAAATACGTCCGCCTTTTCTCCTACGGCTCCCCATTGCGGCAGCAGTTGCTCAGGCGCCATGTAGGTTGGCGTTCCCAGGATCCAGCTGGAACGTGAATTCGTCAGCGGCACATCGGTCAATTTCGCCAGGCCAAAGTCCGTTAACCGTGGCGAGAAATCGTCCAGGCTGTCGCCGCGTGAAGTTTCGTCTTTATTCGTCAGCAGGATGTTGCTTGGTTTGATGTCGCGATGCACGACTCCTTGGCGGTGGGCATAAGCGACGGCTCGGACTACATCCAACATTAGTCGGGCGACGCTTTGGCAATCGCGCGAATCGGACGGATGACTTTCGAGCCAGTCGGCCAGATCGGGACCCGCACAAAAGGCCGAAGCGATGTACGGCGTAGGTCCAGCGAGGTCGGCTTCGTAGATCGGTACGATGCCAGGGTGATCGAGTTTCGCTGCGACTTGCGCTTCATCTTCAAAACGCTGCAATTTGTCGAAACAGACCAGCACTTCGGGACGCGGCACTTTAAGGGCCACGTCGCGGCGCAACCGCGTATCGGTCGCATGAAAGACGACGCCGAAAGCGCCATGCCCCACCGTGCGATTCACCACGTAGGGGCCGATCTGCATGTCGCCGCTTACGGGCGGTGCGGCGGATGCTCGTTCCGACTGCCAGAGGCGATCAAGGCGATCAATCAACCGTTGATCGTGCGGAGAGAGATCGGCGGATGAATCGAAAGATGCGTCATCGGACGAATCTGGCTGTTCAGAGGGAAGGTTCGCCACCGTTCTCCTTCGTCATGTGCGATCGCGCGAGCCCCGCGATTATGGACAGCACTCGCTGATCCCCTTCAAACTGGGAAATGGCCTGAATCGATTCCAGATCCGTCTTTTCCCCGCGAATGATACTGTTGGCGGTCGACTGCCGCCGATTAATAATTTCGCTACTGCGGCCATTGGGGGCTGTTTCAGGGAGACTTTCCCAATCGAGTTTTTCGAGATGAGTCGGATTTCCCCAGTTGCGTTGGCAACGTCCTCCTTCAGAGAGGCGTGCGTCTGTGTTGCAATGCCAATGTAATTGCCGCCTCTGGAACGAACAACAGTCCCGGACGAGCTTTTCGAGGGGAACAAAAATCGGGACGCACATTCAGGCGCATCACGAGTGATGACGATTGGAAAGGCTCCTCGAAAAAACTAGGATAGATGCGTCATCCTCACTCACCACAGCCCCTGACTCATGAAGACTCAATTTTTTACCGCTACCAGTCTGGATGGCTTTATCGCCGACGCCGACCATTCGCTCGAGTGGCTGTTCCAATTCGGAGCAGGGCCCGGCGAAGAGTATGAAGCGTTTATCCGCGACGTCGGCGTGATCGCGATGGGCTCGCACACCTACGAGTGGCTGTTGCGGCACATGGCGGTTTCGGGCGACGCGTGGTACTACGAGATTCCAACCTGGGTCTTCACATCGCGTACGCTGCCGATCATCGACGGCGCCGATATCCGCTTCGTCAGCGGCGACGTTCGCCCCGTGCATGAGCAAATGGAAGCGATCGCCGGCGAGAAGAATCTCTGGATCACCGGCGGCGGAGAACTTGTCGGCCAGTTCTATGACGCCGGGCTGCTCGACGATTTGTTCGTGCAGATCGCGCCCGTGACGCTGGGGAGCGGGATGCCGTTGTTGCCGCGCAAAATCGCTTCGCCGCCGCTACGACTCGTTTCCTGCAAAACGCATAGTGCGGGATTTCTGCTGACGCACTATCAGGTCGTGTATGACGACAAGACGCGTGAGGCCAAGGACTGACCTACGTAGCTGGGCTACGACTCGAAGCGAGTATTGCGAGACGCGGTGACGCCGGTGTTGCCAAGGGTCGCTCCGCCTGAGGCGCCGGGATTCGGATCGGGCGTCGGCGGAAGCGCCATGCTGGGCAAGGCCGGGGCCGGCGGCAGTTCCGTCGCATCGCTCAGTTCGGGCGTCACGGTCGACATGGCGACTGAGCTGCTGTCGGGGAGCGCCGGCAGTTCCGGTTCGCTGGCCGGCGGCAATGCGGCGGCAGCCGCTTCGGCGGCGGCAAGTGCAGCCGCGGCGACTTTCGCTTCTTCGGCGGCCAGCTTCTCCGCTTCGGCCGCTTTGGCTCGTTCCCATTGGCGATCGAGCATCCGGCGGAGGATCGCCTGTTCGACGCGACCTTTGCGACGCGCCGGCGCGACGACGCGGACGACCAGTTCCAGGTCGCCTGCTTTCGGAATGCGGAAGGTGATGCGCGGATCGACCGATAACACGGTCAGCCCTTGCTGCTTGGCGAGCAGGTCAAAGTGTTGCCGCGCTTTCGAGAGATACGGTTCGCACTCGATCTTGGCCGCTTCCAACAGATCCTGTTCGGTCTGCCGCCAGTCGTCTTTCAGGCTGCAGGGGATCTTGAAGCAGTGGAGCACATATTCCTGCGTGAAGGTCTCGTTGATCACGACCTTGTTGAGGAACATGTTGTTCGGCACCACGATCGCGCGGCCAGTCAATTGCTGCGTCATCTGATCGGGACCGATCTCCATGATCGTCGTCGTCAGAATGTTGTGGTCGATGACGTCGCCGCGGATGTTATGGAATTCGATCCGGTCCCCCAGCTTGAACGGTCGACCGACCGCCTTCATCACCGAGCCGGAGATGCATTGAATCAGTTCCTTAAGCGCAATGACCACGGCGACTGCGAACGCCAAGATCGAAATCGTGACGTGCTGAATCTGCGACGACCAGACGATCGTCATGCCGAGCAGGAACAGGAAGAGGAGACCGTTGCGAATCTGGACCAACCAACGACGACGGACGTCGCTCGGCAGCTTGTCGCTACGCCGGACGGCGCGCACCAGGATGCTGCGGAGGATCAGCAGCAGAAAGATGATCACCAGCGTCGCGATGCCGTTTTTCAGTAGCTCGCCGCTGGAGAAGAACTCGCTGAACTGTTCCGCCTGTTGGGCCCAGTCGATTTTTTTCGCCGAAGGGAAAAGATCCATTTACCGTCTCATCGCCAAATTGGGCGCGCATGCCCTAATCGGGATATTGTAGCTTTTTCGCCCAGCAGGACAGGGGCAATTTCCCAGGACTTGGGTAACCCGTAGCTCCATTAAAGCTGGTTTAATCGGCAGATGGCTCTTTTTTGATTGCAGATTTGCCCGGAAATTCACATAAGGGGACGCTTTCGCTTGGCTCGGCGATCACCTCGGCTAGCGTCGTCCCCCCGAACGCCTCCTCGACTCCTTTGAGCGCATTGTCGAGCCGGCGGTGGAGCGGGCAGAGCCGAACCCCGTGCGTCGAAATCCCTAGAGGGCACGTATGAATTCGCTGGATGGGATCGACGGCGTTCACCACCTCGAGGATCGTCAGCTCTTCCGGGGACTTGATCAGCGACATTCCGCCCCCGATTCCCCGCTGCGAACGGACGACGCCGGCCCTTGCTAGCCCTTGCAGCACCTTCGAGAGGTAGGCAAGCGGAACCCTGGTGCTGGTCGCGATCTCCTCGGTCGTGCAGGAATTGGGAGCGACGATCGCCAAGTGACAGACGGCTCGCAGGGCGTATTCAACGGTTTGAGAGAACATAGCTGGTCGGGTCCAAGTCGCTTAATCGGACATTGACATCCAATTAAGGATGGCCTATATTTTGGGAAATCGGACACAATCGTCCAGGTAAACGATTGCTCCTAATTCTAGCCAAAACAACCCATCCGGACAGATCGAAGGTGATCGCCATGCAACACATTGATGAACCGCGTCTTGAGGAAGATGTCGCTTATCGCTTTCAGTACTTGCAAGAGTTCACCGGTTTTGGGGCGGACGACATCGCCGTGATCCATGGCGCCGCGCCCCTGTTGGCTCCGATCGTGCCGGCGCTGGTCGACGCCGTCTACGACAAGCTGCACCAATACGACGCCACCTGGCGGCACTTCATGCCGCGTCAGCATGGGTATGACGGGCCCATGCCGGAGAAGATGGAAGACCTGGGCATGGACCATGACCAGATCAAGTTCCGCAAGCTCCACCTGAGCCGCTACTTGGAGTCGCTGGTCACGCGGACCTACGACGAAAAGATGCTCAGCTACTTGGATATGGTCGGTAAGATCCACACTCCGGACGCCGGCAACAAGGAGATCGTCGTTCCGCTGGTCCAAATGGACGCGTTGATGGCGTTCGTTTCCGATGCGATCATCGCCACTATTTACAGCTTGAATCTGCCTCGCGAGACCGAGCTCGCCACGCTGCGGGCCTTTAACAAGCTTCTGTGGATTCAGATGGACCTGATTTCCCGCCACTACGTTCCGGCGTAGTCCAAAATTCAACATGGATGCAAAGGGGATCAGCGGCCGCATGTCGCTGATCCCCTTTTTTTATGTCGCGGCATCGCTTGGGCGGTTTGCCGGAAGGGGGAAATCGGACTATTCTGAACATGGTCCTCCGCGCCGCTGAGCCTGGTTTCGCTCACTGGCGTTTTCCCATCCGCTAACCATCTGCCGCCCCATGCTTCGATACGCCTTTCTCGGCTTTTTGTGCTTTTTTGGCTCGACAACGTTCCTCCTCGCAGAAGAACCGGCCGAGTTGCCGCTGGTCATCTCCGAAGACTTTGAACGCGGCACGAACGCCTGGAGTCCGACCGATCCTGCGACCTGGTCAATCGTGGAAGTGGAGGGGGGCAATCATGCCTACAAGCTGAGCGGCGTCGGCAAGTACAAGCCGCCGTTTCGCAGTCCCTTTTCGCTGGCGATCTTGAAAGGAAAGCTGTTTGGCGATTTCGTCCTGACGGCGAAAGCGAAGACGCTGCAAACGTCGCGCGGACATCGCGACATGGTGGTCGCGTGGGGCATGCAGGATCCGGCGAACTTCTACTACGTTCACCTCGGTGAGAAGACCGACGATCACTCGAATCAGATCTTCGTGGTCGACGACGCTCCCCGGATCAAGATCAGCGAAAAGACGAGCGACGGCACGCCGTGGAAGGACGACACTTGGCACAACGTGAAAGTGGTCCGCAAGGTCGATAGCGGTTTGATCGAAGTTTATTTCGACGACATGGAAACGCCGCAGATGGTCGCCCACGACAAACGCTTCAAGTGGGGACAGATTGCGATCGGTTCGTTCGACGACCTGGGCCTATGGGATGACGTCAAAATCAACGGCGAGTTGGTCGCGCGTGGCGCCGCTGCTGAAAAGCCGGAAGAGAAGAAAGAAGAAAGCAAAGAGCCGGCGAAGGAGAAAGAGGCTGACGCCAAGAAGGTGTCGAAAGCCGATCCTGCGACGCTGGAGTTCATTCGCTGGAGCGGCGATGTCAACGTTCCGGATCCGGTGGCGATCAGTCTCGACTATCAAGGTCGCGCGTACGTGACGCAGACGATGCGGCGAAAGTCGCAAGACCTTGATATTCGGGCAAACACCGACTGGATACCCGACGATGTCGGGTTCGAGTGGCCTGCCGACAAGCAGGCCTTTTTTCATGCGCAAATGCCCAGCGGCGGCCCCGAGCCGAAGAAGAAGCGGGTCGACGACATGAACAACGATGGCGTCAAAGATTGGCATGACCTGACCGTCTTGTCTGAGAAGATTCACCGCCTGGAAGATGTCGACGGCGATGGAACCGCCGACAAGATCGAAACCTACGCCGACGGTTTTCAAACCGAAATCACCGGCATCGCCGCCGGCGTCCTGTGGCATGACGGCGACGTCTTCGCGACGATCGCGCCTGACGTCTGGCGGATGCGCGATACCGACGGCGACGGCAAAGCGGACCAGCGCGAGATCATGGCGACCGGCTTCGGTTTTCATATCGCTTACGCCGGCCATGACATGCATGGTCTGACCGTTGGGCCCGACGGCAAGATCTACTGGTCGGTCGGCGACAAGGGGATCCACGTCATCGCAAAGGAAGGACGCGAGTTCCGCTTTCCGAACCAGGGGGGCGTCATGCGTTGCAATCCGGATGGGACTGACTTTGAAGTCTTCGCTCATGGCCTGCGGAACGTGCAAGAGCTGGCGTTCGACACATACGGCAACTTGTTCGGCGTCGATAATGACTCGGACCAAAAGGGAGAGAAGGAACGCTTCGTCTACATCGCGAAGGGAATCGACGCCGGCTGGCGCTGCAACTATCAGTACCGAGGCGATCGCTACAACCCCTGGATGGAAGAGAAGCTGTGGCAGACGCGGCAGACGACGCAGCCCGCTTATCTGACGCCGCCGCTCGCCTATTCGCTCGATGGCCCGGCCGGCTTCACGTTCAATCCGGGTACCGCCCTCAGCCCTGAGTACAAAGACTATTTCTTTCTGACCGGCGCTCCCGGCGGCGTGCAGATGGCGTTTCAGGCCGAGCCGGTTGGCGCTTCGTTCAAGTTGATCAACGACCACCGCATCGGTAACGGCATTCCGCTGGTCGGTATCAACTTTGGACCCGACGGCGGGCTCTATGGCGTCGACTGGGGTGGCGGTTATCCACTGAACGAAAAGGGCGCCGTCTGGAAGATCGACGTCCCGACCGCAGCGACTTCGCCAGCTCGCCAGGAAGTGCGTGAGCTGTTGGCCGCCGGTTTCGCGGATCGTTCGAATGCCGAGCTGATCAAGCTGCTCGCTCATGCGGATCAACGGATTCGGCTGGAGTCGCAGTTCCAATTGGTCAAACGAAAGGAGTTTGCCTCGCTCGAATCGGTCGCCACGTCGAACCCCGAGCTTTTGGCCCGCATTCATGCGATCTGGGGCCTGGGGCAGCTTGCTCGCCAAGGAAACTCCGGCGCCGTGACGACGATCGGCAAGTTGACCGGCGACGCGGATGTTGAGATCCGGGCGCAAGCGTTACGGATGATTTCGGACAATCCCAGCTATGACGGACCTCAACTGACGTCGCTGTTGAACGACAAAAGCCCACGCGTTCGTTTCTTCGCCGCTCAGGCTTTAGCGGCTCATCCGGAAGCGGACGGGCTCACCGCCATCGCCGCTCTGCTGGCCGAAAACGACGGCAAAGATCTCTACCTGCGACATGCCGGCGCAATGGCCATGGCGGCGCAGAAGGACGTCGCTTCACTCGCCAAGCATCCCTCGGCCGAAGTTCGCCTAGCCGCGGTCGTCGCGCTGCGACAACAAGCGAATCCTGCGATTGCAGCGTTCCTGCAAGACGCCGATCCTCGCGTTGCCCGCGAAGCGGTCTTGGCGATTCATGACGACTTTTCGATTCCGGCCGCGATCCCGGCGGTGGCGGAACTGCTCGCCGGAACGAAGTTGGATAACGAAGGGGCGATCCTCCGGATGATCAACGCCAACTATCGTTTGGGAGACTCCGCGAGCGCCCAGCGCGTGATCAACTTCACCAGCGACGCCGAACAATCGCTGGCGATGCGTTTGGAAGCGATCGACACGCTGACCAATTGGCGCAAAGAGCCGCGACTCGATCGCGTTGACGGACGTAACCGCGAAAAGTATCGCCTGGCGAAAGAACGAACTTTGCCGACCGAACGGCTGGCGCCGCTGGTTGCGACGTTGCTCGCCGATCCGAGTCAGAAGGTGAAGGCCGCGGCGTTGGCGCTCGCGTCCGAACTTGATGTGACGCTTCCGCCGACCACGCTTCAGCAGATCGCTTTGGACGACAAGCTGGAAGACGAGTTCCGTATCGAAGCGGTCAAATCGCTCGCCGCCGCGAAGTCCGATCTGTTCGACAAGTCGCTGCCAAAGATTTGGAATGCGAAGTCGACCGCGCTACGATTATCGACGCTCCGATTGCTCTCGAGTCCCAAACGGAGCGAAGCGGCGCTCAATCGCATTGGCCAAGTGCTGCCGAACGACAAGACGCCGCTGGCCGAACGGCAGTTAGCGATTTCCCTTCTCGGTGAGATCCAAGGAGCGGAAGCGGACGTGCTGCTTGCCGCACAGCTTGAAAAGCATCTTGCCAGCAGCATGCCGGAAGTGGCTCTGGAATTGGAAGAAGCGGCGGCCGCGAAGTCGTCGACCTCGCCGCAAATCGCCAAGCTGGCCGAGCGTCTGGCGCCGAGCGCTGACGACATGACGCCGATCGCTCCGTTTCGAGCCGCTCTCTCTGGCGGCGACGCCAAACTGGGCGAGAAGATTTTCATGACTCATTTGGACGCGGCCTGCATTCGTTGTCACCGCATCGGCAAGCAAGGCAGCGACGTCGGCCCGGCGCTCGACGAGGTCGCGAAGCGTCGCGACGCCGAGTACCTGCTGCGAGCGATGGTGGCGCCGAGCGCCGACATCGACGCGAAGTATCGCTCGACGATGGTCCTGCTGGTCAGCGGCAAAACGGTGCAGGGGATCGTCACCGCCGAGGATGACGACAAGCTAGTCCTCCGCGACGCCCAAGGGAAAGAAGTGGTTATCCCGCAGGATGACATCGACGACCTGGCCGAGCAAAAGCTGTCGCTGATGCCGGAGATGACGAAGGTCCTGACCAAACGCCAGTTGCGCGATGTCGCAGCTTATCTGCAGTCGCTGAAATAACGGAACTAGCGGCGACTTTTCCGGAAAAACTAGCCACCGAGTGCGATCCTCGGCGGCGTTGGTTGCGTCTAATGGGCGCCGCCTATGGCGACGGTCCGATTTTGCTAGAATTAGGCGGCAGCTTGCTGCACGTGTCCCCGTAGCTCAACTGGATAGAGCACCCGCCTTCTAAGCGGGATGTTGCAGGTTCGATCCCTGCCGGGGATGCCTTTTTCTGTCTTACTTACCCGCGGGGCCTATTTGTCGACTGGCGCCGACTCGGGTTGTGCTGTTGCACGTTCGCCCGGTTCCGTCTTGAAGAAACTCGCGTAGAGGAAGCCGGCGGCTGATTCTTGTGGAGTGATCACGCGCTTCTTCCCCTCTCCCAGATCGCCAAATTGTCGCTGCGCGGCGTGAGGAAAACCGCTCTGCCGGAGGCGAGAAACTTTGCAGGCGTCGTCGCTGGAGGTTAGATTGGGCCTGAGCAAGTCCCCGCCTCCAATCTCCTTCCAGGATCGTTTCGATGCTACCGATTCGCTATGCCTGCTGCTTGCTGTTGTGGTTAGCATTCTTGTCGGCCCATGCGTCGGCGGCCGAGTTTCATCAGCCGGCGAAAGAGGCGTTGCCGGATCTCTATCAATACGACAGTACGTGTAACGTCTATGTGTTGAAGGATGGCGATGCGGCGATCCTGTTCAACTTGGGAGACGGATCGGTTCTCGATCAGCTCGACAAGATCGGCGTGAAGCAGGTCGATTGGCTGCTGATCAACAATCATCATCGCGAGAACCTGCAAGGGATCGCGCGTTTGAGCAAACGCGAAACGAAGATCGCCGCGCCGGCTGTCGAAGCGGAGATCCTGGCCGCTCCGACCGAGTATCGCAAATGGTTCCCGAAGTTGGGGGATAAGTACACGGTCTATGGCGCGAGCTACGCTCGCCCGCCACGCGAACCGATCGTCGTTGATCGTGCGCTGGAACCGGGTGATCTGTTTGAATGGCACGGGTATCAGCTGACATGTTTGGCGACGCCCGGCGATGCGCCGGGGAGTATGACCTATCTGCTGCAGAAGGATGGCAAGACCTATGCGTTCTCCGGCGGCGTGATGCATGACGGAGCTCAGGTCGTTCACTGGTACGATTCCGAGTGGGATTATGGTTTCGCGATCGGCATTGATGCGCTGCTCGCTTCGGTCGATCAGTTGATCGGCGAAAAGATCGACGTGGCGTTTCCGGTGCAAGGTCCGGTGATCGCAGGCGCCGATCAGCAGCTGCGCGACTATCGCGAAAAGCTGACCCGGTTTCGCGCCAGCTACGTGCGAGGGTATCCGGTCTTCAACAAAGATCCGCTGGAGCATGACGCGATTTCGGAGCCGACCGCTGTGCCGCAGATCCGTCGTGTGACGCCGCATCTCTACAAGTTGAGCCACGACTTCATGGGGCGCAACTTCTACATCATTATCTCCGACAACGGGCATGGGTTGATTCTCGACTGCGGACTTTTTCCGAAGCCGGTGCTGGAAGAGATGATCCTCGGCATGCGGCAACATCTGGGGCTGAAGCAGATTGACGCCTTCTGGATCTCGCACATGCACGGCGATCATTTCCTGCTGGGGCCGCTGCTCAAAGAAAAGTATGGGGCGAAGGCCTGGACGCTCGACAAGATTGTCGACCGCTGCGAGCATCCACGGCGGTATGATTACGCCGCGCTCGTCTCGACCTATGGCGATGGTTTCGACGGGATGAAGATCGACAAGGGCTTCAAAGATGGCGAAACGGTTGAGTGGGAAGGGTACACGATCCATGTCGACTGGATGCCTGGACAAACCGAGTTCGGCAACTGTCTCTGGCTGGAGATCGACGGCAAGCGGATCGCGTTTACCGGCGACAACTTGTTCGGGAACCCCCGCGACGAAACGCAGACGGCGCATGACTGTTTCGTCTGTCGCAACAGCGCGATCCTGGAAGAAGGGCACATCCTGGGAAGTAAGTATCTGCTGGATCTGAAACCCGATATTGTGATGGCGGCTCATTCGTACGTGATGCCCGAGCCGCAAGCGATGCTCGAGCGGTATCACAACTGGTCGAAGGAGATGGCCGGTCTGTTTCGTGAGATCCTGCCGGAGAAGGACTACGAGTATCTGTTCGATCCCTATTGGGTTTCGGCCTATCCTTATCGCGTTGATCTGAGCCAAGAGACCGAACAGGAAGTGACGATCACGGTTCGCAACTTCCGCAGCATGCCGCAACAGCATCATATTGAGCTGCGACTGCCGGAAGGGGTGACCGCCGATCCGCCGATTTTGACCGGAACGGTCGCTGCCGAGAGCCGAGAGAAGTACCCGGTCAAACTTACGATCGACCGGAACAAGTCGGCGCACGGCTTGCAGATGGTTACCTTCGACATCGAACTGGATGACAAGCAATATGGCGAGCTGTTCGACTTCGTTCCCCTGCTTCCTGAAAAGTAGTCCATTGCATTTGCCCATCTTTCGTTGCCAGTGGTCATACGCCCTTTTCTTCGCAAGAACTTAACTCGAAGCAAACGAGAGTCACCGCGTTTCCGCATACGCTGAACGATTGTCGCTTCCAGCACGAAAGCGGAAGCAATCGGGAATCGTCGGGAATCTCCGGTCCAATGTCGTCGCCAGAGCAGGATGTTCGTGCCGAATCGCCGCAGCCGGGCGGGTTGTACGTCACCGGTTACGACGAAATTCGAATCCTGGTTGTAGACGATAACCCGGTCGATCGAACGCTGATCGAAGGGCTGTTGGCGAACAACAATCGGGGCAATCTCCAGGTCGCCCTCGCCGCGTCCGGCGAAGAGGGGCTTCGCGCCATCCCCGATTTTCGCCCCGACGTCGTGTTGACCGACATGCAGATGCCGGGGATGGACGGGCTCGAGCTGGTCGAGCGAATCCGCGAGCAATTTCCCCTGATTCCGGCGGTGCTGATGACGGCGTTCGGCAGCGAAGAGCTGGCGATTACGGCGCTGCAGCGCGGCGCGGCCAGTTACGTCCCGAAACGGAATCTCGCCGCTTCGCTGATGGAAACGCTGGGCAAGGTTCTGGCGTCGGCCCATCACGATCGGCAGCAAGCGCGGCTGGGGCAATGTTGGAGTCAGACCGAGTTTCATTTCGTCCTCGAAAACGACGTGCAATTGATCGGCGCAGTTACGGCGCATGTCCAACACTACCTGAAGCAGTTCCGTCATCTCGACGACAGTCAGCTACTGCGAGTCGGCATCGCACTCGACGAGGCGATCCGCAACGCGATGCATCATGGCAACCTTGAGCTCAGTTCGTCGCTGAAGGAGTCGGGCGGCGATCGCTACTTTGAAGAAGCGGCGCGGCGGCGCAGTATCGCTCCCTATCACGAACGCCGCGTCTTTTTCACCGCTCGCGAACTGGGCAACGAATCGCACTACATCGTGCGGGACGAAGGGCCCGGCTTCGACGTTTCTAAGGTCCACTACGACCCGGAAGACATCGAACAACTGACGCGTCCCAGCGGTCGGGGGTTGTTCCTGATTCGGACCTTCATGGACGACGTCCGTTTCAATGAGCATGGCAACGAAATCACGATGATCTTTCGTCGCACCGACTCTCCGGCAAAAACCGAAGCGGCGCCGGCAGCTCAGTAGCGACTCAGCTTCGGGTTTCCGCAGGCCCTCTCTGCAAAGGCGCAACTGGGCCCCGTCTCTAAGCTTCGTCTCCCTCCGTGTAAGGGAAAAAAGCCCTTACTTGCCACCTATG
The DNA here is from genome assembly GCF_020966755.1 of Blastopirellula sediminis. NCBI lineage: Bacteria > Pseudomonadati > Planctomycetota > Planctomycetia > Pirellulales > Pirellulaceae > Blastopirellula > Blastopirellula sediminis. Next base: position 2,249,241 of record NZ_JAJKFT010000010.1, read on the forward strand.
GTAGGATTGCGCCAGATTAAACCAGGCAAAAATCCTCATACGAAAGTTCAGTGGGGTTATTTCTTTCCTAAATACGATGTAAAGGAACTCAAAAGCCGGTTGTTCAAAACTCATTGATGAGCTTTGGGATCAACTTAGAATTCAGGTGTTCCTGAACTTTTTTTGTTTCTCGTCGAAGGCCATCTATCATGTCCATTTCTAAATCGCGATCAGGCTTCACGCTTGTTGAGCTTTTGGTCGTAATCGCCATCATCGGCGTCTTAATCGCGTTGCTCTTGCCGGCGGTTCAACAAGCTCGCGAAGCGGCTCGTCGCACCCAGTGCGTAAGCAATATCAAGAACGTCGCGCTGGCGATTCACAACTACCACGACACCTATCGCAACTTGCCGTATCTCGGCTTCAGCGGTTGGGCCGGGGATACCATTTCGTGGGAAGGACGCATTTTGCCGTTCCTCGAACAGAACGCGATTTACGATACGTTGGATTGGACTGATCGCGTCAACGGCGGTCGTAATCCGATTTATCGCGGCACCTCGTTGTCGGTGATGTCTTGCCCGTCGGACAACATGACGATCGGCGAGTTGAACTCGGACGGCACCCTCGGCAGTTGGTCGCATCAGCGGGCCAGCTACGCCGTTTGCGTCGGCAACACCAACTACGCCCAGCATGACGCCAATAACTGGGACGGCCTCTGGACCTACAAAAACGGCGGTTCCGCGTTCCGCATGGACAAGATCTTCAACTTGGCGGTCGTGACCGACGGTACCAGCAACACGGTGATGCTGGGTGAAGTTCCGGTCAATCAAACCACTTCGGGTTGGCAAGGGGGTTACGCCGTGACGATCTTCAGCAACGGCGCCGGCTTCACCGGCTACCTGACGCCGAACACCAAGTCGTCGGTAGACGGCGGTCGTCGCTGCTGGAACCCGAACGACTACCCGACGCACAAAATTCCTTGCCATTCGTCGGGTAATTGGGAAAGCGCGACCTACGCCGCGTTCAGCATGCATCCCGGCGGCGTCAATGTCGGCAACTTCGACGGTTCGGTCTCGTTCGTGCCGGAAACGATTGACATCTGGACCTGGCGTGCGATGACGTCGACCGGCGGTGGGGAAGTCATCAGCAAGTAACGCAGCCCAAAGGGGGCGAAGCGGCGAGTTGCACCTTCGCTCGCCGCTCGCGTCGCATCACACATTTCTGGCGGAGCATATTCCGATGACGAATTTTAATCTTCATAACGTTTGGGGAGCGGTCGGCTTCGCCGTCCTGATGGCCGCTCTGGTCGGTTGCGGGAAAAGCGACGGCATGATCAAGGTGACCGGCAACGTCATGTTCAACGGCGAGCCTGTCGAAAACGGTTCCATTTCGTTCACCCCGGTCGACGGCCGCGGCTCGTCCGGCGGGGGCCTGATCGAAAACGGGCAGATCGTGCGGGGGAAGTCTTCTCCTGGCAATATCGCCGTACAGATTTACGCCAACAAAACGGTCGAAAAGAAGAATCCCACGCGAGAAGAGATCGAACGAGGGATTACTTCCGATCAAGTGCAGATTCTGCCGGCTACCTACAATCGACAATCAAAATTGCGAATTACGATTTCTGATTCCGAGCGGCACTTTGATTTCGATCTGAACGACAAGGGAGAAATCCCTGCCGGGATGACCGGAACCTAGTCGCTAACGTACCAATCAGGAACGGCGCAATATCAAAGGTCGCTTCCTTCGGGAACGGCCTTTGGCGCTTTCTTGGGGACCCTAGTCTTGCTTCTCTTCTTTGGCCGCTTCTTCGGGCGGCGTCTCTTTTTTCTCGCGCCGCATGCCGTATTGCTGTTCCAAGGCGCGACGCCGGGCGATGTGCCGATCGCGCTCGATCAGCAGCAAGTTGCGAGTCGCCATGATGTCGACCATCGCCAACACCATCATCCACAGGACCAACAGCGACACGCAGCCCCAAAAGATCAGGTAATAGATCGAGTGGGGAATGAAGTGGCCGATCATGATCGCCGCCGCGATTCCGGCCAGGATGTAGCAGACCGCCGTCCGCCGCTGAAATCGCTGAGCGTGGAAACTGCGCTGGTAGTCCTGTTGTTCCGGATCGTTGGAGGAGCGACGCCACGAGGCCTGATTCATCCCGTGCATCAAAATGGCCAGGCACAGCAGCAGCGAAGCGACGATTGCCGAAATGAGCATGAAATACCAGCGTTAGGCAGTGGGAAGAGATCCGCGGGCAATTCCTTACCGCGACGGCTCCAGGTCGTTAAGCCACGTCAGAATCACTTTGCCGACCTTGGCAAGCGATAACGCCGAGCAGTTTGCAGGGATATCTTTCTCGGTGTGCCAGTACTTCGGGCCGTAGCCGGGATTCGGATAGTCGAAGTCGATGATGTCGCACGTGGGGATCTTCGCGATGTCGTTCAGCACCAAGTGGTCGTCGCGCACGTCATGGCGCGGCCGTGCGATGAACTCGCGAATCCCCAGCTTCCGCGCCGTTCCCCAGATCTCTTGCACCAGCGGCCGAACGTCGGGATAGCGGAGGCTGTTCTTCTCTTCAAAGATCTGCAGGTCTTTGTCGCCCACCATGTCGAGCAACACGCCGTAACGATAGCGATGTGCCGGCGGGTTTTGTGCGTAGTCGCGCGCGAAATACTCGGAGCCCAAAAAGTAAGGGTCGCGGCGGTTGTCGTAAATCAGCTCTTCGCCGTCGAACAACACGATGTCGACGCCGACGTTCGATTTCAGATTGGGGAGATGCCGCGCCAATTCGCACAGCACCGCGACGCCGCTCGCTCCGTCATTGGCGCCGACGAACGTTCCTTGCGGGTTGATCGGATCTTGGTCGGGAAAGGGACGCGTGTCGTAGTGAGCGCAGAGTAAGATCCGATCGGCTCGATCGGGATGAAAGCGAGCGATCAGGTTGGCCATCGGCACCCGCGAGCCATCTTCGGGATGGCGAACGTCAAACTCTTGCCGGGTCACTTGGCCGCCGGCCGCTTCCAGAATCTTGGTCAGATACACTTGCTGGCGAGCCATGCCGGGCGAACCGCTGACTCGCGGCCCGATCGCACACATCCCTTCCAGGTACTCCATCGCCTTGGCGCCGTCGAACGGAGCGTAGTCTTCCAGCTTTTCGGTCGGAACCGCCAGCGCCGCCGGTTGCGTCGAGTTCTGGTACTGAGAGTAGCCCATGTAGCCCAGCACGGCGATCGCGACGGCGATCATCGCCGCGAGAAAGAGAGTCGACCCGTCGAGTTTGCGCATTAGCTTTTCCATCGCATTCCGCTGAGCGAGAAGTTCGCTCGATTATACGGCGCCGATCGTTAGGCCGCTTCCCGGCTTTGCGGCTCGAAGAGCGATTCGATCGCTTCGATCACCATCGACGTCGAAATGGCCCGCATCGCCTCGTTGCCGGCTCGGGCCCTTTGCCGCGACGTGAGGGGCTGATAGTAGGCCTGGACAACTTTTTGATGCGGTCCGAGCGGCCGGCAAAGTTCGATCGGCGTGACGCCGAACAGGGCGATGCAGGGGGTCTCGACCGCCGCGGCCAGGTGCAACGGGCCGGTATCGCAGCCGACGAACAGGTTCGCTCCGCGGTAGAGTTCCTTCAGTTGCGAAAGCGACAACTTGGGCGCAACCGCCGCGGCGCCGTGCGACATTTGGGCGATCTCTTCGGCCCAATCCGCTTCTTTCTCGTTCCCCCAAGTCACCAGCGACGGGAGTTGGTACTTGTCGCTCAGGTGCTTGGCGACGTCGGCGAACCGCTGCGGCATCCAGGTCTTGCTGAACCAGCCGGCGCCCGGATTGAGGACGGCGAAGTTGCGAGCGCGGTCCATCTCGCGGCGAATCGCGCTCACCTCGCTACGGGCCTGTTCGTCGATCGGCAGGCGAAACTCAATCGACGGCGAGTAAATGTCGACCGCCTGACCAAGTTCCAAATAGCGACGGACGACATGCGTTTGCCGCGGCGTCACCAGTTCGGTCGCCAGATTGGGAGCCAGTTCGCGGGCCTGGCCGCGGGCGAACGTAATCCGCCGCGGCGCACCGCTGAGCCACCCGGCGGCGGCGCTTTTGGTCAGGCCCTGGACGTCGAAGACGATGTCGAACTTGGCGTCCTGCAGCTTGCGGCGGATCGCGAGGATCTCGCCGGGGCGTTTCAGCCAACCTTTGCGAACCGTCAACAGTTGGTCCAGGCAGGGGTGGCCAGCTAAAATTTGAGCAGCGACCGGTTCGGCCAGCCACGTGATGTGAGCGCCCGGATATTTCTCGCGGAGCGCACAGAGGAGCGGAAGCGTAAGGATCGCATCGCCCAGTGCGCTCAGCCGAATGATCAGTATTCGCGGCGAATCGGTCTCAGCCATGGCCGCTCTCCTTCCCTGAATGTCGAACGAGCCGTTTCGGATTGCTTCCGGTGCAGCGACGAGCCCGTTCGAAATGCGTGCCCGCATATTAAATGCTGGCGCCCCACCGAGGCAAGGCGAACCGCCGTTTCGTTTCATCCCATCCACAGGTATTTGCATGTCTTCCCTCGGCGATTTCTCGCATCAAGCCTCCGCCTACGGCCCCTCCCGCCCCGGATATCCGGCTGAATTTATTTCGCTGCTAGCGGAAAACGCAGGCGTCGACGCCGGCGATCCGGTCGTCGATCTTGGCGCCGGAACCGGAATCTCGACCCGTTTGCTGGTCGAAGCCGGCTTTCGCGTCACGGCCGTCGAACCGAACGAGGCGATGCGCGAACATGCCGACGTGCCTGGCGCCGTTTGGGTCGACGGCTCGTTCGAGGCGACCGGTTTACCCGATCAGTCGCAAGCTTGGGCATTCGCCGCGCAGGCGTTCCATTGGGCCTATCCGCCTAAGGCGCTGCCCGAAATTCGTCGCATTCTTCGTCCGCAAGGGAAGTTCACCGTTCTCTGGAACAACCGCGTCGCGGCGAGCGGCACGACGGTCGGCTGGACCGAGCAAGCGATCCGCCGCCATGTTCCTGACTTCAACGAGGCGTACCGCAATCGCGACTGGGATCAACTGCTCGAATCGACCGGCGACTTTCGCTTCGTCGCGCGGAACGAAACGAAGCATGCCGTCCTGATGTCGCCGGATCGCTACCTCCAACTTTGGCGCAGCCACAATCGCCTGGCCAATGTCGCCGGACCAGAACGCTTGGAGGCGTTCCTAACGGACCTGTCGGACTACCTGCAGCGCGAGGAAATCCCCCAGATCGAAGTGGTCTACAAATGCGAAGCCTGGACCGCCGAGCGAGTCGATAAAAACTAACCCGAGGTGCGAGCCGAGGGAATGCGGCCGCAAGTCAATGACGAATGTCGAAGCCCGCATGACGAATCAGCCGACTGGACCGGACATCACATTTTTTTTCTAAGCGTGCCACGGCTCTGTGAGCCGTGTCTTCCTTCGACCTACCGAGCGACTTGGTCAGCCACTGGACTGGACCGCACTCGAATTTTTTTACGTCAACTTACCCATCCGCCCCGCAGGGCAATCTGGGGGATTTGCTGATGCGAATAGGGGAGGCCGACTGGACCGCACGCCCTCTTTTTTTCGTTCTCCGAGAGTGGACTGGACTGCTCCGTTTTTTTTCTCTGGCGACATGCGGCGCCGTCCCATCAGTCAGTGCCGATCATATGGACCGCACCTCCTGTTTTTTTGAACTCGGAGTGGACTGGACCGCACGCAATTTTTTTTGTCGGCGGGCCATGCGACCTCTTTTCCTTCACCAGCGCGCACCTTGAGCGCCGGCGCATCGCCATCGCGTTTGCGCAAAATGAACCGCACGACTGATTGGACGTCGAACTACGCTGCCAGGGGAAGAATTCCCGCCGTGGTTAAACCCGGTCCCAAACCGAGGTGAGAAGCACAACCGGACGTCACGCGGTGATCAGGCGCTGGCGTCCAGCAGCTTGAATTTTCCCAGAAGTCGAGCAATCGTGCAAGCGACAAAGGTGGCGTCAGTCGTTGGCGTGATGCGGCGTCGGATCGCGATCGTAGCCCGAGGCGCGAGCCGAGGGAATGCGGCCGCAAGAATAGAAGAATGCCGCGCGGCGGAGGAAGCGTTCCTTCGGCCGAGCGGCATTTTAAGTTTGGTGTTGGTTGGACCGGGCGCGGCATTCCCTCGGCTCGCGCCTCGGGCTACTATTTGGCGCCGTTACCGATTAGCGACGTCGATTAAGTACGAAGACGAAGAGTTCGCTGATCGGGCTCGTCTCAGTGACGCTGTTCTGCGGGGTATTTCCGGCAAACCGTTGGAACGGACCGCGGCCTGAACGGGGTGAGAAGCCTGAGAACGGGCTGCGTCCCCAGCGACGGCCAAACGGCGGGAAGGTCGGTTCCTCTTCGGTCGGCGGCTGGTCGGTATCGTCTTCGTCGTCATCCGGATCGGTCGGATCTTCGGTCGGATCATCTTCCGACGGCGGAGTTTCTTCCGGATCGTCTTCCGGGTCTTCGTCGGTCGGCGGGTCGTCCTCGCCGTCATCCGGGTTGTCGGTCGGATCTTCCGTGGGGTCTTCGGTCGGATCGGTCGGCGGCGTTTCGGTGGGGGGCTCGTCGGTCGGAGTCTCCTCCGTCGGGGTTTCTTCGGTCGGCGTGTCGTCCGGAGCGGCGGTCGTCAGTTCGGCCGGAGCGTAGAGAGCAAGGGCGGCGTCGACATCTTCGGACGAAAGCTCGGTGAACGATTTCGAGGGGGAGACGCTGGGGTACATCACCGAGCCGGGCGTATCGGAATGTTCCAGGCCGAGCGAGTGTCCCAGTTCATGGACTAGTACGTAGGTCAGGTCAAACGCGGCCGAGCCAAGGTTGTTGCCAATCTCCCAGGTCTCGGCGATGTCGACCAGCACGTCGCCGGCGATGATGGCCGGGTTCACGTCATCGGGAAAGTAGGCTTGGGCGAGCGTGCCGCCGGATCCGTCGATCGAACCGAATTCGATGTCTATCGAATCGCGTAAGTTGGCGATCGTCGTTTCGACAAAGGTAACGTCGATCACGTCGCTCCACGCTTTTAAAGCGGCGGAGACGGCCGATTCGACCTCGGCTTGGGTGAGACTAAAGCTTTCCGGGACCTGACCGACGTAATAGGTCAGCGTCGCGGAGCCTTGGCCGGCGCCGTCCCAGCCGACGCTCGACAAACAGAGTCGCAACTCTAGCGTCTCGGCGGCGGGATTGTGGGCAGTAATCTCGAGTCGGCGATTCTTTCGCATTTGATTTCTTGGGCTCAATTTCAAGACGAGGGGAGAGGAGGCGATGTGCCTCGGGGGCTGGCCGAAATCGTGCCGGCGCAACGTAGGGTTGCCGCCGAAGCCGCCATTATGGCCAAGGCCGTTTTTGAGTCGAGCCGAATGCGTCTCATTTAAGCGTTCTTTCATCTCACCGTTGGCGCCAGCGTCTCATTTGCTATCGCAATCGTCTCGCTCTCGGCCTGCGAGAAGAAGCGAGAAGCAATCTTCGCGAGGGGACCATTCGCATGGACATGGGCAGCGGTTTGTGTCACAACGGAAATTGTCGCTTTGGGTTGCGCGCCTTGTTGGGGTAGGCGCGAAACCAGGCGGCATCCGTTTAAGCGGGCTGAATATCGGTGACTACCAGTTCGATAACTACCGAGTCGGAACTTACTCGTTTGGAGGGTCCATCCGCAGGCGAAATGCCATCGCCCGGCTTGTCGAAGCGGCAGTACGGCATGTTGATCGCCTGCGTTCTGACGCAAGCGATTACGATCTTGTACACATGGCCGTTGTGGCAAGTTCGTGAGGCGCCGGTTCATTTGCCGGCGATCGATCTCCCGCAAGTTCCATTCGGCATTTTGTTGCTGACGACGCTCGCGCTGACTCTGGTTCGTCCGCGCTTAGGCTGGGTCGTGCATGTCGCAACGTTGCTCCTCTCGTTCGTCTTCGATCAATTCCGGACGCAGCCGCAGTTCATTGCGGCCGCGGTCTTGATGGCGGCCACGCTGGATGAACGGGGCTTGCGCGTGGTCCGTTGGTTTCTCGCGTCGCTCTGGTGCTGGGCTGGACTACACAAGTTGCTTTCGCCTGACTGGTTCACCTTCAACGCGTGGAGCATCACGACGTCCTTGGGGCTCGATCCGAGCGAGTTTGGCGAGATCGTCGGTTGGGGAGTCGGATTAGGCGAATTGAGCGTCGGCTTGCTCGCGATCTTTTGGCCGCGAGGGGCTGCGATTCCTTGCGCGCTGATGCATGGCGGCATCGCTCTCTTTCTGACGCCGCTGGCGCACAACTGGAACTACAGCGTCATCCCCTGGAATCTATGTATGGCGGTGGTCGGCAGCTGGGTAATGTGGAACGTCACGCCGCAACTGCCGAAGTATCGCTGGGAATGGTTGGTAGCGCCCTTGATGCTCCTCTATCCAGCCGGGTTTTACGTCGGTTGGGTCGATCATGGAATCGCCAGCGTTCTTTATTCTGGCAACGTTCCTGATGGGTTGATTACGACGGAGTCAGGGCTGGAACTGATCGAAGGGTGGGGGGATCTGCGAGTGCCGTTCCCTAACGAGCGGCGTTTGCTACGGCAATACTTCGCGCGATCGGCGCCGCCGGGATCGAAGTTGCACATTGCCGAAACGCGAGCTGGGCTGGATGATCTCTACTACGTCAAACGGGCCGACGGGCAGTTTGAAAAGATCTCGATGGAAGAGTTTTACGCGTCGTCTCCGGGCGTCGTCGCGGGAGTCGGCCTGGATGATCAATACACGCTGTTCCGGCTTGGCGACGATGGCGTGACGATGCTCAAGCGAGCCGAGAAGGCGCCGATCTACGCGCTGGAAATCGATCCCGACGTCTATCGACCGGAAATGCTTAACTGGCTCCGCCGCGTCCCCAATTTGGAGCAACTGGATCTGTCGGGCTGCCCAATCGCCGATGAAGATCTCGCCCGATTGCCGATCATGCTGAAACTGAAAGGGATCGGCCTCGCCGATACGCAGGTGACCGACGCCGGATTGAAGTCGCTGTTGCGTCAACCAAAGCTGGTCTACATCGAATGGGAAGGAACGTCGATCACGCTGGAAGGATTGGAGGAGTTCTTGGATGCGCGGGAGTCTTCAGGCAATCCCGAAACCAACCCCTAGTCCTTCAGCTCAATCACCAGGTGATTCTTCTCTCCCTTTTTCACCTCAAACGTGATTCCGCTGGTCGAGAACGCGGTGTACTTCTGCGGGATCAGCGACTTGGCGACTGGCGCTTCCATGCCGGGGTCGACCGGTTTGCTGGTACCTGCGTGGGCTTCGGTGACGTTGACCAGCACTTCGTTCAGGCCGACGATCGCGCCGTCGCCGTCGCGATAGGTGGACATGGTGAAGGAGCCGTCCGGTTGGATATCACCGGTTGCGGGAGTGCCGGCCTTAGGGCGGAAGCTGACGCTGCCATAAGGAAGCGGTTTGCCGTTGTAGATGACTTCGCCGGTGGTCGGCGCCGTATCGAGGCCGGCGCCTCGCCCGCAGCCGAAAAGCAGTATGCAGAAACAAACGGCGACGGCCCATCGATCAAAATGCAGCATCGAAAATCTCCAAGAACAAACGTCCCACGCGTCAGCGAAACCAGCGAACCGCGGCGATGCGCTACGGAAGCTGAGCCGTTTCGCCGCCGTTGATGGTCGCCAACCCTCGGTAGACGTCGAAGTCGATCGTCTCCGGCAGGAAGTGAACGCTGGCGTCGGCCATCAAAAAGTTAGCGCCGCCGGGATGCAAACTGATGAACGGCAGGTGGCTAAAGGCGACGCCGTCATTGCGGTCGCGGCGAGAATTGATCGTGTCTTGATAGATCACCTTCGCGCCGTAATACGCCTGATTGCTGAGAGCGCCGATGACCCAGACGCGAACGTTGCCGGGATAGCCGCTGTTGGTTCCGGTTCGATCGCGATGGGTGTACTCGCCGATCATCAAGGTATTGCTCATGCCGTCGGTAATGTCGGCGGCGCGACGAGAGCCGTCGAAGCGGAAGACGCCGTTGTTCGGAATCCTGCCATGGGCGGCCGAGATTAGCGTGCTGTCCTTCGTTGGGTCGTTGTAATAAACGCCGCCGACCCCTTGGTAGGTGAAGAGTGCGCCATCCGAGTACGCGGTCGCTGAGGTGCTGATCTCTTGACCGTTGTAGCTGGGACAGAAAAACGCGTTGACCGGCGATTTGCGGACGTTGGCGTTCTGCGTCGAGTCGGGCGAGTACGAAAAGTTGTATTGGTCGTAGAGCGAGTTCTGTTCAAGGAACGGCAGGATCGCCACCGCCAGGCCGTGCGAGTTCCAGGTATTGGTCGCTGCGACGTAAAAGGCGCCCGGCGGAAGATTGGTCGGATAAGTGTCCATGTAGTTGTGGCAGGCCAATCCCATTTGCTTCAGATTGTTGCTGCACTGCATCCGTCGGGCCGCTTCCCGCGCTTGCTGCACGGCCGGAAGCAGGAGGGCGATCAAAACGCCGATGATCGCAATGACGACCAATAACTCGACCAGCGTAAAACCTCGCGAATTGCGCATGGAAGTGCTCCCGCAGGTAATTATGAGAAAAAAGAATAGCGCCAAATGAATGGATGAGAGATCGTCCAAATGGGGGAGAGATCCGCCCGCGCAAACCTTAGCCGCACTTGGCAAAGGTAGATTGACCCGTACTAGACGATCTTTATGGAAATTGTAGCCGTCGAAACTTGCGCGCTAAATAGTTCGTGGCAATAAAAATGAAAAATAATTAAGCGAAATTGAGCTCGGCAATACCTTGCTGGATGTTTGCGAAGACTGGAGTGGCTGGCTAAGAGAGTGGAATCTCTTGCCGATCGTAGGCCAACTGCATGTTGCGCGGCAGCTTGGCGTTCGTCTCCTGATGATCCATGCGGCAGGAGATGTGGGTGAAGTAGGTCTGCTTGGCGCCGATCCGCTCGGCCACGGCGACCGCTTCGTCCAAAGAATAGTGCGTCGGATGAGGATCGAAGCGCAGGGCGTCGAGGATCAAGACGTCGAGCCCTTGGAGCAGTGGGAAGCTTTCTTCCGGGATTTCGTTGGTATCGGTGCAGTAGGCGATATTGCCGATCCGGAAGCCGAGAACGTCGAACCGCGGGCCATGTTTCAGGCGAATCGGGGTCACCAGAGCGCCCTGGGTGATAAACGGGGTCAACCCAATCTCGCGAAATTCTAGCGCTGGCGCGGCGCCGATGTGGGTCGGCGTGAGGTTGGAGAAGGCGTAGTCGTAGGCGGTGCGGATCCGCTTTTCGACCTGCGGCTCGCAGTACAGCGGCACTGAATGCCCCAGGTAGAACTGAAATAGCCGCAAATCGTCGAGCCCGTACAAATGGTCGGCATGCTCGTGGGTGTAGGCGACCGCATGGACGATGCCGATGTCTTCCCGCAGCAGCTGCGACCGCATGTCCGGCGGGGTGTCGATCAGCAGATTTCCTTCCGGCAGACCCCAAATGACCGAGCACCGCATCCGCTTGTTATGCGGATCGCTACTGGTGCAAACCGGGCAGCCGCAGCCGATCGCGGGTACGCCGACCGAGGTCCCTGTCCCGAGGAGGATCAATTTTCCGCGAATATCGCGGGTTTTTACAGGTTTGACGGCGGAGTTCAAAAGTCAGGCGACCTAAAGTGTTGAGGAAACTGGCGTTTGGTCGAGTCGCAGCTTGCAGATAGGGCTGACTGGATGATTGTTTCGGGGAGCCGCGAGCTTTTCAACCGCAGGAAGCGCGAAGTCGCGATCTTCCTGCGCTTCTACAACTTGGGGCAAAGATTGTCCCGATTTGAGCGAAGAGCCCAGTTGGCCCGGGATCGAAGCGCGGTTGACCGGGTGATATAATCCTTATAAGCTACCCAGCGGAAAGGGTTTGCGCACATTTTGCCTGCGCAATTCATGTCTTCTTCGGGACATTTTCACCTCTAACCTTTCCCTATTTTTAGACCCGACATAAGCAAAGCGACCGATGGAGCTTTTGGAACGGATTTGGGAGCAGATTTGCGCGTTTTTCGGCGGGCTGCTCGGCGGTTTTGAACGACTGATCACGTCGATCTTCGGATCGTCGAACGCTCGGTACGTGAAACGACTGCAATCCAAAGTCGACGCAATTAGTGCGCTCGAATCGAAATACGAAGCGATGACCGACGACGAGCTGCGCGATCAAACGCGGCTCTTCAAGCAACGTCTTGCCGCCGGCGAAACGCTCGACGATCTGATGATCGAGGCGTTTGCGGTTTGCCGGGAAGGTGGGAAGCGTTTCCTCAACATGCGCCACTACGACGTGCAGATGCTCGGCGGGATGGTGCTGACTTCGGGGGCGATCGCCGAAATGGTGACCGGGGAAGGTAAAACCCTGGTCGCGACGCTACCGGCCTATCTGAACGCGCTGGCAGGGAAAGGGGTGCACGTCGTTACGGTGAACGACTACCTCGCCCGCCGCGACATGGAATGGATGGCGCCTCTTTATCGCGGTCTCGGCCTGACGGTCGGCACGATTCAAAGCAACATGCCGGTTCGTCAGCGGCAAGAGTCGTACTCGTGCGACATCACCTACGGTACGAACAACGAGTTCGGCTTCGACTACCTGCGCGACAATATGCGCCCAGCGGCGCGCGGCGACGATCGCTTCCCGAAAGATTGGCAGCAATCGCAAGGTCGCTTGCACTTCGCGATCATCGACGAAGTCGACAACATCTTGATCGACGAAGCGCGGACGCCGCTCATCATCTCAGGTCCGGCCAATCAAGACAAACAGAAATACGAAACCGCCAACGACATCGCGCGTACGCTGAAGAAGGACGTTCACTTTGAAGTGAACGAAAAGGATCGCAGCACCAACCTGACCGACGAAGGGGTGCGCGAAGCGGAACGTCTGGCGAAGGTCGAAAGCTTCTACACCGCGGGCAACATGGAGTGGCCCCACCTGATCGACAACGCCCTGAAGGCGCACTTCCTCTACATTCGCGACGTCAACTACGTCGTCGAAGATCGCAAGGTGATCATCGTCGACGAACATACCGGCCGTAAGATGGATGGTCGGCAATGGAGCGACGGGCTGCACCAAGCGGTCGAAGCGAAGGAAGGGGTGCCGATCAAGGAAGAGACGCAGACGCTCGCCACGATCACGCTGCAGAACTTCTTCAAGCTGTACGACAAGATCGGCGGTATGACCGGTACCGCGATGACCGAAGCGAGCGAATTGTGGAAGATCTACCAGTTGGAAGTGATCGCGATCCCGACCAACCGGACGATGCAGCGGATCACCCATCCCGACGTGATCTACATGTCGGAGAAAGAAAAATACGAAGCGGTCGCCGACGAAATCGAGCGGTTCCACAAGTGGGACGTCCTCGAGATGAGAGACGGCAGCGAACGCTGGGGCCATATCCTTCGTGAAGACGATAGCGTCGTCGTCTTTGAAGAGAAGGGGAGCAAAGGGAAGCAGGAATTCCCCCGCTCGCAGATTCGCCACATTCAGAAAAAGGGACGTCCGGTTCTGGTCGGTACCGTCTCGATTGAAAAGAGCGAACGGTTGTCGCACCTACTCGAACGCCGCGGCGTTCGTCACCAGGTCCTCAACGCCAAGCAGCACCGCCGCGAAGCCGACATCGTCGCGCAAGCGGGCCGCATCGGATCGGTGACGATCGCCACCAACATGGCTGGTCGCGGTACCGACATCATCCTCGGCGGTAACCCCGAAACGCTCGCTTGGGCGCAACTGCAAGACAAATACCCGACTCGTCTGGAAGTGCCGGACGAAGAGTGGGACGCGCTGATCGCCGAGATCGAAGGGCGCGAAAAGATGAAGGAAGAAGGGAAGGTCGTCCGCGAGTTGGGCGGTCTGCATGTGATCGGCACCGAGCGGCACGAGTCGCGACGTATCGACTTGCAGCTACGCGGTCGTTGCGGTCGCCAAGGCGACCCCGGCAGCAGCCGCTTCTTCCTGTCGCTGGAAGACGACCTGATGCGGATCTTCTTTGGCGAATGGATTCGCGGCTTCCTGATGAACATGCCCGGCGGGATGAAGCCTGGCGAAGCGATCGAAAGCCGAATGGTGACGCGCCGCGTCGAAGGCGCCCAGAAGAAGATCGAAGAACGCAACTTCGACATTCGTAAGAATCTGCTCGAAAGTGACGAAGTGATGGACGAGCAGCGCAAGCGCGTCTACGGCTTCCGTCAGCGGATTCTGGACGGCGACGACTGCAAAGAGCTGATCCTCGACATGGTCGAGCGGCAGATTGACCGTTTCGTCGACATGCTGCTGGCCAAGGATTACGGCGTCGAAACCTTCGCCCGTTGGGGCGGCGTCGAACTGTCGTGCGAACTCGATCCTCGCGACTATCGCGGTCTCGACATCAATGCCGCGTCGGAGCACGCTAAGGACGAAGCGGAACGTCAGGCCGAATCGAACGTCATGGCGGCGATTGACGAAAACCTGCCGGGCGAAGAAGAAGAGTCGGAATGGAACTGGCAGGCGATGGCCCGCTTCTCCAATTCGATGTGGAAGACCAACTTCAGCGATCGCGACCTGAAGAAAGTGGGCCGCGATCATGTCGATACGCTGCTGGTCGAAAAGGCCCGCGAACAGATCCAGAAGATCGACCTGTCGGAAGGGGCGAAGTTCCTCGATCCCGACTTCGGCTACAAGAGCCTGGCCGGTTGGGTCCGCTACAAGTTCGATTTGCAAGTTGCGGTCGAAGACCTCCGCGATAAGAGCAAAAAAGATATCGCGGACATGATTCTGGAGAAGGCGAAAGACGCCTACGAACAGAAGGAATCGCAATACCCGGTTCTGGCGGGGATCTACAAGTTCAGCGACAAGAAAGATGGCCGCTCGCGTTTGGATCGCGAAGCGCTCGTCGATTGGGCCGCGCGACGCTTTGAGATCAACATCGACCTGGAAGACATCAAGAGTAAGCAGCGCGAAGAAATTCAAAGCCTGCTCGAAGAGAAGAGCCGCGGGCACATCCAGCAAGCGGCCGAAAAGCTGCAGAAGGTCCGCGACAAGGTCGCTTCGATCTACGAATCGGGCTCCGATAGCCAAACGGTCTCGATGGTGAGCGGCGGCAACGGCAAGCTGAACTCGCTGTCCGATTGGATTCGCTCGACGATCCAGAAAGACGTCGATCCGGATGAACTCGCGTCGCTTGATCGGGCCGAACTCGAAAAGCGTTTGATCCGCGAAGTCAACGAACGCTATCGTCCGGAAATGACCCGAATGGAACGGAGCGTCTTGCTGGAACTGATTGATTCGATCTGGAAGGATCACCTGCTAGCGATGGACCACTTGAAGAGCGCCGTCGCGTTCTCCGGTTACGCTCAGGTCGACTCGAAGGTCGAATTCAAACGCGAAGGTATGCGTTTATTCGAGACGATGTGGCAGTCGATCGGCGAGCGGGTCACCGACCTGGTCTACAAGATCGAAAGCTTGAACGAAGACTTCGTCAGCTCGACCTGGACCGAAACCGAAGCTCGTCACGACGAAGCCGGCTCGGCCGCGGCCGAAATGGCTCGTCAGCACGAATCAAGCGAAGGCTCGACCGGAACCGAACCGGAAGTGGTCGAACCGATTCGTAACGCCGGCAAGCGGGTTGGACGTAATTCTCCTTGTCCCTGTGGGAGCGGGAAGAAATACAAAGATTGTCATATGGGCAAAGACCGCGGAGTTACGTAGCATACCTGCCGATAAACAGAGTGCGGAGCCGGCCGGCGCTCCGCGCTCAGTTCCCTCCTGAGAAACGCCCTTCGATCGGCTCACCTCGAAGCGGCGTCGCTGAAAAGCAATAAGAGCCCGGGAAAGGATTCCCCATGGGTTGGTTACTCAACATCATCTATCTTGGCGCTCTCACTGCGGCCATGCCGTTTTTCGCCTGGTCGACGCTGGTGCGCGGACGTCGCCGCGGCGGTCTGTTGCAAAAGTTCTTTGGCCTGGTCGCCGTTCGTAAAGGGGATCGTCCCTGCGTCTGGCTGCATGCGGTCAGCGTCGGCGAAGTCAATCTGCTAGCAACCATCATTCAGGCGGTCCGCAACCAATCGCCCAGCGTTGATATCTACGTCACCACGACGACCAAAAGCGGATACGAATTGGCGCGGGCTCGCTATGACGATTGCGTCGTCAGCTACGCGCCGCTCGATTTCACCTGGGCGGTGAAGACGGCGCTTCGCCGCATTCGCCCGCAGACGTTGATCCTGGCCGAACTCGAAATCTGGCCGAACCTGATTTCGATCTCGAAGGCCCGCGGCGTCAACGTCGCGGTGGTCAACGGACGACTGAGCGAAAAGAGCTATCAAGGCTATCGCCGCGTCTCGTCGCTGCTCCGACCGGTGCTGCGGAAGCTCGATTGCATCGCGGTGCAGGACTGGACCTATGCCGAACGTTTTGTCGCCTTGGGCGCTCCGGCCAAGCGGGTGATCTCTACCGGTTCGCTCAAGTTCGACGGCGCCGAAACGAATCGTCGCAATCTGAAAACGATGCGCCTGCGACGCTTGGCCGAGATTCCGGCCGACGCGATCGTCTTTCTCGCCGGCAGTACGCAAGCGGGCGAAGAAGAAGCGGCGCTCAATGCATTTCTGGCGGCCAAGCCGCGTCATCCCAATTTGCGACTGATCTTGGTGCCGCGGCATCCCGAGCGGTTTGACGAAGTCGCCGCGATGCTCGACGAACGGGGCGTCAATTGGTCGCGACGATCGTCGCTGGAACATAGCGTGGTCGATCCGACTGCCTGTGTGCTGTTGGTCGATACGGTCGGCGAATTGGCGGCGTGGTGGGGCGTGGCCGACGTGGCGTTTGTCGGCGGCAGCTTTGGTCGCCGCGGCGGTCAGAACATGATCGAACCGGCCGCTTATGGCGCCGCGGTCAGCTTTGGACCGAACACGAAAAACTTCCGCGACATCGTGCAGATGCTGCTCGAAGAAGATGCGGCTGTGATGGTCGCCGACGAAGCGGCGCTGATTGAGTTCGTCGGTCGCTGCTTAGACGAGCCGGAGTATTGCGAACTGTTGGGCGATAACGCCCAGCAAGTGGTCGCGTCGCAGATTGGCGCCGTCGAACGAACGATGGAAGCCCTGCGCCCTTTCTTGCCGGCGCCGGAGTTTATTCGTCACCGGATGGCGGCGTAGTTTCCGGTTCCGCCTGCGCAGATCCTGCTCGCTCGCCGAGCCATTGAATAGACTGTGCAACTCCCCCTTCGAGCGTCACGTCTTCCGCATTATCGGCGACGAACTTGACGTCAACGTCGTGCTCGGTCAATGTCTGCGCGAAGTCCTGCACGTCATCAAAGTCGAGCGATTCCTCTTCCTGCGGGTAGTAGAGAAAGACGGGGCACTTGATCCCTTCGGGGTGGCTGCTGGGCGTTTGCTCGCTCTCGTGGAAGATGAACATGTCGGTCGTCTCGTCGGTTCGCCGTTTGGTATCGATACAAGGAGCCAGAGCGACGCAGCCTGCCAATCGCGGTTCGTTTTCGGCTAACAGTAGCGAGATCGTGCCCGCGAAATCTGATCCGGCGGCGTAAATTCGCTGCGGATCGACTTGCGGCAAGTTGCGGATCGCATATTCGACGGCGTTGCGTCCATTGGCGACGCCGAAACAGGCGTCCTTCATCCGCCGGCGAGCGCGATCCAGGTTGTGTTTGAAATCTCTGTCCGACATCTCGAACGCTTTTTCCGGAATCTGCCCGTCGATCGAATAGACGATCACCGCGTAGCCTGCTTCGACGTAAGGAAGCGCTTCGGGATACGTTTCGCTCGGCGTGACCGAAACTCCGGCGAGGACATTCGCGGCCAGCGGCGGCATGACGATGCAGGGGAGCGACTTCTCCGCATGTTCGCCGGGAGGCAAATAAATGCGTAGTTGCATTCGCGAGCCGGGGCCTTCGCCAGTTTTCGATTGAACCCAACTGGTCGGAATTTCGAGCGGCGGCTTCGCGGCGAATTCGCCAGGGGCGGGAAGATCAGGATAAGCGATTTGGGGAAGGCGAGCGGCGATTGCGTTTCGCTTGTCGTATTCGGCCTGGCGCTCGGCAGCTTCGGCGGCCCGTTTCGCTTGTTCCTGTTGCTGGGCGACCGGATCGTCCCAGTAGAGGTTCCAGACCTGACCAATCGTTCCGGCGGAAAGGGCGAGCGTCACCGCGATCGTCGCGAAAGTCAGCACCTTGCGAAGTTGTCGAGGATTGACTTCGCCTTGCGGCGTGGGGCGAGGCAGTGAATTGAGCGGGACCGTGACTTGTGCCGAGCAGACGTCGCAGGTGAACGTTTGACCGACTTTGTCTTCGCTCAGATCGAAAGGGCGGCCGCAATTGGAGCAGGTGAAGTAGATCGACATTCGTTCTTTCGTTTCAACCGAAGCGGCGAATTGGAATAAGTCTACAAGGATATTCCAATTGGTTCCTCCTTGCTTGGGAAGTTAATGTCGAAATCGTCCGATTTTTCGCCAACTAGCGTAAGGTCATCGCTGGCTCGCCTTTTGACGAATCCACTGGACGCCCTTCGGAACGCCTTCATCGATCATCGATTCGTAGTGTTCCCCAGTTTCGACCGTTTCGAATGTCACATCGACGCCGGCCTGCGCAAGTTGCTTGGAGAAGGCTTGCGACTCGCTGATTTCTACATTGGAGTCGTCGCGGGCATGAAACAGAAAGACAGGACACTGAATCGTGGATACGTTGTTGTTGGGAGAGCTATCGTGCAGGAATTGCTTTAGTCCGGGATAGATGCGATTGACGCCGGGAACCCAGGTCAGCGCTGCGAGTCTTCCTTCGACATCGGAGCAAGGAGCGTAGGCGATTGCTCCGGCCAAACGTGGTTCGTGCGCGGCGAGCAGTAGCGACAACGTACCGGCCGAACTATGTCCGGCCGTGTAGATCTTGTTGGGATTCACCTGCGGGACGTTTTGCAGGACGTAGTCGATGGCGTTCTTCCCATTCATGACGCCGGCGCATGAGCCGCGGAACGCCTCGTAGCTGATGATCGCGTCGCTGCCGTTTCGCTGCATGTCGGCTGGATCTTCTTCATCTTCAGGGCCGTCGATCGAATAGAAAACGACGACCATGCCTGCTTCGGCGTACGGGAGCGTTTCGTCATGGTAGTCGTCGTCATCCATTTCGCAGCCATACAGCAGCGGCGTACCGGCCGGAGCGACGAGCACGCACGGCAGCGAGCCCGGCTGATGATCGCCAGGCGGCATGTAGATCCGCAGCTGCATCTTGCCGGCGGGACCAGAGCCATGACTTTGGACGAACGCAACGCGAACGTCGCTGCCGGGAATTCCGTGGGAAGAGGTAACCGCAGGAATCGGCTTGTAAGCGTAGGCGTTCAGTCGCTCGGCAAAGCCGGGACCCGACGGACCTGCGCCGGCCGATGGCAAGTAAGCGAGGATGCCGCAGCAAGCGATCACGATCATCGCGAAGATGCCGGCGATGCCGCCGACGACATACAGTAGCGTTTTCAAACCGCTGTTCATGCCTGACTTTTTCTTCGGCGGCGCAGCGGCGGCGGTGCGCGGTTTCGGCGGCAACGGGGCAAGGGACGATGCGGCCGCGAAGGGATCTTCTTTGATTCCGTATTCCAGCGGATCGTCTTCAAGCGGCGCTACGGCCGGCAGCGGTATCGACATCGTCGCGCCGCACGCTTTGCACTTCGCTTGTTTGCCGGCAAGTTGCTCGCCGACCGAATAATTCTTGCCGCAACTGGGGCAGTTGAATTGAATCGACATGAAAGACATTCGCGAGTGTGGATGGATGAGGATGCGCGTATGATAACCGATCGGGGGGGCGTCGTCACTTCCTTTCTCCCTGCTCGTCAGCGCCGCGTATTGCTCGCTAGAATGGTCGATCTTTCGTTTCGCGTTTGCATCCTAGTAGGGAGTTTGGATTCGATGTCGAGCGTATCTCCGTTAGATCAATTAATGCAGATGATTAGCGGCTACCAGGTTTCTCAGATCGTGATGACGGTCAGCGAAATGGGGATAGCCGACCTGTTGAAGAAGGGACCTGCTTCGGTGGAAGTATTGGCGCAGCAATGCGGCGCCAAGCCGGAGCGTCTCTATCGTCTGCTGCGAGCCGCCGCCTCGGTCGGCGTCTTTGCCGAAACCGATCCCGGCATCTTCACGATGACGCCGCTGGCTGAACCGCTGCAAAGCGACCACCCGCTGACGCTGCGTCCCTTTGCGATCATGATGCTGGACGAGCATTACGTGACTTGGGGGCGACTCGGCGCCTCGGTGAAGTCGGACGAGAATGCGTTTGAGGCCGCCTATGGTGAGCCGTTCTTCGACTTCCTCGGCAAGAATCCGAAGTCGGCCGCGATTTTCGATGCGGCGATGACCAGCATCCATGGTCGCGAAACCGAGGCGATTCTGGACGCCTACGATTTCTCGCAGTTCGGTACGATCGCCGACGTCGGCGGGGGCAACGGCTCGAAACTGATCGCGGTTCTGCAAAAGCATCCGCAACTGTGCGGCATGTTGTTTGATTTGCCGCATGTGGTCGAACGGGCCGCACCGAACTTTACCGAGGCCAAGGTCGACGACCGGATGACCCTGGTCGGCGGCGACTTCTTCGCGGAAGTTCCTTCCGGCGCCGACGCCTACATGATGCGGCACATCATCCACGACTGGGACGACGAAAAGAGCGCGCTGATTCTGAAGAACTGCCGCGCGGCGATGAAGCCGGGGCAAAAGCTGCTGCTGGTCGAATACGTCATCCCGGCCGGCAACGATCCGTTCTTTGGAAAGTTGCTCGACCTGACGATGATGCTGATCCCCGGCGGCAAAGAACGAACCGAATCCGAGTACCGCGACCTGTTGGCGAGTTGCGGGTTCCGGCTGGACGGCGTGATCAACACGTCGCAGGCGATCTCGGTATTGGAATCGTTCGCCGTTTAGCGGTTACTTCGACGTGATGTCGAGCTTCACCGGTTCCATCCCCGGCGCCACATCGACAATCAGGTCGGTGGTGAGCGGCGAAGAGTACTTGATCGGCGTGATGAAGGTCACGCCTTGTTCGATGTTCCCCATCGCGGCGTTTTCAGGCGTTTCGTTCTCGTCTTCCGAGGGCGCCGCTTCGGCTTGCTTCTTGGTGCTGATCTTGACGATCGTCACCTTGTAGCTGCCGGGAGGAAGGCCGTCATTGGCCGTGTAGGAGGCGATCGTAAACTGACCGCCGGCGTCGGATTTACCCGACGCCGGTCGGCCTCCTTCGACGGGGCTAAAACTGATTGCGGCGTCGGCCAGCGGCTCGCCGTCCAGCGTCACGCTTCCTTGCAGCGGTTGCAATTTGCTGTCGCCGCAGCCGCTGACCAAAGCCGTGATGAGGAGCAGACCGAAAATGCGTAAGGCGTGCATGAGGGTATTTCCAATCTAAGTGCGGTAGGACAAGGATCTCGCGATTTAGAGATCAATGACCAGGCCATCGTCTCGCTGGCCAAGACGCTGGTAGGCGGTGTGATTGATCGTTTCGGCGAGGAACGAGACCGAGCCATCTCCCTTCAGAAACTGGGCGCCGCCGGGGTGAAGCGAGCGGAAGCCGAATTCCAAGTTCCAATTGCACATCGCATAGCAGGTATCGCCGCCGGGAGCTTCGGCCTGCGTATGACAAGTGTCGGTGTTGATCGGGATCAACGTCGTGACCAGGCCGTTGCCGTTGTTGGAGTGGGCCCAGCCGTTGCTGTTGTGGACCGAACATTGCGGGCGAACTTCGCCGAAGAAGATCGTGTTCGAGAGCCCGTCGGTGGTATGCGAGAACTTGCCGACGTACTTGTTGCCGCGGCGGGTGAACGGACCGGCCGGATTGACTTCATTGTGCGAGGTATCGTTGCGGAAGCCGTTCATCGCGGCGCCCTGCGAACATGGGCAATTCGGGTTGCCGGTCGAACCGACGCCGCTGGGGCCAAAGTTCGCCGAGTAGTTGTGCGAGGCGATGATCGATCCCGGGACAAGTCCGCCGCTGGTATCGCTGGGGCAGACGTAGGCGTCGACGATGACGTGCCGGACCTTCTTGGAATTGGTCGGAGCGTCAATGAACTGTTCGTGGACGGCGGTGTTGGAGGAGAAGTCGATTTTGTCGTACAGCGCCGACTGTTCGATGAACGGCAGCATCGCGACGTGAATCGGACCACGTTCCGGATCGGGGGAAGGGGGCGTCGGAGTCGACCACGGAGTGTCGTGCTTCCAGAATCCGCCCGGCGGCAGCGACTGGAACGTGTCATGGTAGTTATGCAGCGCCAGCCCAATCTGTTTCAGGTTGTTGCTGCAATGCATTCGTCGCGCGGCTTCGCGAGCTTGTTGCACGGCCGGCAACAGCAGGGCGATTAAAACGCCGATGATCGCGATCACGACGAGCAATTCAACGAGCGTAAAGCCGAGATTTCTAGACTTCATGATGGGGCGGGCCTGACCGAGCACAGGAGTGTTGCGCCAATTCTGGCGGTGTTAATAGAGGAATAAAGAGGGGATTTATTCTATATTACTGGGAGGGTCGTGCAAGGAATGTTTTTATTTTTAATGTCGTTTTCTGTGCCAAATCCGCAGGAGGTGGGGTTCGCGGCGGTTTTAGGCGGGTTTAAAGATCGACGACCAGGCCATCATCCCGCTGGCCGAGGCGTTGATAGGTGGTGTGATTGATCGTTTCGGCGATGAACGAGACTGAGCCGTCCCCTTTCAGGAATTGAGCGCCGCCGGGATGGAGCGACTTGAAGCCGAGCTCCAGGTTCCAGTTGCACATCGCAAAGCAAGTGTCGCCGCCGGGGGCTTCGGCCTGAGTGTGGCAGGTGTCGGTATTGATCGGGACGAGCGTTCCGGCCAGACCGTTGCCATTGTTGGCGCCTGCCCAGCCGGCGTTGGCGTGGTTGGAGCAGTCGGTCCGGACTTCGCCAAAGTAGATCGTGTTCGAGAGGCCGTCGGTCGTTTGGGCGAAGTTGCCGACGTACTTATTGCCGCGCCGCGAGAAGGGACCGGCTGGATTGCGATCGTTATGCTTGGTGTCGTTCCGGAAACCGTTGAGCGCGGCGCCCTGAGCGCAGGGGCAATTTGGATTGCCGGTCGCATTGACGTAGGTCGGGCCGTAATTGGCGGAGTAGTTGTGGGCGCCGTTGTTGTTGGAGGTTAGTCCGCCGGCCGTGTCGCTGGGACAGACGTAGGGCTGCACAATGACTTGGCGAACGCGTTTGGTATTAGCGGGTTTATCGGCCCATTGGTCCTGGACGTTCCCGGTTCCACGGAAGTTGATTTTGTCGTAGAGAGCCCCTTGTTCAATGAACGGCAGGAGATGCACCAGGATGGAGCCCCGCTGCGGGTTCGGACTGGGCGCCGGATTAGTGACCGGATCGTAGACCCAGCCGACGTCGAGGGCCCAGAGACCGCCCGGCGGCAGCGAATTGAAGGTGTCGTGATAGTTGTGGATCGCCAGACCGATCTGCTTCATGTTGTTGCTGCAGTGCATCCGTCGAGCCGCTTCGCGGGCTTGTTGGACTGCCGGCAGCAGCAGGGCGATCAGAACGCCGATAATGGCGATAACGACGAGAAGCTCCACGAGCGTAAACGCCGTGCGATTGCGAGTATTCATCGGTTGTGGTCTTGATGGGAGCGAGGAGAAGAGGTCGGGAGGAGATGGAATGGAGCCGCGCGTTCCTTCCGACCGGGAAAGCGTATTAGTAAACGATATTGTGAGAAAATTCAATTGTTTTTTGTTGACATGTACGGGCGGTGATCGGAAAGACGCCGCAAATGGTCGAGAATCTCCCCGAGTACCCCGCTTCGGCCGTTGTTCAAAGTGCCCAATCGTCCCTATAATGCGAGCTTTGCTAAATCGTTCCCACTCTACTCGGGGGTCGGGAGCGCCTTCGCTTTTTATCGGTGTAGGAGTGGGATCTGTGGCTTCTGGAAAGTATTTGTTCACGAGCGAATCGGTCAGCATGGGGCATCCCGACAAGATGTCTGACCAGATTTCTGACGGTATCCTTGACGCTCTTCTGGCCCAGGATCCGATGAGCCGCGTCGCTTGCGAGACGCTGGTCAACACGGGTCTGGTCGTGATGGCGGGCGAGATCACCACCAAGGCGGTCATCGATTATCAAGCCATCGCTCGTGAAGTTGTTCGCGACATCGGTTACACCGACGACAAGATGGGCTTCAACGCCGACACTTGCGCCGTGATGGTGACCCTCGATAAGCAGAGCCCCGACATCGCCCAAGGCGTGAACGAAAACGCCGAAGCAGGCAAGCAGATCGGCGCCGGCGACCAAGGTTTGATGTTCGGTTACGCTTGTAACCACACGCCGGAACTGATGCCGCTGCCGATCGCGTTGTCGCACAAGATCCTGAACCGCTTGACCGATTCTCGCAAGCAAGGCGAAGTCAACTGGCTCCGACCTGACAGCAAGAGCCAGGTCACGGTGCAGTTTGACGGCGACAAGCCGGTTCGCATCGACACCGTCGTCGTCTCGACGCAGCATAGCGAATCGGTCACCAACGCCGAAATTCGCAGCTACATCATCAACGAGATCATCAAGCCGCTGCTGCCGGAAGAGCTGATCGACGGCGAAATCACCTATCACATCAACCCGACCGGCAAGTTCGTCGTCGGCGGTCCGATGGGGGACTGCGGTTTGACCGGCCGTAAGATCATCGTCGACACCTATGGCGGCTGGGGCCGTCATGGCGGCGGCGCCTTCAGCGGCAAGGATCCGACGAAGGTCGATCGCAGCGCCGCTTACATGGGCCGTCACGTCGCCAAGAACATCGTCGCCGCCGGCCTGGCCGATCAGTGCGAAGTTCAATTGGCCTACGCGATTGGCGTTACCGAACCGGTCAGCGTCCACGTCGAAACGTTCGGCACCAACAAGATCGATGACCATCGCATCGTCGAATTGATTCGCGAGCACTTCCCGCTCAGCCCGGGCGGCATCATCGACTACTTGGATCTGCGTCGCCCGATCTATCGCGCCACCGCCGCCGGCGGACACTTCGGCCGCGAAGAATTCCCGTGGGAAAACACCAAGATGGCCGCCACGCTCGCCGCCGAAGCTGGCGTCGCCGCGACCACTGGCTAGTTTGCCGCGGCAAACCGACTTGCAACCGTAAAACCTTCCTGCCAAACTACCGCGGCAGGAAGGTTTTTTTATGCGCCCCCCAGCGAACGGATTCGTAGTTATGACTAACCAGCCACCAGAGAACGACGCTCGGCTCTTGTTGCTGCCGACCGCCTGGATCGGCGCGATCGCCCTCTCTCTGGTCACTTTGCAAACCGTCTGGCTACGGCTCTCGGGTTGGACGCTGGTCGAAGTCTCGGGATTCGCGATCTTCTTCGCCGCGGTTACCCTCGCAGGCGCCTCGGCCGCGATTCGTGCGCTCTGGCTCTTCGGCGGCCGTTGTCGTTCGCTGCCGGTTGCCGAGTATGCGATTGCGATCGTGCCGCTGGTGTGCAGCGTCGTGCTGGCCGCGTCCTTGACCACGGCGCAGATGTCGGGCTTCGTCGTTTTTCTGTTGTGGTTTATCGTCGCGGCGGAAGAGGCGATCACGCTCCTCTTCTTTGTTCCGCAGATTCTGCCGGAAGGGACGCGACGACAATTGATCAGCGCTCGCGACGAACTGCGTCAGGCTCACGCCGCCGCTCCCACGACCGAGCGCCGTTTCGATGAACCAGGCTCCGCGCGTTCGCCGCTAAGCAGCACTCCGCCTCCGGCGATGGACGCCGAAGACAAGCTGTGGCGGTTTGACGACTCCGAAGTTCCGGCGCCTCACTTCGTCGCGGGGAACGTTTCGCAGCAGTTAACCCGCGCGCGCGAAGCGACCACCGAAGTCGTCTACGGTTATCTCCGCGCCGATTTCGCCGTCGGCGAGCGTCATCAAACGTTGCACGTCGCTTTCTGTCCGCCGCTAGCATCGGCGCCGGAAATGGAGATCTGCCAGGTCGAAGGTCCTGAGGTCTCGGTGAAGACGACGCTGGTCGAAGCGCATGGCGCCCGAGTCGAACTGCGTCGCAGCGGCGGTCTGGACGAAGCGGTCTCGGTGGTGCTGGAACTGCACGCCGCTGCGGAGAGTGGGGAGTTTTAAGCCTCGCTGCTGAGGATGTTTCGAGCGGTTCGTCGTGGTAGAATGTGGCCTCTTCTCCTCATTCAAATTTCACCTCTGCGAACCTCGGAAACTCGCCATGCGACGTCGTTGCGTCTCTTTGGTTGCTATCTTTTGCTTGTGTGCAGCGCAAGGTCTCTCGCTTTCGCCGGTTGGCGGTCAAGAGCCGCAAGAGAAGCAGTTGTCCAAAGAAGAGCTCAAGAAGAAACTCCGCAAAATCCAAGTTGGTAAAGATACGACCTTCATCGAGGGTCCGCTCGACGCCGAAGGGAACGTCGACTTTCTCGCCGCGATGAACGCGCGGCTCAGCGAAGGGGTGACGCCGGAGAATAACGCGGTGGTCGAGCTCTGGATGGCTGCGGGGCCTGACTTCTATTCGCTGGAAACCGTCGGCAGTCGGGAGTTCTTTGGCGAAATCGGGATTCGGCGGTTCCCCAGCTACGATCCGTTTTTGGTCGATTGGCAAGACTTCGCGTTGCCGCCGCCGGCGAAAGAGTTGACCGACGAAGAGTCGGACGCCGAAATGGCCTACGCCGAGGAGAACTCGCAATACTACGAACTGGAGAGGCGTCTGCTCGAAGCGTCCGCACGTCCCTGGACCGACGAAGAATTTCCGCAACTCGCGAAATGGCTCGAACGCAACGAGAAGCCGCTGAAGCATATTGAGAAAGCGGTCGAACGCGAGCGGTTTTACGAACCGATGAGTTGGAGTCTGACTTCGCTCGAGTATGAGTTGTACGAAGTCGCCGAGCCGACGGTCGAAGCGGCGCTGACCGCATCCAACCTATTGGCGGTACGCGCCATGCATCGACTGGGTTCCGGCGATCTGCAAGGCGCCGCGGAGGATGCGTATCGATTGCATCGCCTGGCGGCGCTCGTTTGCTTGTCGCCGACCTCCTACGCGTGGCAATGCGGCAGCGACATTCGCGCTACGGCCTGCGGCGCCAGCCGCGCGTTGGCCGACTGTCCCGAAGCTGCTTCCGCGCTGCTGCTCGCCCATCTGGCGAAGCTCGGCGACATGCCGAAAGACAAGTACCTGGTTGAACGCTATGACTTTTTCGAGCGTCTGATCTGCCTGGCGATCATGGAGCATACGATTCGCTCGGCGCTGAAGGATGCGGATAATGAAGTTCGTTCGAGCAATCGAGATCTCGCCAAGGCGCTCGACGCGGCGTTTGGCAATCACTTCATGGATTGGAGCGAGCCGCTCCGCATCGGTAATCGTTTCTTTGACCAGACGGCCGCCGCGCTGCGCAAGCCGACCGTCAAAGAGACGCACGAAGCGCTCGGCAAGGTTACCGACGACTACTACGAATTCGTCGGTGAGGACGAAGAGGAGCAGCCCAACTTGCTGCTCCGCATCTTCCAGCAAAAGTCGATCGGCAAGGCGCTCGGTCGCGATGTGGCGAAGACGCTGCTCGACGGCTACTTCTATCCGGCGGACGAATACTACGACTTTTATCAGCAGGATCGTAAGCTGCTGGATATGACCAAGATCGCCTTGGCGATCGCCGCGTACCAACGTGATAACGGAACCTATCCGCTATCGATCGCGACTCTCACGCCGCGTTATCTTCCGCTGATTCCGATCGACGCCGACAACGGGCGCCCCTATCAGATTCGCCTCAGCGTCGTTTCGTTGGGGATCGACGGTCAGGATGACGATGTGAGCCAAGGTTATGACGACATGGACGTCCGGCTCCGCGAATTGCCGGCGAAGTAAGCGAAGTTTTCCTCGCCGCTTCATCGTTAGTTCTTCAACGCGCGGTTGTTTGATTCCGCAATCCGCGAATAATGGTTGTTTTGTGGGGGATGTTTTGGCAGATCGCCACGAACGGCTAGATCGACGCCTCGTTTCCTCTCTTGGATCGGGCCGCATACGCGCTGGTGCAAGGATCGCTTGGCAATCAGGGTTCGCTGACGAATTACAGGAATAAGGGCTGACGAAATGTCGATTGATCCGCAACTTTCTGCCAGACTGACCGACGCCGGCGAAACGGAATTACTCGCTTATCTGCAAGCGGCCGAGCCTGGGGTCGCCGCCCATTTGGCGAAGCAACTGGAGGCGGTCAACCTGGCGGAGATCGCCGCGACGCTCAGTAAAAAAGGAGCCGCCGCGGATGGCCCGCTGCAGATGACCTCTCCGCCGGCGATTCGCTTGGATGATGCGGCGCCGCGGATCGGCGAAGCGGAAGCGATTGCCGCCGGCGAAGCGTTGCTCTCGGGCGGCAAAGTCGCTGCGCTGCTGGTCGCCGGAGGGCAGGGGACCCGGCTCGGTTTCGATCATCCTAAAGGGATGTTCCCGATTGGCCCGGTCACCGATCGGACGCTGTTTCAGATCTTCGTCGAAAAGCTGATCGCCCGCGGTTCGCGGTACGGGGCGCCAATTCCGCTCTTTCTGATGACCAGCCCCGCGACGCATGACGAGACGGTCGACTTTTTCGCCGCCAACGACAACTTCGGTCTTCCCCAAGAGCAACTGCACATCTTCTGCCAGGGGACGATGCCGGCGGTCGACGCCGCGACCGGCAAGTTGCTGTTGGCCGATCCGGGCCATTTGGCCCTCAGCCCGGATGGTCACGGTGGGACGCTGGCGGCGCTGGTTCGCAACGGCTGTCTGGCCGAGATGAACAAACGCGGCTTGGAGGTGATCTACTACTTCCAGGTCGATAACCCGCTGGCTGACGTCTGCGAACCGCTCTTTTTGGGCTACCACCGTTTGAGCGGCAGCGAAATGTCGACCCAGGTCGTCGCCAAGCAGCGTCCCGAAGAAAAAGTGGGCGTGCTGGTCGAGGTCGACGGCAAGCTCCGCCTGGTTGAGTACAGCGAGCTGTCCGAGGAGCTTGCGGCCGAGCGCGACGCAAGCGGTTCGCTGAAGTATTGGGCCGGTAACATCGCCATTCACGGGATCAATGTCGAATTTCTGAACCGCATGGCGGACGACGCCGAGAGCTTGCCGTGGCACCTGGCGAGCAAGAAAGTCCCTTACTGCACTTTTGCCGGAGAGCAGGTCGAGCCGGAGTCTCCCAACGGCATCAAGTTCGAGCGGTTCATCTTCGACTTGCTGCCGCACGCCAAAAATGCGATCGTCGTCGAAATCTCGCCGGCGACGACCTTCGCCCCGGTCAAGAACGCGGATGGCGCCCCCAGCGACACGCCGAGCGCCGCTCGCGCCGCATTGACCGCCATTTATGCGAATTGGTTGACCGCCGCAGGGGTCACAGTCGAGCCCGGCGTGCCGATCGAGATCAGTCCGCTATATGCGCTCGATGCGGAAGAGCTAAAATCAAAGGCCGAAGGGTTGGCCCCGATCGTCGAGCCGACGGTCTTGGGGGACTTGTCAGAATAGGATTGCATCGATGTTACACGCGGTGATCATGGCCGGCGGAGCCGGAACTCGTTTTTGGCCTGCCAGTCGCGCCGACCGACCGAAACAGCTGTTGGATTTGACCGGCGACGGCACCATGATCCAGGCGACCGCCGCGCGGCTGGGAGATCTGGTCGACAACGACCGCATTCTGGTGGTGACAAACGAGCGCCTGGTCGAGCCGATCCAAGTGCAGTTTCCGGCATTGCCGGCCGCCGCAATCGTGGGTGAGCCGTGCAAACGCGACACCGCGCCATGCATCGGTTTGGCGGCGATGCTCGTTTCGCGCGACGATCCTGAAGCGATCATGGTGGTGATGCCGTCCGACCATGTGATCTCGCCTGAGTCGGCGTTTCAGTCGGCGGTTCGGTATGGCGCAGGTTTGGTCGCCGCCGCGGAAGATCGAATCGTCACCTTCGGCATTCAGCCGAAGTATGCGGCCGAGACCTTCGGCTATATCGAACGAGGCGAATCGATCAGCGACCACGCAGCGGCGCCGCCGACCTACCAGGTTGCGCGGTTCCGCGAAAAGCCGAAAGGGGACGTCGCCCGAGAGTACTTCGAGTCGGGACGTTTCTATTGGAACAGCGGCATCTTCATTTGGAAGGCGAAGACGATCCTTGATGCGCTTCGCCGCTATGAGCCGGCGATGTACGCTCACCTGGAAGCGATCAACGCCGCGTGGGGAACTCCGACGCAAGCCAAAACGTTGGCGACCGAATTCGCTGCGATTCAGGGGAAGTCGATCGACTACGCGGTGATGGAGCATCATAAAGACGTCGTCGTGATCGAAGCGCCGTTCTTGTGGGATGACGTCGGCAACTGGCAAAGCCTGGAGCGATTGAACGAATCGGACGCCAACGGCAACACGGTGCTGGCCAACCATTTGGGAATCGACACCCAAGATTGCATCATCAAAGCGGACGACGATCACTTAATTGTGACGCTCGGCATGAGCGGCGTGATCGTCGTGCATACGCGCGATGCGACGCTGGTCGCGGATAAACAGCGAGAAGAAGACATTCGCGAAGTGGTCAAGAAGCTGCAAGCGAACGGCTGGGACGCTCATCTATGAGCGCAGGCGGTCCCCCTGAACTTCCGGAAGTCGGCCGTATCGCCGGGATCGATTTCGGCACGGTGCGCATCGGCATCGCGATTACCGATCCCCAGCGGATCTTGGCGAGCCCGCTGGAAAACTACAATCGCCGTTCGCCGAAGCTCGATCGGCAATACTTTGAACAACTGGCCCGCGAAGAGCGGATCGTGCTATTCGTCGTCGGCGTGCCGGTCCACATGAGCGGCGCCGAAAGCGGCAAGTCAGGCGAAGCTCGCAAGTTCGGCAAGTGGCTCGGCGAGCTAACCGGTATCCCGGTCATCTACTACGACGAACGCTTCACGACCAGCATCGCGAAAGACATGCTGGCCGGCCTCGGAATCACCAAGCAAAAGAAGAAGGCGATGATCGACAAACTGGCGGCGCAGATCTTGCTGACCGCCTATCTGGAAAACCCCGCTCGCGCCGACGCAGGACTGGAAGCGCTCGACGACTAGGTTGCGTAAAAGGGGTCAGGTCTCTTTTTCGCAAGTCAGCTCTGGCGATCTGATCCAAGTCTAATGGCGAAAAAGAGACCTGACCCCTTTTACGCCGTCCAGCGTTACGCCACTTCGGTTTCCGCTTCCGCGACGTAGTCCTTGCCGCTGCGGGCGGCGAGGATCACCAACAGCACGCCGACGCCCATCAGTCCGGCGGCGACATAAGCGGGCAGCGTCAGCGAGATCTTTAAAAGCGGAATCCCCAAGCCCGATCCGACGATGCGGGCCATCGAGTTGACGCTTTGCGCCATGCCCAGGATGCCCCCTTGTTTCTCTGGATCGGTTCGCCGCGACAGCAGCGAGTTGAGCGACGGCGTGACGAAGGCGAAGCCGCTCACGACGATCGCCAGCGCTCCAAAGAGCAAGCCGGTCGAGCCAGAGTGGGCGGCGCCCGCGATCAT
The DNA here is from genome assembly GCF_020966755.1 of Blastopirellula sediminis. Taxonomy (NCBI): domain Bacteria; kingdom Pseudomonadati; phylum Planctomycetota; class Planctomycetia; order Pirellulales; family Pirellulaceae; genus Blastopirellula; species Blastopirellula sediminis. The sequence continues at coordinate 2,280,609 of NZ_JAJKFT010000010.1, forward strand.
CAGAAATCCGACGATCTGGGCGATGCCGCCGCCGGCCGCCAGTGAGCCTTCCGAAATACGTCCTGCCAATCGGCGTACGATACCTCCTTGCACGATGGCGAGCGTGAAACCAATAAACGCGAACGTCAAACAGACCTGTCCAAACGAAAAATGGAACTTGCTGTTTTCTAAGTGGCTTCCCGAAATCATCAGCCCGAGCGTCGTTTCAAAATTGGCGAACGAAAAGACGCAGACGAAGAAGGCGATCAAGAGCCCGCCGATCGATTTGGTCTTCAGCGCCGAACCAAGCGAAGCGAGGGAAAACCCGCGATGCGTATGTTCTCGATTGGCGGCCGACTCTTTCGGCAGCGACTCCGGCAGTTTGAACCAGGCGAGCGCCAAAGCTCCGGCCGACAAAATCGCAGCGACGTAACCAGGCCAACCACCGGGATCGCCTTCGCCGGTCGGAACGGCCAAAAAGCCGACGAGCGGACCAAAGGTAAAGCCAAGACCAAACGCCATCCCGATCAGCGCCATCCCTTTCGGGCGATTCTCGAGACTGGTCGTATCGGCGATGTAGGCCTGAGCGGTCGAAATCGTCGCCCCGGCGATGCCGGCGCCGATGCGGGCGACGAACAACAGCCAGACGCATTCGATTTCTGTGGCAATGCCGAAGATCGCGTAAAAGATCACGCTTCCCAATAGCCCGATCATGATCACCGGGCGACGTCCAATTCGATCGGACAAGCGACCCCAGAAAGGCGCAAAGAGAAATTGCATCGCCGAGAAGCTGGCCATCAACAGGCCGAGCGTGATTCCATGTTCGTCGACGCCGAACTGGTCCGCATAAATTGGCAACAGCGGCAGGACGATCCCGAACCCCAGCAAGTCGATGAAGACCGTCAGAAAGACGACCGCCAACGAGCCGCGGCTGGCGTTTTCGATTTTCTCGGCAGGTGCAGAACTCATGCGTCGCGTTGGTTTCGAGGGTGATGGCGGGCGCCGGGAGGAAAAGGGCTTATTGTAGCCTAGTTCCCCTTTTCTGGTCAGCGGCAGTCGGCGAGGAGGAAAAGGGTCGACTTTCCGCGAGTCGCCGCACTTCCTATGATGCAGGCATGACTACCTATACCTCTGCCCAGCGAGACGAACTTCGCCGTCTCAATGCGTCGCAACTCGCCGCTCACCAGTTAGCGAAATTTAACGCGCTGGTCGAAGAAATCCTGCCTCACAACGCGTTTTACGCCGAGAAGCTGGGATCGCTTCACCGTCCGCTGACGTCGCTCGACGAGATCGCCGGCTTGCCGTTCACGTTCAAAGACGAGCTGGTGGGCAAGGTCGAAAGCGGCGATCTGGCCGCCAACCGGACCTATCCGCTGGAGCATTACGTCCGCTTTCACCGTACCAGCGGCACGCGAGGGCGTCCGATGGTGGTGCTCGACACGGCGACCGACTGGAAGTGGTGGCTCGACGGCTGGCAATTCGTGCTCGACGCGGCCGAACTTGGTCCCGAGGATCGCTGCTTCTTGGCCTTCAGCTTCGGGCCGTTCGTGGGGTTCTGGAGCGCCTTTGACGCGGTAGCGGCTCGCGGCTGTTTGGCGATTCCGAGCGGCGGCCTCAGTACGTCGGCTCGCTTGGAACTGATTCGGCAGAACCGCGCGACGGCGCTCTTTTGTACGCCAACGTACGCTCTGCATCTGGCCGAAGTCGCTCATCAGCAAAAGCTGGATATCGCCGACACAAATGTCCATCGAATTATTTTGGCCGGCGAGCCTGGCGGTTCGATCCCCAGCGTCCGGCAAAAGATTGAGTCGGCCTGGAACGCCAAGGTGATTGATCATACCGGCGCCACGGAGATCGGCCCGTGGGGCTTTTCGGACGACAAGCAGCGCGGCGTCTACGTCAACGAAGCCTTCTTCCTGCCGGAGTTCATCTCGGTCGAAACGGGACGTGCGGCTGGGGAACAAGAACTGTCGGAGCTGGTCATCACTACGCTTGGTCGTTTCGGCGCCCCGGTGATTCGTTACCGGACCGGCGATCTGGTTCGGCCCAGTTGGAATCATAACGGGCCGTGCAACTTCGTGTTGCTTGAAGGAGGCGTGCTGGGACGCGCGGACGACATGCTGATCATCCGCGGCGTGAACGTCTTCCCGTCGTCGGTCGAACAGATCGTGCGCGGCTTCCCCGAAGTGGTCGAGTTCCGGATGACCGCCTTCAAGCAAGGACAGATGGATCAACTGTCGGTCGAGATCGAAGATCGTCTCAATCGGCCCGAACGCGTTGCGAAAGAGTTGCAAATCCGTCTCGGTCTGCGGATCGAGGTTACTTCAGTCGAGATCGGCTCGCTTCCTCGGTTCGAGGGGAAGGGGCGCCGCTTTGTGGATCAACGAAATGCCTCCTGAATTCGTCGCGCGCTGCCGCGAGCAATTTCCGGCTCTCCGTCGCCTGATGCATGGCCGCGAAATTGTCTACTTTGATGGTCCCGCCGGGACCCAGGTTCCGCAAAGCGTCGCCGATGCGGTCAGCGATTACTTACTGCGACACAACGCGAACACGCATGGCGCCTTCGCGACCAGTCGCGAGACCGACGCGCTGATGGATGATGCGCATGCCGCCGTCGCCGATCTGCTGGGCGCCAACTATTCGGACTTGATCGCCTTTGGCGCCAACATGACCAGTTTGACGTTCGCCCTGTCGCGGGCTTTGGCTCGTACGTGGGAGCCCGGCGATGAAGTGATCGTCTCTCACTTGGATCATGACGCCAACTTCAGTCCGTGGGTCCTTGCGGCGCAAGACGCTGGGGCGATCGTCAAAGAGATCGGCGTCAACGTCGAGGACTGCACGCTCGACATGGACGACTTCCGGAGCAAGCTGTCGAGCAAGACGAAGCTGGTCGCCGTCGGCTGTGCGTCGAACGCCGTCGGCTCGATCAATCCGGTGGCCGAGATCACGCGACTGGCGCATGAGGTCGGGGCGCTCGTCTTTTTGGACGCGGTGCACTACTCGCCCCACGCGCCGATCGACGTCTCCGATTGGGGCTGCGATTTCCTCGCTTGTTCGGCCTACAAGTTCTTTGGTCCGCACGTCGGCATTTTGTACGGCAAGCGGATGCTGATGGAGACGCTGCGGCCGTACAAGTTACGCCCGGCGCCGGAGAATCTGCCTGGTCGCTGGATGACCGGCACGCAAAACTTTGAAGGGATCGCCGGCGTCGTCGCTGCGATTGAGTACATCTCGCAAATCGCCGGCGGCAGCGGAACCCGCCGCGATCAACTGCAAGCGAGCTACGCCAAGATCGTCGCGTACGAGCAAACGCTGAGCGCGCAGATGCTCAACGGTTTGGCGGCGATTCCCGAAGTGAAGGTATACGGCATCACCGATACGAAGCGGCTCGGCGAGCGTCTGCCGACATTTTCGATTCGGCATCAGGCGCTGCCGCCGAAGCGACTGGCGCAATATCTCGGCGAGCAGGGAGTCTTCGCGTGGCATGGCAACTACTACGCGTTGCCGCTGACCGAAGTGCTTGGGCTGGAGCCGGAAGGCGCCGTGCGACTCGGCATGGTTCATTACAACACGCCGGACGAAGTCACGCGGGTGTTGGATCTGTTGCGGGAGCTGAAGTAGACGATGTCCGCATTTCCGCAGCAGTTAAAGCTTTTAGACGACGGGCGACTGTGGATCGAGTGGTCCGATGGCGCCCAGCTGGTCTATCCGGTGCGGATGCTTCGCGATCAGAGTCCTGATGCGCTGACGATGGAGAAGGCCCGTTTGGAAGCGGAGAAACCAGCGAATGTGCTGCCGATCCTGCGTCCCGAAGAACTGGCGCCGCTGCGCATCACCGGCATGAACCCAATCGGGCGTTACGCCTATCAGATCAAGTTCAGCGACGGACATGATTCAGGGATCTACACGTACGAGTATCTGTACGCGCTCGGCACGCCGGCTTGATTAGAACATCATCAGGCCTGGTGCCATGCTCTTGCGGCGTCTTCGCCGGATGAGCATGTCTTTGTCCTGTTCGAGCAACCGCTAAAACATCATCAGCTCGCGCCATTCCAGCGCCGCCAGATCGGGCCGTCGCAGCAGCTGCAAGAATACCACCACGGTGATCGACACGGCGATCGTCAACAGAATGCCGCCGTACGGGTTGGGGGTCGTCGTCTCGCGACGTAGTGCGCCTCCTAGAGCCAACTCCAGTCGTCGCCATGACAGAAAGTCTTGGCGGCTGCCGACCGAGTTGATCTGCACGTTTCGCATCGCCGTCGATTCTTCCAGCACCAGGTGAATGCCGAGCGTCGGGAAGAGAATCGCATCGCCGGACCAGCGAGCTTCTGGATCGAGTTCGTTCGCCACGCGACGGAGGACCGGTTTCAGCTGATCGATCGTCGAGTTGAAGACGACCAACCGCGGCTTTTCCATCAGCACCCAAAAGGTGACCGCCAGGAAGTAGAGCGATAGCATCAGTAGCCAGATATAAGGCCCGAACAGGGCCGCGGCGTTATCGGGCAGGAAGAGCTTCATCGGCCCGGCGATCATCAGGCCGACCACCGCCACGCCGAGCGCATACGAATCGCGACCGCCGGTCGTGAGAAACGGACGCCGCGACAAGTTGATCGCCCCCAGCAAAAACATGTAGGCGGCCAGCGGGCACAACGCGATGCATAGGTGAAGTGGATTCATTCCGCACTTTTCAGCCGAGACGTCAGCGGCAACCAAACCTGGCGACCGCCGAGGGGGAAAACTTCGATTCTAAGGTCGATCGGCTCCTTTGGCCACGACTTGGCCCGCGTGACCTGGCCGATTATGCCGAAGGTATCGCCCCTTTTTTCCGGCCGAAACCTCTTTTTGGGTCGGTAGTTGCGTCCCAAGCCCTTCCCACTTAAAATGCGAAATTCCCAGGTAGGACGGAGCTTGCTCCTATAACCTACCAAAGAGCAGACCGCGAACCGCCCCCGGGCGAACGTGGTCCTGAATTTGCCTTGCCGGAGTGGCGGAATTGGCAGACGCGCTGGATTCAAAATCCAGTTCTCGCAAGGGAGTGTGGGTTCGATTCCCACCTCCGGCACTAAAAACGCTGTTAGCGTAACGATTTACGAAAAACGCCCGATGCTCGCCGCATCGGGCGTTTTTTTGTTGATCTGGCTGCAAGTCAGCCTTGTATGTGGGGTTTCCTCTCGGCTCTGGATGTCTAGTCTTTTAGGCAGCCCACATTCCATGTCTTCCAACCACACGGAGCAACCCGCATGAAAACCCGCCCTCTCGGACAATCTGGAATTGAAGCCTCCGTCGTCGCTTTTGGAGCGTGGGCCATCGGCGGTTGGACTTGGGGGGGCGCGGATGAGAAGGAGTCGATCGCTGCGATTCATGCGTTTCTCGACGCCGGGGGTAATTTGATTGATACGGCGCCGGTCTATGGGTTTGGCGCCAGTGAAGAAGTGGTTGGCAAAGCGATCGCCGATCGACGTGACAAAGTGGTGCTGGCGACCAAGTGCTCGATGCGGTGGGATCTGAGCGACGAGCAAGTGAAGCGAGCGAAGAAGCGGTTTTCGACCACGCGGCAAAACGTCGACTGGAGCGGCGAGAAGACGGAGGAGAGTTTCGACGTCTACATCTACAGCGGCCGCGACGGGATTCGCCAGGAAGTGGAGCGGAGCCTGAAGCGTTTGCAAACCGACGTGATCGATCTCTATCAAACGCATTGGCAGTTGGATGCGACGCCGATAGAAGAGCGGATGGGTGCGCTCGAAGAACTGAAGAAAGAAGGAAAGATCCGTGCGATCGGCGTATCGAATGCGACGCCGGAGCAGATGGACGAGTATCGCAAATACGGCCAGCTCGACTCGGACCAGGAAAAATACTCGATGCTCGATCGCGGCATGGAGTCGACGAACCTGGCCAAGTGCGCGAGCGACAACATTGCGTTTCTCGCCTACAGCCCGCTTGCGCAAGGTCTGCTCACCGGCAAGATTACGCCGGAGCGCGAGTACGCTGAAGGAGATCAGCGGCTATTCAAAGAGCGATTCAAGCCGGACAACGTTCGCCAGGTGCTCGCCATGCTCGAGCCGATGCAGGCGATCGCTGCGCGTCACCAGATCAGCTTGTCGCAGTTGACGATGGCCTGGACGCTGGCGCAGCGCGGTTGTTCGCACGTCCTCTGCGGCGCTCGAACTCCGCAGCAAGCGATCGATAACGCCGGAGCGGGGAGCGTCGAACTGAGCGGCGAAGAACTGGCCGCAATCACCGCGGCCGTGACCAGCTATCGCGGCGTGTAGCGAGAAGTTTTTAGAACTTCTTGCGCCGTTCTGAAGAATTACTTTGCGAGTAGCGGGGGAAGACGTATCTTACTTCTTGCGCAGGAACTGCTCGAAATTGCGCAATTTCGGCCGTTTTGGGCGATCGATTTCCCGTATTTCGGCTCCTGCCCCCCACCTTCATCTTTCGTTAACTTGATCCGCCGCAGTCGGGTCAAGTAGACTCGCGATAGTGTCGAACAGTCAACAAAGTTGATTGAACCGCCACTTGCTTCCCGCACTCCCATCCCGCCACTGCTTTTGGAGTTCCGTCCAATGTGCGCCCAACGTATTCATATCCCCGGCCGTACCTGGAATCGTCGTCAGGTTTTGGCCCTTGGCGGCTCGATGTTGGCCGCGTGGCCGACGTTGGGTGGAGTCGCTTCGGCGGCGTTTCGCCGGAACGTTGGGCTAGGCGACTATCCGTTTTCGCTGGGGGTCGCTTCGGGCGATCCGAGCCCGGACGGTTTTGTCGTGTGGACTCGTCTGGCGCCGAAGCCGCTGGAGCATGACGGCGGGATGCCGACCGAAAACGTGGAAGTCCGCTGGACCGTCTGTCACGACGAAGCGATGACCAAGGTCGCCGCTCAGGGGACTGCGATCGCGACGCCCGACATGGGACACGCGGTCCATGTCGAAGTGCCGGGGCTCGATCCGAATCGCTGGTACTTCTACCAATTCGCCGCCGCCGGCGAAGTCAGCCCGAAGGGACGTGCTCGCACGGCGCCGAACCCGAACGACATGTTGTCGCAACTGAAGTTCGCGTTCGCCTCGTGTCAGCATTATGAGTCCGGCTACTACACCGCCTACGACCATATGGTGCAGGAAGGGTTCGACGTCGTCGCGCACCTGGGGGACTACATCTACGAACGAGAGGGGAAAGAAGGGAAGCTCCGCGTGCATGCCGGACCGTACATCGATAGCCTCGGCGACTATCGCGTGCGTCACGCGCAGTACAAGACCGATCCGCATCTCCAGGCCGCACATGCGATGTGCCCGTGGTTGGTGACCTGGGACGATCATGAATTTGATAACAACTGCGCCGGCGACGTTCCCGAGCATCCCGAAGCGAAACGGAACCAAGGCGACAAGTTCATGCAGCGTCGCGCTCGCGCCTACAAAGCGTATTACGAAAACATGCCCCTTCGCTCGGCCCAACTGCCGACCGGACCTGACATGCAACTGTATCGCAGCGTGAAGTTCGGCCGTCTGGTCGACTTCGACGTGCTGGATACGCGACAGTATCGGACCGATCAGCCGTGCGGCGACGGAAACAAGCCGCCGTGCGACGAAGTTTTCAATCCGGAAGCGACGATTCTCGGCGCGAAGCAGGAAGATTGGCTGACCCATCAGTTCGAGAATTCCGACAGCGTCTGGAATGTGCTCGCTCAGCAAGTGATGATGGGACGCGTCGATCGCGATTCGAGCGAAAAGGTCTCCTACTCGATGGATCAGTGGCCGGGTTACGAAGTTAATCGACTGCGGATGCTGAACTTCTTCAAGCAACATCCGGACAAGAACCCGGTCGTCCTCACTGGCGACATTCACTGCAACTGGGCGAACGACCTGCAGGTTAACTGCGAGGACGTCGATTCGCCGGCTGTCGCCGTCGAGTTCGTCGGTACGTCGATCACCTCAGGCGGCGATGGCTCCGAGCAGCGAGACGACACGCCGCTGGTGCTCGCCCAGAACCCGTTCGTGAAGTTCAACAACTACGAACGGGGCTACGTCGCTTGTGAGATTTCGCCGAAGACCTGGACGACTCACTACCGCACGGTGCCGTTCGTCACCAAGCCGGGCGCTCCGCTCAACACGCGAGCCAGCTTCGTCGTCGAAGCCGGCAAGCCGGGCTTGAATCAAGCGTAAGCCCGACGCGCCAAAGAACCACGGTGGACCCGCGCCTCGGTCGATTGACCGGGGCGTTTTTTTTTGAGTGGACAACACATTCCCTCGGCTCGCGCCTCGGGCTACGATGCGCGGCGAACGGACCTACGCCAACTTCTTCAAGAAGGTGACGCGTCCTCCTTCGACCCATTCGGTCACATAGATGTTGCCATCTTTGTCGAAGCAAGCGTCGTGGGGGTGGATGAACTTGCCGTCGAGCCAGCGATCGCGCTCTCGGCGCATCTTCATGCCGTCGCCGAGTACTGCGGCTCGCCACTCGGCGTCGTCGCCGAGATGCGTGATCACGTTGTTATCTTTGTCGAGCAGCGTGATCCGCGCGTGCAGATCAGGCACGAGCATCACTTCCCCTTGGATGTCGATATCGGCTGGGAAGAGGAGGTCGTTCACAAAGCCGAGATGTTCGCCGGTCGGCGTGAAATATTGCAGCCGCGCGTTGGCCCGATCGGCCACCGCCAACGACGGCGTGCGGCCGGGACGATCGTCGAACCACATCCCGTGCGGCGTCTTCATCTTGCCAGGTTCGCTGCCGGCGCCGCCCCAAGTCCGAACCCACTTGGCGTCTTTGTCATATTGATGGATGTAGTGCGAGCCGTAGCCGTCGCCGATGTAAAGGCCGCCGTCCGGCGCGAACGCGACGTTGGTCGGGCGATAGCCGGCGCCATCTTTGTAGACGCCGGGCTCTTGGGGGAAGTCCTTCTTCCAGACGACATCTCCCTTCAGGTCGGTCTTGATTACCTGGCAATGTTTCACATCCGACAGATAGAGAAACTCCTCGCCTCCTTCTTCGCGAATGTCGATGCCGTGACCGCCGCCGTGATACTCTTTGCCGAACGAGCGGACCGCTTTGCCAGTGGGATCAAAGACGACGATCGCATCCATCGGCTGGCTGCCGCCGTTCTGATGTTTGATGTAGATCAAGCCTTCGCGGTCGATGGTGACGCCGTGGGTCGCGCCCCACTGGACGGTTTTGGGGAGTTCGCCCCAGTAATGTTGGCACTCATAGGTGTGCTCGCCGGCGCCAACGCGTTTCGCTTTGCTGCCAGACTTGTCGTCGGCACTTAGGATCAGTGGAGTCGCGGCGACTGCCGCAGCGGCGACCGAAGTCTTCAGAAAACGACGACGGGACGAATGCGCGGGACGACCAGGCATGATGGGGCTCCTGACGTGAAAAACAGAAGTGGGCGGAAGAGTAGGGGAGCCCGCCATTCTATCGGCGCAATCAGGAAGTTGCCATTTTTAAACGAGTTTTAATGCGCGATTATAGGCCATTGAGGCCATTGGGATTGCGCGGGTTGCCCGTCGGGGGCTTATTCCGGTTCGTCTTGCTTGTGGTCCTGCGGATGGAGCCATCCCTTGTGGCCGAAAAAGAAGAGCATGCCGATCGCCAGGAAGGTCACGATCATCCAAAACATGGGGTATCCCCACGGCCATTTAAGTTCCGGCATGTCCTTAAAGTTCATGCCGTAAACGCCGGCCAGAAACGACATCGGGATGAAGATGGTTGAAACGATCGTCAGCACGCGCATGATCTCGTTGGTGCGGTTGGCCATCGACGAGAGATAGGTATTGAGCATGCCGCTGATCATGTCGCGGTACATTTCGATCACTTCGGTCGTTTGCACGCAGTGGTCGTAGGTATCACGGAGGTGTAATCGCACCTCTTCGCCGACCAGCGTGTTCGGCTCCCAGACCATCGAATGAAGCGCCTCGCGCTGCGGCCAAAGGGCGCGACGCAGGTTCAGCAAGCGATTCTTCATATGATGAATCTTTTGCAAAACGGTGGTCGTGGGAGTGGCGACCGCTTCCTCTTCCAGGTCTTCCAGTCGTTCGCCGAGCACTTCGAGGGCCGGGTAATAATGGTCGATGATTGAGTCGGCGATCGCGTAGGCCAGGTAGTCGGCCTGCTTCTCTTTGAAGCGGCGATGTCCCGCGGTAATCCGCTTGCGGATCGGATCAAAGACGTCGCCGTATTTCTCCTGGAAGGTCAGGACGTAGTCCTCTCCCAGCACGATCCCCACCTGCTCGATCGTAATTTCCGCATCGTCGCCAACTTTGACCATTCGCAGCACGATTAGGAGATTATCATCGTGCAGTTCCACCTTGGACCGCTGCGGAACATTGACCACGTCTTCCAGCAGCAGAGGGTGGAGCCCATAGATTTCGGCCAGTTCGACCAGCAGCCGTTCGTCGCCAAAACCTTGGACGTCGACCCACGAGACCCCCGATCCGGGAGCTTCCTCCAGATCGTCGAGATCGTCGATCCTTCGGTCGACGTGCATCCCGTCGACGGAATAGAGGATCTGGCGGATTCGCGGGGGCGGCGCGTCCTCGGGAATGACCAATGTTCCGGGGGCGGCGCCGACCTGAGGATGACGTTTTCGGAACATACGGCTGATTTTTGGGTTCCCTGCCGCCGGCGGTGACGCCGCATTGGCAAGATATAGGCAATTGATAAGATGAACGGCCGATCGTTACACGGGGCGGGATAAATTTCTAGTCGAATATTGAGTCCGACGGGCCAAATAGCCGATTTCCCGACCTACACTGGCGGCATCATGCAAATAGACCCTTACCCCGCGTTAAGCAGATTTTGTCGATGAATATCGTAATCCTCTCCCGGAAGTCCTCCCTGTATTCGACCCGACGCTTGCGCGAAGCGGCGATTGAGCGAGGCCACACTGTGCGGGTCGTCGACTACCTGCGCTGCTACATGGACATCACGTCCCATCGCCCCCGCGTGCTGTACCAGGGGGAAGAACTGGCTCCGGACGCGATTATTCCTCGTATCGGCGCCAGCTATACGTTCTACGGCACCGCTGTCGTCCGCCAGTTTGAGATGATGGGGGTCTTCACCGTCAACGAATCGCAGGCGATCAATCGCTCGCGTGACAAGCTCCGTTCGACCCAACTGCTAGCACGTGACGGGGTCGGTTTGCCGGTCACCGGTTTCGCTCACTCGACCAAAGACATCGATGGCCTGATCGCGATCGCCGGCGGCGCGCCGGTTGTCGTCAAGTTGGTCGAAGGAACCCAAGGGGTCGGCGTGATCCTGGCCGAAACGAAGAAGGCGGCCCAAGCCGTAATCGAAGCGTTCCGCGGTCTCGACGCGAACATCCTGGTTCAAGAGTTCATCAAGGAAGCCGGCGGCAGCGACATCCGCTGCATCGTCGTCGGCAACCGGGTCATCGCCACGATGAAGCGCCAAGCCGCGCCGGGCGAATTCCGCTCGAATCTCCATCGCGGCGGATATGCCGAAAAGATTAAGATCACCCCGGAAGAGCGGACCACCGCCAAGCGAGCCGCCAAGACGATGGGGCTGAACGTGGCAGGCGTCGACATTCTCCGCTCAAACCATGGACCGGTCGTGATGGAAGTGAACTCTTCCCCCGGTCTGGAAGGGATCGAAGGAGCGACCGAAGTCGACGTGGCGGGCAAGATCATCGAGTTCATCGAACAGCACGCCAAGCCTGGCCGACAGCGAGACAAAGGGAAAGGATAAGACGTCGCCCATCCGAGCCGACGTCAGTACAGGAGCCAATGACGGCCAACGAAGACGAAACTCCCGAACCGCGGACCAAGCGTCCGATTGACGATTGGAACGGCGTTATTATTGAGCCCGGCCAGGTTCGGGACGTCCAGGTCTCGATCGGCGAAAGCTATAGCGGCTTCGACGTGCTGATTCCGGTGCAAGTTCGTCGCGCCGTCGAAGATGGGCCAGTCGTCTTCATCACCGCCGCCCTGCACGGCGACGAGATCAACGGCACCGGCGCGATTCGCTCGTTGATCATGGACGACAGCTTACGGCTGAAGAAAGGGGCGCTGGTCCTGGCCCCGGTCCTGAACATCTTGGGTTTCGATAATCACACCCGCTATCTCCCCGATCGCCGCGACTTGAATCGCAGCTTTCCCGGTTCGCCAAGCGGAAGTCTGGCCAGTCGGATGGCGCGGCGGATCTTCGACGAGATCGTCACCCGTTGCGATTACGGAATTGACCTGCATACCGCTGCAATTCGCCGGACCAACTTTCCGAACGTGCGGGTCGACTGGAGCAATCCCGACGCCCGGATGCTGGCCGAAGCGTTCGGCAGCGAATTGATCGTCACCGGCAAAGGTCCGGAAGGCGCATTTCGGCGGACTGCCTGCGGCGCCGGCTGTGCGACGATCATCCTGGAAGCGGGCGAAGTGTCGAAAGTTGAGCCGTCGATCGTCAGTTGGGAATTGCGCGGAATTCGCAACGTGCTGGTGAAGCTGGGGATGCTCTCCGGCACGCATGTCCCTGCTTCGCGCAAGTTCATCATCGAAAAGACGAAGTGGGTGCGAGCTGACCGGGGCGGTTTCCTGCAATTCCATGCGGCGCCCGGCGAGATCGTTCGCGAGGGGCAACTGCTAGCGACGAATACCGGCCTGCTCGGCAAGCAATTGAACCAGATCTTCGCCCCATTCGACGCCGTTGTAATTGGGACGACGACGCTGCCGGCGGTCAGTCCCGGCGAACCGATCTGTCACTTGGGATTCCTGGTCGACGACGCCCAGACGGTTCAGGATCATTTGGATAAGGACGAGATGTACGGTACGGTGACCGATCACCTGGCGACAAATCTATTGATTGACCGTCCGAACGATACCGGCGGCTAACTCGACCGGAGATTCTATCCGGGAGAAAATCTGCCCTTTTCCGCAGGAAAAGGAGTCGCGAGCGGTGCGACAGAAGAAAAAAAGCCCAAATGGCGAGCTCGCCCCGCGACCAATGTTCGCAGGGCGGCTCTGCATTTGGCTTAGATCAGTTGGACCTGCTCAGCGCGCGGACCCTTCGGGCCTTGGCCTTCAACATACGAGACCAATTGGCCTTCGCGCAGATCGTCGTAGCGGACGCCTTCCAGACTCGACATGTGGAAGAACAGGTCCTTGTTTGACCCGGTGTCGATGAAACCGAAACCCTTGTCGGTCAAACGCTTGATTTTACCTTCTGGCATCAAAATCACTCACAAAACATAAAGCTGCGACTGCCGGTTAAAAAAACACTCTCACAACCGGTACAGCCACCATCAAATCTGGTGTGCATCCTATGCGTGCAATTCGCCGTCGTCAACGTTCGTGCGGTAAATGGGGGAGAAATCGACAAGAAAACCGCAGTTAAGACCTGAGAAATGAAGAAAGAGGCGCACTGCGGCTCCCAGGCGACCCGGTTTATGAGGATTTGCGCGTTTTGGGGAGGCGCCGTCTGCACACGAAAAAAGCGGAAGTCCTCCCTATTTTTGCGGTAAGTGAGAACCTCGCTCGGCGGAAAGAAGCGGCAGGTTTGGTCGGAACGTCGCCGCTGGTTCGCTACGATTGGAACGTGAGACGCCTACTCGCGACGAATTCTCCAGTGGGGCCGCTATGCTGACTTTGTTCCTCTACATCCTCGGATTCATCTTTCTCTCCGGCGTCGCCGCTCTGGTCGACGCCGCCGTTTTGAGCGTCTCGCGCAGCGAAGTCGAGGAGATGGTGATGAAGAAACTCCCCGGCGCCGTTGCGCTGCAGGGAGTGAAAAACCGGATCACCCGAGCCGTCGTGGTGGTGGTGATCGTCACCAACACGATCAATATCCTCGGACCGATCCTGGCCGGCAACAAGGCGATTGAGTTGTACGGCGAGACGGTGATCGGCGTCGTCACGGCGATCCTGACGTTCGGCACCATCATCTTTTCCGAGATCATCCCGAAGTCGCTCGGCACGCACTACGCGCCGCTGATCAGTCGGATCTCGGCGCCGCCGATCCTGGCGCTGATCTACGTCATGTATCCGATTGTGCTGCCGCTCGATTGGTTGTCGCGGCAGTTGCAGCAAGGAGAGCGACCCGTCGGAACCGAGGCGCAGATTCGCTCGCTGGCGGCCCTGGGCCGAACGGCGGGGCATATTGATAGCGATGAAGTCCGCCTGGTCCATCGCGCCTTTCTGCTAAATGACAAATCGGCCGCCGACATCATGACGCCGCTCAAAGACGTCGCTGCGGTCCGGCAAGAGGCGACGGTTCGCGAAGCGGCCAAGCAAGTTCTCGAGCATACTCACTCGCGCTATCCGGTCTTCGGCAATTCGGTCAACGACGTCATTGGAATGGTCATCAGTCATGACATCTTAGGCGAACTGACGGAAGGGCAGGATCAAGCGCCGATCGAACGTTTGGTCCGTCCCGCGTTGGTCATCAACGCCGAGATGCATTGCGACGATTTGCTGAAGGAGTTTCGCGCCCAGCGAATTCATCTGGCGATCGTTCAACAAGCGAAGAAGACCGTCGGGCTGGTGACGCTGGAAGATGTGCTGGAGGAGTTGGTCGGCGAGATCGGCGACGAAAAAGAAGCGTAGCGGGGGACGCAATTTATTGGCGAGATTCGGCGAGAAGATTTAACCTGTGCAGTATCACCTCGTCTTGCACTCTTTTCTCGAAAAATCGGATCTCGTCCTATGTCGTCGCGCCCCGCTGCGCCGATCCGGCGGATCGGCTTTACGCTTGTTGAGCTGTTGGTTGTTGTAGCGATCATCGGCCTCTTGACCGGCTTGCTGTTGCCGGCGATTCAAATGGCCAGAGACTCGGCCCAGAAGGCGAAGCAAAGATCTTCTCCAATGGCGACGCCGCTGGCCGAAGCTCCGATCGCACGGCCCTCGGAGGAAAGTCAAACGCCGCTGCCGACGATCGAACGGCTCGACCAGCGGATGAAGTTAGCCTCCAGCTACCATCGGATCGGCTGGGAGATCTATACGCGGTTCGTCGTCGATAGCGAAGGAACGCTCGAAGTCGCCGCGCCGATCGGAGAGGAGCGACAGATCGCCCTCTTTCTTCCGTTTCCGGCCGGCGCGGTGGAAGCGAGTCATGTGCAGTTGGATCTGAAAGACGCCGATGGTCAGACGTTAGAGCCGGAGCAAGTGATTTACGGCCGCGACGGAATCGCGTGTCGCCATACGTTTGCTGATGATCGGCCGGTCGTCGTCGATTGGACCTTTCAAGTTTCAGGACGCGATGACTTCGTCTATCGCTTGCCGCCGGCGGTGAAGATCGGCGCTGGAGAGTTGACGCTACAGATGGAGGTCGCAACCTGGTCGATTCCGGACGAAGCGCTGCAGCCGACCGAGTCGTCCGAGAAAGAGCTGCGATGGGAAATCGCGAACCTGGTGACGATGCCGGCGATTCGGGTCGACATTCCTTCGGCCCAAACTCCGACCGCACGGGTGCTGCTCTTGCTTCGTCTGACCGGCTTGGCCGTGCTCTTCTTCGGGGCAGGCTTCTGGTTTCTCAGCGAACTCGATCAGCCGGGGCGGCTCGATGATTTTCGGTGGGGGCACTTCACGCTGTTGGCCGGCAACTTCTGCTTCTTCTTTTTGATCTTCACGACGCTCGAGTTTCATGGGCAACTGCAGACGTGGCAATCGATCATCATCGCCGCCGTCTTGTCGCTGCCGCTGTTGATGTTGCATGTGACGCGGATTCTCGATCTCCGTTTCGCTTTGACGCGCGTGATCCCGCTGACGTTATTGTCGCTGGGGATCGTGATCAGCGGCGTCTATGGAGGGCCGTATCGGGACTACTTGTTCATCGCGGCCGGGTTTTTGATCGTCGCGTTCGTGACGGTCACGTATGGCGCGTGGCGGCTCAAACAGGAAATGCATCGCCGCCAAAAGATTGCCGATCGCAAAGAGCAGGCGGCGCAGCTCTTGCGGCGGTTCTCTGGCGAACTGACGAAAGATCTCTCCGTCGTTCATCAATTGCATGTCGACGCGGTGCGTCGCTCGTCGCATCTCGCCGGCGCGGCGAACGTGGAATTCGAGGCCGAATTGCAACTCGCCAAAGAACGGGTCGCCGAGATGGAGAAGACCTATCAACGGTTACGAGATCAAGTGGAACGGGAGACGGCCGAGGGAACGCTCGAAACGTTGCCGTACTATCAAGCGGAGACCGAGGAACTCTCGCAGCGAGCGATCCGCTGTAAAGAGCGACTTACGGCTTTGCTGGAAAGGTTCGATTCGGCGACGCCGGCCTCCGTTTCTTCGTCGGAGGCGCTGGAGGAAGGGGCCCATTGCTTGAATTGCGGCGAAGCGGTCCTGCCGGGAAACTATTGTCCCTCTTGCGGCACGCAACTGGCGCGACGAGTTCGTTGCGACCAATGTGGTGAGTCGATCACGATTCCCGTTCATTTGCTCCGCAAAAAGGCGCTTGGAGGTTCGACCCACTGTTATCACTGCGGAGCGAGCCAAAAACTGTAAGTCGCCCAGCCCAGGCGATTTTCGCCCGAAAAGCGGTGATTTCGGCGGAGGCGCGTTTTGCGAGGTAAACTTGCAAAACCGCCTGTTTGGGGCTGGCGCCGGCGATCTGTTCCCTTGGTTGAAAGTGGCAAGCGGCGCAGCCAAAATAGAGGGATCCCGCCGAAATCACTTCTTTCCCTTCTCGCCTTTTGGGAGCTTCCTATGTTGCGTTCGCAGACCACGCTTAAAGCTCTAGCCGCTACCTTCAGCTTTTGTGTCGTGCTTTCGTTCTCGGCCCGTCAGGCCGCGGCGATTCCGTTCTTCTGGGAAGTTTTCGAAAAGCAATACGTTCACAAGGACGCCGCCGACGACAAGGCGAAGATGTTCGCCGCCACAGCGACAGCCGCCAAGTGCAACGTTTGCCACGTCGACGGACAGGCGAAGAAAGAACGCAATCCGTACGGCGTCGCGCTGGCCGAAACGCTCAAGAAAGATCAGTTCAACAAAGAACGGATTGAAAAGGAACGAGACAAGGCCGAAGCGGAAGTGCTTGCCGCGTTTGAGGCGGTCTCTGGCAAAAAGGCCAATGACAAGGCGAAGACCTTTGGCGAACTGATCGCCGCCGGCGAATTGCCGAGCGCCGCTCCGGATGCGAAGCCGGCGACGCCGATGCCGGAGCCGGAGAAAAAGCCGGAAGAAGCGCCGAAAACCGAAGAAGTCGCCACGCTATCGCCGGAAGAAATCGCCAAGATCAAACGCGAACTGCGGGCCGAGATGGAAGCGGAGCTTGCGGCGGCGAAAGCGGCGCTGGCCGCGGCGATTCCGAAGATGCTCGATGCGACGCGGACCGCCAACGAAATCGCCGCCAAGTATCCCCAGGCGCCGATCGACGAACAGGCCGAAGCGGAAGCGATCAAGCAGATCACCGCGTTTGGCGGCACGGTCAATCGGATCGCTCAGAGCAGCGACGCCAAGGTGGTGACCTATCATCTTTCGGACAAGACGATTCATGACGAAGCGCTGGCCCCGATTCGCAAAATCGGCAATGTGGTCGAAGTGAACCTGATGGGAACCGAAGTGACCGACGCCGGCTTGGAACAACTGGCCGGCCTGAAGCAACTCGAACGGCTTAACCTGGCGAAGACCAAGGTGACCGATGCGGGACTGCGTTACCTGGCTGCCTGCGAGAAGCTGAACTATCTGAATCTGTACGGGACCGAGGTGACCGACGCCGGCGTGAATCACCTCTATGGCTTGCCAAGCTTGCGTCACTTGTATCTGTGGCAGACGAAAGCGACGCCGGAAGGGGCGAAGCAATTGTCGGGGGCGATTCCCGGTTTGAAGGTGAACCTCGGTTCGATGTAAACGACGTTTACATGATCCTTACATGAGGTTCATATACGAAGAAAATTGGCATTCTTCGCCGGTTTGAAAGAACCGAACAAGATCGCTTCCGTAGTCAGGGGTGGAGTACTGTATCCATCCTTGGAACGGAAGAGAAACAAGATGTTCGCCGAAGCTCTTCGCGGTCTGCTAAATCGCGTTACGAAGGGTACGGCCGCAAGCACGCCGACCCAGGAACCGACGCCGCACAAGCCGCCTGAAAAGGGAACGTATTACATTAAGTTTGACGCTCACTCGCCAGAGACCGGTCCGTTTACGAAATCGGAACTACGGGCCCTGGCGGAGGATCGTCTCATTCATAAGCGTTCCCTCATTCGGTCAGGAAAGACTGACTGGTATCAGATTTCGAATGTCAAAGGCCTAGGACTGCCGCTCATCGAGCCGCCGTCAGGCGATAAGATCCACTAATCGACGTACGTTGCCCTACGTACGTCAATGATTAGCGGCGTCTTACCTTCTGGTTTACAGCAGCGTTGAAAAGATCATCGCTGCTGACATCGCGGTTACCCCAATCAGCACAAGACTCTGTACGAATAGCGAGGCAATTTTTGCCTTTTGCATCTCCAGGTCTCCCTGCTTGGCTGCGATTGCGATTGCTCTGGCTCGTGGGGCACTCTTTTGCGGCGACATATTTCTTCCTCCTGAAAAAAAGGTGCTGACGAACGTAAAGCATCCGGCGTGCCGAAACTCGCGCAACCGGGACCGAATCGCGTAAGTCCCAATAAGGTCAAGAGTTCACCGTTTCGCTTTTGCGCAAACCATGGCGCAGCGTACCGACGAGACCGACTCGTGTCTCACGCTTGCGTCTCAATTTGAGAAGCTCAGCCGTTCGAGAACGCCAGCGAATTCGATAGCTAGCACGGACGCGAGCGTCGTTAATCCTTCACAAACGGAAAGGTCGCGTCGATCTCGGCGGCCGATAGTTCGGCGAGAAACTTCCCCAGCCGCTCGGTCAGCTTGTCGAGCAGTTGCTCTCCCTTTTCGGGCGTCGACGCATGCGGATAGCCAGAGCCGCTATTGGTCGTCAGCAAGTGCCAGGGACGCGTAATTCCTACCCAGCCTTTCTCGAGCGCCTCGAACTGCATCGGGCGCTGACTGCCGGCGTCGGCATTGAGGGTGCCATCTTCCTTCTTGTCGACCAAGTGCCCTTGGCAGGCCATGATCAGCGACGTTTCCATTTCGCCGGCATGATCGTCCATGTGCTCGAAGATCTCAAAGTAATCTTCGGACGAGAGGACGCGGAACCAATTGCAGAGGAAGAGATGCGCTTCGGTCTTGCCGTACAATTCGCGCAAGAGCGGTTTGAAGTCGTTGCCGCCGTGACTGTTGAGCAACACCACTTTGCGAATGCCGCTTTCGACCAACGACTTCACCAGGTCAGCCACGACCAGAAAGAGCGTCGAAGGATTGACGTTCATCGCCAGCGGAAACTGGTTCATGTTCGTCTCGGTGCCGTATGGCATGGTCGGCAGCAAGATGACCTTGGCGCCTTGCTTGTGAGCCGCTTCGCAAATGCGCTCGCCGATGACCGTTCCTTCGTACATGTCGGTGCCGTAAGGAAGATGCAAGTTATGCGGCTCGGTGGCGCCAAGCGGCAACACGGCGACTTCGTATTGATGCTCTTTGACGTAGCCGTAATTTACTTCCGACAAGATCCAGGGGCGCATTCCGCTCATAGCGACATACCTTCGGCAAAGACCAGGGTGCTAGAAAACAAGAACGCCGCCATTCTAACGACTACTGGTCGCCGGTCGTAACCTGCAAGTCGGGGTGAGCCTGCTTGATTTTCGCAACTCCACCCGGGGTCGTCTGCGTGCGGCGCAAATCAAGCGCGCTTAACTGCGCACAGCGGGCAAGTTCCGCCAAGCCTGCGTCGGTGACCCGAGTAACTGCAAGTCGCAAGATCTGTAATCGATCGAGACTCGCGAGCGACTTGAGTCCAGCGTCGGTGATCGCCGTACCGCTCAGATCAAGTTCCGCGAGATTGGAGAGCTTCGCGATCGTCGGCATTGCGGCGTCGGTCGTCGCCGTGCCGCCGAGTCCTAAATCGCGCAGCTTCGGAGTTTGCAAATGCATCACGCCGCTGCTGGTCACGCGTGTGCCGGTCAGATCGAGCCAATCCAAGTTGGGCAACTTGCCGATCGCTTCTAGCCCACTGTCTGTAACGGCAGTTCGGCCAAGCGCCAGATCAGCCGTCGGTCCCAGCGGATCAAGCTCGCCGAGCATCGCGTCGTCGACCTCAAGGAACTTCGCGTAATTGTCGTCGATTTGATTGGGGGCCAGCCCGGTCGTTTCTTCGAGCGACCGCGCGTGATCGCGGCCGAGATAAATCGTCCGCAGGTATTCGATAAACTTGCTGCGATGTGCGGCCGCGTCTCCATCCATCAGGTAATGGGCCAAGCCGGCCGCTTCGCTGTACAAAGCGCGAATGTCGGTATGCTTTTGCAATTGCTCACGCGACATGCCGGTCAACTCTTGCACCGGCAAGTGAAACTCGCCGACCAGGCGGCGATTGCGGGCGAACTGCAGCCGCGACGCATCAAAGCCGCCGATCGTGCAGTAGCCGTCGAACATCCGGACCGACTCCATGTAGAGCGCGGCGCCTTCAATCGCCCAGAAGTTCGCCTCCGTTCCAATATCTTCCGGCGCCGAGCGGTACTCATGAAAAAGCTGATGCGTCGCTTCATGGAGCCAGGTCGATTGCGCCGCCGCATCGTCGGAGGCGAAGAAGTAGGCTTCTTCCTTGTTGAAGAGATAGATGCCGAGAGTCATCGCCGCTTGCGGTTCGAGCGGCGTCAGGTAGTCGACGTACTCTTGCTGCGAGCGGAAGTAAGCGATGCGGAACTTCTTGCGACTCGGGGTTGGCGACGCGCCGTCGAAGTAGCTTTGCAACTGACGCTGGTTGCTCCAGTAGTCGAAGAAGGTCTGCTCCCACGCCGAGTAAAGCTGCTCCAGCTTTTCGGCCAGTTCCAGTCCCGCCTTCTCGCTATGGTTGGTGCTGATCTCAAAGTGAGGCGATTCGATCAACCAGTAGGTCTTCGCTGGCCAGGGGAATTTCGGATGGTCGAGTCGAAGTTGTTTCACCCGGGTTGTGACGCCAGGACGGCGCCAGACGCCGCTTACCTGGCGATAGCCCAGGATGCGCCGCGCTTCGGCGTGATCCGGATTCTCGCGGAGCACGTCATGAATCAGACGATAAGCGACGTCGGCACGATCAGCGGCCAACTCTTGCTTGGCCAGCGCAAAGAGTTGCTCGGCGTAATCGCGACGGAGGGACGTCAGTTTCTCATACCAAAAGGAGACCAACTGCGTCGGCTGACCGGTTGGCTTGAGCGGATCGCTCTCAGGAACCATTACCGCGTAGTTGTAGATCGGTCGACGCGTCAGAAACCAGTCGCGGGTCGCTGCCGCCTCGCGGGTCATCTTCAGCTCGTCGCACTTGTCGGCCAGCTGCGTCAGTTCGGTTTGAAAGCGTGCGTCGAGCGACGCGCGGTCCAGCGTTGGATCGGCGGCCAGCAGCGACAAACTGATGAGGAGCGGAGCGAGCACGTTTCTCGGACGTTCGACGGGGGCGATGCGGCGAAGGGGTATCTTTTAGTCTACTTTCCCGGTTGGTTTTCGGCACGAAAAAGGCCGCTGGAACAGATCCAGCGGCCTCGGATTGTAGCGATATTAGCGACGAATTCGCTTATTGCTTCTCTTTGTCGAACGCGGCGTCGAAGGCGACGTTGCTCGGCGTGAAGTCCATGTCGCGGACGAACTGGCACGATTCTTCGGCGCCGTGCATCCGGTCCATGCCCGAGTCTTCCCATTCGACCGACAGCGGTCCTTGGTAGCCGATGTCGTTCAGAGCGCGGATGATCTCTTCAAAGTTGACGCCGCCGTGGCCCGGGCTGCGGAAGTTCCAACCGCGGCGATAGTCGCCGAAGTCGATGTGGCTTCCCAGGATGCCGCTCTTGCCGTTCAGCGTGACGATCGCGTCTTTGACGTGGACGTTGTAGATGCGATCGGGGAAGGCGCGGATGAATTCGACCGGATCAATCCCTTGCCACAGCAAGTGGCTCGGATCGAAGTTGAAGCCGAACTCTTCGCGACCGCCGACCGCGTCCAGGGCTCGCTGAGCCGAGTAGATGTCGAAGGCGATTTCGGTCGGGTGAACTTCCAGGGCGAACTTCACGCCGCATTCGCCGAAGACGTCGAGGATCGGATTCCAGCGATCGGCGAACAGCTGGAAGCCGTCGTCGATCATCTTGGGAGGAACCGGCGGGAAGCTGTAGAGCAAGTGCCAGATGCTGCTGCCGGTAAAGCCGTTCACCACGTCGACGCCGAACTTTTGAGCGGCGCGAGCGGTCGCTTTCATTTCTTCCGCGGCGCGAGCGTTGACGCCGGCCGGATCGCCGTCGCCCCAAACGTAGGCGGGCAGGATCGACTTGTGACGTTCGTCAATGATGTCGCAGACCGCCTGGCCGACCAAGTGCGCACTGATCGCAAGGCACTGCAGGTCATACTTCTCCAGCTGTTCCCGCTTCTTTTCGCAGTAGTCGGCTTCGGCGTTGGCGCGATCGACTTCGAAGTGGTCCCCCCAGCAGGCGAGTTCCAGGCCGTCGAAACCGAAGTCGCGCATCGCCTTGGCCATGTCGTCCAGTTTCAAGTCGGCCCATTGTCCGGTGAACATCATAACGGGTCGTGCCATGTGGAGCTCCTCTTAGGCGTCGTAGATAGATAGGAAGGGGTGTGGCGATCGCGTGCGACCTGATCTCGCCGCCAGGCGGGTCGCACGAAACAGGTATTTTGCCCCTTCCCAAGCCGGCGTGCAACCTGTCGCCTGAGAAGCGCACAGCGGCGCCAAGAATGGCGAGCAAGAAAAGGGGAGAGGACGAGTCCAGTGGTTGTCGCCTGGTGGACTCGCCCTCTCACGCACCCAAAGATTGAGAGCCTTATCGCGAAGGTCGGGCCTTACGCGGTTTCGGCATGATCGACGACCATTTCGTCGACCCCTTCCAGAAAGCTGGCCAAACCGCGGCTGCGGTACGGCTGCTGAAGTTTGCGAACCGCTTTCGATTCGATCTGGCGAACGCGTTCCCGCGTGACCGAAAAGATCTTGCCGACTTCTTCCAAGGTGTAGGAGTAGCCGTCGGTCAGACCGTAACGGAGGCGGATGATTTCGCGTTCGCGATGGTTGAGCGCTTCCAGCACTTCGCACAGGCGATCTTTCAAGGCCTGCTGGTGGGTTTCGTACAGCGGGTCTTCGTCGCGATGATCTTCCAGGAACTCGCCGAAGAAGCTGTCGTCGTGATCGCCGACCGGTTGATCGAGCGAGAGGGGATTGCGATTCATCTTCAGGATGACGCGAGCGTCGTCGATCGACAGACCGGCACGTTCGGCGACTTCTTCCGCCGACGGGTCGCGACCGAGCTCTTGCAGCAGATCGCGAGTCACCGAGCGAACCTTCCCCATCGTATCGATCATGTGGACCGGCACGCGAATCGTGCGGCTTTGATCGGCGATGGCGCGGGTGATCGCCTGGCGAATCCACCATGTGGCGTAGGTCGAGAATTTATAGCCGCGTTGGTACTCGAACTTGTCGACCGCACGCATCAGGCCGGTGTTTCCTTCCTGAATCAGGTCGAGGAAGCTGAGGCCGCGATTGCGATACTTCTTGGCGATCGAGACGACCAGACGCAAGTTGCCGGCCGACAGCAAACGCTTGGCGGCGTCATATTCTTCCTGGAATTCGTCGATGCGGAGCAAGCGACGACGGAGCATGGTCGGGCTTTCGAGCGTCACCTTCATCAGGTAGCGAAGTTCGGCTCGTAGTTCGCCGACGGTCTGGCCGCCGCGAGAAACGCCGGCTTTGGTCGCTTCGTCGATCTGCACCAACAGGGCGTCCATCCGGTGCGAGATTTCCCGCAGCTTCGAGAGGAGCTGAGCGATCTTGTTGGTACGCAGGTTCAACTCTTCGATCAGGCGAACCGCTTTGGCGCGGCGGCGGATCATGTTTTTGACGGCGGCACAACGCTTGGCGAGCGGGGCCGACTTGCTGATCACCACTTTGAAGTCGGCGACGTTGCCGCTGAGCAGCTTACGGAGCGTGACCAGGTTCGGTCCGATCCGCCGCATGATGTTCTTCTTTTCTTTGGCGTTGGTGACCGAGACTTCGACGGTCCGATCGAGACGGAGCTTGCCGTCGCGAACTTGTTCGAGCAGTTGAACCGATTGCTCGAGGATGAAGTCGTTCGAGATGAACGCATGGCGAAAACGAGTTCGCCAGAATTCGATTTGACGAGCCGCGTTCACTTCTTCCTGACGCGAGAGCATCGGGATTTCGCCCATCTGCATCAGGTACATGCGGACCGGGTCGTCAATCTGGCTGTCGTCACTGGGATCTTCAAACAGCTCATCTTGTTCGTCAGCGGCTTCTGCCGAATAGCGACGGGCTTCGTCTTGGTCGAAGTCATCGTTATCGAAAGCGTCATGCGCGTGAACCATTAGGTGCGTTCTCCACAAGAGTTCTGACTGGGCGACCGCGAGTCAGCGATCAGGCGACGATCCACATAGAAGCAGCGTCCGTGCCGAACCCATACCGAACGGTCGCAAATCGACCTAAACGCAGTCCCTCACACGCTTTAAAATTTTGTAGCGACGCCTCCTGGGCGATTTTCATGTTGCCGGAGAGCATCATCCGGCATGGTTTGGTGATAACGAACAACGACAGCAAGCCTCGGATTAGCTGTTTGGAAGGTGGGGACCCTGGCCGGAAGATTGATAGAACTCCTTTAAGCGTTACTAATTAGGTCTGTTTCAACCGCGCCAAAGTTCCACAAAACTGCGGGAATAAGCGACGTTGATCAGACGCAACATGTTCGATTCTTCACTTATGCCCCCGACGGGGATAATCCCTGTAATGGCGATATTTATCGTAAGTCTTTACTGCTAGATGACTTGTCGCGATTCTGCGGTTTTCGCTATTATGAAAACAGCGGAATTATTCCAACTGTCCGTCGCAACCGGTCGAGGCTGGCGTGATCAAAATGAGCGAACCGATCGTTGTCGTAAAAAAGCATGTCCCGCTCGGGACGATCATTTTGAACCGTCCAGAGAAGCGCAACGCACTCTCACGGGCGATGGTCGAGGACCTGGAGCAGGCGTTTCGCGACCTGCATGCCGAGAAGAGCGTGCGAGCGGTTTTGCTGACCGGAGCCGGCAGTGCGTTCTGCTCTGGCTTGGACTTGGCCGAAATGCATGCCGCGGCCGGCGAAGAAGACTCGTTCGATCGCTGGCGCGACGACGTGGTGCGGCTCCGCGACTTGTACGAAGTGATGCTCCGCTTCCCCAAGCCGATCATCGCCGCGGTCAATGGACCAGCCGTCGCGGGAGGAGCGGGACTCGTGCTCGCGGCCGACTTTGCGATCGCTTGTTCCGCAGCGACGTTCGGCTTTCCGGAGCCGCGACGCGGCGTGATCTCCGGGATCTGCGCTCCGCTGCTGACCTTCCGCGTTGGCGGATCGCATGCGGCCCGGCTGCTGCTGATGGCCGAGACGATCACCGCCCAGCGAGCCGAAGCGATCGGCGTCTTTCAAGAGTTGGTTCCCCACGAAAAGCTGTGGGCCCGGGGGATGGAAATCGCCAATGAGATCGCCCTCTCAGCGGACGAAGCGATTCAGTTGACTAAGCGAATGCTGAACGAAACGATCGGCGAAACGCTGGAAACTTTCCTCTCCGCCGGCGCCGCCGCCAGCGCGACCAGCCGCACTACCGAAGCGGCCGCCGAAGGAATGAAGGCGTTCCTGGAGAAACGCGAGCCGAAATGGCCGACGTAGGAACTCGTGGTGCCATGCTCTTGCCGCGTCTTCGCGGGATGAGCATGTCTTCATTGCGTAATACCAGGGCAAAGACATGCTCACTCGGCTATCGCCGTGAGAGCATGGCACCATGAATCTACGCGAACAGCCAGGCGGCTGTTCCGGCGCCAAGCACCGCGGCGCCTAGCAGGATCATCCCGCTGCAACCGACCGAACTGGCTTTGTCGAGTTCGCCGTCGGCGACCATTTTCGCTTCGATTTGCTCGACCAGATCTTTCGCTTCTTTGAGCCCGCGTCCGGTCTGTTCGCGAAGGAGCTTGATCGCGGCGATCTTCTGGCGTTCTTTGATCAGCCGTTTGATTTCGTCGAGTTGACCATCGGTCGAATCTTCGTTTTCTACGTCCATGAAACAACTTTCTTTTGGCGACCTAAAAGTGGGGCGGCGGTTCCGAAGTGTAGCCCATATCACGCTGTTGCCAACGGTAGGGGCGAAACCGACGTCGATTGGGGTCCCGGATGGAACAATCTTGGCGATTTTACGGCGAAGTCGTCTTGTGCGGCGGGCGATGGCTCTTGAAAATTCGACGTGACAGGTCGCATGCGGTCTAAGCCGCGTCCTTGCCTTCCGTTTCCCACCTAGGACATCGCCACTCCATGTCTGACTCTCCTCGACTAACTTTCGTCCAGTGGACGGTCTGCGTGATCGCCGCGATCGGGTTCGCCTTTGATATCTACGAACTGCTGATGCTGCCGCTGATCGTGCGGCCGGCGCTGCAAGAGTTGATCGGAGCGGCGCCGGGATCGCCGCAGTTCAATCTCTGGGTGGGGCTCCTCTTCTTCGTGCCGGCGATGGTCGGCGGCGTCTTCGGTTTGGTCGGGGGGTACCTGACCGACTTGCTCGGTCGACGACGCGTGTTGGTCGCGAGCATTTTGCTCTACGCGATTTCCGCCTTTGCGTCGGGGTTCAGCCCGAATGTATACGTGCTGCTTGTGCTCCGCTGTTTCACCTTCATCGGCGTCTGCGTCGAATTCGTCGCGGCGGTCGCGTGGTTGGCCGAATTGTTCCCCGATCCCAAACGTCGCGAAGCGGTCCTCGGTTTCACCCAGGCCTTTTCGTCGATCGGCGGGATGCTGGTGACCGGCGCCAACATGCTGGCGATCCACTACGGCTCGCACTTGCCGGAGATCATGGGGGGACATGAAGCGTGGCGCTACACGCTCATCTCCGGCGTGATCCCGGCGATTCCGCTTCTCGTGATTCGACCGTTCCTGCCGGAGTCGCCCGCTTGGGCCGAAAAGAAAGCGGCCGGTACGCTCAAACGGCCGAGCATCGCACAGCTCTTCTCGCCCGAACTGCGGCGAACGACGATCGTCACCACGATCATGTTCGCCTGCTCGTACGGCATCGCATTCGGCGCTTTGCAGCAAACGCCGCGTATCGTGCCGGGCTTGCCGCAGGTGAAGGAAATGACCGCTGACAAGCCGGTGCCTGAGCAAAAGAAGATCGAACAAGCGGTCGCCGCCGAAGTAAACGGCGTGCAGGAAATCGGCGGTTTAGTGGGACGTTTCATCTTGGCGGTCCTGGCGCTGGTCGTCGTCAGCCGCGTGGCGCTGATTCGGCTCTTCTTGGTGCCGGCCCTCTTCTTCGTTCCGTTTCTCTATTACTACCCGGCTCGCTACAACTTAGACATGCTCCATTACGGGATCTTTCTCGCGGGCGTGCTGACCGTCGGGCAGTTCAGCTTTTGGGGGAATTACCTACCACGGGTTTACCCGCTCCACTTGCGAGGGACCGGCGAAAGCTTCGCGGCCAACATTGGCGGCCGGATGTTCGGCACTTCGTTCGCCATGGTGACGTCGCTGTTGGCGAGCGTGATGCCGGATAAGTCGACCGCATTGGCGGCCGCCGCGGTCGCGTTCTTCGTCTGCGCCGTGGGGGTGATCGCTTCGTTCTTCTTGCCGGAACCGCCGGCCGAGGACATTGACGAGCAATTTGGGGAGTGAAATCGCCGGCACTCGGCTAGAGCCGCTGCGGTGAATTGGCATAGAATCTAGGCGTTACGTCACGCGCTTAGGAATCGCTAGCTATGCCCCAGAAAATCACGATCGTCATTGTCGGCGGAGTCGCCGGCGGCGCTTCGGCCGCCACTCGCGCTCGTCGGATGAACGAGTCGGCCGAGATCATCCTGCTGGAAAAGGACGAGCATGTCTCGTTCGCCAATTGCGGACTCCCTTACTACATTGGGGGCGAAATCGCGGAGCGGCAGAAGCTGTTGGTCGCAACGGCCGAACTGCTCCGCACGCGGTTTCGCATCGACGTCCGCGCCAATCAAGAGTGCACCAAGATCGATCGCGGCGCCAAGCAGCTGGCGGTTTGGGATCGCTTGAAGCAGGAAGACTACGAGCTGGCGTACGACAAGCTGATTCTTTCGCCGGGCGCCTCGCCGCTGGTTCCGCCGATGGAAAACGCCGACGCTCCCGGCGTGTTCACCTTGCGCAATCTGGCTGACGCCGACAAGATTCGCGAACATGCGGTCAAGACTTCGGCCCGCAAAGCGGTGGTCGTCGGCGCCGGATTCATCGGCTTGGAGATGGTCGAGCAGTTCCACCGCTTGGAGCTGAAAGTCGCGTTGGCCGAACTGCAAACGCAAGTCTTGCCGCCGCTTGATCCGGAGATGTCGTACCCGCTGGAGAAGGCGCTCCGCGATCGAGACATTCAGCTTTACCTGGGGGACGGCATCGCCGGCATCATGACCGACGAGCGAGGAAACGCGTCTGGCGTCAAACTGCAAAGCGGCGAAGCGGCTACCGGCGACCTGGTGGTGCTGGGACTGGGCGTTCGCGCCAATGTGCAACTCGCGAAAGATGCGGGCCTGGAGATTGGCGCCACCGGCGGCATTGCGGTCAATCGCTTCTCGCAAACGTCCGATCCCGATATCTACGCCGTCGGGGATGCGGCCGAATATCCGTATGGCCCGACCGGCAAGCAGCAGCGGGTTCCGCTCGCGGGACCGGCGAATCGCGCTGGTCGCTTGGCTGGCGAACATGCGGCGACCGGCAGCTCGGCCGAGATGCCCGACGTGCAAGGAACCGCGATCGTCCGCGCGTTTGATCAAGCGGCAGGGATCACCGGGCTGAGCATGAAGATGGCTCGACGACTCGGCTTTGATCCGCTGAGCGTCACGATCGCCGCCAACCATCACGCCGGCTACTATCCTGGCGCCAAGCAGCTGGCGCTGAAATTGATCTTCGCCAAAGAGAGTGGGAAGATCCTGGGGGCGCAGTGCGCCGGCATCGAAGGGGTCGACAAACGGATTGACGTGATCGCCACCGCAATGCAAATGGGGGCGACTGTTCGTCAGCTGGCCGGCGTCGATCTTTGCTACGCTCCGCCGTTTGGCTCGGCGAAGGATCCGGTTCATATGGCGGCGTTTTCGGCCTGCAACTATCTGGACGGTGTCGACACCTTCCTGGAAAGCGACGCTGATCTGGAAGGTCGCCAGGTGATTGACGTTCGAACCCCGAAGGAAGTGAGCGCCAAACCGCTGGCGGGGGCCGACCATGCCGTCCCGATTCCGGTCGACGAACTGCGGCAACGACTAGGGGAACTCGATCCGGCGAAACCGACCGTCGTATCGTGCGGCGTTGGCATTCGTGCCCATGCGGCGGCCCGTATCTTGCGGCAAAACGGATTTTCCGACGTGCAGAACTTGTCCGGCGGCGCCTTGGTGCGGGAGTGGGCCGTCGCGAAACGAACTACCGAGTAAGTTTTTATCCCGCAACCCGGCGGCGCCGATTAACCTAGTAGGGGTCGGCAAATCCGGACGACTCGGCTCCCCTTACGTTACTCGCCTCCGCCAAGCCCCAGACAATCGATGAATTCAGCGATCCGCCTGCGACCCAGCGTTCTGAAAGCCAAAGAAACGCTGGCCAAAGGCCGCGAGAAACTTCGCCTGCAACATGATCAAGGTTCGCCCGGCGTGCAGGTCTGCACCCGGCTGACCGATCTGTTCGACCAGGTCGTTCTCGATTTGTTCGAAGCGGCGCTGGTCGATTTGGGGGAAGATGGTCCGGACGGTTTGGCGTCGAAGATCACGCTCGTCCCGCACGGCGGATATGGGCGGCGCGATGTGGCGCCTTATTCCGACGTCGACCTGATGATCCTGCATCATCCGAAAGCCTTTCCGCGTGCGGCCGAGCTGGCGAAGCGGATGGTGCAAGACATGTCGGACGTCGGGCTCGTACTGGGGCATAGTTTGCGAACGCCGAGCCAGGCGATCGGTCTTGGCTTGTCAGACGCGACGATTTTTACCTCGCTGGCCGAGAACCGTTATCTGACCGGGAGCGTATCGCTCTTCCGCACGTTCGCCGATCAGCTGCGCAATCGCGCTTGTCGCCGCTTCCGTTCGTTGTTCTATGGAATCCTGCAGGCTCGGCATGCCGAACGAGTGCAGTACGGCGACGCCGTTTACTTGCTGGAACCGAACCTGAAACGCTCTCGCGGCGGCCTGCGTGGAATTCAGCTGGTGCGTTGGCTGGGGTTCGCACGCTGCGGCGAAGTCGAAATCGATTCGCTCAGTTTGCTCGGCTTGCTCTCGGATCGCGATCGCCAGATTCTGCGCAACGCGCGAAACTTCTTTCTGCAGATTCGCAACGAGATGCACTTTCACGCCGGCAAATCGAACGATCAGCTCGACCGAGGCGAACAGCTTCGTCTGGCCGATCGATACGGCTACGTCGGGACGAAGGGGATGTTGCCGGTCGAACAGTTCATGCAACAGTACTTCCTGCATTCGAGCGGCGTCCGGAGCGTCGTCAGCAACTTTATCGAAACGATTCGTCCCCGTTCGATCTTCTACCACACGCTCGCGCCGCTGATGACGCACCGCGTCGATCGCGACATTTATGTCGGTCCGTCGGTGATCAGCACCTCGAAGCGTTGGAAAACGGAGAAGAGCGGTCAGATCTCTGAGATCTTGCGGTTGATGGACTTGGCCAACTTGTACGATCGTTGGATTGATCATCCGACGTGGGAATCGGTCCGGTTACGGATGCAGACGATCGGCGAGATTCAGCTCGACGACGAGGGACGCAAGCGGTTTCTCTCGATCATGTCGCAGCCGCCTCGTTTGGGCGAGTTGCTCAGCCGCTTGAATGAGCTCGGCGTACTTGAGAAGATTATCCCCGGCATGTCGCACGCGAAAGGGCTGCTCCAGTTCAATCAATATCACAAGTACACCGTCGACGTTCACTGCATCGAGACGGTTCGCTGTGCGACGAAGTTCCAGGATCGTGATGACGCGCTCGGCGAAGCGTATCGCTCGCTCCGCTCCAAGCGGATCCTGCATTTGGCGCTCCTGATTCATGACCTGGGAAAAGGTTTTGAAGAAGACCACAGCGACGTCGGCGCTCGTTACGCGCTGGAGACCGCCGCCAAACTGCAACTGACGCCGCGCGAAGCGGAGTCGCTCCGTTACCTGGTGCAAAACCATCTTGTCATGTCTCACTTGGCGTTTCGTCGTGATACGACTGACAAGGAATTGGTCGTCCGGTTTGCGGTCGACGTCGGTTCGCCGGAACTGCTGAAGATGCTCTTCGTGATGACCTGCGCCGACTTCGACGGCGTTGGGCCGGGCGTCTTGAACGACTGGAAGGTCCGCGTATTGGCGGAACTCTATCGCGCGGCGATGGGGCACTTGGGAGTGGAGCTGGCAGGGGAGTCGTCGACCCGTTCACGCAACAAGCGCCAACGGCTCGAACAACTCGCGCAGAAGCAGGAGAATCAGGCTTGGTTTCAGCGACAGCTTGAGGCGCTGCCGGCAAGTTACTTGAAAGAGACCCCAGCCGAGCAGATCATCGCGGAGTTGTCGCAACTGCAAAAGCTGCCGGCCGACGACGCCTTCGTCAGCACGACGTATCTCGCGGATCGCGATGTGGTGGAGATCACCGTCGGCACCCATGAACAAACCGTTCCCGGCGTCTTTCATCGGATCGCCGGCGCCGTTAGCAGTTTGCGGATGAGCATTCTTTCGGCCGAGATTAACACGCTCGACGGCGGCCTGGTGCTTGATCGCTTCTTCGTCGTGGATCAAGAGTCGAGCGGCGCTCCGGCCGCCGAGCGGATGGGCGACCTGGCGACGAAGATCAAAAACATGGTGCTCGATAAAAACGACGCGCCTCCCAACTTCCGCGCTCGCTGGACCAGCAAAGCGACCCGAACCGCCGCTCACGTGCAAGTCTTGCCGACCCAGGTCAAAATCGACAACGATACGTCCGAGATCTATACGATTATCGAAATCTTTGCTCACAACCGGGTCGGTCTCCTCTACGCAATTGCGAGGGAGATTTTCCAGCTAGGGCTCAGTGTGGCGATCGCCAAAATCGCCACCCACTTGGATCAAGTGGTCGACGTCTTCTACGTCGCTGACGAGAAGGGACGCAAGATCGAGGACGAAGGGCGATTGCAAGAGATCAGTCGCCGCCTGGGAGAAGCGGTCGACGAGTTCCGCGCTCAGAACGACTAGGCGAGCCGCTGGCTACCGATCAGGCAAATTCTCAACGTACTCGCGCCACTGGGGCTCAAACTGATCGAGCGACTTACCCAGCAGATTCTCTAGCCGCTGTCGTCGGCTAGTGCCGCCGGTGACCATCTGCTCCAATCGGTTGCCTTCGAACAGCCGCTCTTCGAACACCAGCCGCCAAGCCAGCCCCCAGGCCAATGCGTAGTCGAGCTGCTCGCGGTGCGGCGACATCGTCAGCACGAAGGCTGCGCTATCTCGTTCCAGCAGTTCGGCCAACAGCGGACGATCGGTCGACGCCAAGCGTTGCTTTAGTTCAGCGACCAGATCGGACGGAGGAGCGTCGATGCGAAACGAGTCTTCTTCCAACTGGCCATGTTCAAACAGCTGCGCGAGTCCTTCGTTCAGCCAGATCGGCACGTCGTAGTCGGCCACCGGAAAGACGAAGCACTCGAGGTAGGCGTGAAACGCTTCGTGATAAATCTGCCGCGTCGTATCTTCAATCGCTTTTTCCAACGCATCGGCGTTCGTCCGTTCGACGGCGCGAATGCGGGTCAGCGCTTCCTGGCGTTGGCGCTGGAACGCTTCGCGGCGGACCGAGACTTCCTGTTCGATCTCTTCCGGCTTGATCTTCGCGGCAGCCAATTCTTTGCGATAGGCGTCAAGCCGCGCCGGCAATTCGCGTCGGAGCGTTTCCCACCAGGCCGTCTGTCGCTGATGCTCTTGCGCGGCTTGCTTCGCCTGGCTTTGGAGCCTGCGAAAGTCGGTTCCAACCAGGATGAGTCGTTCCTGCGGAAGGAAGATCGCCGGATTGCGGACCGTCGCGCCAAAGGTGGCCGTGTAGTCGGCGTACTCGCGCATGTCGTCGAAGACGATGATCCGCAGTCGCACATCGCTGTCCCGGCGGGGAGGAATCATGTGCTGAAACGCCTGCGACGCTTGATCCATGCGAACCGCCAGGCGGCGCGTCAGCGATTCGTCGAGTCGGCTGTAAAAGTCGTAGCCTTCCGCCGAAACGATTCGATAGTCGACGCCATCCTGCTTGACCGGCTTTATCTGAATCGTCTCGCGATTCTCCGCTTCGATTTGCAGACGATTGCGGAGCCGTTCGACGCGTTGGATCAATTGAGGGCGAGCCGCTTCGTCCGCTTTGGCGATCGCGCGAATCTCGTTCTTCGGATAGTTGCGGACGACGCCGAACGTCGGTTTGCCGGCCGGTTGCACGATCTCCAGAAAGTCGACGCCGTCATCCTGTTGCGCCAGGATGATTCCTTGCAGCGTTCGGCCGTCGCTCAGCGTTAGCGTATCGCTCTCGGCCGCGGCGAGGATGGTCCCCCAGCCGAGGAGCAGCAAGAGCGATAGAGTTCGGATCAGCACGCCGGGCCTGCGGGGAAGGAGGAAGCGGAACGAAGGGGGCGTCCTTCATTCTTTGCGTAAATCGCCCGCGTGGCAACCGCGTCCGACTAGGCCGGTTTGTTGGGAGTGATCCGCCGCACCAATCGGCAACCCAATTGGTAGCAGACGGTTCCATCGCACTGCATCTCGCGGACATGGACCAGTTCGGCTTCAAAAAAGCGGAACGGGGCGATGCCGATCGCCAAAATGAAGCGGGCATGCGTCGGTTTGCTTGGCAGCATGAACGAGATGCCGGTCGATGAGATGTCATAGAACTTCGCATGCCGGAACCGAGCGGTCGGCGGCAAGTTCTCGCCGTCATATTCGGCGTACATCTGCGTCGTTTGGAAGGGGTGTCGCGGACTCCGTCGGCGTTCACGCATCACTTCGACGTCGTCGAAGTCGTCCCCCAGTAAAGCGTCCAGCGACGCTTCTACATCGAGAGTTTGCGACGCCTCATCGGCAAACTCCTCGAGTAGTTGGAAGCATTCAAGCTGGTTCGGCTTATTCATAGGTTTTGCGCAAACAGATTCGGGTCTGGCGGAAACACCACATCCGAAACCTACGCCTGAAACGTCCCGTTGCCAAATCATCTAGTCCTATCAGGTTGCGGCGAATCGCATTCAGCGGGACATGTGAGCTGGTCGTGACGATTGTAGGGGCGTCAAAGCCCTACAAGCTAACCCGTATTTGTCGCAACTTCGGGGGTATCGGCCACATTCACCCAGACGTGGACGTGCGGGCTACCTCGATAGTGCCAAACGAACGACGGTCCCTCGAGCCGCCAGATGTCCCAGACCTGGTCGTTTCCAAGGTCGTCTTCCTTGAAGAAGGCGAGACGGCACTCGTCCAGGCCGCCGTTCTTATCCAAGCAAGCGACGACCTCGTCTCGATCCGATTGGCGATAGGGGGCGAGCAGCGTCTGCAGAACCTTCTGCACCCCTTCCTTTTGATCGCTCGAAAGGTCGGCGACCTTGATCCCTTTGAAGTTTCCTTCCGGCCCCTGGAACTTGACGTCTTCCTCAAACGGCGCGGTCTTCAAGAGCGCTTGCTCTTGCTGCTTGCCGTCGAGCATCTTGTAAACGTTGTTTGCGGCGACCGCTTGATGCCAGAAGACGTTGCCGGGGTGATCGGGCTTTTCGTTGAAGCCTTTCGCGGCGTGACCGTAGAAGATCGGCCCGCCGAAGGCGACGTGCGGCGTCGAGTTGCCGTCGCATCGCATCGTCATGTGACGGCCGGTCATCACCATCTCGAACTTGTCTTCCCCCGGAGCGCCGAAGATCGCGATGTTTTGATCGTTGCCGAAACCGCCAGCGTCATCTTTCAATTGGCGATCGAACTTTTCAACCCAGTCCTCGGCCACAATCCCCTCAAAGATCTGGCGGATCAAATGCTTTTGATCGCTGGTGAAGTAATTGCTGTTGATGACCGGCTTGGTGATGTGCCAGTTGTTCTGGACGCGGGTTCGCAGCAGACCGCGCGAGTCGGTATGGTCCCACGGCAAGCAGAGTTCTTTCTTCTGCTTTTCGTTCATCGAGTCGTACAGGACCTTGACCAACGTTTCCGGCGTTTTCGCGTCGGCCGCCGGCTTCGTTTCTTCCCCCAAAAGCAGACCTGGCGCAGTCGCAGCCAATGCGGCGCCGGCTCCGGCCGTTTTCAAGAACTGACGACGATCGACGGAAGAAGAGCGATCCAAGGTCATATCGGGACTCCGAAAAAGAAGGCAGAGTAGGGGGGAGTGATTTATTAGAATGTGGTTAAGGAACCTTAGCAAACGTTTTTGCGTAGATTCTTCGCTCGCTAGCGGGACGTCAGGCTGACGCGACCGCCCGAGTGTGATAAGACTCACAAAAGTCGAACTCCAAATTCGCAGCAGCGGCACTTTCAAAGGCGGAACACATGGCGCCGGCGTCGCGTACTCCTGAGGGGGAGCCAAATCGTTGTCCTCTATGTGGGAACTCGATTGTGATTTTTCCGTCTCATCCGCCCGGAGACGCACCCTGTCCGAATTGTGGGAGTTTACTTTGGTGGCCGGCCTTGGATCCCGACGGGGGCTTTCAGTTTCTCGTTGGCGACGGGGCGATTTACGAGTTGACCGCCACGACGAAGATCGAGGCGCTGGCGACGCTTGTCGAATTGCTTGTAGAAAATGGGGGACTCGCGTCGAGCATCGCGCCAGTCGCATTGGAGGCCTTATATCGTCGCGAAGAATTAGGATCGACGGCGATCGGCGGGGGAATCGCAATTCCACACGCTCGGATCGATGAGATGGAGCGCGTGGTCGGCGTCATTGGTCATGCGCCTCAGGGGATCGACTTCGAGAGTCCAGACGGAGCCCCGGTGACAAAGCTGTTTCTCCTGCTGACGTCCAAAGGTGAAGTGGGACGTTATCTAGAAGCGTTGGAAAAAATCGCCCGCGCGCTTCGTGCGACGAATTGAAAATCGAACTGACATCGGGGATGGACCATAGCGAGAGGAAGAAGATCATGGACAAAGATGCGATCGATTCGGTCAAAGCCCTCTTCGAGCAGTGGGAACTGTACGACGCCGTCATCCAGCATGACTACATGCAGCATCAGACGTTGGCGGCGGCGATCCAGCAGTACGCCGCCGCGAAACAGCTGGCGGGGCGAGCGCTTGATCTCGGTTGCGGCGACAGTTACCTGGCGGCCCGTGCGCTCGGCGAACTGCCGCTGACCGAATATGCCGGCGTGGATCTGTCGGAGTCGGCGCTGCAGCGCGCGAAGGAGCGCTGGGCCGAAAGTCCGATTCCCGCCACCTTCTCCCAAAGCGACTTCGCCACCTACTTGCCTGATCAGGCGGCCGCTTCCTTTGACCTGGTGCTAGGGAGCTATTCGATCCATCACTTCTCGCCCGAGCGGAAAGAGTGGTTGCTTGGCGAGATTCGTCGCGTCTTGAAACCGACCGGCTCTTTCATCTGGTCCGACATCGTCTGCTGCGAAGGTCAGACGTATACCGCGTGCATTGATCAATTGGCGATCGCCATGCGCAGCGAGTGGAATCAACTGACGTCGCGACAACTCGACATCGCCATCGAGCACATCCGCGCCTCCGACTTCCCCGAGACCGAAGCCTGGATGATCGAGAAATCAGCGGCGGCCGGGCTCCGCTTCGACGCCAAGTTGATGGAAAAGCCCCATTTTTCGGCGTATGCTTTTGTGCCCAGCACTTAGACTGCTGGGGACGGCGGCACGGTTTCTTCCCCTTGCGCCGGCGATTATCTTAGTACGAAGCGGCTGACAGGCCGCTTTTCCCATCCCTGCATCCCTATCACCCCCCGCACAACATCATGACTCGACTTCGATTCGTCCCTGCGCTGTTGTTGTTGGCGCTGGTCGCATTTTCCGCGACGCCTGCCGCCGCCGAAATTCGCCTGCCTGGCTTCTTTGGCGATCATATGGTCTTGCAACAAGAGATGCCGCTGCCGGTTTGGGGCTGGGCCGATCCGGGCCAACAGGTCACGGTGACTCTCGGCGGTAACAAAGCGACCGCCACGGCCGACGCCAAGGGAAACTGGAAAGTCGAACTTCCGGCGATGAAGGCCGGTGGCGGCCCGCAGAAGTTGACCGCGACCTCCGGCGATCAGACCGTGACGCTTAGCGATATTCTGCTCGGTGAAGTCTGGCTCTGCTCTGGTCAGTCGAATATGGAATGGACGGTTCAGTCGTCAACCAACGCCGGGGCAGAAATCGCCGCGGCCAACTATCCCGAAATCCGCCAGATCAAATTCAATCATCTCACTTCGGCTGCTCCGCAGAATGACGTGAGCGGAACCTGGCAGATCTGCTCGCCGCAAACGGCCGGCGGCTTCACCGCGTGCGGCTACTTCATGGCTCGCACCTTGTACAAAGAACTGAATGTGCCGGTCGGCCTGATCAACTCGTCGTGGGGCGGTACTCGCATCGAACCGTGGACCCCGCCGGTTGGTTTCGCCGGCGTTGACGAACTGAAGGACTTGTCGAGCATGGTCCAGCGCCGCACGCCGGGCACGCCCGAAAACACCGCGCTGACCAAAGGACACATGGCGGCGGTCGAAAAGTGGCTTGCCGACGCGAAAGCGAAAGAAGCGGCTGGCCAACCGATCCCGGCTAGCCCTGCTGCTCCGGACGATCTGCAGCCGCATGTCGGCGCCGGCGATCCGACGGCGATCTACAACTCGATGATTCATCCGCTGATCGGTTTGCCCTTCCGTGGCGCCATCTGGTACCAGGGAGAATCGAATCACGGCGAAGGGATGCTCTACAAGCACAAGATGGACGCGCTGATCACCGGCTGGCGCAAGATTTGGAACATGGGAGATTTCCCGTTCTTCTACGTCCAGATCGCGCCATACATGTATGGGGACGAAAAGCCGGAAGTGTTGCCGATCTTCTGGGAAGCGCAAGCGGCCGCTCTCGACATTCCGAACACCGGCATGGTCGTGATCAATGACGTCGCCACGCTGAACGACATTCACCCGCCGAAGAAGCAGGAAGTTGGCCTGCGTCTGGCGAACCTCGCCTTGCGTGACGTCTACGACAAGCAGGATGTCGTCGCCGATGGGCCGACCTTCAAAGAGCTGAAGCAAGAGAAGGGCGCCTTGCGAGTCGTCTTCGACAACGTCGCCGGCGGCCTCAAGTCGCGCGACGATCAGCCGCTGACCGATTTCGAGGTGATCGGCGTCGACAGCGGTTGGGTGAAGGCCGACGCCAGGATTGACGGAGACTCGGTCATCCTCACCTCGAAGGAAATCGACCAGCCTGTCGCGATGCGATTCGCCTGGAATAAGGCGGCCGAACCGAACCTGGTCAACAGCGCCGGTCTGCCGACCTCGGCGTTCCGCGCCGGCGAAGTGCCGAAGCCTGACGCGTTGCCGAAAGTGGGCGCCGCGAAAGGGTTCAAGCTGATCTATGACCTTGACCTGGCGACCCTGCCGCAAGGGATCAAGTACGACGTCGACAACAGCAAGCAGCCGATTCAATTCGATCGAATCGGCTATCTGCTGGAACTGCAAACCTCGGGCGGCGAACGGAAAGCGGCGTTCGTCTCGATGGATGCGTTCACCGACGACCTGACGAAGATCGGCGTGCCGACCTTCGCCAGCGGCGCGTCGTTTCAACAGCCGGTAAAGTCGCTGACCATTTGGGTCAGCGGCGCCGACCTGGCGACCGGAACCGATCTGGACGGGGGCAACATT
The DNA here is from genome assembly GCF_020966755.1 of Blastopirellula sediminis. Lineage (NCBI taxonomy): Bacteria > Pseudomonadati > Planctomycetota > Planctomycetia > Pirellulales > Pirellulaceae > Blastopirellula > Blastopirellula sediminis. The sequence goes on from NZ_JAJKFT010000010.1 coordinate 2,319,313, forward strand.
GAGTTCTGGCCGAACAACTACGCCACGCAGAATTCCGCGAAGGTCCCTGGCGCTTCGGATCAGCTCTATGACTTCGGCGACGCGAAGTTTGACCCGGTCGACGGCTACGGCAGCATGCAAGTGCACAACGGCGCCGGCCAGCAGACGGTCTTCGCAATCAATCACTGGCGCGCCGGCAACGGCGCCGACATCGGCATCGGCAACAGCACCGGCGAAACCCGCGATTGGACCTTCAACGGCAACGCTTCGCAGTACACGCACAAGCGACTGCGGGTGCTGGTTCGCCCCGTGAACTAACAAAGTTCACCTTCTCGGCGACTAATCGTCGAAAGGACTCTCCATCGCATCCGCTTCCGGATTGGCTTCTCTTTCCGGAAGCTCTTCTGTGCCGCGCCGGCTCCGTATTGCGGAATAGACCACCAAGCCCAGCCCGACAATCGTCAGCCCGACGAGTCCCAGGGCGATCGTCATCAGCAGCGCGCGGCCATGCCCGCTTTGGAGAAAGAGTCTGGCGATCGCGGAGCAAACCGCGAATGCGGTGACGGAGATCATGAGCGTGCGCAGCGTGATTTGGCGGCTCGCTTGCGGATTGAGTTCCAGCATCAGACGCAACTGCACCAGCATCGTTGGCAGCGCGATAGCTTGATTGATCAGAAAGATGATCGTGAAGGGGAGAGCGGCTCTTTGGGGGCCGAGGTGGAAGGAGGAGTTCTCCAGGATCACCAGGGAGGCCGCGATCGCCGGCGCCATGAAGCCGACGGCGGCGAGCGTCCAGCGACCGCAGACGAGCGCACTGATCCCAGAGATGATTCCGGTAGCCGTACAAATCACGCCGGTCACGAGGATCGACTCGATTTCGTACGCGGCGATCAGCGTCGAAATCCCCATCGCCAACAGATGGACCGAGCAGAGCACGATGCAGATGATCTTCGTCATAGGGCTTAGGAAGGGGAGAAAAGGGGCTTGGACGTGGCAATCCGACGCTTCGGCTTTGCGGACGCGTCGCGGTAAGTCCTATTGGTAAAACGACGTAAGCCGGCATGCAAGCCAGGAGCGTTCGATTCGGCGATTCCAGGGTCGCATCTCCCCTGGCGGTCGATCACAATAGAAGCTTTGATTCCCGCCTGAAACTTCTCACCGAGGAGCGCCCCATGCCGAAGCTCGCTTTCCGTTTGTTCGCCCTGTTGTTGTCCGTCGCTCTTGTCGCTCCTGCGTTTGCGCAGAAGAAAGAAGCGGCGAAGAAGCGAACCGCCTTCGACAAGGTCGAAGATGTCGCTGGTCTGCCGCGCGTGCTGCTGATCGGCGATTCGATTTCGATCGGCTACACGATGCAGGTGCAAGACAACCTGAAAGGGATCGCCAACGTTCATCGCCCAGGGACCAACTGTGCCTCGACCAGGCAAGGAGTGCAGAGCATCGACAAGTGGCTCGGCGACGGCAAGTGGGATGTCATCCATTTCAACTGGGGCCTGCATGACCTGAAGTATGTCTTGGGGGATAGCCAGACGATCACCGCCGTCGACACGCCTGACGCGCATCCGCAAGTTTCGGTTGACGAGTACAAGGCGAACCTGGAGAAGCTCGTCTCGCGAATGGAAAAGACTGGCGCGAAGTTGGTCTGGCGCAATACGACGCCGGTGCCGGTCGAAGGTTCCAATGGCCGCATCCCCGGCGACGCAGCCAAGTACAACGAAGCGGCGCTCGAGGTATTGAAGAGCCATCCCGACGTCGTCGTCGAAGATATGTGGAGCTTCGTGAAGCCGAACCAGGACAAGTGGAAGACAAGCAAAGGCAACGTCCACTTTAACGGCACGGCCAACAAGGAACTGGGCAAGCATGTCTCGGATACGATCCAGGCGGCGCTGCCGAAGAAGTAATGGCTAGTCCGACTTCGGCCGCGGCAACGGCCGTTTGAGAAAGGTGAGCACCAGTCCGCAGCCGCAACATGCGCGGTGCGTTACTTCGTGGACCCGTGCGTAGCCGCCAAGGATCTTCCAAAACGAGGCGTCTTTCGGAACGAACGTATTGCTGCGGTACGGCTGAATCGTTCCTGATACGAATTCGCTGCCGCCGCAACATGGGCAGGCGGCAGCGACGTTTGATTCTCGAGCGTCAGGCATCTTGTCGATCTCCAGCTACATGGTTGGAACGATCCTGGGTTTAGACCAGAAAAGTTTGAATGGCGCCGCAGTCTCGACAGGCGCGATGCGCGGTATCAACTCCTCGCAGTTGTTTCCAGATCGAGTCCTGTTCGGAGACGAACACAAGCTTGACGCTTGGCACGTTGATTGGGGGACGCCCAATGAGCGTTCCCCAGGCGAAGTCGCTCCCTCCGCAAATGCCGCAGGGAGCATGCCGATTGATCCGGGGGTTCGTCTTGTTGGTCATCGCATTTTCTCCTAACCGCCTGCTTGCCGTTTACTAGCAAGCAATTCGTACGCAGATCGTCGCGCTTAGCGAAAATCGCCCCGGATTCGGTCCGATTTTGGACGTCTAATGGTCTGAAACCCTTTGACGCCAACTGTAGTATTTTGTACTGTTCGCGCTGCGCGTCGTATCGAGAAGGGATGCTCGACCAGAATGAATCGCCGGGTCTTCGTTTTGCTGCTGCTAGCGGTCTGCGCCTTGGGGCGCCAGCAGTTCGCCGCTGCGCAGTCGTTTGACCCCTTCGCCGAGCCCGCACCGGCTGAGCAAGCTGGCTATTTCGACCAGAACCCGCAGGTGATGCCGCCGGCCGAGTATGTCCCTTGGTCACAGTCGTATCAAACTCCTTCGCCTTATCAGGAAGTGGTCTATCCCCATCCGGAAGATCCGCAGACCGAGCTCTTTCAGGAAGAGATGTACTTCCTGGAAGACGAAGTGAAGAAGCCGGTGAAGAAGGGGTTGGACATCAAGAAGCGAGACCCGCTCAAGACGTACGTCTTTTGGGCGCCGGAGCAAAACCTGCGCGGCCAGAACGGCGACTTTGCGATGAGCGGGTTCAACATCGCGCTGACGCTGCCGATCTCGATGGAAGAAGGGCGGATCTGGGCGGCCAACATTTCGTACGATCAGCTCGACATCGTCTCCGACGCCTTCTTGCCCGATACCGGAATTGAAATACCGGATCACTTCTACCAGGTCAACTTCGGCGTCACGCACATGCGTTTATTGGCTAATGGTTGGCAAGCCGGCGGCAACTTGACCGTCGGCACGGCAACCAACAAGCCGTTCGACGCCATCGACGATATGACGTTGTCGGCGCTCGCCTTTGTGAACGTTCCCGTGGGGGACGGACGTGACTCGTGGAACTTCAGCCTCTTCTATTCGCCGACCAGCCAGTTGCCATATCCGCTCCCCGGCATCGCTTATCTCTGGCGTCCCAGCGAACAGTTCGAGATGAACATCGGTCTGCCGTTCGCGCTGAAGTATCGCCCGACCGAGCAACGCACCTTCTCGCTCACCTACACGCCGCTGACCAACATCAACATCCTCTTGGAGCAAGAGCTAGGCGCCAAAGTCGTCGTCTACGGGGGCTACTCGGTCAACAACAAGATCTACCTTTTGTCGGAGCGACTCGACAACAACGATCGCTTCTACTTCTTCGATCAACGTTTGACGATCGGGCTGAAGCGCGATCTCTTCTGGGGATTCTCCGCCGATCTCTCGGCCGCTTACCTGTTTGACCGAAAAGTCTTCCAGGCCCAAGGTTTCTCCAGCGACCGCATCGATCAATTCGGGATCGATCCCGGGGGACTCATCTCGCTGTCGGTCAGTTGGAGCCGCTAGGCGAGATACTGCGCCCTGTTTAACCGGGCGAAGTCTTGCCCATCGTCGCCGATTGCTTCGCCAAAACGGAGCGGATTGCTCGCTTTTGGCTCCTTATTGTCGGGCGACGATTTCCTCGGGGGGAATATCGCGCGACGTGTGGAGAATCGCCAGGACGACGGCAATTTGGTTCTCGTCTCGTAGTTGATAGTAGATCGCGTACGGAAATCGTCTCACAAGCGCTTGGCGAATCTCATTCAGAACGAGTTCGCACGAAAGCGGATATTGCTCAATTCGTTGGATGACCTGACCAATCGCCAATTCGAATTGGTATCCGACGCCAAGTCGTTTACTTTCGTACCAAGCGACGATCTCCTCCAGGTCACGATAGGCGAGCGGCGTGAACCGCACCTTAGCCATTGCGACGAGCTTCTAACGCCTGTTGGACTTCCTGCCAGCTCAGCGTGTTCTCCGGATCGGCGAGATACGCATCCTGGCGGCGTCGCAATTCTTCTTTTTGAGCCGTCGAAAGTGGAACGGTGGCGTGCTGACTGGGGATCGAATCCCAGATAGCCTGCGCCATCCGAATACGCTCATCGACGGGGATCGCGGAGAGATTGGTTAGGTCAATGTCGGCCATCGATGGTTCCGATTACGGTCAGGCTGGGACGGTAAGTACCGGCTACCTTCTAGTTTAACCGAACCTTGCTTTGCCGCCAGCAAGTTCGCGGAAGCGACTACTCTCCGCCCCCCAACACGCGCCACATCCCTTGGCGGTGATCGATCGTCCGGATCACGCTCGGCCAGTAGTTGTCGGCGCTGGCGAATGCGTTGCGGTCGATCGATCGCAGGCGGTCTTCCAACTGTGCGATGAAGTCGGCCGGGATCGTGCGGTATTCTTCCCGCTGCCGTGACCACTCGACCGCGGTTTGCAGCGATTGCGCGAATTGGAGGATGCTGGAGTTGGCCAGCGTTTGCGGCGGAATCGCGGCGATGTTGACCAGGTTGACGGCGCCGGTGGTCTTTTCGACGCAGAACGACGCGACGCCGGCCTCCGAATTGACATGGCCGATCACCAACTGCTGACTCATCCGCGCGTCGAGCTCGGAATCGAAGAAGATCCCCCAGCCGATCAGCGAGTTGTAGCCGACGATCGGATCGGCCAGCGGCGCGAACGAAATCGACTGCTCGTGGTTCCCTTCAAACAGCATTGATTTGGGGAGCCCGCACGTTTGCAGGAAGCGATGCGCTTCGTACGGCAGTTGATCGTCGACGTGATGCAGATAGAGGAGCGCCTCTTTGCCAAAGAAGGCGGCCCAGCTTGCAGCGTCGATTTCCCCCGCGTTCCACGACCGCGCAGCAGTCCGCTCCGCCGCAGGTTCAGGAATGGTATTCCAGATCGCTTGGGCCAACTTGATTCGTTCTTCTACGGGGAGAGCTGAAATGCTCGAGAGATCGATTTCCGCCATGTTGGACTCCGATTTCACGAATGAATAGTGTTGCGATCGAGAATGTCGTCATCGTACCTCACATGAGGCGAATATTCACCCCAGAAAAGTAGTGGGGCGAATTTGAGACGTTTTGCGAACCTCTCGGAGCGAATAGCCAAACTCGCTCCGAGGTAACGGAAATTCTGGGAAGCGTTTTTCAATGCGGGCGCGGGCGCCATGGCCACGGCTTTGCGTGGCCATGTATGCGTTTGAGCTATGCCGAGGAACCCTGAAGGACAAAATAGCTGCCGATTAATACAACGCCTTTGGGCTGACTTCAACTTGATTGCCAGCCCGATTCATGGCCACGCAAGGCCGTGGCCATGGCACCCGTAATAATTAACGCTTCGCCTTCAGATTCGCGATCGTCGCTTTCAATTCGGCGAGCGACTTCTCATCGGCCGGCAGCGCTTCTTCATGCAGCGCCGGTAGCAGATGGTCCCAGACGACATTTAACTCGGCTTGCATGTTGCCGGTGTGGGCGGTAATCGCAACGACCGCATCTTGATCGGGCATCACAATGCAGAACTGACCATCCTTGCCGTCACCGCGGAATGCATTGTGGCGGCAACGCCAGAACTGGAAGCCGTAACCTTGGTTCCAGTCGCTTTCCGGATTGTCGCCGTTAGAGACTTGCTTGGAAGTCGCTTTGGCGATCCACTCGGCCGGCAGGATCTGCTTGCCGTTCCAATTTCCTTTTTGCAGATAAAGCTGACCGAACTTGGCGATATCTTCGGTCTTCAGATAGAGACCGTAACCGCCGATCGATTCTCCCTGCGGGCTCTTCTCCCAAACCGGCGTCGCAATCCCGAGCGGCTGGAAGAGTCGCGGCGTCAGATATTCCAGCACCGTTTCGCCAGTCACTTTTTGCACGATCACCGACAGCATGTAGGTCGCCGGGGTGTTGTAGCGGAAGTGGGAGCCTGGCTGGTGCGGAACCGGATGCTTCAAAAAGGCGGCGGCCCAGTGGGGCTGTTCGCGCCAGTTGAGTTCGTCGTGATGGCCGGCGCTCATCGTCAGCAGATCGCGAATGGTCATCGCCTGCAAATTTTCCGATGCGTCTTCCGGCGTCAGGTCCGGGAAGAACTTCACCACTTTATCGTCCAGGCTCAACTTCCCATCAGCGATCGCCAGTCCGACGGCGGTCGACGTGAAGCTCTTGCTCAGCGACCACAGCACATGCGGCTTCTCCGCCGCTTCGGGCACCCACCACGCTTCGGCGACTACTTTGCCATGTCGCACCAGCATAAAGCTGTGCATTGAGTTAACGTCTTTGTCGGCCGCTTCGATGAACGCTTGAATCCCCTTGGACGAAACCCCTTCCGCCTCCGGAGTGCTCCGCGGCAACGCGGACGTCGAGAGGTTCTTCTCCTGGGCCAACGCGAAGCCGGCCGAGACAAACGCAACCAGGGCAAAGGCGACTAACGGTGAAATTCTTTTCATAAGGGGCTCAACTAAGTTCAGGGAAGAATTGAGGTTGGGGTGACGACCATTATCACCTCACAAAACCCCCGGTGCCATGCTCTTATCGCGTCTTCGCGAGCTAGAAGCATGTCTTCCGCCCCGGAGTGGACTGGACCGCGAGAAAAAATGACAAATGTCGAAGTTCGAATGACGAAGGAAGCACGAATGCTCCAAGGAAAAACGGTCGGTCCCATCGGCAACAGCCGATTGATAGGAGTGGACCGCAGCGCGTATTTTTTCGTTCCCGGGGTGGAGTGGACCGCGGTGCGTTTTTTTCGCCCTCGGGGTGGACTGGACCGCGGCGCGTTTTTTCTGGAACGGATCGTTCCATTTCCCATCTCCTAACCACCAATCGAATAGCGCGCAGCAGTCCCCATCACGGATCAGACGCCGCAATTTTCCTCGCCACAAAATGCCTGGCCCAAAGAAGGCTCGTCCGAGAGCCAAAGACGCGAACGCAAGATCGCCCGCAGTCACCCCGAAATCGACCACAACTCCGTGCGCTTTGTCAACAGACAAAGTTTGCCTGTCTGGGGCTTGGTGCGTCTGGACGCACCAAGCCCGGACGATAGTTTGACAACCGCGCATTCTCTGGCGATGCTTTAGTTCCCGCCAGAACCTTACGCTCCGCTCACGTTATCCATTCCTGTTTCGCTGATCCCACCTTTCGTACCTAGATAAAGGTCTCTTCGTGACTAGATTGCCCAAAACATGGTTCGTTGCGGCATTGCTGCTGTCCGCTTCCGTTTGCGCCGCGGCCGAACCAAACGCTGAGTCGCTGCAGTTGACGTTGCCCCCAGTCGGATACGCAACCGTCGGGGCGGAAATGAACGTCTACTTTGACAATCTTGTCTTGGCCGACGACTCGCAGGAGCTGAAGTTCGTCGTGACCAGCGATTTGGGAACGACCGAGTCACGTCGCTGGACGGCGACTCCGACTGAGGACCAAATTGGCGACCACAACTGGCAAGTCGAAGTTCTGAAGGGAGACCAGTCGCTGGCGAAGGGAACGATGCGTTGGCATGTTAGCCCCGCTCAGGTTAAGACTCCGCGGGAAGTTTCGCTGCTGCTGATCGGCGATAGCCTGACGCATGCGACGCTCTATCCCAACGAGATTGCCCAGCGGCTCGACTATTCGGGGCTGTCGAAGTGGACAATGTTCGGGACGCACCGACCTACGAACGCCGGCCCAGGCGTAGCGCATGAGGGATACGGCGGCTGGACCTGGGAAAGTTTTCTCAAACGCTATGTCGCCAAACCGGACCTGGCGAAACGTCAGCACAGCAGCCCTTTCGTCTTTCTGGACGAGAAGGAGCCGAAGTTAAACATTTCGAAGTATCTCGAGGAGGCCTGCCAAGGGAAGACGCCCGACTATGTCGTCATCTTCCTGGGCATTAACGATTGCTTCCGTGCCGATTCGCAGGACCCTGTCAAGTTGGACCAGCATATTGATCGTGTGCTGCAGAATGCAGACGCGTTTTTGCAGGCTTTTCACCAAGCTGCTCCCGAAACCGAGTTCGGGCTCTGTCTCTGTACGCCTGGCAACTCGCGGGACGAAGCGTTCACGGCGAATTACCAGGACAAATATACCCGCGACGGTTGGAAACGAATCCAGCACCGCTTGGTTCAGCGGCAACTAAAACATTTCGGTGGGGACCATCCGCTGCATGATCAGCTGGAGATCATCCCGCTGGAGCTCAATCTCGACACGATCGACGGCTATCCCAGCAACAATGCCGTCCATCCGAACGCGGCTGGTTACAAGCAGATCGGCGCATCGATTCACGCGTGGCTAATGGCGCAGTTGACGAAGGCCGATTAGCTCGGCGCCACAATCACTGCAAAAATCGCCGTAGGCTGGGTCGAGACCCAGCTCTTTAAAATCGGGATGTCGAAAATGCTGGGTCTCGACCCAGCCTACGGTACTACAACAATCGCGTGGGTGCCATGGCCACGGCCTTGCGTGGCCATGATTGTGCATGGATTCCGTAAGTGCGTCGGCGAATCGCAAGTGGACTGATCAATTGCGTTAAAGTCAATCAAGCTGCAATCGATTGGCAGTCGAATTCATGGCCACGCAAAGCCGTGGCCATGGCACCCGGGCTCGGCCATTGCAAACAGGTATTCCAAATCGCAGAATCTTGACGAATCTAAATGGAGACAAACGAGCACCCGCTTTGGCCGGTGGAGCCCGCGGCGAAGATGCTAGCATCCTCGAGTTTGATCTGATTTTCCCCAGCCATCACAAATTAGCACACTTCGCGCCTAAGCAACGAAATTAGTTGAAAACTGCATTTCGGGAGTGGAAATTCAATTGGCGGTAAACCGATAGACCTAACTATGTGATGGTGCTTCTTGCGAGGGATGCTGCAGTGCAAGCAGGCGCAAGGACCCAACGCGGCGATATAAGAGAGGGACGTGAAGCATTCCTCTATCCCCAAACAATTGAAGTGACCGCGAATGAAACATGCCTTTTTCGTTGGATTGACGCTGGCTTTGGTCGTCTCGATGGCTGTTGCCGCCTCGGCGGAAGAAGACGTAAAGCTTATGTCTTACGACGATCTGCTTGTACGTATGGAGAATCTCGAACGTCAGGTTCAGTCGCAGTCGCAGTCTCAGCCGGTCTCGCTTTACTCGGAACAGACTTCAGATTTTGCAGCGCAAGGATATTCACCCTGTGCTTGTGCCCAGCAGCCTAAATGCGGCAAGTGGTACGTAGGTTATGAATCGGTCTTCGTCACACCTTTTCAATCGAACAACACTGGCATTATCGCTCAAAACGATCCAGTTATCGAACACATTGGTTTCGATTGGGATATGGAGCAGAGCAACCGAATTGAACTCGGCTATTTGGCTCCAACCTGCGGCATGGGCTGGCGTGCCCGGTACTGGCAGTTTAGCCACAGCAGCACGTTTGACGTCGATAGCAACAATGGTTTAACTCAGGACGAAGGAGCGATCATCTGGGCTTCTACCGACGATGGCGGTACCGTCTTGGGTTTGGTTGACGTCGACACGGCCGTCATTACCCAGTCCATGGATGTGTACGTACTGGACCTGGAATTGCAGAAACAAGCTACCAAGAGCTTCCTTGTAAGTGGTGGTTTTCGCTATGCGGAACTCGACCAGCGTTATCGGGCGGTTACTGATGAAGGCATTGCCGCTAGCGAAATGCAATTTCAAGGCTATGGGCCCACCATTGCGGTAGAGTACCAGAAGCCTGTATACGGACGCTTGGGATGGTACGGCAACGGGCGAACTTCGCTGCTGTTTGGCAAGCAGTCATTTGCCCTCGCCACTGATGGTAGCGACAAGCAGCTTCTGATTGATAATTCGGCCGCTTTAGCCGGAGCGGTGGAGATGCAGCTTGGTTTGAAGTGGACTTCGCGCAACGGCCACTTCTTCCTCAAGTCGGGTCTGGAGACGCAATACTGGGCCAATGTAGGAAGTCCGAATCCCTCGGCCATCTACACCGATGACTCCGACGAAGCGAATGTCGACGACGTGATGAACGAAAGCCTTGGGTTTGTCGGTTTCACGTTCGGGGGCGGTTTCCAGTACTAACGCACTCTTCCGCGCAGCTCTGATCGATCAACCATAAAACGCCCTGGCGGTGACAATCGCCAGGGCGTTTTTTTGCGTCTTCTCTTGACGTCGCCTAAGCGATTTGTCTACAAACTTCGGCCCTCCCTCTGGGCAGAGATTGTCCGTTCTGTCCTTTATCTCCCATAGGATCCCCATGAAAGCCGCTTCCCACCGGAGCAATTCATCGGCGAGCCTCATCGATTCCTTTCGAGCGCGAATGGCCAACCAGATCGATGGATCTTCTTTGGCGATGTTTCGGATTGGCTTTGGGCTGGTAATCGTTTGGCATATTCTTAAGTACTTTAAGAGCCCAACCGGAGTAACGGAAATTGAGCGAGTATTCGCGAGTCCCTTGCTCCATTTCACTTATCCGGGATTTAGTTGGGTTCAGCCATGGAGTGAACCTTGGCTGACGGTTCATTTCGCCGTGGTTGGAGTCGCAGCAGCTTTGGTGGCGTTAGGGCTGTTTTACCGCGTCGCCATAGTGACGCTGTTTTTTGGCTATACCTACATCTTTTTGCTGGAAGCGACGCTTTATAACAATCACTACTATTTGATCTGTCTGCTAGCCTTTCTACTCTGCTTTATGCCGGCCAATCGCTGCTGGTCGCTAGATAATCTAATCGCCAAGCGGTTTCGAAAAATCGCCTTCGAACCTGCCGAGCAAACGGTTGCCGGCAAGGAGATTCCATTTTGGCCTGTCTTTACGCTTCGCTTTCAAATGTTCATCGTCTACTTTTTTGGGGGCGTCGCGAAGTTCAACAACGACTGGTTAACCGGAGAGCCGCTGTTTGGACCAGGGAATATTCTGCATGACTTTATCAATAGCACGATTGGACTTCCTGACGCCATACGGCCGATTCATTTGTGCTTGTTTCTGGCTTGGGGCGGTCTCGTTTTCGATTTGAGCGTCAGCTTTCTGTTGCTTTGGCGAAAGACGCGTTTGCTGGGCTTATTCGCGACAATTATTTTTCATGTACATAATCATTTTATCTTTCCGATCGGTATCTTTCCGGCGATGGCGCTGTCGTCCACGATGATCTTCTTTGATCCCGGTTGGCTACGTCAGTTGGCGGACTGGGTGCGAAGACCGCGCTGGAATCTTCGCCAAAAGACAAGCGAACAACATGTTTCGCCCAGCCAAAATCGTCCCCAAATCGCCTGGGGGCTAGCGATCGCCCTGGCGGGATTCATCGCCTGGCAAACGTCTTGGCCGCTACGACACCTGTTTGTGGAAGGAGACGCCAACTGGACCGAAGAAGGTCAGGATTTCAGCTGGCGGATGATGTTGCGAGCGAAAGCGGCAGGCCATTTAACATGCCATGTGCTTGATCCCGAACTTCATACTGTGAACGAACAAGGACGACCTGCGATTAAATGGGAAGCTTGTCCTGAGGGAACGCCGCGCGCGATTCATATCGCGATCGACTCTCACTTATTCAATTGGAATCATCATCCGGGGCTAACGATCACGCACGAGCCAATCTACGGACGCAGGCTGATCTACAACCCAGGAGCTTTTCATAAAGACCAAGCGGAAGCGGTTCAAGTTGGCCGTGAAAAGATCGAACAGCAATGGCGAAAAACTTTCGGCAGAGTTCCTTCGATTGAGCAAGCGATCACGCTGGAGCAAGCGACCAAATTGATTCGCGAGCGTTTTCAAGCGGAAGTCGCTCGAATGAACTTGGACCAGAAAACAGAAGCCGAGTTTCTAAATCATCTCGTTGAACTGGAGAAAATGGCCAAGTCGGAAGCAGAGCCTGTTGCCGGACAAGAGTCTCGGCGGGTTCAGCTTGTGAATGCGTTGGAGCATCTGGATCAATCTCCTTTGGTCAAGATCGTTCGACCTGTTTTAGGACGTTTGGAGCCCTTTTTACTTCAGGGGGCTCCGTCTTCAGGCGAACCGCTGCTGGTGATTAGCGATCCAGAGCTGACCCAGTCATCCGCCGCCGACGCCGAATTGGATCTGTTGAAACTCTCAAGCGGCGATCCCTATATTGTTTGGACCGACTTCTCTCGGCTTCGACCTTACGATTGGCGTCGCTTGCCGCAAAGTTTCGTCACTTTCGAGGATCGAAATCTAAAAGTGGTTTGGAATCATTTCCGCGAGATCGAACCTTATCAGCTAGAAAAAGTAGCCGTACGCCCTTGGATGATTCATCAGTATGCACAGCGAGTAGGCGGTCTCTGGCGAGCAAAAACAGGTCGCCAGGCCGGCGTATCTGTCGAAAGCTACGTAATGATGAATTATACGGTTCCGCAAATGCTGCTTGATCCAACCGTAGACCTGACCTCGGTCAAATTGAATCACTTCAGCCACAACAGCTGGATTCTTCCGCGAAATCACTCTCGAATCGGCGTTGCCGACCAGCCAGTGGAATCGTTGCGGCGTTAAGCGGAGAAGTTTCTTTGCGAATCACAACGTTCCGTCGGGTGGCGCCCCAAGAAACGCAACAAGGCGCCCACTTGGGCGCCTTGTTGGTTTATCGTGTTGGCTTCGCAGCTTAGTACGATCGCGGCGTCACCCGGCCTTGGACTCGGCTGGGCAAACCTTGGATTCGGAGGAAGCCTTCGGCGTCGGTTTGGTCGTAGCTGCCGCCACCTTCCATCGTGGCGATTCCTTCGTCGTACAAGCTGTTCGGGCTCGTGCGACCGTCGACCATGATGTTCCCCTTGTAGAGGTTCAGGCTCACTTCGCCGGTGACGTGCTTCATCGTTTCGCGGCCGAACGCGAGGAGCGCGTCCATCTTCGGGGCGTACCAGAAGCCGTAGTAAACCATTTCGGCGACGACCGGGGCGAGTTGATCGCGGAGGTGGATCAGGTCGCGGTCGACCGTCAGTTGTTCCAGCACCAGCAGCGCGTCGTACAGGATCGTCATGCCGGGCGATTCGTACACGCCGCGGCTCTTCATGCCGACGAAGCGGTTTTCGACCATGTCGATCCGACCGATGCCGTTGCGGCCGCCGATTTCGTTCAGCTTCAAGACGACCTGCAGCGGCGAGCACTTCTCGCCGTTGATCGCGACCGGCACCCCTTTCTCAAACGTGATCTTCACGTTTTCGATCTTGTCGGGAGCTTGCTGCGGCGAGACGGTCATGCCGAACTCAACCGTGTCGACGCCGTTGACCATCAGGTCTTCCAGGTCGCCGGCTTCGTAGCTGATGTGCAGGCAGTTTTCGTCCGAGCTGTACGGCTTGGCGATCGACGCTTTGACCGGGATGTTCTTTTCTTCGCAGTACTTGATCATCGCGCTGCGGCCCGGGAAGAGCTTGCGGAACTTTTCCATCCGCCAAGGGGCGATGATCTTGACGCTGGGGTCGAGCGCTTCGGCGGCCAACTGGAAACGGCACTGGTCGTTCCCTTTGCCGGTCGCGCCATGGACGTAGGCGTCGGCGCCAACTTCGCGAGCGACCTGCAGACAGATCTTGGAGATCAGCGGACGGGCGATCGACGTGCCGAGCAGGTAGATCGATTCGTACTTCGCTTGCCACTGGGCGATCGGGAAGGCGAAGTCGCGGCACATTTCTTCCTGGCCGTCGACGATACGAGCGCTCTTGGCGCCGCAGGTCTTCGCCTTTTCCAGAATGGCCTGGCGGTCTTCGCAGGGTTGCCCCAGATCGACGTACACCGCGTGCACTTCATAACCTTCGTCTTGCAGCCAACCGAGGATGACCGACGTGTCCAAACCGCCCGAGTAGGCGAGTACGCAGCTAGGCATTGGCGAAAACCGTAAGCAGTAAAAAGGATAGTGGCGTCCCCAGCCGGGTAGACATGCCCGCAGGGAAGGGGTTCATTGTGGTCCGATTTTCCCCGTGCGGCAAGGTAGCGAAGGGGGGAGGGGAGAAAAGCGGAGAGCGGAAAGCCGAAAGGGGAGGGGAGATTACTAGCCCGAGGCGCGAGCCGAGGGAATGTGGCCGAATTGCAGAATGACGAATGTCTAATAACTAATGTCTAAGGAAGGACGAAATCAGAGGCGTTAGAGGCTCGTTGTTGCTACCCGTGGGTGGCCCGACTAGTTCTAGGGAACTGCCGGATCAGCTCGGAACTTGCGACCGCATTTCCCTCGCTCGCGCTTCGGGCTACGAGGCCGATCCCAGAATCGCGGCCAGTCCGGCTCGGTAGTCGGGGTAGTGCGGACGGAGGCCAAGGTGCTCTACCGCCAGGCGGTTTGACATGCGGCGGTTGGATGCGGCCCTCAGTGCGGCGGGCGATGCGGGATCGGCAGCTTCGTAGACCGGGGGCGGCGCGTTCAAGCTACGGGCGATCTGCGCGTAGTACTCGGTCCGCTCGACTGGGTGACCGTCGCTGATCACGTACAGAGATTTGGGGGAGGGATGGGACGCGGTGAGCATAACTGTCTCGACTGCGTCGTCTACATGAATGAGATTTAATGCGCCTTCGCCGGGCGTCGGAATGGGAATTTGAGCCGCAATTTCTTTGGCGCGTGGGATGCGACCCGGCCCGTAGATCCCCGCGAGCCGCAGCGAGACATGCTTCTGTTGCCAGCGTGGATCGGCTCGTAACAATTCTTCCGCAGCCCAACATGCTTTCCCACCGGAACGTTGCGGATCGCATGGGGTTTGTTCATCGACGACTTGTCCGCCGGCGTCGCCGTAAACGCCGGTCGAGCTGACGTAAATCAGCCGGCCGCAGCTAGTGGGCAAATGGTCGAGAACTTTGGCGAGACCCGCGACGTAAACATCTTCGATCGGCTTGCCGGCTGAGCGATCGTATCCGACCGCAAACAGCACGGTATCGACCGAGGGGAGATCGACGAGCGAGTTTTCGTCGGTCACGTCGGCAATGATCGGCCGCAAGCCCCCCTCGGCTAACAGCGCCGCTCGATCAGCGCTTCGCGTTACGGCAAAGACTTCGTCTCCTTGCGCATGCCAACGATTGGCGGCCCGCAATCCGACGTAGCCGCAACCGAAAATCAGCCGACGAGATTGTCCCGTGCTCATGGAAGATCTTTCTGGGACCTGTGGGTAGTTTGCTGCAACCTGAACGATCTTAACGGTTCGGCTGGATGTAACAAGCGTCTACAAAAACACTTACGTTCCGGCTATTCTGACGGTACGGCCTACTTGAGCGATTTTCCGCAAGGTTGGGTCGTACGAATTGTTTCGAAATTGCCGGATTTGTCGCCTATAATAAAAGTCCCCAACTAGAGCCCTAATCTCTCGATCGCGGAAACTTAGGATTATGACGCATCAGACGAGACTCCCTCTCCCCATTCTCCTCCTCCTGTTTGCTGCTATTGGGGTTTCGCTCGTTAAGGCCGAAGAACTGCCGAAGTCGACGGAACCGACCGTCGTTCAAACGGCTCACTTCGCCGAAGTCTTAGCCGGCGACGCTCCCAACAGTTTGGGCGAACTGCGAGCGCTCGAAAAACGGGTCCAGGAAGTCGCCAAGAAAGTGATTCCTTGCACGGTCGGCGTTTCGGTCGGCGGAGCGCAAGGATCGGGCGTGATCGTGACCGAAGACGGTTATGTGATGACCGCTGGCCATGTGATCGGCGAACCGAATCGGGAAGCGGTGATCACGCTCCCCAGCGGCAAGAAGGTGAAAGCGATCACGCTGGGAACCGATCGGAGCATCGACTCCGGCTTGCTGAAAATCACCACGCCGGGCAAGTACGAACATCTGAAGATCGACCACTCGGACGAACTGCGCGACGGACAATGGGTGTTGGTCACCGGGCATCCCGGCGGCTACGTCCAAGACCGTCTGCCGGTGCTGCGGTTGGGACGCGTGTTGGCTTCTTACGAAGACGTGGTTGCGACCGACTGCGTGTTGGTGGGCGGAGACAGCGGCGGTCCGCTGTTGGACATGGACGGGGACGTGGTCGGCATCAACAGCCGCATCGGCAACCGAATTACCGCCAACATGCATGTGCCGTCAGACGCTTACTCCGAAAATTGGAATCGGCTGACGAGCGGCGAAGTCTGGGGGAAACTGCCGGGGACGCGTCCGGTGCTCGGCGTTCGCTGCGACAAGGAAAAGAAAGCGCCGATCGTAATCGAAGTGACGCCGAATTCGCCTGCGGAACGATCCGGGGTGCAGGTCGGCGATCGGATCGTTCGCTTTAACGGACGCGAAACGAAATCCTTTGATGAATTGAAACTGCTAGTCGATCAGACAAGCCCCGGCGACCAGGTTGAAATGGTCGTCGAGCGCGGGGAGCGAACTCTGACGCTGAACGACGTCGTGATCAAAGACGCTCGCGAAATCGACGGTTAGAAGCCAGCGGCTTTTCCCTGCTATTCTCTTGTCCAAGTTGAGGGATAAACGATGATTGCCAAACTCGTGCGCCAGCGAACGCTCTGGAGCGTCACCGCACTCTTTGCGACGGTCTCGATCATGGCGGTCGCCTACGGCCAGGATCGTCACGAAGGGATGATGGCTCGTTTCCTGCAAAAGGTAAACGAACGGAGCAACGTCCGCGTGATGGCGGCGTTTCGCGAAGTGGTCGCCGAGCCGCATGATTCGACGGTCGAACTGCTGATTAAAGACGAACGGGTCGCCCTCGGCGGCATCGTCGACTCGCAAGGTTGGGTCATCACCAAGGCGAGCCAGATCATGGCCCAGCCGAACGTCGACAAGCTGGTCTGCCGGCTTTCCAGCGGCGACACCTTCGCCGCGACGATCGCCGCCCATGATCGCAAGTTTGACGTCGCCCTGCTGAAGATCGACGCGTCCGGCTTGCACGTGATCGAGATGGCCGACGGCGAACCGGAAGTCGGCAGCTTGCTGGCGACGACCTGCCCGAAATCGGAACCGCTGGCGATCGGCGTGATGAGCTCCGCTGCGCGCGCGATTCAAGGCGAGTTTGGCGTGCTGGGGATTCGTCTTCCCGGCGTCGGCGAAGACGTGACCGAAGCCCGCGTGATGCAGGTCTTTGATAAGAGCGCGGCCGACAAGTCGGGACTGCTCGCTGGCGACCTGATCCGTTCGGTCAACGACATCGCGATTCAGACGGCCAGCCAACTGCAAAAGGCGATCCGCGGCTACCAGCCGGGGGACGTCGTGCGACTGACGATCTCGCGCGGCGACAGCGACGTCGACCTGTTGTGCACGCTGGGGGATCGCTTTACCGGGCTCGAAGGGCCGGAAGGGATGGCTCGGCACGAATTCCAGAATCATCTGGGCGGGCCGCTCAGCTCGCGACGCAGCGGCTTTCCGACCGCCTTCCAGCACGACACCTTCCTCCGTCCGGAAGATTGCGGCGGCCCAGTCGTCAATCTCGACGGCAAGGTGGTTGGGCTGAATATCGCCCGAGCGGGACGGGTCGCCAGCTATGCGATTCCGGCCAGCATTTTGTCGGAAGTGGTTCAGAGGTTAAAATCAGAGGCAGCCCCGCAAACGGTTTCGACCGGTCCGGCGGCGCTTTAGCAGCCTGTTGATTTCCTCGGATCGGCTACGTTGCTGAGACTGGGGCGATTGCCGCGTTGTGAATTCCTCGACATATCTAGTGGATATGCCTGCGGACTCACGCCTTGCACTCGCCCCAGTCTCAACAACTCGCTATCGAAGCAGAAAATCAACAGACTGCTCGATTTTGCTCTGACACCTCATTATGCCCTAGGAAAATTGAACGTCATGACGGATGCGGAACAACTGCGCCTGAAGCTACAGGAGTTACAGGCCGAGTTGCGTGAGATCGACGAGCTGGATGGAGAGACCCGTCGACTGTTGGAAGGCGCCATGGAAGAGATTCATGACGCGCTCAGTCACAACAATCCAGACGCGCTGCAGCACCCGTCCCTGGTCGACAATCTGAACCGGGCGACGCAAGACTTTGAATCGTCTCACCCCGGCCTGACCCGCATCATCGGCAGCATGGTCGATATTCTGGGCAACACCGGGATCTAATCTGAGCCACGCGGATACAAGAACAAAAAAGCGACGCCAAACGGCGTCGCTTTTTTTGTGATCACTTCAAACACTAACCCGAGGCGCAAGCCGAGGGAAAGTGCCTGGATTGTATCGAGCGGATATTGAGCAAATCGGACAGTGCACTTCATGGCCGATTCGCATTCGTTGAATGCATTCCCTCGGCTTGCGCCTCGGGTTAGTGTTCGTAAGCGACGTCGCCGACGTTTGCTACTTCTCACCCAAGCAATATAAATGCGACGCGGTGCGGACGAAGAGCTTTCCGCCGGCGGCTGCGGCGGTGGCGTTGCTTCCTTCGCCGAGCGAGAAGCGAGCGAGTTCGCGGAACTCCTCGCCGGTCGCCAGGATGAGGACTTCTCCGTCTTCGCTGACGTTGATCAGTTTGTCGCCGGCGATGATCGGCGAACCGGAATAGTTGCCGCCGATCCGCTGTTGCCAGACCTTTTCGCCGTCGGCGGTGCGAATCGCGGTGACGATCCCTTTGTCGTACCAGAGATAGGTGAGGCCATCTTTGCCGACCGCGCCAGGAACATAGGGCGCCGAGCGATCGAAGCGATAGATCGTTTCGCCGCTTTCCGGATCAACGGCGACCACGTAATTGCCGCCGCCGCCGGAACCGCACGAACCGTAGACGACGCCGTCGATCACGACCGGCGACGAAACGCTCCGCTTGTTGAAGACGGGGTTCGCCCAGATCTGATCGCCGTTCATCGGGTTGTGAGCGGCGACCCCATGGGCCGAGCTGCAGCAGATCAACAGGTCGCGACCATCCTTCGCGTGGTAGATGCAAGGAACCGAGTAGGCGGCGACGTCGCTGTCGCGAGCCGCTTCCCAAACGATGCGACCGGTGGCACGGTTCATCGCCACCAGGCGACTTTGCCCCGCCTTACGGCCGTTCAACGTTTTTTCGTCCCCGAGCTGCATCAGCGACAGGATGACGTACTCGTCGTACACGATCGGCGAGACGCCGAATCCATGTTGGCTGACCCACGGGCCAAGTTCGGTCGTCCATTCGACATTTCCGTCATGGGTTAGGGAGGCCAACGTCGTCTGTTCGCCGTCGCTCCAACCGATGTAAACCGAGTGGGCGTCGACCGCCGGAGTGCTCGACGCGAAGGTGTTCTTCGTGTGGAGGTGATAGCCGGCCGAGGCGAGCCGCTTCTTCCAGATCACTTCGCCGTTGTTGGCGTCCAAGCAGAGGGCGTAAACGAACGAACCATCTTTTTCGCCGCTGAGCAGAAAAATGCGATCCCCCCAGATCACCGGCGACGAGTTGCCGACGCCCGGCAAGTCGGCCTTCCAGCAAACGTCATCCGCTGTGTCGAACGGCAGCTTTAAGTCGATCGGACCGGCCAGGCCGCTCCCGTTGGGACCGCGAAAACGAGCCCAGCCTTCTTCGGCCAAAGTGGGAGTCGAACAGACGACCAGCAGCGTCGCGGAAAGCGCAAGCCAGCGGAGGTAATGCGAGTTCATCGAAAGAGCTCAGGAGGGATAGGAGAATCAGGCGGGAAACCAAGGTGGTCGCTTGGCAATGTAACCCGCAGAGTCCCTTCTGGCTAGCAAATCGACCCCAGAATCTGACCGGAACAAGTAGTTCGCTTGTTAAGTAATTCGGCGTCCGATCGACAGCGGCAGCTTCCAGCCGCGAGCCTGGGGCTTCGCTTCCGGATCGGCGTTGCGATCGGCGGCGGACGGGATCGTCACCTCTTTGATCACCATCAAAGCGGTTCCCATCGACTGCGTGAGGGGGCGAAGCGGGTTTTGGACGGTGTCGATCCACGGGCTGGCGTCGAGCGACGAGACGGCCAAAGCGGACGAATCGAGCGGCAAGCGAGGAGCGGTCGTGACGCCGACCAGGTCGTTGGTCAGGTCCCACGGCAGATCGAACGGCGAGCGGACGGTCGAGACGTACTGCGCGTCTTCCCAGTCGAGTTGTTCCAGCGGCTGGTCGTCCAGGTCGAGATTGTCGGGATCGTTGGTCGCGACGTAAGCGCCGACGCGATCGTCTCCCCGTTGGCTGAGGGAGAAGGGAATGAAGGCCAGGATCAACAGCGACGCGGCCATCGCCATGGCGGCGATTGGCAGCCACGGAGTCGCGGCCGCGTAGTCGTCGGGACGTTCCGCGGCGATGGGCAGGGCAGGGGAAGCGGTTTGCAACTCGGCCAGAATTCGATCGGTCAGGGCGCCGCTGGAGGTCGGCTGGTTCCACGATTCGAGACCGTCGAACAGCATGCCGTAATCAGCCGCGAGTCGCTCGCAGCGCGGACGGTCTTCCGCGTCGACCTGCGCCAGCAGGCGATCGACTTCATGGAAACGCCGCTCGTCGAGAAGCTCTTGCAGCTCGATTTCAAACTCGACGTATTTCATCTTCACGCCCTTCCAATACCCCTCGTTGGGTTAAGCGAGCGATCATCTCCCTCCGCGCTCGGTGAACCCAGGTTTTGATCGTCCCTAGCGGTTTTCCTAACTGCTCGCTGATCTCGATATAGCTCAGCTCATGTTCATGAAACAATAAAAAAGCTTGTCGGTATTCCGACCGGACTTGCTGCAGGGCCAAATGGACTTCTTCGGTCAAAATCTGGGCCGGCTGCAAGTCAGGTCGGTGATCGGCGACATGCTCTTCGATCGGGTGGGCCTGAGGTCGCCTTTTTCGCTTGGCCAACAAAGTTCGGCAGCGGTTGCCGGCGATCGTCAGAATCCACGGCTCAATCGGGCGGTCGGGATCCCAATGATCCAAGCTGCGGATCACGCGCACGAAAGTCTCTTGGGCCATGTCCTCCGCCTCGTGGTGCTCACCGACCATGCGGAAACAGAGCGCATACACTTTGTTTCGAAACAGGTCGATGAACTGCCGTATGGCGGAACTATCCCCCTCACGGCATTGATCGACTAACAGGCGAATGTCAGAGGTCAACGGCCAAACCTTTCCGCGGCGCTTTCCGTTCAGAAGTACTTACTTGGGGAGGTCGACCAGGGTTTCATCAAAGCGGATTGATTTTTGCCGATCGACGGGCTTTCCGCAGTTCGCCGTCAGAAGGCGAATCTTGGGGCTATTATGACAGAAGAGACGCAAAAAAAGCCGGCGTAAGGCCGGCTTTCTTTGAATCTTGTTGTGTTGAAGCAGTCGATTAACGCCGATCGAACATCTTCTTCAGCGTCTCTTGAGCCGCGTCGCGGCTGTTTTGGGCTTCTTCCTTCGCCATTTGCGGAAGTTTGCCGTATTCCTTCTTCTTGCGGCCCCCAAAGAGACCCATGAAGCCAGACTTGGTACCGTTGGTCGTTTCGTCTTCGGTGGTCGGCTTTTCTTCGTCTTCGGCGAAATCTTCGACCGAGACGGTTTCGCCGATCCGGAATTGGCGACCTTCCGGATTGTGGAGTCGGTCCATCCGGTCTTCTTCGTCCGCTTCGGCCAGCCAGCTGGCGACGTCGGAGTCATTCAGACCGGCTTCCGCAACTCGCGTAGCCGCTTCTTTCACGCTGTTCACGCGGGGCCGTTTGGCGGCGCCGAGCGAATGATCAATCAGCACGAGGAATTCGAGAGGACCAACGCGAAGCTCGTCCCCCATCTTCAGTTCAACCGTGCCGCTTATTGGTTCGTTGTTGACGAAGGTGCCATTCTTGCTGCCGAAATCTTCAATCACTAGCTTCGAGTCGGCGACGCGCAGCTCGCAATGTCGGCGACTAATCATGTCGCTTTTCGGTTTCAGGTGACATCCATCGCCGCGTCCAATGACAAAGCTATCGACAGGAATCTTGAATTCCTTGCCGGCGCTTGGCCCTCGAACAACCCTTAACATTACTTGCATCGACAATCCTTCCTTCGCTTTAGTCCCGCCCCCGAGATTCTCTGAACGAAATAATTACGGTTCGCAATATTTGGGAACAAAACCGCGAATAGGATTAAGGAGACGTATCGACTGCAGTCGCTTCGTACGCGGTCGAACATCAAGTGGAAAAGGAATCTTCGCTTGCCGGATGATAAGTACGTATTGGCAAGCAATTAGCTACTTAGCGTAATATTGGCGAATGCCAGAAAAAATGACCTATCTGAGGGGGTACGTTCCAAATTTGGAAACTTCACATTCCCTTAAATCGTCTTCTTTCATTTCTGTTATCGGCAAAACCGTGGCAGTCACACCAGGACCATAATACTCCGCCGTTAAGTGGCGGTCAAAGGATTGGTTTCTTCCTGTCGCCCCGATTTTCTACTTTTTCTCTGTCCAATCCGGGGAAGCGAATCGCGACTTTTCCGTCTCTGCAGCCAGGAGGGTCTCCGACTCGGTCAGACCCCCAATCTCGAAATTCACACCCAGTACGCTGCTAAGATTCGGCAGCCAAACATTTTGCAGCTCATTGGGATCGATTACCGTGCTAGCAAGGTCGGCGATTCCCGGCAGTTGCGGGGCCTTTGCTGAGCGGGCGAGCAGAATACTGCCATGCTGCAGTACCGCCCCCTTGCCACGCCGCTGTGCGCTGCCGCAAATCTTATAGCCGTCGACTATTACGTCGACGCTGCTCCGGCGCTGGAAGCAGAGAAACGGGTCGCCGCTTGCGTGCTTCTGTGGGTTGCCGCAAATGGAAGCGGTCACGCCGAGATCGGCCAGCGTATCGATCAGCGACTGGTGGAAGAGGTCAAACAGGCTGGTCACCGATGTGCTGCGCGGGTCAGCAGTCGGAACGCAGTAGCTGTAGGTCAGCTCAAGATCATGCATGATGGCGCCGCCGCCGGAAGCGCGACGGACGCAGGCCGACTCGCGGCTCTCCTCGTGGGTCCAGCGGTCAGCGTACTTCTGAAAGTAGCCGAGCGACAGCGTCGGCTCGCTCCACTGATAGAAGCGGAGCGTCGCCGTCTGGCTGTCGGCGGTCGACTCCAGCAAGGATTCGTCGACCGCCATGTTCCAGCTTCCCGTGTGGGAAGCGTTTTCAATCAGGCGAACCGCCATGGCACTCGCCTAGTTGCAGACGGCCCGCAGGCAGGGCTGACGCGCCGCGAGAACTTCGTTCGGGCGGCTGATCGGCGTCGTGTGCGGCGCTTCGTGCAGCAGGTCGGCCGGCTCTTCGGTGATGCGGAAGAGGGTCTCGACGAAGGCGTCGAGCATCTCTTTGCTTTCCGTTTCGGTCGGCTCGATCATCATCGCTTCCGGCACCGTCAGCGGGAAGTAAACGGTCGGAGCATGATAGCCGTAGTCGAGGAGCCGCTTGGCGATGTCCATCGCGGTGACTCCCTTTTCCTGCTTCAGCTTCGACGCCGACGCGACGAACTCGTGCATGCAGCGTTGTCCGTGCGGAACCGGCAGGAAGTGCTTCACCTTGCTGAGCAGGTAGTTGGCGTTGAGCACGGCGTTTTCCGACACCGCCTTCAGGCCGTCCGGGCCGTACGACAGGATGTAGCAGTAAGCGCGAACCAGCACGCCGACGTTGCCGAAGAAGGTGCGGACGCGACCGATCGAATCGGGACGGTCATAGTCGAGACGGTACTTGTCCCCTTCCTTCACCACGATCGGCGAGGGGAGGAACGGGCCCAGTTTCTCATGCACGCAAATCGGACCAGCGCCAGGACCGCCGCCGCCGTGAGGGCCGCTGAAGGTCTTATGCGGGTTGTAGTGCATCATGTCGGCGCCGATGTCGCCGGGACGCGAAATGCCGAGCACGGCGTTCATGTTGGCGCCGTCCAGGTAGATCAAACCGCCGACGGCATGGACCGCTTCGGCGATCTCGGCCATCTGCGTTTCAAACAAGCCGAGCGTGCTCGGGTTGGTGATCATGAAGACGGCGACCTGATCGTTCAGCTTGCTGCGGAGGTCTTCCATGCAAACCGCGCCGTCGACCGTTTTGACGGTGACTGCGGTGAAGCCTGCCATCTGAGCGCTGGCCGGGTTCGTACCGTGCGAGCTATCGGGCGACAGGACCAGCTTGCGGTGGCCTTGGCCGATCGAGCGGAAGTAGGCGGCGGCCGCCATCAGTGCGGTCCATTCGCCGTGAGCGCCAGCGGCCGGTTGCAGCGAAATCGCCGGCAGGCCGGAGATTTCGGTCAGGAACTGCTGCAGTTCGTACAGCAGCTGCAGCATCCCTTGGATCGAATCTTCCGGCTGGTAGGGGTGCAAGTCGACGATGCCCGGCAGCGAAGCGAGACGTTCGTTTCGCTTCGGGTTGTACTTCATCGTGCACGAGCCGAGCGGATAGTAGTGCGTATCGACCGACATGTTGAGGGTCGACAAGTTGGTGTAGTGGCGCACGACTTCCGGTTCGGCCAGTTCCGGCAGAGCCGGCGGATTGTCGGCCAGCACGTCAGCCGGCAGCAATTCGCTGAGCGGAGTTTCGGGGACGTCGCACTTCGGCAGAACCACGGCGCGACGACCAGGTTGCGAGAGCTCGGTCAAAAGCTGAGTGGAACGGGTATTACGCATGGATCGTCGTCCGATTGGTAGTCAGGGCCAAAGTTTTCACAAGACCGTCGATCTCGACGCGAGTTCGCTTTTCGGTCACGGTAACCAGGAAGCAGTCGGCCAGTTCCGGGAACCAGGTTCCCAGGGCGACGCCGGCGAAGAAGCCTGCTTCGGACGCTTCGGCCAAAACGGTCGCGACGTCATTTTGCAAATCGCGGACGACGAACTCCTTGAAGAACGGAGTCGCGAAAGCGAGTTCAAATCTCTCGCCGGCGGCGATCTGCTGGGCGGCGTAGTGCGACTTACGAGCACACAACTCGCCCACTTCCTGCATCCCGTGCGGACCCATCAGCGACAGGTAGATCGAGGCGCGAAGTGCGAACAATCCTTGGTTGGTGCAGATGTTGCTGGTCGCTTTTTCGCGACGGATGTGCTGTTCGCGCGTTTGCAGCGTCAGCACCCAGCAGCGTTTGCCGCGACGATCGGTCGTTTCGCCGCAGATACGTCCCGGCATGCGGCGGACGAACTGCTCGCGGCAGGTCATGATCCCCAGGTAAGGACCGCCGTACTGCATCGGCGAACCGAGAGCTTGCCCTTCGGCGACGGCGATGTCGGCGCCCAGGTCGCCCGGTCGCTTCAGCACGCCCAGGCTGAGCGGATCGAACGATTGGACCAGCAAAGCTCCCTTGGCGTGAGCGATGTCGGATAGCGTTTGGACCTGCTCCGGCGAACCGAAGAAGTTGGGCGATTGCACGACGACGCACGCAGTTTGATCATCGACCAAAGCTTCAACTTCAGCCGGGTCTGCCGTTCCGGACGTGACCGGAGCGACGACGATCTGCAGACCGAGCGGACCGAAGTAGGTCTCCAGGATCTGGCGATACTCGGGATGAACGCTGCCGAGCACGACGACCTTCGCATGGCGATTGGTGGTGTTCATGCTCATGATCACCGCTTCGGCCAGAGCGCTGCCGCCGTCGTAGAGGCTCGCGTTCGAGACGTCCATGCCGGTCAGTTCGCAGATCAACGTCTGGTACTCGAACATCGCCTGCAAGTTCCCCTGCGACACTTCCGGCTGATAGGGAGTGTAGGAGGTGTAGAACTCGCCGCGCGACGCGATCGCGTCGACCGCCGCGGGAATGAAGTGATCGTAGCTTCCGCCCCCTAAGAAGCAGACCTTGTCATTGGGACCCTGGTTTTTGCCTGCGAGCGCCGAAAGGTGCTGCGTCAGTTCCAGTTCGCCCATCGCTGGCGGCAGGTCGAGAGGACGACCGAGACGCAGTGACGCCGGGATTTGCTCGAACAACTCTTCGATCGAAGACGCGCCGATCGAGGCGAGCATTTCTTGCTGTTCTTGGGGAGTGTTAAATAGGTAAGCCATAATTTTTCGCGTTGGTCCATATTTGACGTTGCGTGATCGCTGACAGGAAAAAAGACGCCGGGTGGCGCTGGCCGCTTCGTCATCCAACTAGGCGGCGCTGGCGATCGCGACAGGGAAGGACTAGCCTTCTTCCTGGCACTGCTTTTCGTAGGCGGACTGATCCAGCAAGTTGGCCAGGCCGCTTTCATCCGTGATCTTGATTTTGGCGATCCATCCGCCGATGTAGGGATCGTCGTTGAGCGATTCCAGCTTGTTCGGCAATTCTTCGTTCACGGCGATCACTTCGCCGCTGACCGGAGCGTAAACGTCGCTCACCGCTTTGACCGATTCGATTTCGCCGAACGGCTGGCCGGCGGTGACCTGAGCGCCCACTTTCGGCAGTTCCAGGTAAACCAGGTCGGTCAGCGCTTCGATCGCGAAGGCGCTAATGCCGACGGTCGCCACTTTGCCGCCGTCTTGTTCTTCGACGAAGGCCCATTCGTGCGTTTTCGCATAGAGCAATTGAGAGGGGTCCACGTTGAGCGTCTCCTGAAAATTCTTTTTTTAGGTGCGAGGACGTGAGTAAAAGGGAAGCGGCGCGACTTCGGCCGTAATTCTTTTACCGCGAATATCGATTTCTACCGATGTGCCGGTGACCGCAATGCTCGGATCAACGTAACCCATTGCGATCGGCTGATTGAGGGTGGGCGAGAAAGTGCCGCTGGTCACATCGCCGACTTGTTTGTCGCCGATGTGAATCGTGCAGTGTTCGCGCGGAACGCGGCGATCGCAGCAGGTCAGTCCGACCCGGACCATCTTCGGCGCCATATCGCGGGCCGCTTCGATCCGGTCTTTGCCGATGAAGTCATGGTCGAACGAAACGCCGAAGGCCAAGCCGGCCGTGATCGGGTCGATCGATTCCAACAGTTCATGTCCGTACAAGGGCATCGCCGCTTCCAGGCGGAGCGTGTCGCGTGCGCCCAAGCCGCAAGGCAAGCCGCCAACCGGCTTGGCCGCTTCCAGGATTTTGTCCCAGATCGCGGTCGCCGCGGCGGCCGGCACGGTCACTTCGACGCCGTCTTCGCCGGTGTAGCCGGTGCGGCTGATCAAAGCGGGCTCGCCGCAGAGGGTTCCCAGGGCGCCCGAGTAGTATTTCAGTTCGCCGATCGCGACGTCGCACAGCGGCTGGACCGCGGCGATCGCCTTTGGGCCTTGCACCGCGATCATCGCCGTTTCAAGCGTATGGTCGGTGAAGACGACCCCTTCGGCGGGGAGATGCTTTTCGATCCAAGCGGCGATTTTCTCGCGATTTCCGGCGTTTACGACCAACCAGAAGTATTGCTGGTCCCCTGCGCCAAGGTTGTAAATCAAGACGTCGTCAAGGATTCCGCCTTCTTCGTTACAGACCAGGCTGTAGCGGATCTTCCCCATCGGGACGACCGAAGCTTTACGCGTGAGCAGCTTGTCGAGAAACTCGCCGGCGCCGGGCCCATCAAAGCGAAAGCGGGCCATGTGGGAGACGTCAAACAGGCCAACCGCGTTACGGGTAGCGTTGTGTTCGTCAATGATCGAAGAATATTGGACCGGCATTTCCCAGCCGCCGAAGTCGACCAGTCGGCCGCCTGCGGCGTGGTGCCAATCATTTAGAGGCGTTTTGGCGAGCGTCATCTTGCTCCAGGGTGGTTTGAGACCAATGGTTTTCCGCAGGAAACAAGGCAGCTGGGCCCCGGCGAAGAGCGCAAGTTCCGATTGCGCACGGCCAGATCGCTCGCCGATCGCAGGTTTTGCGACCGAAGAGGGAAGGCGCCAGGCGTCGTGCTCTGGGATGAGAGCGACGCTCGACAATGCTCAGATGCCAATTAGCGAAAGATCAACAGTACTGGCAAATTGTAACCCACTGCGCGGCCAGTGCTAGGGGCGAAGTGGTGTGTGGTTTGCCGTTCTTTTTTGGGAGCGAAACGCCCAATAGGCGAAAAACCGCACGCTCTGCGCAAGGAAACGCCCAGGGCGCGACGCGATTATTGATTTATATCAACAAATGATCCACCGGTTGAATCGGTGCGGGGATTTCTTCTTGGGGATCGGCCGAAAGTTGGCGGATGTTGATTTCGATCATCGTCGTCAGTTGCAATAGCGGCAGGTCGTTGTCGTCCGTGCTGAACGGCTGTTCGATTTCGTCGCCCACGGCGTCGAGGCCAAGAAACGCATAGGCGGTCAGCGCGACTACGAGCGGAGTGAACCATTGAGCGGTGTCATGCAGTCCGCAAGGCAAGGCCAAGCAGTAGAGCAAAACGGTCCGGTGAGTCAGGACGCTATAGGTGAACGGAATCGGCGTGCTCTTGATTCGCTCGCACCCCCCTTGGATCGCAAGCATCTCGGTCAGGTTCTGATGGATCAGCGGGACATGAAAGACGTTGAGACGTCCGCTGCGCCATGCGTGATTGATGCACCTGGCGATGCGATCGGCGATGGCGGCTGGGACGTTGTCCTGCGCCAGGTAAGCGTCCGCTTCGGCGTCGTTCTGTAAACGTTTGCGCAATTCGTCGCTTGGATCGGTTTCGCGGAGTCGATGACGGAACGCGTGGATGTAGGCGATGATCAGCGACTCAAGCCGGCGCTGATCCGGCGCGGGCTTCCAGGGGCCGTCTGGATCGCTAGGCGCATTCTCATCGCCGATCAATGTATTGATCTGCATCGTGAAACTGCGGCAGACATTGACCATTCGCCCCCACAGCTTGCGACCTTCCCAATAGCGATCGTAGGCGGCGTTGTTGCGGAAGCCGAGAAAAATCGCGAGCGCCAAACCGACCACCGTAAATGGCGCCATCCCCAGCGTGAGCTTGTGCTCTGGGAACATCATCGCGATCGTGGTTGTGAAAACTGAAAATCCGACCACGACGAACAACCGAGGCCACGTTCGATTCATGGTCGTTCCATGAATCGCAAAGATCATACGGATCCAGCTATCTTTTTCGGTGATGATCATCGGCGGTAGAAACCTTTAGGGAAGCGGACTCAGGCGTCGGCGCGACTTTGGACATTAAGGTAACCGACGACCTTGTCCGGCAACAAGCAAGCTGGGCCGTTTCGAACGCCGGAGCTTGCTCGAGATCGCCGATTTTCGACGAGAATCGGCGGGAAGGCGCCCGGAATCGGGACTTACTGCGTCGGTTTCGGCTCACGCACGAAGACGTTGCGAACCGCCAGGTTCGAGAGAATCGGACAGCCCAATCCGAAACCGCCGGTTTGGGCCGGGGGATCGTCGGCCACGTAGTCGACCGTTACCGCGCCGTTCACGCGAATCTGAATTCGGTTGTCGACGGCGATAATTTCGAGCGTGTACCATTGCCCAGGATCGATTCGCGGCCCCGGCACGGCGGCCTTGGCTACACGTTGATCGCCGACCTGAAACACGTCTTCGTAGAGACTGCCGATTCCCCAGCCGTCTGGATTGTCGAGCGCATCAGGATCGGGATTGGGGACGCCGTATCCACGGCGAGCGCCATGCTCCCAAGTCTTGTTGTGACGGAAATAGACCCAAGTTCTGCCGCGCTGTCCGGCCAGGACCTCGCAGCGAAAATGAAAATCGCCGTAGTCGGTCCGCTCGGTGAAGATCGCGCCTCCTTGGCTCGGGCGATAGCCGCTGTTCGCGCCTCGCATCGAAAGCTTATCAATCGTCCACTTGATCGAATTGGGGTTGCGCTTTTCCCACCCGCTGAAGTCCTTGTCATTGAACATCGGCGTCCACGGACCAAGGTTGAGTCCGGCGAGCAGATCAACCGGCTGCTCAACTTGTGCGGCGGTTGCTGGCGCTGGTTCCGGAATCGTCGGAGTAGGCGCACTCTCCCAAGAGACGCGGACGCGCGACTCGGTTCCGCTGGTAATCGTTAACTCGCTGACGCTGGTCTTAATGCCGCTGCTCGTCTCCAAGGCGAAATTGTATTGGCCCGGCGCGATCGGCCGCTTCGCCTCTTCGCTATCGAGCGTGATCGTCGTTTTCTCTAGCGTATTTTCGTTGACGAGGACGAGCTGTTTATCGCGCAGGTGGGCGACGAAATCCTCCCCTTCCATTTCGACGATCAACGTGCCGTTGGGAGTCGAAATGCGAAACAAGAGGCCGGACCCGTAGGCGATCAGACCGCAGAGCAATAGTCCGACCAAGATCGCGCCGCCGTAAAAGAAACTGCCGCGGCCGACGCGGGCTCGCCGGGAAGGTTTCTTCAGCGGATCGATCGAGATGATCTTGACTCCTTCAATCAGCCCCGGCGAGTTGAGCGTTTCCAGGAAGTTGCTCGGCGACGTGTCGGAGTCCGCTTCTTCGCCGACCGGTAACGGGGGAGGCGCGGCGTCGCTGACTTGCGGCGAGAGGGCTTGCAAGTCGGCGGCCAACTCGGCGGCGCTGGCGTAACGCTGTTCGGGAAGTTTCGCCAGGCACTTCTGGTAGATCGCTTCGAGCTGGGGCGGCACGTCGTCGCGGAGATCGGTTAGCTTTGGGGGCGACTTCTCGCGATGTCCGAGCAGTTTCTGCATCAGCGTCTCGCCGGCGAAGGGAGGTTTGCCGGTCAAGAGAAAGTAGAGCGTACAGCCCAAGCTATAGAGGTCGGCTTGCGAGGTGACCGACTTGGTGTCGACCGCTTGTTCCGGCGCCATAAAGTCGACCGTTCCCATGATCGAGCCGTGACGCGTCAGTCCGTCCTCCTCTTTTTCGTCTTCGGCATTTCCTCCTTCGAGCGCCGCAACCGAATCAAGCCGCGCGATTCCCATGTCGAGGATTTTGACGACCCCTTGATCGTCGAGCAGTAAGTTCGCCGGTTTGATGTCGCGATGAACCAGGCCGACGCCGTGTGCGTATTGCAGACCTTGCGCCGCTTGCATTATATAGTCGACCGCTTTGGCGACGGAGAGAGGGCCAGACTTCCGCACGACCGAGTTGAGATCGCGACCGGCGACATACTCCATCACAAAGAAGTAGAGCCCTTCGGCTTCGTCGGCGTCGTAAGCGGTGACGATGTTCGGGTGTCGCAGTTGGGCGGCGACTTGCATCTCTTGCAGGAAGCGATCGAGCGCGTTTCCTTTTTCGGTCGATGCGCGAGGAAGAATCTTGAGGGCGACGTCGCGTCCCATCATGCTGTGCCGCGCTTTGTAAACTTGCCCCATCCCGCCTTCACCGATCTTGTCAAGGATCACGTAGCGATCGAGCTTCAAGCCGCGCGTTTTGCCATGCGAGATCGAGCGAACTTGAAACCGGGTCAGCAGATCCTTTTCCAGCAAGATCGCTGCAAGTTGATGGGCAGATTTGATTCCATGCGCGCGGAGCAACTCTTCGATCTTATCGGCCGGGACGATGTCGGCGGTCGTCAGCCGGGTCTGAAACTTCTGCAGGCTCAGGTCGGCTGGCGTGAGGAGCGCAGAGCGTAAGACCGGCAGCGGCGGCAGATGCAGTTCTTCGGCCGGCGTCGTTCCGCTATCAAGCCGAGCGATCTTCTGCAGCGAAGCGATATGTTTTCGCAGTTGCATCGCGAGCGACGCGTCTCCCCCAGCGAGCGCAGTCAGGTCGGTCGGCTTCCCCGCAGAGGTCGCCTCTTCCCATTGAGCCAGCAAATCGAGGAGTTGGTCATCCATTTAGGACAGATCTCGCCTGGGGCGATCGGGGGCCGGGTAACTGGCCAGCGGTCATTGTAGTCGAGCGATGTCAGCGTCGCATGTTAGGGATAGCGAGCGGCGGGGCGAGAACTGGACACCGATTTTATCCGTTGCCGTCCACCCTTCGGCATTCCGTAAAAAAAGCCGCAGTCCAACAGGAGTGCGGCTTGGAGTGGTTCTAGAAAGAGGGGCGTCTATTCGACGTCATCCCAATTAATCGGATTTCCATCGTTCCGTTCAATCAGATGTCGCATCGTTTCCGGCTTCATCTTTTTGGCGGAAAACTGATGAACGCTGCCATCGACCAGGGCCGCTTCAAACGTTCCTTCCGGATTGAGGTTGTCGAGCCCGCGGAACGGGTTCTGGGGATCGTAGTCCCATTCGTCCGGCTTGGTCCAAATGACGGCGTTCTCTGGCGACACGTTCAAGATCATGATCGTGTTGGAGGTGCCGTCGGTGAAGTCTTGGAAACCAAACGCCTCACCACGATGAAAGAACGCCTTTTCGCCGGACGGCACGACGTAGGTCGTTTTGGTCGGATCGTCCGAGCGATTGTTTGGATCAACAAAGATCTCCGGCATCATCTCGACCAGTTTGATGTTGTGCTCGCTATCCCACGGTTCGTCCAAGTGGAACTGTTCGTAGAGGTTGTTGTATTCGAGATAGGGAAGCAGGTGAACGCGCCATGACAGACCCGTCTCTTTGGTGAACGTCCCGTCCGGAAGTTTCCGCGTCGGGGGAGGGAACTTCAGATACGTATCCGCGAAGTTGTGAAATCCCAGAGCGAACTGCTTCAGGTTGTTACGGGATCGCGCCTTCTCTGCGGCGGCCCGAGCGGACGCCGCGGCGGCGGCAATCGCCGGTTCGAGCGTCGTGCGGAGCTGGGTGATCTGCTCATTGTTCAGCGAAACGCTCAGTTGATTCTCGTTCATCTTAGGCATGATGGCGCTACGGACCATTTCGAGAATCGGCGCAGGAAGTTTGATCGGCAGGGTCTCGGGCCTGGTCATCAGATCGACCCAGTCATGCAATTCCTTCGCGTCTTCCGCGGTCTTCGTATCGACGATGAGATTGAACTTGGCGCTGTCGGCGTAGGCGAAGCCGAGGCCGCCGAAGTTCACTTTGTCGAGATAATATTTGGCGATTTGACCGCCGGGGACGGCTCCTTCTTCGAGCAACGCCTCGCGGTTTTTGTCATTAAGTAGAGCGATAAACTGCACCGGCGCCGGGCCGATCGCCGCGACCGCCGCTTCCAACTTCGACGTATCGGCAGGCTCTTGAGTGGCGATGCGAATTGCGTTTTCTTCCTGCATCGCCATCGCAACCCATTCGCCGCGCCGCGGCAGGGCCTGCTTCAAAACTTCCGGCGGCAGCTGGGCGGCGAAATCGCCCATGATCACCTTGACCAGCTCGACGTCGGAGATGGCGTCGGTCGTATGGAAGACCGGGGTGGTCGCCTTTTCGGTATAGACGTCGCCGTCTTCGGTTTTGACTTCGAGCAGATGGAAGATAAACGCCATCTCCGAAACCCCTTTGGCGAACTCGGGGCTATTGAGCACGTTGACGACCGTTTCCTCTTCCATAAAGCCTTCGTCGACGCCGGCCTTTTTCACCTCTTCGACGATCGCCAGAAGGTCGGGATTCGGCCAATTGATCCGAATGACGGCGACCGTCGTGTCGTCCAGAAACGGGGCGAGGTCCTTCGCCCAAGTCGGCGAAGTGGCGGCGGCCGGCACGTTCGGTTGAGCGGCCGGGACGCTGGGCTGCGGCGCCGGCTTCTTGGGATCTTCCGTCGGAATCGCCGGCACGTTCGCCATTTCATTCCCGTCGGTGGTCGGCGGGGTGGTGAACGGAGAATCAAGCGGCGCTGTCGTGTCGGGCGCCGGCTTGGCGAGCGGCGTCAGTTTCGTTTCGACCGGCTCGGGGGGAGCTTGAGCGACCGGTTTGGATTCGGAGCAGCCGACAACTAGGAGCAGCGCCCCGAGTAGCGGCAGAAAGGTGCGTGGCATCTTTCAGATCCTTGAAGGAATGATGATAGGGGTGGTAGAGGAGCCCCCATCCTACCGGATCGAAATTGCACCGACAAATTGAAAGGGAGCGAATCGTTAACGACGAAGCGGGCCGCGTTTAGAAGGGAGGTTCCATCTCTTCGATGTAATTGCCATCATTCCGCTCGATGTAATTTTTCATGTCCTCCGCTCCAATCGCCGTGGTGAGCCACCGGACGCTGCCATCGGCGAACAAGGCCATGAACGCCCCTTTGTCGTCGACGGCGAGGCCTTGGAACGGCTTCTGCGGATCGAACTGCCAATCGTCCGGCTTGGTCCAGACGACGGCCGCTTCAGGCGTAGTGCGAACAGCCATAATGGTGTTGGAGGTTCCGTCCGTGAAATCTTGAAAGCCGAGACTCTTGCCGTCGCCGGTAGAAAATGCGTTCTTCCCTTGCGGAACGACGTAGGTGGTCAACGTCGGATCCTTCAAGTTCACTCCGGGCGCCTGATAAACCTCGGGCATGAACTTGGCCAGCTTCAGGTTGTGCTCGCTATCCCACGGTTCGTCGAGATGGAACTGATCGAAGAGCGCGTTTTGTTCGAGATAGGGGAGCAGGTAGACGCGCCACGATAGGAGCGGCTTGCCATCTTGGTCTTTCGGGAACTGAGCTGGCGGAAATCGCTTGTAGGTATCGGCGAAGTTGTGAAACGCCAGACCGATCTGCTTCATGTTGACGATCGAATGGGCCTGCTGCGCGGCCTGCTGCGTTTGCGCGATCGCGGGGGCGAGCAACTGCCCGATCTGTTGCAGATCGTTTTGCTCCAGCATCAGGGCCAAGCGGTCGCCTGACTGTTTCGGCACGTACGACTTGAACGCCGCCGCAATCAGGCTGGCGAGCGGATTGCTCAAATTGCCCGGCGTCGTCAACGCTTCCAGCCAATCGTGCGCTTCGGCGGCGTCTTCCTCGTTGCGGAACTGCAGCGCCAAGCGAAGTTGCGGCTCAGGCGCCCATTGAACGCCGGCGATGGCGAATTGCATTTTCGACGAGTAATAGAGCAAGACCGAATTGCTCGGCAACTCCTCGCTCATCGAATAGATGGTGTCGCCGGTCATCATCCCGATCAGTTGAATCGGATCGTCGGCCAACAGATCGGCCGCCTTGGCGAGCTTGGCCGGAGCGAACGGAAGTTGTTCGTTCAGCCGTTCGGTCAGTTCCTCGGAAGCAGTCACCGCGAGCCAATTTCCCTTTTGAATGGAGAAGAGTTCCATGAGCTCTTCATCCGCTTCATCTTCTCCCAGAACGCTGGCGACAAGCTTGTCGGCGGAAATTTTTCCGTTCATCCGGAGCAATGCGAACGTCTCCGGCGCTGCGTCATATTCGTTGGAGGCTTGGATAAGGAACGTCATTTCCGAGACGCCGTCGACGATGGGGCGTTCGGCCAATAGATCCCCGAGCGGAAAGTCGCCAAAGTTCAGTTTCTCGGCGCCCCACTGCTGAACTTCGCTAAGTCGATTTTCGGCCGTCAGCTTGTCGATCTGGACGCGTGCGACCAGCATTACTTCCGGGGAGAGAAACGGCGCGATCTCTTTAACGAACGTCTTGCCGGCCGATTCTGCCGGAGAAGTTTGTTGGGCCACAAGAGCGGACGAGATCAACAAGAGCGATAGAAGGCCAAGTGCGGCGCTGCGGCGAAGCATGCGATTTTCCTCGACGAGATGCGAACAGAGAGAGGGAGAGGAACTATCCCCTCTATCGTAGAGCATACGGCGCGCGAGTCTCAAGAAACCGCCGAAAGATTGGGACGAAAATTAAAAGGTTCGCCCCTTTTTCTTATCGAAATTCGCTTATGCGGCGGCGCGGCGCTGCACGGTCGTCGCTTCGGCCGGCGTGTCGCGAAGAATGCGGTCGAGCAGTTCGGCGCCACTCCAGTCGCCGGTCATTTCGCGGAAGTAGCGAGTCCACTCGAGCAATTGACGATGATAGGCGGCCGCTTGCATCAAGTAACGCCGATCTCCACGCTCGAGCGCCATGTGGATCGTCAGCAGATTGAGTACGTCGGGATCGTTGAAGTAGCTGGTATGGACGAGCTCTTCGCCGGATAGTTCTGAGTTGAAAGCGGCGAGGCCGGCCATCAATGTCTTTTGACCCAGCAGCGCTCGCAGCTTCGGCGCGATGTCTTTCGACTTAGCGTTGGCCCGCTCAGTGATGCGCTGCGCGATGAAGTAGGGGAGGGCAGGGATGCTGTTGACTTCGGAGTCGCCGATTGGCGCGGTCGAGACGTTGCAGAGTTCGGCCGAAGGGCGATTGTTCCCTTGGACCGCTTTGCTGACGTACTGCCGGACGAAGTGATTGAGGATCGGCCGGACGATGTAATTGAAGGTCGGCGCCACGGTCCAGTAATACGGGATCCAGAGGAAGCCGAGATAGTCGGAGACGAAGATTCGGTCGGCGGCGCTTACCTTGCCGACGAAGGTGATGTCCAAGTGAAGCGTTGTGCGGAGGCCATTGATCGCTTCGTCGTCGGGAGACCAGACGCCGAGCCAGCAGCGACCATATTCCTGGATCACGCGTTGCTCGGCATGCAACTCTTGGCGGATGCGTCGCGATTCGATGACAGGGCCGATGAAAAAGCTTGCGAGCTGCGCGAAGACGAAGAACATCACGATGACGCCGGCGATCGCCAACCAGCCAAGATGGTCGTACATCAAGTAGTCCAACAAGTTGACGTCGCGGCCGAGGATCTCGACTTGGGTCTTGGCGTAATGATCTGGATGGAAGATGGCGCAGTGAAGGACGCTGAAGATCTGATGGAGCGATTGTCGCGCGTGGCTGAGGAAAAAGAGCCCGGCGATAATGTTGATCGCATTGGCGATGCTGATTGGATTGACGGTCCGGTGACGCAAAAAAGGGGTACCAACCGTTGACCATGTGCGCAAATTGTCGAGCGGGATGTCGTCGACGGTCGCTTGCCGCAGCGCCATCCAGATGATCGAGCCGCCATGGCTGTGCCCGACCAGGTGGTAGCCTTGCCCCGCGTTTTCAAACTGCTGCAAGTAGTCGAGCAGCGCTTTGGCGCCTTTCAGCCGTTCGCGTTCATTATTTTCGCCGGACCAGTGAAATAAACGCCCTTCTTCCTGGAGCGTAACTCCGTCAGGAAGACGGTTTTCCAGCTCGTCCCAGACTTCGCTGCCCCGTTGCCAGAATGCGTCCCCCTCTTCATGCTCGCGCCCAGCGAAGGTGCCGTGCACCAGGATGACGACATCCTGGGGAGTCGTAGGAGGGGTATGGACCTTAAGCTCGGACATGCAAGTACGCCTGGATGAACGCGACAGTCGGCACGCGAAAAAACGCCGCGAGAGGGTAGGGAAAGCTTCCCGGAGAATCAAGACGAATCCCTGCCTCTGAGCCAAAAGCTAATCGGCCCGGCGGCGCTGCATTTGATTTGGCGTCGTGGGCTTCTAGGATTCCTGCGGGCGATTGTGCCGACCCACGGTATGGGGTAGGCTACGCGTTGAAACGCTGGCGCCGGCAACGCAAGCAGGCGCCTTATCCATGAAGACTTAACGTATCCCGTTCAAAAGAAATAACGGAGAAGCAACCATGGCTTACACTCTGCCGGAATTGCCGTACGCGTACGACGCGCTTGAACCGTCGATCGACGCCAAGACGATGGAAATCCATCACACCAAGCATCATCAGGCCTACATCACCAAGGTCAATGACGCGATCAAAGGTACCGAGCTGGAAAGCAAGACGATCGAAGACCTGGTCTCGGATCTGTCGGCTGTGCCGGAAAACATCCGCGGCGCCGTCCGCAACAATGGCGGCGGTCACGCCAACCACTCGTTGTTCTGGACGATCATGAAGCCGGGCGGCGGCGGTACTCCGACCGGCGCGCTGGCTGCGGCGATCGACGCCGAACTAGGCGGTTTCGAGAAGTTCAAGGAAGCGTTCTCGAACGCCGCAGCGACTCGCTTTGGTTCGGGGTGGGCTTGGCTCGCCGTCGATGGCGGCAAGTTGGTGGTCGAAAGCACCGCGAACCAGGACACGCCGCTGATGGAAGGTCGTACGCCGATCCTCGGTCTCGACGTCTGGGAACACGCCTACTACCTGAACTATCAGAACCGTCGTCCCGACTACATTACGGCGTTCTTTAACGTCATCAACTGGGACGAAGTGGCCAAGCGTTACGCCGCCGCGACCGCCTAAGCTGCGGAAAGCTTCCAGAGACAAATCGAAGAGCCGTTCGCTATGCGAGCGGCTCTTTTTTGCTAGCAGCTTGCCGGTGATTTTTCTGACCTTGACCTTGTCCCGGCGTCTCCCTACTCTCCGTCCCCAGTCGGCGCAAAATGCGCGGTAAACTTTTCCGATAAAACGGGTCGAAATGGTTAATGAACCGCTCACAAGTAGGTCGACTCTAAAGTTTACACGGAGGTCGCCGTACATTTTCGGCTGACATATACCAAATCACTCAGGGACGAGGCCGCAGACGAGCACAGGGAAGTGCTTTCTGGTGCGATGCCGCCTCACAGAGCCAAAGGCGCGTGAGCAATGCGAGTGCGAATCGAAAAATGGACGCTTGGAGCGGCGCTGCTGGCCGCTGCTGTTCTTCCCTCTGTTGGCTGCAAGAGCGGCATGGGCTGGTGGGCGAGCAAGAAGGCTCCCGACGTTTCCAACGTCGCTACGTCGCAAGCTCCTCCCTATAACGCGACCGCCGCGGCCCCGTCGAGCACTTCGACGCCGGTTCCGAGCTCTGCGACGCTGGCCCGTAATTCCAACGGCAGCGTGACCCCGAACTACGCCGCCACGGCGGGCGCTTCGAGCGCTCCGAGCTACAGCGGCGTCTATCCCGGCATGACTTCGCCGACCGCTCCGCAGCAAGGGTTCTACGCTGCGTCGCAAGGCAGTCAGCCTGGTTCGACCTATCCGGCCGGCATGACGCAGCCGGTCAGCAATCCGTACGCTTCGCAAGGCGCCGCGGCCTACACCG
This sequence comes from Blastopirellula sediminis, assembly GCF_020966755.1. Taxonomy (NCBI): domain Bacteria; kingdom Pseudomonadati; phylum Planctomycetota; class Planctomycetia; order Pirellulales; family Pirellulaceae; genus Blastopirellula; species Blastopirellula sediminis. The sequence goes on from NZ_JAJKFT010000010.1 coordinate 2,357,865, forward strand.
CTTCGGCGGCCGGCACGTCGGGTTACCCGTCCAGCAGCTATCCGTCGAGCGGCTATTCGCAGCCGAGCACGACTTCGCCGAGCGGCTACGCTCAGCCGTCGACCGGTTATCCGACCAGCGGCGCCGTTCCGGCCAGCTACGCTCCGGCGACCGGTTCGCAATATCCGGCGACCGGCGGTTACCCGAGCACCGGCGGTTCGACCTACCCGTCGACCGGCGGCAGCAGCTATCCGAGCACCGGCGGTTCGACCTATCCGTCGACCGGCGGCAGCAGCTACCCGAGCACCGGCGGTTCGACTTACCCGTCGACCGGCAGCACCTATCAAGGCGCCAGCAGCGGCAGCTACAACAGCCCGGCCAGCTACTCGACTCCGACTCCGTCGACTGGTTCGACCCCGCACTATCGTCCGGGCGGCACCAGCGATTACGCTACGGCCGGTACGACCTCGACCGGATCGTATCCGTCGACCGGCAGCACCTACTCATCGGCGAGCAACTATCCGTCGACCAGCACCTCAAACTACCCGAGCACCAGCGGCTCGACCTACCCGTCGACGACCTATCCTTCGACCGGTACGACGGACGCCTCGAGCGGCTCGCGCTACTCGAGCGGCTACTAAGCCTCGCGTCGCTACGCAGATCAAAAGAAAGACCTCGCCAAGTGCGAGGTCTTTTTTTGCGCGCATGGGTAAGTTTCTCAGGGGGCGACATTGGATTGGTAACGCAAGAGATGATCCAATGACGCTTGCGGCCAGGCGATCGTCGATTCGTGAGCCGGCGAAGGGCCGATTGCAACGATTATACGTACGGGAAACCTCGCTCCCCCCGTCAAGCGTGAGCTAGGTTTGCTATGGTCTTACGCCCCTCGCGAACGAGACATCCATACACGACCTTATTGGAAAGCGATAATCCATGTGCGACCATCAATCGACGTCCCGTAGATCCTTTGTGAAATCGGTAGGCATGGCGGTCGGCGCCGCCAGCTTGAGCTCGTTCCGCTCCGCCTACGCCGCTGAAGAAGCGGCTCCGCAGACCCCGGACCAGATCTTGGCGGAGCTGAAGGCCGGGAACAAACGGTTCTCCAGCGGCAAAACGAATCTGTCGCCCCGTACGCCGGAGGACTTCGCGCGGGACGCCAAAGGCCAGGCTCCGCCGGCGATCGTCCTGGGATGCGCCGACTCGCGCGTTCCGCCCGAGATTGTGTTCGATCAACCGGTCGGCGATCTGTTTGTGCTCCGCGTCGCGGGTAACATCGTTGGTTCCGGTCCGATCCTGCTCGGCAGCATTGAGTTCGCGGTGGCCGAGTTGGGCGCTCGTTTGATCGTCGTTATGGGACACAGCTCGTGCGGAGCTTGCGCCGCGGCGATCGAACATATCGAGAACAATGACGCGTTGCCGGGAGCGATCGAAGGCATGGTCGATTACATTCGCCCGGTCGTTCGCCAGGTTCAAGGAAAGCCGGGTGACAAGCTGGTGAACGTCACCAAGGCGAACGCGATTTACAACGCCCAGAAGCTGGCGAAGCTGGGACCGATCTTGCCGGAACGCGTGAAGAACGGCTCGGTGAAAATGGTCGGCGCCTATTACGAATTGTCGACCGGTCAGGTCGAGTTCCTCGACGCGTAAATCGAGCTCATGTGGGGTCAACGAGTCCCCAAGAAACAACCGTGGCGCCAGGGGACAAAGCTGGCGCCTGTTGAAGCTCTAGATGTCGCTTTACGGTTTGCCGTCGTCGCCCCTTAGCGGGCGGCGGCGCATGAACCGAATTCGAGAATACGACACTTCAGGCCTTTGCTAGCAAGCTGCTGCAAAGCTTCTTCCGCGTCGTTGCGGGTGTTGTAGACGTCATGGCGATGCCAGAACATCTCTTTCGTATCGAAATACTGCACGCGAAAATGTCGAGGATCTCCGCCAGGGACGCTGACGGCGATTGTCGATTCTTGCCAATCGAGGCTCATAATAATCTCGCTCCGAAGTCCCCAAACTTACTCCGATGATATTTTCATCGAGTCCGGATGTAGTATCCGTTAAGTCAAAATGGGACAAGAGCGGTATTTCGTAGGTTCGCCCATTTACCAGCTGAGGCTTTGGGTTTACCAGCCGAGGACCATATTCGACTCGATCGCCTTGCGCGCCTTGTCGAGATCGGCCCCGGTTTCGTTCATGTACAAACGAATCGCGTGGACTTTGTCCCCTTCCGCTTTCGACAAGCAATCGCGCGCGACGAGACAAGGATCAACTCGCTGATCGGTCAGGCCGAGGGCCGCTTTAGAGATCACCCAGCTGTTGCGGGGACGTTTGGTGAGTCGAATTACGTCGTCGTTCGGATAGTTGTCATGCACGACGACCTTGGCCTGCGCTTCATCTTCGGCCCAGGTAATCAGAATGTGAGCGTTCGTCTCGATCTCGAACAGCGGCATGGCTGTCTCCTTTCCTCGAAAGAGCAAGTGGCCCAGACGGAACTACTGGAAAAAGATGGCGCGCCGCGAGAAGAAGGGCAAGCCGAGCACTCGCAAGCGTGCACCTGAACCGTAGAGCTGATCTTAAGCTCTGGCCGTCTTTGCAGCAACGGATTTCGGACCTGCGGCGACGTCGGAGCCCCAATTTCGCCGCAAAAAGAGAGAATGCGACCCTGGGAAGCGGCCGAAAGGGAGAGGTCCCATGGCCAGCGACCAGGGGGAATGTTACGGTTGATCAAGCGGCGGAATTGGCAAAGATTGTCGATCGACTCCTCGCGCGCCGCTTTCGCCGGCAGGATAAACACGTTGTGAAATCTCGACTTCCTCTCGTCCGCCTGTTGATCGTCAGCGCCATCGTCTTGGCGATCGTCTCGCAGTTTCTTCGCCCATCGCTGGTCGTCGGGTGGTATTGGGCTTCGGCGCTGGAAAAGCTGGAGGCCGGAGAGAATGATCAGGCGATCGAGCTCGGGCAGAAGGCGCTCGAATGGAGCGGCGATTCTCCGGAGATGCATCTCCGCATGGCGGAGCTTCTGTATCGCGCCGGACGCAACGAAGAAGCCCGCGAACTGCTAGAAAAATCAGACCAGGGCGCGTCCGAAGATTTATCTTATCTCGAAATGAAGAGCTTTCTCTTGTCGCGACTTGGCGATCATCAAGGATCGATCGCCGTGGCCGACAAGCTGATCGAGCAGGCGCAGGAAGGCAAGTTCCATCTTCATCGGGCGCTCAACATTCGCGCCTATTCGACGGCGCTTGCCTGGTCGGATGGCGCCGACTTGCCGAAAGAGTCGCTCGATCAAGCGCTGGAGGATATCGATCAAGCGATCAAGATCTACGGCGCCGAAGCTTCGTACCTCGACACGCGTGGATATGTGAAGCATTTCGCCGGCGACAATGAAGGAGGGCTGAATGATCTCAACATCGCAATTGAGATGTACGAAGCGTCGCTCGCCAAGGTCGAAGAGGAAGAAGAGGTTTGGGGAACGATGAAGGAAATGCGGATCAGGCAAATTCGGAGCGTGATCGGCGTCCTCTATCATCACCGGGGCGAAACGCTGCAGGCTCTTGGTCGTAATGACGAAGCCGAAAGCGATCTTAAGAAAGCCGACCAGATGGGATATAGCCGCCTGAAGGGACATTGGTAGTCCCTATCGGCGGCCTGGTTGTCGCCGCTTCGCTTAGGCTCGGCTCGGCGAACCGCTCGGTTCCGAGATCGGAGCGCCGGCGCCATGCAGTTGTTCGAGTTCGCGAACTTCCAACAGCAGCGACTCGGCTTCGTCAATCGACTCCGCTTCGGCGTCCGGATCAATATCCAGGCAGGGAAGAATGCGGGTGCCGTCGTGATAGAAGTTGCAATTGCGACCGTTCGCTTTCGCTCGGTAGAGCGCGGCGTCGGCGCGAGCCAACAGCGTACGGGCTTCGTCTTCGCTGCGAACTTGCGAAAGTCCGCCGCTGATCGTGACTCCCAGTTGCGCCTCGGCGCTGGTCCGCAGCCGCTCGGCGAAGATGCAGGCGCCGTAGATGTCGGTCGACGGCATCAAAACGACGAACTCTTCGCCGCCGTAGCGAGTGACGATATCGGTTTCGCGGACGCAGTTGTCGATCAGGTTCGAGACCTCCACCAGCACGCGGTCGCCATGGAGGTGACCATGCTGATCGTTGACCCGTTTGAAGTGGTCGACGTCGAAGATGCAGAGCGAGAAGGTGAAGTCGTAACGCCCCTTCATCGCAATCAGGTTTTCGAGCGAGTCGTCCAGCGCCCGGCGATTGCTCAAACCGGTCAGCGGATCGGTGCGCGATTCGGTAAAGGTCATCAGCAGGTTGGCCTGCTGGCGAATTTCGTCATAGGCGTTGGCGATCTGCGACGAGAGACGCATGGTGGGGCTCAGCATTTGCTCCGCTTCTTCGCAGAGGTTTTGCCAGGCTTGCGTGTCTTGCGAGTCGCCCAGTTCGTTAATGCGTTCTTTAAAGTGCAGAATGCTGCTTTGGTGCGTCGCCAGATTGCGGCGGATGTCGCGGGAAATGTCTTCCAGCTGACGGATGACGGCTTGAGCTCGTTTCACCTCACGGCGCGCGCGGCTTTGTTCGGCGACAGCGGCGCTGGCGTTGCGTTTCCCTAGGAAATAGCCGATCAAAGCGACAAGCGCCAAGGCTACCGGGACCGGGATTCCGAGCATCCAGTTTTCCATTTCTCGAATTTCCTATCGAGCTGCACTTCAGGCGGTGGGGAGTTTGCCGTGAGGAAACGTCTAAGCGTTCGTGCGATTGCCGACTCCGCGCATGCACAACACGCCGAAAATCACTGCGAAGATAAAAACGTACGTCCAGTCGTTCGAGTCCATACGCTCGATGAACTGCTCAAGGTTTCGGAACGATGTGTGGAGGTATTCGCGCATTTTCGGAATTGCCGGCAGGAATTGCGGAGCCGTCGTCTCTTACAGGGAACTTTACGTCACAAATTCGCCAACGGGTAAAATGCAGCCTCTTGTTGGGGAATTCTCACCGGGAGAATCCGATCGCAGCGATCGCGCCGGTTATACGGCCCCTCCCTGGTCGCGAGGGGTGCGTAAAAAAAGACCGCTTCCCAAAGAAAGCGGTCTTCACAGGTTTTCCGTCATCGGTCGCCGCAGACTAGCAGCGGAACTGGCCGACCATCTTCTGGATCTTGTCGGCCACCCGGGTCAGTTCCAGGCTGACGTCGCGGGTCTTCGCCGAGTCTTCGGCGGCGTCGTCCGCCGACTTCTTGACTCCGACGATGTTGCGGCTGACTTCGGTGCTGGCCTGAGTCGACTGTTCCAGGCTGACCGTCACGCCGCGAACGTTGGTCGAAGCGGACGACAGGTTCCGCGAGATCTCCTTGGTCGCGATGCTCTGTTGCTCGACCGCGGCGGCGATCGAACGGGAGACCGAGTCGACGTTGTGGATCACGGTCAGAACCTTGCCGATCGATTCGACGGCGTTTTGCGACGACTCTTGAATTCGCGAGATCCGTTGGCGAATGTCTTCGGTCGCCGTCGCGGTCTGGCGGGCCAGGTCTTTGACTTCGGTCGCGACCACGGCGAACCCTTTACCGGCGTCGCCGGCGCGGGCCGCTTCAATCGTCGCGTTAAGAGCCAGCAAGTTGGTTTGCTCGGCGATTTCCTGAATCACTTCGGTCACCTTGCCGATTTCGATCGCGGCCTGGCCGAGAGCCGAAACGGTGGTGTTGCTCGCTTCGACCAACTGCGACGCTTCTCGCGACGTATTGGTGGCGTTTTCGGCGTTGCGAGCGATTTCGACCACGCTGGAGGTCATCTCTTCGACCGCCGCGGCGACCGATTCGATGGTGCGATTCATCTCGCGAGTGCTGGTCGAGATCGATTCCATATTGACCGACATTTCTTCGGCGGCGGCGGCGACGCTGGTCGATTGATCCTGCGTGCTGCGGGCGCCTTCGGTCATGCGGCCCGAGGTCGCATTCAACTGATTCGACGAGTTCGACAGCGTCTGGGTGTCCCCCATCAGTTCGCGGACGATTTCGTGAATCTTGCTGACGAACAGGTTGAACGAACCGGCCAGGCGGCCCAATTCGTCGTGCTTGTTTTCCGGCAAACGCTGGGTCAAGTCGCCGTCGCCCTGGGCGATTTCGTCCAGCAGTTTGGTGGTCGCATCGAGCGGAAGGAGGATCGAGCGAGCGATCAGCCAGCCGCAGACCAGCATCGCAACGATCGCCAGGCCGCCGATTGAGCAGAGGATCCAGATGTTTTGGGCCGCTTCGGCGCGGATTTGCACGGCGGTGGCCAGCACTTCGTCGCGAGCTGCGTTGGCTTCGGCCCGCTTCTGGGCGATTCGTTCTTGTTTCGCTTCCAGCTTGGTGCGGGTGCGAGCCAGCGAGGCTTCTTGGGCTTCGGTTACGGCGTCCAATCGGCCGCGGAAGTCGCTGAAGGATTCAAGTCCGTAGCCGTAGTCGCTGGCGTCGCGAACTTCGTCCTTTTTGCTCGGGTCCTGCGCGTCGGCGAAGATCTTACGCGACGCTTCGGCCCAGGCGTTGAACTTCTCCATCAGGCCGTCGTAGACGACTTGGACTTCAGGATCGTTCATTCCTTCGGCCGCCAGGCGAAGCCGTTTGTCGGCTTGTCCGATGTTTTCTTCCTGGGTCGCTTTGGCGACTTCAAATTTTTCTTTGTCGGTCGCAGCGAGAGCCAGCTTCTCGGCGATGATCGCCTGGTGAACGTCGCGATCGGCTTGCAGCATCAGTTCGATGCTTTCCTGCATCTGACGCAGTTCCGGCAGGTCTTTGTTAATGACCGGCAACATTTCGTCTTCGATCAACGGCGCGATTTCGTGGTCGATCAAGTGAACGAATTTTTCGTCGATGACTTGATCGAGCTGCCCCAGCAGAAAGCTGGAAGTTCGCCAGCCAAGACCAGCGATGAAGGCGAGTGCCAAGCAACTGAGCGTTACCTGAACGATGATCTTTCGTTTGATGCTCATGAAACTAATCCCGGACCTTTCGTTTGCTTTCCGTACACGCATCCTCGAATGCGATGTGGAAACATAGGTTTGCATAAACGAAGGCTGGGGTAGTCTCTTTGATAATGCGGAAGCCCGTTATACGAGGGGCAGCAGCTGTATCGGTTGTTCAGTCGCAATCCCCCGATAGCTCTAGCTTCCCGGGCATGCGGAAGAGCGCAGTTTGTGCTTATTCGGCGGCCGAACTTGCCCATTCGTATGCAAATCGTCTTTCCCGGTTCCGGACAACCGCAAGTGCAAAACGAGGAGCCCCCCCAAGAATCAAGCGGATTCTTGCGCTATTCGAGCATGCGAGCGGCGAGAAGGTGGTCTCTTGCGAAACCAGTACGTGCGTTGCCTGAGCCGAAGTCGGCTTAGCGCTTCCAGGCCAACAGCACGACGCCGGCGCCAACGAGCGCGATCGCCAACCATTCGCGCGCTGCAGGGCGTTCTCCTAAGAAAGCAAACGCGAAAATTGCGACTAGCACCACGCTGAACTTATCGACCGGCGCCACTTGCGAAGCTTCGCCCACTTTCAGCGCGCGAAAGTAGCAGACCCAGGAAGCTCCGGTCGCGAGTCCCGAAGCAACCAAGAAGCCAATCGTCTTCGTCGAGAGTTGCCGGGGATCGCTCAGCGCGCCGGTCGCCCAGACGAACCCCGCCAAGACGACCAGGATGACTACCGTGCGGATCAGCGTAGCGTAGTCGGAGTTCACCCCTTCCAGCCCGATCTTGGCGAAGATCGCGGTCAACGCCGCGAACCCGGCCGAGAGAATCGCCCACAGGAACCAGTTGTGCGAGACGTCCATCATTTCCCTCTTGCGGCAAGTCGAAAGAATTTCGTGGTTCGGTCGTTCCACTTATACTAGCGATGTCGACTTCAAACTCCTATCGAAGGCAAACCGGAGAGTCTGATGCACCGTCGTTCCTCGCTCAAGCTCTTGGCGGCTGGGATCCCTCTTTCGCTGGCGGCCAAAACTTTCGGCGCTGATGCGGCTGGTCCCTTTTTCGGCAGCGGCGTCAAAGTGGGGGAAGCGACGTCCGACTCGGCCATCATCTGGACTCGGACCTCCGCTATCGACGAGTGCGACAAAAAGTTCGCCCTGCCTGGCGTCGCGGCGAAGGTGCGAGTTCGCTATCGCATCGACGGAATGCCCGACTCGGAGCGGACGACCGATTGGCAAGCGACCCAGCCGGAACATGACTTCGCAGTGCAGTTTGCGCTCCAGGATCTTACGCCGGGCGTTCGCTATCGTTATGTGGTTGAAGCGGAAAGTGATGCGGGGAAGAATCAAACGGACGGGACGTTCGAGACTGCGCCGACCGAAACGACCGTCGTGCCAATTCGGTTCATCGTCACCTCCTGTCACAAGTATGCGACGATGGACGCTCCAGGCTTGGGGCAAAAGATCTATCGGCCGATGCTCGATCTAGCGCCGCAGTTCTTTGTTCACACCGGCGACATCGTTTACTACGACAACGATACCAAGCCGCTGGCGACCAACGTCGAACTGGCCCGACTTCATTGGCATCGGATGGACAACTTGCCGTATCACCGGCAGTTCTATCCGAACGTCGCCAGCTATTTCATGAAGGACGATCACGACATTTTGAAGGATGACGCGTGGCCAGGGCAGAAGTATGGAGATCTCACCTTCGCCGAAGGATTGGAGATCTTCGACGAGCAGAACCCGCTGGGAGAATCTCCCTATCGGACGATTCGCTGGGGAAAGGATCTGCAAGTCTGGATCGTCGAAGGACGCGACTTCCGTAGTCCCAATCGGATGGCGGATGGACCTGACAAATCGATCTGGGGCGAAGCGCAATGGAAGTGGCTGCAAGAGACGGTCGCCGCTTCCGACGCCACCTTCAAGATCTTGATCAGCCCCACGCCAATCGTTGGTCCCGATCGCCCGAAAGGAAAGAACGACAATCATTCCAACGCGGTCTGGAAATCAGAAGGAGATCGCGCGCGGCGGTTTCTCGTGGAGAACAAAATGATCTCCATCTGCGGCGATCGTCACTGGCAGTACTACTCGGTCGACGAAGAGACCGGACTTAACGAGTTCTGCAGCGGACCAAGCACCAACCAACATGCCGGCGGCTGGAGCCAGGACAACGTTCTGCCGGAGCATCGCTTTTTGCGAGTTGCTGGCGGTTTCCTAAGCGTCGACGTCGAGCGGTCCAACGATCAGTCAGAGTTGATCTTTCGGCATCGGGACGTCGCCGGCGACGTCGTTCATGAGCAGCGATTCGCCGCTGACGGTGAGTCGTAGTACCAAACGCGTCCACCTTTGTTGGGGATCTGAACCAAATTCGTTAGCGAACTGTCTCTTTGACCGACGCCCGGCATCGAACCGGCATAGGCCCTCTCTCCAGTACGCTAGCCCCAACAGAATTCATGGCGACCGATAGCAGCGGCACGACGCTCGCGAGCGACGAAGTCTCACCCGAAATAGCTTCACCCGTCGAAGTCATCGATGCGAAACCGCATCGCACGGAGTTGGTCATCGCGATTCTCGGGGCGCTCAGCATTTCGCACTTGCTGAACGACGTGATGCAATCGCTGCTGCCGGCCGTTTATCCGCTGCTGAAAGAAAACTACTCCCTTTCGTTCTTTCAGGTGGGGCTGATTACCTTCACCTTTCAAGTGACCGCGTCGTTGCTGCAGCCGCTGGTCGGCATGACCACCGATCGCCGTCCATGGCCCTATTCGTTGGTCGTCGGGATGGGCTTTACGCTGCTTGGTTTGAACTTGCTGGCGATGGCCGGCAGTTTTGGCTCGATCTTGATCGCCGCTGCGATGGTGGGGATCGGTTCGTCTGTTTTTCATCCCGAAGCTTCTCGCGTTGCGCGAATCGCCTCCGGCGGACGTTACGGCTTCGCTCAGTCGTTGTTTCAGGTCGGCGGCAACGCTGGCTCCGCGATCGGGCCGTTGTTGGCGGCGTTCGTCGTGGCGCCATGGGGGCAGTTGAGCATCGCGTGGTTTTCGATCGGTGCGATCGCGGCGCTGCTGATCTTGGGATACGTCGGCCGCTGGTATGAGCGGCATCTGAACGACTTGAAAACGAACCCCCGCCGTACGGCCGTCGAGCAGACGTCGACGTTGACTCCGGCCCGCGTTTACGCCGCAGTCGGCGTGCTGCTGTTGTTGGTTTTCTCGAAGTACATCTACCTGGTCAGTCTGAGCAGCTACTACACGTTCTACTTGATGGACAAGTTCGACGTGCCGGTGCAGTCGGCGCAGTTGTACCTGTTCATCTTCTTGGGAGCGGTCGCCGTCGGAACATTGGGTGGGGGACCAGTCGGCGATCGAGTCGGCTTTAAGACCGTCATTTGGTTTTCGATTCTCGGCGTGTTGCCCTTCACGCTGATCCTGCCGTACGCCAATCTCTTTTGGACCGCCGTGTTGACGGTGCCGATCGGTTTGATTTTGGCGTCAGCCTTTTCGGCGATCATCGTTTACGCCCAAGAGTTGATGCCGAGCAAGGTTGGCATGATCGCCGGGATGTTTTTCGGTTTCGCCTTCGGCATCGCCGGGATCGGCGCCGCCGCCCTTGGTTGGTTGGCCGATCAAACCAGCATCGAGTACGTCTATCACGTCTGCTCGTACTTGCCGCTGGTCGGGCTGCTGACCGCCTTTTTGCCGAATCTGGAAGCCCGCGGCTAAGGCCGAAGAAGCTCTTTTTTCATGGAAATCCCCTGGAAATCAGGGATTGGGACCCAATTTCAAGAATCCGGTCAAAAAAAGGTGTTGCAACAGATAGTGGGATGACGTATAAATAGGGCATGGCAAAAACATCGCACAATCAGGGGAACGGACTCGCCGCGGATATCGGCAAACGAACGCCGTTTACGAGCTTGAGACAAGAAGCCTACTTGAATCTCGTTCGCACGCATGAGCACCTCTCCTGTGAGTTCACTCGCTTGCTCAAGAAGCATGGCCTCTCCGATTCGCAGTACAACGCACTCCGTATCTTGCGAGGGGAAGGGAAGCCGATGCAGACGTATCAGATCGCCGAGCGAATGATCACATCGCAGACTGACATCTCGCGTCTGGTCGATCGACTGGAAGCGAGCGAGCTGGTCGAACGCGAGCGAAGTGCTGAAGATCGCCGCGTCGTCTGGGTTTCGCTCACCGACAAAGGGCGGGCCATTTTGAAAAAACTCGACAAGCCGGTCAGCGACCTGCATGAGAAGCAGTTTGAGGGCTTTAGCGACGAGCAATTGAAGTCGCTCGTGAAGCTGCTCTATAGTGCTCGTTCCGACGGGAGCGGAAAGCAAGAGGCGTAACCTCGCCCCTTTTTTTAGTCAATTGTGCGTTGCAACATAGATTGCGGTGTAAGGGAAGTTCAAGGCTTGCACGCAAACTTGAAAACGACAACCAACGGGAAATAGAACCATGGCCAAATTGCTCCATATCGAATCGTCTCCCCGCAAAGCTCGTTCGGCTTCGATCGCCGTGGCGAAGGAGTTTTTGACGAAGTACCAAGAGGCGAATCCGGCGGACGAAGTCGACAACTGGGACTTGTGGTCGACTTCGTTGCCGGAGTTCGATGGGGCGACGATCGACGCCAAGTATCAGATCCTGCATGGACAGGATCATACGCCCGAACAAGCGGCGGCGTGGAAGGGAGTGACCGACGTCTTCGATCGATTCAACTCGGCCGACAAGTACGTGCTGAGCTTGCCGATGTGGAACTTTGCGATTCCTTACAAACTGAAGCATCTGATTGACGTGATCACTCAGCCGGGACTCGCCTTCAGCTTTTCGCCGGAGACCGGCTATACGGGGCTAGTGACCGGCAAGCCGATCACGGTGATTTACGCTCGCGGCGGCGAATACACGTCGAGCGAGCAGATGAAGGCGCTCGACTTTCAAAAGTCGTACGTCGAGTTCCTGCTCGGCTTCATCGGCTTTACCGACATTCAAACCATCCTGGTCGAGCCGATGCTGGCGCCGCCGGAAGTCGCCGGAGCGGCCAAAGATTCCGCCAAACAAAAGGCCGCCGAAATCGCCGCCAGCTTCTAACGAAGTCAACGAAGAGGACGGATCGCTGCACGATTCGGAGAAGAAACCGTCAGACGCTTTGGCGTCTGGCGGTTTTTTGCGTTCAGTCGCCAAGATTTGTGGACGCCAGACGAATCGCCATGTACCTTGAGCGAGCGGTTAGAACATCTTGGCAAAGGAACGTCGGTGAGATACGCGATTCGTGAAAAGTTTTGGACGTGGGGAGACGAATTCTTCGTCTTTGACGAGCATCAGCAGCCGGTCTTCCAAGTCAAAGGAGAAGTGTGGTCGTGGGGACATCGGCTCTCGTTTCAGGATATGCGCGGAAAGGAGCTCGCCTTCATCAATCAAAAGCTGATGACCTGGATGCCGCAGTATGAGATCTTCCGCGACGGCCATCTATTCGCCAATTTGGTGAAAGAGCTGACCTGGTTCAATCCCGAATATCTGTTAGACGTCCCAGGTCCCAACGACTATCAGATCAAGGGGGACTTCTGGCACTACAATTACCAGTTCCAGCGTCACGGCCGCGTCGTCGCGATGGTCGATAAAGCGTATTGGACGTGGACCGACACCTACGGAATCGACGTGGAGGATGGGGAAGATGACGTCGCCATCCTCTGTTCTGCGATCGTGATCGACAAGGTGCTCGACGACGAGGAGCGTCGACGGAATTAGTCGCTACCTTCCATTACCGGCTTGCCGCAGTTGATCATCCAGGGGGCGCCGAAGCGATCGGTCACCATGCCGAATCGATACGCCCAAAACGTTTCTTGCAGCGGCATTTGAACGTCGCCCCGTACCGATAGCCCGGCGAAGACGCGTTCCGCTTCCTCCGGGTCGGCGATCGCCAGCGAAACCTTCATCCCCTGCGGCTTCTCAAATTGTTCCGGCGGACAGTCGGACGCCATCAATTGCGTGTCGCCGATCGTCATGCACGCATGCATGATTTTGTCTTGAAAGTCGGCCGAGACTTGGTCTGCCGAGGGTGAGCCGGCGTGCGGAAAGATCGCTTCGATCTTGGCGCCAAACAGCTCGGCGTAAAACTCAAAAGCTTCTCGACAATCGCCGTTGAAAAAGAGATAGGGGCTAACGTGCATCCGGGGGACTCCTGCGAAGTTATACGGAGAGGGGGAGTCCCGCTATTGGATAACAAGATTGGGGCCGAGAAAAGCGGCGCCGGACAATTATCTTCGGCGTCAGGCCGGATTATGACTTCACCGCTTGCGTTTGCATGGCGGTCATTTGAATGCGTGAGGCGATTTCGATCAGGAACGATTTTCGTTCGATCGGCTTCGTCAAATAGGCGTCGCAGCCCGCGTCCAAGCACTTATTGATGTCGCCGCGCATCGCGTGAGCGGTCAAGGCGATGATTTGTCCAACATAGCCGGCGTTTCGCAGACGCCCCGCCGCCGTATAGCCGTCCATGACCGGCATTTGCATGTCCATCAAGATGACGTCGTACGGAGAGCCTGCCTGCCACGCTTCGAGGGCCGCGTCGAGGCCAAGCTTGCCGTTCTCGGCGATCGTCACGTCGGCGCCAGCCTTGTTGAGGATGAAGCTGATCAGTTTACGATTGTCGGGCCCGTCTTCCACCAACAGGATGCGTCCGCTGAGTTTGATCGAAGCGGCGGCCGTTACCTGCGGTTTCGACGCGTCTTGCGTTTCGAGGGGCGCGCTTACCGAAACCTGGGAGATGTCGCCGGTCGCAACGCCAAGGGTAAACGTGCTGCCGCGTCCCAGTTCGCTCTCGACCGTGATGTCCCCGCCGAGCAACTCGGCGATTCGCTTGGTAATCGTCAAGCCAAGACCGGTTCCGCCAAACTTGCGGGTCGTTGAAGTATCGGCCTGGCGAAACGGCTGGAAGACATGTTGCAGCTGCTCCGGCGACATGCCGATGCCGCTGTCGATCACTTTGAAGATCAACTGTTCGCGTTCAAAGTCGCATTGGGCGGTGACTTTGACGACTCCCTTCTTGGTGAATTTGATGGCGTTTCCGACCAGGTTGAGCAGCGCTTGTTTCAAACGGGTGGAATCGCAGCGGATCGTTTGTGGAAGCTTGCCCAGGCGTTCGAACACCAACTCATTCTCTTGCGAGCGAGCGCGATCGCTCATCAGCTCTTGGATGTCGCGGAGCGTTTCGGCCGGATCCATCGCACGCAGTTCGATATCGAACTTGCCGGCCTCTACCTTGGAGAGATCGAGAATGTCGTTGATCAACTCCAGCAGATGATTGCCGTTTCGCTGGATCGTGCTGACCGCTTTCCGTTTTTCCGCGTCCGGAACGTCCTCTTCCAACAGCATGTCGCTAAAGCCGATAATCGCCGTCATCGGCGTGCGGATTTCGTGGCTCATGTTGGCCAGGAACTCGCTCTTGATCTTGCTGGCGCGTTCCGCTTCCTGATGGGCCATGGTCAGTTCGGAGTTGAGCGATTTCAGACGCGTTTCCGCAGCGCATTTTTCGGTGATGTCGCTCTCGATCAGCATGAAGCCGGTTAGCGTGCCGCTGCTGTCGGTAAGCGGTGCGATTTCAGTGGCGACCACGTACTCTCGACCGTCTTTGGCGTAGTTGACGATTTCGGCGTTGGTGGAGGCTCGCAGGCGAAGTGCGTCGCTAAGACGTTCGATCGCTTCGGGGTTGCTATTCGGGCCGTACAGCAGTTCGCTCGGCCGCTTGCCGAACGACTCTTGCAGGCTATAGCCGCTGAGCCGCGTGAAGCCGTCGTTGACCCATTCAATCTTGCCGGAGACGTCGGTAATGATCACCGCATTGTTGGTGCGACGTACGATTTTCGCCAGGCGTTCCGCTTCTTCGGCGGCGTGCGTCGCCATTTGCTCGCTGACGCGCAATTCGTGCGTCATATCTTCGGCCAACGTTAACGCTCGCGATTGACTCAAACCCATCGCCCAGACGATGCCGGCCAGCAGCAAGCTGAGCGCCGCGCCGCCGATGCCGAAGAACGCCGGCGTTACGCGATCGATTTCCGCTTCGAACGGCGGTAACGTGCTAGTCGTAATGGTCCACTTGCGGCCACCGACCATAATCGACGTGCTGTGGGAGAACAATCGGCCGGCGTAAGCCTCTTCGTCGAAATCCAACTCCGTAGAATTGGTCAGGTGGTCATCATGATCGTAAAGGTGGGTCCGCTGACTTTGCTCATCGCCGTCGAAGATTTCGAAGTCGAGTCCAGCGTCGACCAGATCTCCCATATGATCCAGACTTCGTTCCAGAATGATCGGTGCGTACAACACGCCGGCCAGATCCGTTTCTCGCTGCTCGGGCGTTTGGGGGTTCGTCCCGTTCTTGTAGACCGGAACGTAATAGAGGAAGCCCGCGCGAATCACGTCGTCCTGCAGCAGATGAATCATGCCGGTAATGGTCGGCTCTCCGGAGCGAATCGCCTTTTCGATCGCCGTGCGGCGAACGTTTTCGGAACCGACGTCGAAGCCCCACGCGCGGCGATTGGCGTCGAGCGGGTAGATGTGTTGGATAATGTACGCAACCGGTTCATCTCCCAGCGAATGAACGGCGAAGTCAGGCGCGTTGTCGGCTCGTTCCAACGCGACGAACTGGTCGATCTCGATACGAGGAACTCGCTTGATCATCCCGAAGCCGATGGCGCCGGGAAACTCGGCCGGCAAATCGCGAGACTGGACGTAGGCCTTGAATTCGTTCCGCTCGACGCGTTCGCTTCCGGTGTACATGCCGCGGGCTCCTTTGAGCCCATAGATGCAAAGGTTGGAGCGGCGTTGGATTTCGTCGCTCAGCAACTCGCTGCGGCGCAGAAACGAGGTGTAATTGGCATAGTGAATATGTCGTTGCGAATCGCGAACCAGGAAGATTGTCACCAGCAGACCAACGGCCAGCGTGATGCAGACAAGTCCCGCCAGGGGGCGTGCGCGGCGAAGCTCCTTCTTTAAGAGCATGGGATCCTCGACGGTCAACGCGAGGTTCAAGCCGCGCCGAGTCAACAAGACGCCTACCGAGATCGCTGCGAGCAGCATCGCGGTATGGATCGCCGTTGTCGAATAGAGATGGAGATCTCGCAGCACCGTCGCTCGGCTGAGGAAGAGGGCGATTCCAACGACGCCAATGACGCCGCCGCCGATCGTACCGGCCATTCCCAAACGTTTGACGGGACCACGCCAGAAAACGAGGCCGAATCCCAGCAGGATGATGCCGAGCGCCGATCCCGGCGACATCAGCCCCGGCGTTTTCCCCGCAGCGACCGACGCCGGATCGTCGCACAGTAGCGTAGCGATTCCAAGATCGATCGCTGTGACGTCTTGCACCAGGCTGGCGATTCCCAGAACGATCGCCAGCAATGCGACGAACTTCGGGAAATAGTGGAGCTTGCTTTGGGAGCTGATCGCCTGCGTCCGCAGCAATCCGGCGAAGGCGAGCAGCGCTAAGCCGATGGCGGTGTTGACCTTCATCGTCGGCAGCCCGTCGATGATCGAGCGGAGCGACTCCCAGCCGGCCGGCCAGGCGGCCAGCACCATCAGAGAAACGCCAAGAGAGAGGCAGAGCAAAACCCGCGCGGCGATGATCAACCACGCCGCGTCGATCGTCGACGATGCGCGGCGCTCGCTCGGTTGGCTTGGTTCGTTTGGCATCTCTACAACTGCCCCTGATCGTCGACGCTATGCCCGACGACTGGAAACGGGGGGCCCGCCGTGATCTCGCGATCAAGGAAAAACGGAGTGCGCCCCGGAAAATTTAGGTTGTCGGTCTGCGATTGCGGGCTCTCGCAGATGCGAACTACCGCAAGATTCGTCGCCAAACGGGGCGATGGTGCGGTAGAAGATGCAAAATCGCCACACATCCACCCACAGGATTTAAGGGGTTTCGCCCCAAAGGTTTGGTGCGGTTTTCAGGGAAACAAAGCTAGTTGCAATCAGCGCAAGTGCCTTCGAGTAATAAGGTTGCGCGATTACTGATTCGCCTGTAAATTTTAGTTTGGTTATGGCATTTCACGTGATATCGTAGAGGGGCCCCATCTCCCTCTGAATCGTGGAGCCAATCATGAAACTCTCTGTTCACGACCACGCGCGTCGGCTGTTGGTCCTGTCTCTGGTGGGGCTTACTCTCCTTCCCACACCGCTATTCGCTTGTCTTGATGAGGCGCCGGTGCAGCAGGAACCGCTTGAACTGGCGTTTCTGCCCGATCGCCGGATGCCGGCGGAATTGCCAAAGCTCGATCGAGCGGAACTCCGCCGCGCTCGCCTGCGCGGCGACGTTATCGACCTCACCAACCTGATGGAGAAGGAAGGGAAGACTGCTCCCCGCTTTGCGAAACGGGCCGAGATGTACGCCGAGCTGGGGCAAACGGCCGACGCGGTCAATGACTACGACGCGGCGATTGAGTTGGAGCCGAAGAGCCTGGCGTATCTCGATCGGCGAGTCGAGCTGAATTACGACTTGGGGAAGTACGAAGAGGTCGAAGCCGACCTGACGAAACTGATCGAGTTGGATGCGACCGCCAAGCGTTATCTTGATCGCGGCAACTTCTACCATGATCGTTGGAAGTTCGACCCGGCGATTGAAGACTACTCCGCCGCGATTAAGTTGGATCCCAATCTTGGCGAAGCGTACGCGAAACGCGCCCACATGCGGATTCAAAGGGTCGGCGGCAAGTATCGAAACGCTCCAGGCTCTGTCGAGGATCTGGAAAAAGGGCTTGAGCTCGATCCCGATCAGATTCAGCCGCGCCGTGATCTTGTCTTGATCTACATTTCGCAATTCAAATTGGAGGACGCCGTCAAGCAAGCGACGGCGATTCTCGACAAGCTCCCCGATGATCCTTGCGCTCGCCACTATCGATCGAAGGCGTACCGACTGCAAAAGAAGTTTGACTTGGCGCTGGAGGACGCCAACAAGTTGTTGCAGAAGAAGCCTGACGCTTCGAAGTTCCTGGTGGAGCGGGCCAAGATCTACGAAGAGATGGGAGAGAAGGAAAAGGCGCTCGCCGACTATGAAAAGTCGATTGGCGCCGATTCCAAGAACTTCGCAACCTACGCTCAATACGCTCGGCACCTGCTGAACAACAAAAAGTATGAATCAGCCGTAGCGGCTTACAAAAAGGCGATCTCGCTGAACGCATTCAGTCAAGGCGTTCAATCGGAACTCTACGCCGAGATGGCCAACGCGAATTATTGGCTCGGCGAACTCGATGAATCGGAAAGGAACTTCGCCAAAGCGAGCGAACTCGATCCGACCAACCTCTTCGTCCGCTACCAGTTGGCCGACGTCATGTTCCAGCGGAAGAAGTATGACGAGATGATCGAAGTCTTTACTGATGCGCTCGAGTCGCATCCGCAAATGCCCGATACCTATCTCCGCCGAGCTCAGATCTACGCGCTCCAAGGGAATTTCGAAGCCGGCTTGGCCGACGCCGACACGTTCATTTCCAAGTTCAAGTCTTCCTCAAAAGGCTATGCGATTCGAGCGAAGATCCTCCGGAAAAAAGGGGATGCGGAAGCTGCCAAAGCGGACGAAGAAAAGGTGGCCCAGCTGAAGGTGAAAGAGGATGCGAAACGACTAGAGCAGAAAAAAATCGAAGCCGAGCTCCGCAAGAAGTACAACATTCCCGAATAACGCTCAGCTCCTGCAAATTGATCGTCAAGCAGGTCGGTCGTCGCAGTCGCGGCGGCCGACTTTTTTCTTGGGTACGCGGTCTTAGAACCGCACGCCGCCGCCGAAGTTGCTGAAGAAGTTCGGCGACTGGTCGTTCAGGCCCCAGCCGACGCGGACGCCCAGCTCAAAGTTGGGCGTGATCAGGCAATGGATTCCCGGGCTGAAGTAGTGCTGCGTGCTTTCCATTTCGCGTCCTTCAGTGAAGACGCCGAAGTATTCGGCATGCGCCTTCCAACGCTCGCCGACCGGAACCTTTAACACCGTGGAAGGCGCCCACGTGTTGAAGTGATCTTCTTCCAGGCTGCTGGTCCCGTACCGCAAAGCGGAATCCCATTCCCATCCTTCGCAAAACTGCCAGCCGGCGACGTAGGCGGCGGAAAAGTTACTGTCGTTCGCTTCGCCGCTGGTCGGCGTGAAGCCTTGCAGGATCATCGCACTCCGCGGACGCCAGCCGCACTGCTGCGTCAATTGGAACTTGCCGCCGTACAGCAAGCGGCTTTCCCGTTCCAGCTCCGAAGCTCCCTCGTCTTCAAAATCATCCGGCACATTGCCCGATACCGGGTTGCCCGCGCCTCCAACTTCATAGTTCCAACCGATCCGCAGCTCGATGTTGTCGGTCAGGCCGATACGGCCAACCAGTTCCGGAAAGCTATGCGTTTCTTTGACCCCGCGGTTATCAATGAACGTGTAGGCCGATTCGATCACCGTGTGGCCATAACCAACCACGCTGGTCGCCGGCGTGAACGAGTCGCGGTCGGTCTCGATCTCGTCCTCTCCCTCGCCTTCCCCTTCTTCCGTGCGCGCAAAGGCCCGCTCCGCGATGCTCTGCAGCGGATACTGAGCGTAGACGTTAACGGTCGTTCCCAGGATGCTGAGAACCAATAAGCCGATGTAGGTTCGTTTCATCACAAGGCCAGGCGAAAGAGATGGGGCGAAACAATAGGGCCGCATCTCCTTCGTTCGACGCCCCCGGCCAACCAACTTCACCACCGACAGCGGGGACGACAAACTTCCCACGATCGGGGTAACTGGTCTGCTAGCATGTGCCCCTGGACTGGACCGGGCCGCCACAAAAACTAGCCCGCAGCGCAAGCAAGGGAATGCGTTCGCCCAGGAAATGACGAATGTCGAAGCTCGAATGACGAATCAAGCACGAAGCGTCGTATTAAGAACGTCCAGGGTGGACTCGACCGCGCACTTTTTTCACACGAACCGCAAACCTGACTCGCACAATTCGTTCGTACTCGAAGGAACAGTGGACTGGATCGCGCACTTTTTTTCCAAGCACCAAAACCCATCAACCAAATCCGATGGAGTGGACCGGACCACACGTTTTTTTTTTCGGGCGCCACGGCTCTGTGAGCCGTGTCTTCTCCCCGGGAGTGGACTGGACCGCGTACATTTTTTTTCGCCTCAGACGCCAATCGGACAACAGCGCGCCGAGCGCCAATGCTCACGCAACCGCGCAGCGCATTCCAACACCCGACCGAGCGAATCAAAAACCAGCAGGCGCGAAGAAGCGTCCCCGCCGCCCAAAACCCTCGTCCCTAACCGAGGCCGCAAGGAAAATCCGATGCCCCAGCGATTGATCAGACGCCGAGCATCTCCAGTCGCCAATTTTCCCAAAAGTCGAGCAATCGAGCAAGCGACAAAGTAGCGGCGGAGATTGTGCCGCAGGCGTCGCGAATCGCAAATTGTTTTTTAGGATGTAGGATCACCGATTATTCCGTACCAACTCATCCACCAACCCCAACCGCCCATGCCCATCCCAACCTTCGACGACCTCCGCAGTCCCTGTTTAAACGGTGGGGCGATTCCGCTTGATTTGCTGCAGGACTACATCGAGGCCGGCGAGGATTTGAACTATCGGGATGAGCGGCCGGAGAGTCGGCGTTTGCGGTGGGCGGTTGGGCGCATAAAAAAAGCGCTCTGAGTAGTGACTCAGAGCGTTCTAACTGCGTTGCATGCGACTTGTCGCAGCAAGCGAGGCCGACGGGGCTCGAACCCGCAACCACCGGATCGACAGTCGGACGAGCCGGGTTCACAAATGCCGGAAAACATGGAGGTTATGAACCCCGATTCCGCCGCTTGCACCACAGCTTGCACCAGCGAGGCCGAAAACCAGCAAAATGTCTCCCTCGAAGCTCTCGCCAAGATGTTACTAACGGGCCGGCTGACGGACTCATAGGAGCAAGCCTCTGCTGGCCGCAGGCCGGCAGAGGCCATTCCCTGTTCCCCCTCTATCCGCCAGACCTGCCAAGGACTTCAGGCCGCTTGTAGTAGTCATGTTGGCATGTTTTGGAGTGGCCGGCCTGATCCGTGTTTGTGGCGGAAGCCATCAATCGAAAATCTCCGTCAGCTTCGTCGTCACTGACGAAATCTCCACGTCGGGAGTCCTCATCAGAAGGTTCATCAGTTTTCGATGTAGTTTTTTGGCGGCTTCCGAATCTGGAAACTCGACCTGAATGTGGCAGTTGCAGCCACCATTCGACGCTCGGCCATCCACCTTCAATACGCCTTTGACACCCAAGATCGTCTCTTTCAGCTTCTCCAATTGCCCTTCCCGGTCTGCTTCACCAAGACGAAGATCGAATTGGAAGTCGGTGGTTTTCATCGGCTGTTGCAAAATTGAAAACTCAGAAACTAATTCCAAAAGCTGCCGGAAGACTGCTTGGCTTGGCTCGACTCGTCATCAGCCTTGGCCGCACCTTTTTTCATTCGTTTTTCTAGTCTTCACCCTCGTAGAAGATGCGAAAGTCATCTTGCTGCGAGATGTAATTTCCGAACGTGTAGTCTCCGCCATCGTCCTTGGCGTACGGAATGAAGACTTCAATGGAGTGCCCCTCGGCGTGCTCGACGCAGACCTGAATGGCGTCAACCTTTTCCGTTTTACCGGGAAGGACAACTCGAACGTCCATACAATAGCCGCCTGACCGGATCTCTCCGGCCATAGCCTGCTTGCGCAGTCCACGAAATACGAAATCGAGAATCACGTTAGGGTCGCCGCCGTCTTCATCGACGTAGCCAGCCCCAAGAGCGAGCGAGCCATTCGACTTGATGGAAGCGCCAAAGGGAAGGAAGCCATCGTGCTTTTCAAGTTGTTGTTGGGCGAAATCGGCCAGCGTCCTGAGGATCACAGTCACCTCCTTCTGCGCTTCCGTTTGTTCATTCTTTTCGGGCATTGGGCCTGACTCTCTTATTTCCTTCGTCGACCCAGCCGAATTGATGACGGCTGACTGTTGCATCGAATCATCGGCAGTCTTACCGCAGCCGGCGAGACCGCCGATTGCCAATAGAAGCCCGATTAACAGTTTCAATTTTGTCATGGTTTTGTTCTCGAACGAGGACGCTCCGATTATCGGCGCCTCCTGCGTGAACCGCTAGATAACCCCCGGAAGCCGAGAATATTTGCATAATATATGCAATGGCGAGAAAGACTCTAGATGCGGGAATTGAAATGAAGGGACGAAATGCGATAACTGGTCCCAACAAGTCCTGACGTTTTATCTGCGAAAGGCAAAGTCGCCGCACGCGGAAAGAAACAAAGTCCCATTTTGTATGGATGCGACCCTGATTAGGCGATAGTCGAGGGCCTGCGAGAAGAATACGCCGACTCGCAAGAGTCGCGTGAGAGGCAAGAGGTGTCGCAACATGGCAAGTGCCCGAAGATGTCGCAGGGGCAAGTCCGCTGGCGGATGTTCTTGCGCTTTATTACCGGCTTAGAACTTCGGCGTGAGCGGAGGCTGGGCGAGCGTCGCGGCGGTTGTTGCGACATCGAGTCTCCCCACTAAATCTCAGCAGCAGAAGGAATTTTTCATGACGAACCACGATGACGAGATTGCCAAAGCGGCTGCGCGTTGCGTCGAAATGAGCGAACAGCGTGGCGGGGGCGTGCTCGACTATTCCGAAGCGAGTCTGGCGATCGTTGAGGAAATTCTACAGGAGGTCGTTCCGTTTTGGGGAGGGATGTCTTTCCAGGAACGGGAAATGGTTGGGCGGGACTTGGGTTGCTATTTGCTGGAAGTCGCGCGACGGGAGTTTGGCGGCGAATATCAATGGTCCGAGGAGAACGATCAGCCGGTCTTGGTCGTGGAGCGGACCGATTGTCGAGTCGCTTTGATGACCTTGAACAAAGTCTGCGACCGGGCCGCTGGAGACGAGGCCGACAACATTCCATTCTTTTTCGATGGCTTTGCGTCGCGCGTCCGGGAGGCGAAGCCCGGAACCAACGCACTCTATGTGTGAAACTGCGGACAATCGCTCTTCGCCGAAGGAATCCTCAATGCCCACCATCCAAGAAATCCACGACATCCTCCAGGCGATCCACGGCGATGCGCTCCGTATGACGCCAGAGCCGCAAGAATCGCTGCAAGCGGCGGAGGCTCGGCTGGGGATCGCTTTGCCGGCGGTGTTGCTTGATTACTATCAGCTGACCGCGCACTCGGACCATTGGAATCAGGTTCACAATCGTTTGCTGCGGCCTGATCGGCTGGAGATGCGGGATGGGGCGTTTGTGTTTTATGTCGAGAACCAAGGGGTGACGGTTTGGGGCGTGTTGGAAGAGCATCTCGATTCGCCCGATCCGCCGGTGCATGCGGCGTTCCAGGAAGACGAGCTGGAGTGGGAAGCGGATGACGAAAGTTTGAGCCGCTTTCTGATCAAGATGGCCTACTGGCAAACGGTCAACGGCGGGCTGCCGAACATCGGGCTCGGCACGGCGAGCGAAGGGACCTACCAGCTGGTCGAAGCGCGGTGGCCGCAGTTGTTTCGCGACGAAGGTTATCGGCTCAGCTTCTTTGGGGGCGATGGAGTCGTCGTTTGCCTGTTTGATCAAGAGGATGGGAGCGGCGAAATCCAGGTCGCGACGCGGACGCCGGAGCAACTGCGGGATTTAGAGCATACGCTTGGCGTCGAGTGGGATCTGTTGGAAACGGTCTAGTCGGTCCCGCTTGGCAAGCTGCGCAACTTGGAAGCGGATTGATCTCCTCTGTGCGCAAAGCAGGCACTGGGTGCGCTGGCGGCGAATCGCATTTGTTCTCGCCGATCATTTCTTACCGCGGTCGTCCAAATCGGGGGGAGAATTGGTTGCCCCGTGGCGAATATGTGCCGACAATGCGGCCATAAACTCGATTCGCTGATGGAGAAGGATATTCGCTCATGTCTCATCGCGCTGTTTGGCTGTTCGCCTTGTTAATGTTCGTCGGCTGTTTCGGAAAAAGCGAAACCCAAACGATTCAGATCGAAGACGGAGGAGACGCGCAAACGACGGCGGCGCCGATCGACATCCCGGCGGACAATCCGGCGATTAAGTGGTCGCAGATGGAGTTCGACCAGTTGCCGAAGGTCGTCATTTCCGACGCGCCGGAAACGCTCAAGCCGTTTGCCGGCCAAGAGGATCCAGAGGGGACGCCGGTACCGGAAGAGGTGCAGCAGCTGCTCGCCGCTTATAAGGTGAAAGACTTGGACAAGCTGACCGAGTTGGCGCTCACTTTTCCGCAGAAGAAGATCCGCGAGAGGGCGCTCGAAAAGGTCTACTATCTCCTCTCGGAACGGCCGACCGAAGTCGCCAACGTGCTGCAGGCCGGATTGTTGGATTCCGACCCGGACGTCAGTTTCGAGGTTTTGGCTCGGTATAGTAACAACGCCGAATATTGGGACAAAGAGGCGTTCAAGTCGTCAGTCCCAACGTTGGCGGCGATGTTGGGACCTGGTCAGAAGCATCCCGACGTTGCCGGCAGAATTCTGGGGGAATTTGGCCCCGTCGCGGCGCCGGCGCTGCCGCAACTCTGCTGGGCTGCGGCGCATGACAACTCGGACGCGCTCAAAGCGATCGGCGCGATTGGTCCCGGCGCGAAAGAGACGATTCCGCTGCTGCAGAAACTGACCTGGGAAGAGGATAGCTTCGCCGGCGCCGAAGCGCTCGGGCAATTGCAGGCGAGCGACCTGGTGCTCAAGTTGCTCCAGAGCCAAGACGAGCGGAAGTTGTGGATGGGGATCATCGGGGCGAACCATCTCGAAAAGTTGTCGCCGGAGATGATTACGATTTTGCTGGGGACGGTGGTCCGTGATCATACGTCGATCAGCGCGGAATCGGCCAAGGCGCTTGGCAAGGTGCGTCCGAGTACGCCGGAAATCGCCGCCGCTATTTTGCAGGCTCCGCGGCATGACGTCGCTTGGGCGGACGCTGCGATTTGCCGGACGGTCGCCCAGCTTGATCCTCCGGCTCCGGGGGCGCTGGACTTTTTGAATCGGCGACTCGGCATGGCGACCAGCGACAGCGAACGCGAGTCGGTCCAAGAGGCGATTACCGAATGGAAGTCGATCAACAAGCAGCCGATCGAATCGCTGCTGCAAGACGTCATCGTCGCCCAAGGAGACGTGAGCGATTCGATCAGCGATCAATATGAAGAGTTGTATGAGCCGCTGATCAAAGTGGCGGCTGACAAGGAGCAGCCAAACGAGATCCGGGCGGCGGCGCTGTTGGCGCTGGACTCCGTACAGGAGCGGTTTGACGAAGGACGTTCGGCGAAGATTCAAGAAATCGTCAAGCTCTGCCGCGATTGCCTGGCCGAAAAGCCAGGGCAGCCGCTGTTGGGCGCCGCGGCACATGTGTCTTACAGCCATGGCGCGACCGAAGAAGCCGAACGAGCGATGATTGAAGGGGTGGCGACGCCTGGCTTTTTGAAGCCGCGGCAGGACAACATCCGGGCGATCGGCTACCTGAAGATCGAAGCGGGGCTGCCGACGCTGATCGACCTGATTAACAAGCAGGAGATGGCGGTGATGGAGGACCTGTTGGAAGAGATCGGCGACTTTGGCGAGACGGCGGCCGACGCCGTGCCGGGGATTGTGAAATTGCCGATCGATCCGAGCGATGAAAAGCAGACCGAGTTGTTCAAGAATCAACTCAAGGCGCTGGGCGAAATCGGCGCTCATCCGGAGATTAGCATTCCGTTCTTCAAACAGCGGATGGAAAAGACCGACGAGCGGCTGTGGGAACGGGGCGAAGTATTGGAAGCGTGGGCGGAGGTCGTGGGGAAAAACGACGAGGACCCTACCGAAGTTCTGCAGATGGCCGACGCGATGTTGAAGCAGATGCTGGTCAATCATATGCGGGTGCTACTGGCGCTGAAGGAACTGGGGCCGAAAGCGGCGCCGATGGTCGACACGATCATTTCGTACCTCGATGATAAGACAGTTAATTGGTATGCGTGCGAAGCGATCGAAGCGATCGGTCCCGCCGCCAAAGCGGCCGAGCCAAAGCTGATCCAAGCGGCGAACGAATGGGAATACAAAGGACGCCCGATCCTCGCCTTGGCGGCGATCGGCGCATCGAGTCCGGAATTCGGCCAGTTGGTCGAAGAGAGATTGGCCGACGTCAACAGCCGCACGGCGATGCTGGAAGGGTTATCGAAAATGGGGCCTGCCGCGGCGCCGTATGTTGCGGCAATCGCCAAGACGCTCGACAGCAAGAACGAATACGAGCGAGAAAAAGCGATCAAAACGCTGGGCGCCATCGGCCCCGCCGCAAAATCGGAAGTCGACCGCTTGAAGAAAATGGCCGAGGAAGACGAGAGCTACTCGGTCAAATACGCGGCGAAGGGTGCGGTTGCGGATATTGAAGGAAGAGCGGAGCCGAAGGAAGCGGAAGATGAAGAGTGAACGCTAAGGTTCGACCCGCACGCACTTCCCAAAGATCGACCCGGCCGAGATCCAGCCGTTGATTCGGCCCTTGTTGTTGCCGATCTGGAAACGGGCGCCGTCGATCGCTTTGATCAGGTGGATGTATTGCGTGCCGTTGACTTTGCAGAGGACGATGTCGCCGACCTTCAGCGTGCTCGGATCGACGGGGGCGACGGTGCAGAGTTGGCCGTTTTCGATCTTGCCCGACATTGAATTGCCGCGGGGGCGGAAGGAGACCGTTTCGCCCTGTTTTAGTTTTTCGATGTAGGGGGTCGCCCAGGCCATGGCGGTTCCTCGTGGGATGGGGATGGGGAGCGTATTCCCTTGCTTGCGCTGCGGGCTAGTGAAGAGGGAGCGGGATGGCGCGTGCGAGGTTCGCTGGTTGCCGGTGAGGGCGTCGGTCGCGGAGTGGCGTTTCCTGTCGACTTCGTCGACCCCGAAAGCTGGAGCTTTCGCGGCTAACCTTCTTTCTGACCGCGCTGTTCGAGTTCAGTGCTATCTTCAATTTGCCAAATACCGCTGATTTTTGGGGCGACTTGACGTCGATAAAGAGCGAACGTATTCTTCAAGGAATCAGGGAAACGGTTCGTTTCCTACCATTTTCCGCGTCCGGATCACCCCCCGATGAATCGTCGTCGGCGATTTGTCTTGTTGGCCTTGGTTTTCTCCGCCGTTCTAACGGCGCTGGGGGCTTTTTCGACGCTACGTGCGGAAAAGGTTCCCACGGCAGCTCCGGTTTCAGGCGACGTTTCCTCCTCCTCGGATCAAGCGACCGTCTTACCAGCGGAACTTCCCGGTCAAGGCGCCGCCACCCGGGCGGAGTTTGAGTTTCGACTTGTTTCGCTCATCGAGTTGTCGGTCGCTTTCGCTTCTTCCCTGGAAGTGCCGATCATCGACGGTTGGAGCGTTGCTTCTCCTGCTGCGATCGTCCCAACTGGCGACGCCGCTTCTAGTTTGCAGGTCCTGAAGGTTCGCTGGCAGCTCTAAACCACGCTGCTGCCTGGCGTTCCTTTCATTTCTTTCCTGACCTGTACCCTAATTGCGTCCGGAGCGTTTTCGTGCGCCGGCGCTGGAGATGTTCTTATGAATCGCAAAACCGTTGTGCGCCCGCCCGCTTTCGTGGAAAAGCAAACCGAAGATACGCTGCTTGGAAGAGCCAAGCGATACGTCCGCCAGAAAGACTATGTCGCCGCTCTTCAAATGCTGGGCAACGGCGGGCATGACCCGGAGGTAAAAAACGCCCGCGGCGTTTGCTTGCTGCGTATGGGGCGGTATACCGAAGCGCTGCAGTTCTATCGAGGCATGTTGCTGCGCTCGGGATGCATCGTGATGCGGCCTGAACTGCCGACGTATCTGAAGGCGAATTACGCGACGGCGTTGCTGCTGATCGGCCAGACCGAAGGTTGCGTCCAGACGTTGACCGAGGCGAACGACGACAAGTCCCCGATCGTCATGCGATTGAATCAAAACTTGAAGAGGTGGGAAAAGGGGCTGACGCTGGGACAATGGCTGCTTTTTAAGTTTGGCGCACTCCATTCGCCGCATGCGCTCGTTCCGATCGACTTTCTCCCCGGCGTCTTTGAAGACGGCCTGATCGAAGAGCTTCCGGCCGGCGCCGCGTCGCCAGGAGGCGTCCAATGAGTCCGCTGATCTGGTCCGGGTTTATCTTGCTGGTCGTCGTGCTGGTCTTCTTGGATCTGGGAGTATTCCACCGCGAAGCGCATCGGCCGAGCGTCGGCGAAGCGCTCCTCTGGAGCGGCTTTTGGATTGCGCTGGCGATCGCGTTCGACGGCTTCATCTTTGCGCTGTATGGGGGCCGGCTGGAACCGCTGCTGGCCGATCCCGCTACGGCGATCTCGGGAGGGGACGCCGCGGTGCAGTTTTTGACGGCGTACGTGCTGGAGAAGTCGCTGTCGATCGACAATATCTTTGTGATCGCGCTGATCTTCGCCTACTTTGCGATTCCGCATGAGCGGCAACACCGTTTGCTGTTCTGGGGGATCTTGGGCGCCGTCGTCTTGCGGGGCGTGATGATTGGCCTGGGCGCCGTGCTGTTGGCGCAGTTCGCTTGGATCATCTACGTCTTTGGAGTCCTGTTGCTCGCTTCGGCCGTCAAGTTGCTGGTCGCTCGAGAAGACAAAGTCGCAATCGACGAAAATATTTTCATTTGCTTGCTGCGGCGGTTTTTCCCGATTAGCGAATCGACGTCGAGCGGCGACTTCTGGGTGAAAACTTCGGCCGGGTGGGCGGCGACGCCGATGCTGCTCGCGTTGGTCCTGATTGAGACGAGCGACGTGATGTTTGCGGTCGACTCGATTCCGGCGGTGTTCGCGGTGACGAAGGATCCGTTTCTCGTCTTCACGTCGAACATCTTCGCGATCCTCGGCTTGCGGTCGTTGTATTTCGTGCTGGCAGGGTGCCTGGTCGAGTTTCGTTACCTGAAGTCGAGCCTGGTCTTCGTGCTGGCGTACGTTGGGGTCAAGATGCTGCTGGCGCATCATTTTCCGATTCCGAATCTCGTTTCATTGGCGGTGATCGGCGGAATTCTGGCGGTCGGGATCGTCGCTTCGTTGGTCGATGCGCGGCGCGAAGCGCAATTGGCCGCCGCCGAAGATCGTCGCCGACCGGAGGAGGCGTAGCGGATGTCAAATTCAAGTTCGCTGCGACGACGACTGTCGCACATCCGCCATCTCGTTGCGTTCATGTCGCTTTACTACGCCGACGCATCGCCGGAGTACCGCCGCTTACTGACGCTGTTGCGGCGCGTTAGTCGCATGCGATCGCGAATGCGCATGCGGTCGTTAGCGGCGTCGACCAAGGTCTTCCTGTTCGCCTCGGCCCGCTGCTCGGCGGTTCATCACGTTGCGCTATGGAGAGTCGAATGAAACGGACCATCGCCCAGGCCTTCGCTCGCAGCGCGAAATGGATTGTGCTGCTGTTCGCCGTGGCGGCGCCGCTGGTTTTCTGGGGCGCCGCTCGGACGATTCGGAGCAACTCGAACAAGGTGGCCGACTGGCTGCCTCCGACCTACGCCGAGACCGGCGATCTGCGCTGGTTTCGCGAGCACTTCGTCGCCGACCAGTTTGTGATCATCAGTTGGGAAGGGTGCCGGTTGGGAGACGATCCGGCGCTGCCGGACTCGCAAGGCGACGATCCGCGGATTGAACGGCTTGCCGTTCGTCTCGAGGCGAATGCGGCCGGCGAGGCTAGTTACGTCAAATCCGTAACCACGGGGCGGCGATTGTTGAATCGTCTGACCTCGCCGCCGATGAGCGTGTCGTACGAGACCGCTGTCGCTCGCCTGCAGGGAGGAGTAATTGGCGAAGACGGTCGGCAAACTTGCGTCATCGTTACGCTGGCCGACGACGCGATTCAGAACCTGCGCGAAGTGCTGGGACGAAAAGCGGAGGGAAGGCTGCGACTGCAACGGACGGAAGGGACGCTGTTGGTCGCGATGCGCGAATGCGGCATTGATCCTGGCGCGGCTCATTTCGGCGGCCCGCCGATCGATAACATCGCGATCGACGAAGAAGGGGAACGGACGATGATCCGGTTGGCCGGGCTGGCGGCGTTGTTCGGCCTTGGCCTGGCTTGGTTTTCGCTGCGGAGCGTGCGGCTGACGGCCATTGTCTTCGCCTGCGGCATCTTGAGCGCCGCCGGCAGTTTGGCCGCGGTCAGTTGGACCGGCTCAACCAGCGATGCGATTTTGCTTTCGATGCCGTCGCTCGTCTATGTGCTGGCAATTTCTGGCGCGGTGCATCTGATCAACTACTATCATGCGGCGATCGACGAAGAAGGAATCGCGACTGCGGCGCTGGGAGCGATCGCCCGCGGTTGGAAGCCGGCGCTCCTTTGTTCAGTGACGACGGCGCTTGGTTTGTTATCGCTATATGCGAGCGATCTGACGCCGATTCGCAAGTTTGGGGTCTATTCGGCAGTCGGCGTAATGCAAATGCTGATTGTGCTGTTCCTGTTTTTGCCGGCGGCGCTGCATGTTTGGCCGAGCCGCAATCGGCGGAAGCGGGACGCCGCGTCGCTCGATCATCACGAACCGGTCGGGCTGAATCGCTTCTGGCACGCTTTCGGCAGCTTCATGATTCGCCGGCATGGTTGGGTGACGGCCGGCAGCGTGGCGCTGATTTTGTTTCTTTGCCTGGGACTGTCTCGAACGCAAACGAACGTCGATTTGATGAAATTGTTCGGCAGTCGGGCCCGTATTCTGCAAGATTATCGCTGGCTGGAAACGCATATCGGGCGCCTGGTGCCGATGGAAATCGTCGTCCGCTTCGATCATAGCGCACTGGCGGAAGAAGGTGTGCAGTTCTTCGGTTGCCCCCAGATTTCGCTCTTGGATCGCATGCGGATCATCCAGCAGGTGCAGCAAACGATTGAGCGTAGGTTTGGCGAGTCTGGCGCCGATATCGTCGGTCCCTCGATCGCCGCCACCACTTTTGTGCCGCCGCTGCCAAGCGAGCGGAAAGGAACTTTTGCGCTCGTGCGTCGTACTGCGACCAATTCGCAATTCGAGCAAAGCTATCCGCAATTGTTGGAAAGCGGCTATCTGGCGACGGATCGCAGCACCGGAGACGAATTGTGGCGGATCAGCGTGCGCGTCGCAGCGTTTGAAGACGTCGACTATGGACGGTTCGCCGGCGAGCTGCGCGACGTGGTTGATCCGGTGATCATGGAGCACAGCAATAAGATCGCCTACAGTGCGCAGGTCGAGCCGCAGATCGATTCGGTCTATACCGGCGTGATTCCGATCGTCTACAAGACGCAGCGAGCGTTGCTCCAGAGTTTGGTCGAGAGCACCTGCTGGTCGTTTCTCACAATCACGCCGCTCTTGATGTTCGTGTCGCGCGGCGTGCGGGCCGGCATCGTTACGATGCTGCCAAACGTTCTGCCGATCTTGATCGTCTTTGGCGGAATGGGCTGGCTGAGTCTGCCGATCGATATCGGCTCGATGATGTCGGCTAGCATCGCACTGGGAGTCGCAGTCGACGATACGATTCACTACCTTACCTGGTTCCGTGAGAGTCTCGACCGGACCGGCGATCGTAATGTAGCGATCCTCGCCGCCTATGAGCACTGCGCCACGCCGACGCTGCAAGCGGCGCTGATCAACGGCCTGGGACTTTCAGTCTTCGCCTTCAGCACGTTCACGCCGACGCGGCAATTCGGGACGTTGATGCTGACGATCTTGCTCGCCGGCGTCGTCGCCGAGCTGATTTTGTTACCGGCGCTGCTGGCGGGACCGCTGGGAAGCGTGTTTCAACCGCGGCCGAAAGTGGAATCGCCTCGCAGGTCGAAACCGCACCGCAAACCGACCCGTCGCCGGCAGAATTCGGCGCGGTAGGGATCGGGGAGATCGGCGCATAAAAAAAACGCTCTGAGTGGAAACTCAGAGCGTTTCTATCTGCGTGCATGCGACTTGTCGCAGCAAGCGAGGCCGACGGGGCTCGAACCCGCAACCACCGGATCGACAGTCCGGTACTCTAACCAATTGAGCTACGGCCCCATTTCTGGGATTCCCGGGGAGGCTGGCGATTCGTCAGTTCTCCTGACGGCATCTGGCCCTCGCTGGGAAGTTTTCAAATATAGCTCCAATCCGCTGAGGGACAAGGGGGTCCGATCAGCTTTTCTGAAGCTCTCCAGGCAGGGCGATTGCCCCTACTGGAGTCCCCTATTTTCTCATTTTGCGGCGGAGAATCAAGGGGATGCAGAGGAAGACGCTCCGATAGCCCCAATGGTTCGCCTGTCGGGCCAGAACGCGGTGGATCAGCCGCTACAACAGTTGCAGATGCCCAGTAATCGGGTCGATTTTCTCGGCCGAGTCGGGGCCGATCGCCAGGCAGGTGTGGGTCGGCTGGCCATGAAATTCGGTCCGGCCGCTGTCGGTAATCAGGTGAACTTCAAGCCCCGCCGCTTTGGCGGCGGCGTAAATGTCGAGCAATTCCTGCTCGCTGTTGACCCGGCAGCAGACTTTCGCGAAATGTCCCGAGAGCCATGACTGCTGGGCGGGGCCGAAATCCCGGATCGAGACCGGGCCCTCAAACAGGCGATAGCACAAGAATGCCATCGCAGCGTGGGCGCCTTGGGCGATCTGCTTGCCGCGACGCATCCCCAGGTCGTGCCGCATGACGATCACCTGTTTGACGCGGGTCGTCTCGCCGGTGGCGCTGACCGACGAGTCGAGCGGATGGACGTCGGCCGCAACGAACTCGCGGCGAGCCTCGCGCGATTTCAGCAGCTCGGCCGAATAGTGGTGGAGCAGGGCGCCTTTTTTCAGCAGGTCGGGATTGCGCTGGCAGAAATCTTCGCTACTGACGAAGCTGTCGACGGCCAGCCGCTGGCGGATCAGCTGGGTGTAGGCGACGGTGATCGTCTCGTGATAGCCGGCGTCCGGCGTATCGTCGACGCCGTTCGCTCGGTTGAGGGCCTGGATGCCGCGGCGGATCTTTTCGAGCGCTTCGTCGTAGGGACGTTGCGTCAGATAAAGGTAGGCGATTTGAAAATGGCGGCGGTGAGTCCACTCTTCGCGGGAGATCGCCTGGGCTTCGAAGCGCGCCAGCAAAGCGGCGTCATCTTCGTGACTTCCGCTGGGGGCTGTTTCGTCGCGATCGGTCATGATTCCAAGGCTCCAGGCGTTCCGTTTACGCCTGAAGAGGGATCAAACAGGCGTGCGGTTCACTTCGTCGATTTGGCTGTTCAGCGTCCAGAGGTCATACAACCAGCCGACCAAGAACAATCCGCCGGTCAGAAACCAGATGATCGCGGTAACCCATTTGCCCATGTACAAGCGATGAGCGCCGAGGGTTCCGACCACCGGAATCGCCAACAGGATCCAAGCTACATTGTAGTTCACGCGGCCTGGGGTATAGCGCAGATCGCACGCCCGGTCCATCGACGGTATTAGAAACAAGTCGACGATCCAGCCGATGAAGAAGAGCCCCAGGGTGAAAAACCAGATCGTGCCGGTTATGGGGCGTCCATAGTAAAACCGATGTGCGCCGAAGAATCCGAACAGCCAGCAGATGTAGCCGATCGTCATCGAGTGCGTATTGCCTTGATTCATCCAAAGTCCTTGTTCGAAAACGGGAAAGGCCCTTGGCGAGTCATTCGCTCTGGCGAGAGAAATCTTGTAGGCGAAGAGACGTAAAGTCTTTTCGGACTAGATTTGTTTGTGCGCTTCCAGCAGCTTTTCGGCGGCGTGAGCGAAGCTTTCCGGGACCAGGACGCGGGCCTGGAAGACGCCGGTAAAACCCCCTTGATGGGCGTTTTCGATCGTGCAGGGGATTCCTTCCTCGGCCAGCGCGATTCGGATCACTTCGGCCTGACTTTCGTCGTACGAAGTCATGACTTCGGTCCAGTTGAGGTCGTTCATCGCATCTCTCGCATTTGGGGTGAAGTCCATTCAAGTCCTAATTAAATTATTGTATCCGATTGGCCCCCCTGAGAAGTCGGAACCGGCCGAGAGGCCAAAATCTGGTAAGAAATATCGGTGAGCCCCGATCTTAACAATCGCTGGAGGACCAAATGACGTTAATCGTGACGCTCATTGTGCTGAACATTCCGGTCTATTGGGTCTTTGGTTGGGCGTTGTTCCTAAAGAGCGAAGACGAGCCCGCTTCGTTTTGGGAAATAACCTGGAAGATCTTGTGCGGCATGTCGGGACCGGTTCGAAAGGAGATCATGACCGAGATTGCGCCGGAGTCTGGGGGCGAATTCATGACGCGAGTTTTGTTTTACGCGGCAAGCATCGCGGCGGTCGGCGGCGAGTACTATCTGCTGACGAAGTACGTCTGGCCGGTGGAGTAGCGAAGCGGGCTAAATCGTCACACGGAGAAAGCCGACGACGACTGGGCCGCGGAAAACCAACACGCCCATGTCGTTGACGTTCATCTGTCGGAATAGTTCGTATTCCCAGACGTCCACTTCTTCCTGCTTGCCATCTTCGTGTTCGAAGGTGACGTGATAGTACTGGGATCGCCTACCGGAGGTGCGCTTCGAGAGGATGATCGCGGGCATCTTGATCGCAGAGGAGTTGCGGTACGTCCGAATCGTTTGGACGCTCTTCGCCAACGCATAGGCGAACAGAATTAGGAAACCGCCGAAGAGCGGAAGGCCGATCGCCCAAAACGGCCAGGCCTGAGCCTCCTTCAGCCCAAAATAAATCATTACGCCGATGAAGGCGACGCAGAGCGCGGCCTGGGCGACGGCAAGCAGGTAAAGCCCGAACGGCGAGTAGAGAGCCACCTTCTCCTTGCCGCTCATCACGTTCCGATATCCGCGTGTATTTTTAATGCGGTTAAAGATCTTCGTCCGTGGCTGACCTGGCGCCGGGGTCGTGGCGGACGCCGGCAAGTTCGCGCCGCAACTTTGGCAACGGTCAGCATCGGCCGAGACGTCAGCGCTGCACTTGTCGCACTTCATCGCCATGTTGCCGTAGAGGACGTTGTGATTGAGGAATCGTTACATCGCGACGCGACGAAAGCCGACGGCGACTGGACCGCGGCGAATCAAAACGCCGGCGTCCTCTTCGGCCAGCTTACCGAACAGGCTTTGTTCCCAGATCGGGAATTCGTCCCGCTCCCCACTTTCGTACTCGAACGTCGCGAAGTAGTGAGCAAGGGTTCCCCGTTTGCCGCGCATTTCGACCCGCTTGGAAGTGATGATCGCCGGGACCGGAGTCGCTTCGGCGGAAGCGTACGAGTAGGTCGTCGTACCTGATTTCATCAGCCCAAAGATGCCGATCGCCAGCATGAACAGAGGAAAGACGCACATCGGCCCTGCGACTAGGGCGAAGATGAACGTCATGAAGCCTGCAGCGCAGCAAAAGAAAGCCAAGAAGCCTGTTTGGAAGAAGAGGGCCGTCGGCACGGCAGGCGTATCAAGCCCTTGACCAATCGCCGCCGCTTGGTACTCGGCTGAAGATTTGATCCGCTGGAAGATTTCGCTGCGAGAGGGAACTGGCGCAGACGCCGGAACCAGCGGCGCACGGGGAACGTGCGAACCGCAGAACTCGCAACGTTCTGATTCGGGAGGAATGTCGGCGCTACAGCTTTCGCATTTCATGACGGCTTAGGATAATTGAATTTGTCAGGAGAGAGAACGATAAAGCGTGACGCAACGGAAGTCTGTGGCGACCCGACCGTGGCGAAATAGCACGCCTGCCTCTTGGTTGGCGAGTTGTCGGAATAAACCGGGATCCCAGACCGATAGCTCTTGGCGGCGGCCATCTTCAAATTCAAAGGTCACGAACTGGCAGGTCACCTGCTTTTGTCTCCCTCGTACTTCTTGTCGTTTGTTCACGACGATCGCCGGCGACATCTGTGCTAACGACTTTGGAGCGGTTGGAATTGGCGGAAGCTTGGCGGTCATCGCCAGGCCCAGGATCACCACAATCGCCAGGATCGCAATCGGGATCACGAAGTAAGGTCCGATCGCGAACGCCAAATAGATGAGGAAGGCGACGAAATAATAGCAGTACGTCACTGGAGACAACACGCGGCGCCATTCTTCCTGCCGATTCGGCGGACGTTTGCGGCGACGATTCTGCGCGAGATCGCTGAACTGGGGTGAGTTTTTGATGCAGGCGAAAATCTGCTCGCGAAGACCAACATTCCGCTGTCCGATCGATGGCGACTCCTGTTCGACGTACGAACCGCAGTACTCGCATTGAAGCGAGTGGGGAGCGACGTCGGCGCTGCAACTTGCACATTTCATGAGAATCGACCTCCGCCGATTCAAACAGTTACCAGGTCAAAGTCGGCCGCGTAGTCGGCGCGGGAAAAGAGGACCCCGGCGTCTTGCTCGGCGATGCGTCCGTACATGGTGTCGTACCAGAGAGCGTACTCTTTCCGCTGGCCATCTTCCAATTCAAACGTGACGAAGTATTGCGTTCGCGCCGATTCGCCCCAGACATGCGTCCGCTTGGCGATCGCGATCGCCGGTTGGACTTCGACCGGGGCTTTTTCGAGCTCTTCCTGTTTCTTGAAGATGGCGGAGAAAACGTGGTTGCCAAAACTTCGGACGACGATTCCCAGCGTCATGCTGACGAACAGCATGAACAAGATCAGCCCGCCGACGAGGAGCAAGCCGATTGGCAGTGCTGACGACGGACTGAGCGACGATCCGGCGAACATGATAAAGCCGAACAAGAGAACGAAGCCAATCGGCACGACGATCGCCATCGCGATTTTGCCGACCAAGAGGTAGGAGAAAACGTTGAACAGCGTTTTCGAGGCGGTGCTTGGCTTCGGCACCTTGGCGATTCGCTCGGGAGTTTGTCCCTCCAAGAACTGCGGCGAAGCTTTGATGCGCGCAAAGATCTCGGCGCGGCTTTGCCGTTGCGGCATGGGGAGTTCAAACTGGCCCCCGCAGTAATGGCAAAACCGGGCTTCGGCCGGCGAATCGGCGCCACAGCTCGTGCACTTCAAGGAAACTCTTCTCCGTCGTCCCCAGGTGATATTCTTCGTGAATTCGTCATCGTATTCGCTGGCGGCGGAGAAATCTTGGCCCCTGGGGCGGAATTTGCCAGCTCCAAAGCGGACATTTCGCCCTCTCGATTTCGCTATAATGGCGGATCAAAACCTACGGAAAGCGGTCAGGAATCCCTTTGAACAAGCCCACCACCTTCGCCGACGTCGTCTGTTGCGGTTGCAGCTGTCTGTGCGACGACCTGCAAGTTGTCGTTGACGCCAATCGCGTCACGCAGCTGACGCCTGTTTGTCCGCATGCGAGCAGCTACTTTGCCGTGACCGGCGCTGCGGCCGATTGCCGAATCGACGGGAAGGAAGTGTCGCTGGAGCAGGGGATCTCCGCCGCGGGCAAGATGTTGGACGCCGCCAAGGCGCCGCTGTTGTTGGGGTTGGGAGAGATGACGATCGATGGGCAACGAGCGGCGCTCGACTGGGCCGATCGATTGGGCGCCTATGTCGATGCCGGCAATCCGGCCGAGCCCGACCCGAGCGGTGTGGTCCTGCAGTCGACCGGGATGATCACCGCGACGCTGGGGGAAATCCGCGATCGGGCCGACGTGATCTTGTTCTGGAACGCCGATCCCCAGACGACGCAGCCGCGCTATATGGAGCGATTCGCTCTGGATGCGGCCGGACGATTTATAGGCGGTTCACGCACGGCCATGGCGATTGATGAGGCGGCGACGGCGACTTCTGCGCGAGCGGAACTCTTTTGCGAGTCGCCAGTCTCGGCGAACCTGGAATTCGCCCACGCGCTGCTGGCGCTCGCCCGTGGCAAAACCATCGACCGTGAGCGTCTCGCTGCGTTTCCGCAGATCGAACAGATTCATGCGCAGCTGGCGGCCGCCAACTACGCCGCGATTATCTGCGGGCCGAAGTTTTACGGCGGCGCCGATGGGGCGGCGATTCTGGAAACGTTGGCCGATTACGTGCGGGAACTGAACCGGGCCAACCGGGCGATCATCTCGCTGCTGAAGAGCGGGCCCAACTGGATCGGCGCGGCGGAGTCGATCGCCTGGCGAACCGGCTATCCGAGCCCTGTCCGTTTCGCTGCCGATGGCCCGGCGTTTGATCCGACCGGATTTCGCGCCGCGAAGCTTTTGGCGCGCGGTGAAGTCGACACGATCGTTCGCTTTGACGGAGATTGGTTGAAGGCCACGCCGCCGGAGATGTTGGCGGCGCTGGAGAAGTTGCCGACTATATCGTTTGGCTGGAGCGATTTTGACGTGCCGGCGAAGGTGGCGTTCCGCGTCGCCAAGCCAGGCGTCGAGTGCGGGGGAAGCATGCACCGGATGGACGACGTCCCGCTGCCGCTGACGCCGGTGTTGTCGACGAAAAGAAAGACGACGGAAGCGATCATTCGGCAGTTGATCGGTTAGCCGCGATAGCTGACGCTATCGGGGCGGCGCAGCCGCTGGAAGCATTAGGTCTCGGTTGGCGCCGAAGGGAGAATGGCTACTTCTTGCGGATTTGAAGTGGCGAACGCCGGAGTGGGCCAATCTCGGATTGATGCTTCCTGCCGACTTTGTCGGCCCAGATAGCGGGAGCTATCTGGGCTAACCTAATTGCGCGAGAGCTCTTACTCCACGCGGCAGATAAAGCACTTCAGGTACTGCGTTTCGGGGCAGGTGATCAGCGTCGGGTGATCGATCGCGGCGCTGCGCTGTTCCAGGATTTGGATGTCGCGGCCGCTCTTTTGCGCGACGCCGAGCAGCGTCATCTGGAAATCATCGCGCGAGACGTTGCCGGAGCAGCTGCACGTGACCAGGATGCCGCCGGGGTTGAGCAGGGCGACCCCTTGGCGATTGACGTGGTAGTACGCCTTCAGCGCTTCGTTGATGTTGCGGCGGGTCTTGGTGAACTTCGGCGGGTCGAGGATCACCGCGTCGAACTTTTCGCCGGCGTCGACGAGCGTCTTCAGATGGTCAAACGCATCGACCGATTCGAAGCGGGCGTTGGTGATGCCGTTTCGTTCGGCATTGCGGCGGGCCAGTTCGATCGCGCGGTCGCTGCCGTCGATCCCGATCACTTCGCTCGCTCCACCCAGCTTTGCCGCGGCGAGGCTAAAGCCGCCGCTGTAGCAGAACATGTCGAGAACGCGACGTCCCGAAAAGTAGCGAGCCGCAGCGACGCGGTTTTCGCGCTGATCGAGATAGAAGCCAGTCTTCTGTCCGCCGGAGAGATCGAGTTCGAACTCAATCCCGTTTTCCGAGATGAAGATCGGTTCGCTCGGAACTTCTCCTTGCAGAACCTGCGGTTCGATGGTGATCCCTTCCGCCTTTTGCACGCCTGCTTCGCCGCGCATCGAGATGCTCTTTGGTGCGATCAACTCGTTCAGTGCGGCAACGATCACGTCGAGACGCTTCTCCATCGCCAGCGCGTTGACTTGCAGCACGACATGTCCGGCGAAGTAATCGACGATCAGCCCACTCAGGCCGTCCGCTTCGCTATAGACCAAGCGGCAGCCGGCGTTTTCGTGGAACAAACCGAGTTGGCGACGCCCGTCGATCGCAGCGGCGAGCTTCCGTTTCCAGAAGTCGTCGGTCAGCGGCTCGTCGACGTTCCAGCTGTAAAGTCGCGCATTGATACGGCTCTTGCGATTGACCACGCCATAGGCGACGAAGCGACCATGATCGCCGACCAACTGCACGACGTCGCCGTCGGCGGCCGACGAATCGATCTTGTCGAACGCCGAGTGGAGAGCCCACGGATGGCGCCCGTACAGGGGCTGCGCCTTGCGCGGGAGCAGGACAGCCTTCGGAATGCCTTCGACGGGAAGTTGTTGCGCCATTGCGGTTGCGTTGCGACGTTACGTCGCGTTCCTTTCTGCGGCCAGGGCCAGCGTGCGATCAATGCGGGCCAGGCACGAATCTTTCCCCAGAATGTCGAGACAGTCGAACAAACCGGGACCGACCCCTTGGCCGGTCGTAGCGATGCGGACAGCGTGAATGATATCTCCGATCTTGATTCCCTCGGCCGCGACGAAGTCTTGCATCGTCTTGTCGAGCGTCGGCACGTCCCAAGTTTCGACCGCGGCGAGCGTGTCGCGGAACTTGGTCAATACGTCGAGCGATTGTGCGTCGCCGAGTCGTTTGGCGAACGCCTTTTCGTCGTACTTCATGTCGGCGTCAGCGACGAAGAAGTAGTCGGCGTAGGCGATGATGTCGCCAAGCACCTTCAAGCGATCGCCGCACGCTTCGATGATGCGGGTCAGCTTCGGCCCAACTTCGCACGGCGCCGGATCAGCGACCAGGCCCGCCTTTTGCAGGAAGGGCAAACAAGCGGCGGTCTTCTGCTTCAGCGGCAGCTTCTGCATGTAGCGATCTTGGAACGCCCACAGCTTCTTGCAGTCGAAGCTGGCCGGCGCCTTGGTGACCCGTTCGAGCGAGAAGTTGGCGATCATCTCGTCGATCGACAGGTCTTCGGTCTTGTCGTCGAGCGACCAGCCGAGCAGAACCAGGTAATTCAAAATCGCTTCCGGCAGGTAACCGGTCAGCTCATAGAAGTCGACGATCACCGGATTGAACGTTTCGGCCGACGTGGTCAGGCCGATCTGCTGGGCGATCATTTCGCCATGCTCGTTCAATCGCTTGAAGTCGGCGTTCTTCAGATACTTGTCGAGCTTACGCTTGCTCAGCTTGTTCTTGCTCCCCGGTTCGGCGACGTAGGGCAAGTGAGCGTACTGCGGCAGTTCGTAGCCGAGCGATTGCCCGATGAAGATCTGACGCGGCGTGTTCGAGAGGTGCTCCTCCGCGCGAATCACGTGCGTGATCTTCAGATCGTGGTCGTCGACGACGCTCGCCAGGTGATACAAGCAGGTGCCGTCGGCCCGCTGGATGACGTGGTCGTTTTCTTTGTTCCATTGGAACTCGACCGGTCCGCGGACGCTGTCGGTGAAGGCGCAGACCCCTTCGCGCGGCATCTTCAGGCGGACGACGAAGCTGCGACCTTCCGCTTCCCATTTGGCGCGGTCCGCTTCGGTCTCGGCCATGAAGGCGCGGCTGTATTGGAACGGACGCTTTTCGGCTTCGGCCGCTTTGCGTTCGGCGTCCAGCTCTTCCGGCGTCGCGTAGTCATAGTAGGCGTGACCGCTGTCGAGTAGCTGCTGGGCGGCCGCCTGATAGCGTTCGAGGCGTTGCGATTGGTAGTACGGCTCGTAGGGGCCGCCGACTTCGGGGCCTTCGTCCCAATCCATGCCGAGCCAGCGGAAGCCGTGCAGAATCGGAGCGAGCGCTTCCTCGACGTTCCGCTGTTGGTCGGTATCGTCGATGCGCAAGATGAACTGTCCGCCGTGACGTTTGGCGAACAACCAGTTGAACAGCGCGGTGCGAACCCCGCCGATGTGGAGATATCCGGTCGGACTGGGAGCGAAGCGTGTGCGTACCATGGCGATCTGCTATTGCGAACGGGAAGTCAAATCGAACCAACCAGCTTAAAGCGCCGGGCGGTCGCTCGCAAAGGGGCTAGCAGTTTGTGGCGGTGATCCACCGGGTGGCACTGCTGGCTTGTCCAGCAGTGTCTAAAGCGGCCGGAATCTAGATGAAAACTTGGCTCAACTTGACTTGGACCGGACGCCTGCCACAAGGTTCGGCCTCAATCGACTCAGATGCTGAACACTGCTGGGCAAGCCAGCAGTGCCACCCGCACTAAGTCGTCGAAATCGCTGGGCCGCGTCGTTCGTAGGTGCGGCCTTCGCTTCCGGCCAGGCTGTTTTCGACCGCCAGTTGGTACAAGCGTTCGCCAGCAGCGGTCGGATAGGCGCCGCTGATGCAGGCCTGGCAAAGTTCGCCGCCGGGGAGATTGACCGCACGGGCGATCGCTTCTCGCGGCAGGAAGCGAACCGAATCGGCGCCCAGCGCGATCGCCATTTCGGCTTGGGCTTCTTCGGTCAGTTGGCCGTCCGGTAGGAATTTCGGAGCGAACAGCTCGCCGATCGTCGACATGTCGATCCCGTAGAAGCAGGGAGCGATGATCGGCGGGCAGGCGACTCGGACGTGAATTTCCTTCACGCCGCCGCGATCACGCAAGCGATCTAGCAGCACTCGCATCGTGGTGGAGCGAACGATCGAGTCTTCGACCAGGAAGACCCGCTTTCCTTCGAGCACTTCACGCAGCGGGGTGTATTTGACTTCGGCGGCGCGACGGCGCTGATTGCCGGTTTCGATGAAGGTACGGCCGGAGTAGCGATTGCGGATCAAACCTTCGCGTGAAGGAATGCCGAGCTCGAACGCCATCGCGTCGGCGGCCGCTTTGCTGGTATCGGGAACCGGCACGACCAGCGTGTTTTCGTCGATCGTCACGCGACCGTCGGCTCGTTCCATCTTCGCCAGTTCGACCCCCAGGTTGGTGCGGGTCACATAGACGCTTCGCTCATCCAGGGTGCTCGCGACGTTGGCGAAATAGATCCACTCGAAGAAGCAGTGAGCCTTGCGCGGCGACTCGGCAAACTTCTGAATCGCGAATTTGCCGCCAGAAATGGTGATCGCGTGGCCAGGCTCGAGCGATTTGATGCTTTCGGGCTCAAAGCCAAGGTTCAGCAGCGCGACGCTTTCGCTGGCGGCGGCGAACATCGGCCCTTCGATCGCGTAGCAGAGCGGCTTAATGCCGAGCGGATCGCGAGCGACCAGCATTTCCCCTTCGGCGTTGAGCATGACCAGGCTATAGGCCCCGTCAAATCGTTTGCTCGCATTGCGGAGCGCTTCGAAGAGGGACACCTTGCGTTCGCCGTTCATCTCACGGCTCAGCTCGTGCATGATGATTTCGGTGTCGGTCTCGCGGGCCAGGTGATGGTCGTTATCGGCCAGCAGGCGATCGCGGAGTTCATCGTAGTTGGCCAGCTGTCCATTGAAGGCGAAGCTGAACCATTTGTGTTTGATCAGGTGGTGCCGCTCGAACGGCTGAGCGTAGCTCCGATCGTCCTGGCCGCAGGTCGCGTAACGGACGTGGCCGATCGCGGCGCACCCGGCGTATTCACGCATCAGGGCTTCGCTCTTGCCGCGATGGGACAAGCGGAAGACTTCGCGGACGGTGCCGATGTCGCGGTGGGTGTCGATCAGCTGGTTGCGACCCGGCTGGAACGAGGTCATACCGGCGGCAAGTTGGCCGCGGTTCTGGATATCGAGCAGCATCCGCGGCAAGAGCCGGGAGACATGGTCCGGTCCTTGGTCCGGGCAGAGCGGGCTGACTTCGTCGCTCGGGAGGTGATAAACGGCGGCGATCCCGCACTCGTGATAAAGCTCGCTCATGAACGACTCGCGGTGAAAAACCCTTGCCGGACTTAGACTTGCGCCTGCGCATGCAACGCTGTCTACACAGAAAATCCTACTGAAAGAGGCGGGCTCTTTATTCTAGGATTCGCGCTCCAAAGACTCAACCGTCCTAAGAAGCGGATTTCCGCTTGTTAGCGAAGGAATTTCTCCCCCCAAATTGTGGCGGCGGCGAGTATGGAATCTCTATTTCACGGAATTAAAATGAATGCCATTGATTTTGCGCACTAACTCGCAATAATCGTGGCCTCCCTGCCTTAGCGAAGTGCTGCCCAGCACAAAATATTTATCCCTCCTATTTTATTGCCTCGAAAGCCCCACCTATGAAACGTTCCGCATTTACTCTCGTTGAGTTGCTGGTCGTGATCGCCATCATCGGCGTCTTGATCGCACTATTGCTGCCGGCGGTGCAGCAAGCTCGCGAAGCGGCTCGCCGGATGCAATGCACCAACAAGCTGAAGCAAGTTGGTCTGGCGCTCCACAACTACCATGACACCTTCGGCGCGATGCCGGCTCGCCAAGGGGGAACCAATGGTGCGTCGGGCGCTTATCTCGAACACAACGCCGAACGTCTGAGCGGCTGGGTCGGCATGTTGCCGTTCCTCGAATATGGGAACTTGTACGACCAGATCAAATCTTCGCAGACCTTCAACGGCATCAGCTTCAACCCGTATGGCGCGTCGCCGTGGAAGACCGAATACACCCTGTGGAAGACGAAGATCGAAGCGTTTCGTTGTCCTTCGGACGGCGCGGATAGCAACGAGAACACGGAGAATGGTTTTTCGAACTACGCCTTCTCGATCGGCGACACTCCGCGTCGCTCGCATCACACCGTTTCGAGCGGCATGTTCGGCGCCAAGAGCTGGTACAAGTTCAGCGCCGTGACCGACGGGCTCAGCAATACGCTGGCGATCGCCGAGCATACGGTCGGCATCGACA
This sequence comes from Blastopirellula sediminis, assembly GCF_020966755.1. Taxonomy (NCBI): domain Bacteria; kingdom Pseudomonadati; phylum Planctomycetota; class Planctomycetia; order Pirellulales; family Pirellulaceae; genus Blastopirellula; species Blastopirellula sediminis. The sequence goes on from NZ_JAJKFT010000010.1 coordinate 2,401,832, forward strand.
AAAACAAAATCCTGGGGGGCGGCATCGTCTTGGCGGCCGACGCTTGGCCCGGTTCGGTCTCGGACTCGAACGACAATCAAGTGACCCCGGCGGTTTGTGCGGCGAAGGCTGGCTCGAATAAGACCTACCTGTCGGGGTTGTCGACCTACAACTGGCCGGGTCGTCGCTGGTCTGACGGCGCCAGCCCGTATGGCGCGATCACCACGATTCTGGCGCCGAACTCCCCGTCGTGCACCTCGGACGGATCGTGGGACGGTTCGGCCGCGATCATGACCGCCAACAGTTTCCATCCCGGCGGCGCGAACGGCCTGCTTGGCGACGGTTCGGTTCACTTCTACACCGAAACGATCGACACCGGAAATCTCTCGAGCATCCCGTCTGGCAATGGTCCCTCCCCGTACGGCGTGTGGGGCGCGATCGGCACCAAGAGCGGCGGCGAAGCGAGCACCTCGCTGTAGTTCGTTGCGAGCAAGTTTCCTGCCTGTTCAAACTGCGGCGACCGCTACGTCGCCGCAGTCCTGCCTGCGGTCGGCCAAGCGACTGCAATACGTTTCCAAGGAACATTCTTCATGCGATACGCGATTTACGCTGCGGCGATGGCCGCGCTGGTGATATCTGGGTGCGGTAGTAAGATGATGCCCGGCGGCGTCGAAGCCAAAGGGGTCGTTCTGCTGGATGGAACTCCGCTGGAAGGAGCGACCGTCATTTTCTCGCCGATCGGCGATGGACGTTCGGCGAATGGGATGACCGACGCCGAAGGAGCTTTTTCGCTCGGAACCATCGAACCGTCCGACGGCATTCTGCCGGGCGAGTATCAAGTCGCCATCATCAAGTCGATCGTCGATGAGTCGCGGTCGACAGTCGATCCGATGGCGGTCCAAGAAAAGACCGGCCAGTTTCCTCCCTCGCCGCCGAACATCAACATCGTTCCCCGCAAGTTCGCCAATCCGCAGAAGTCGGGCTTGAAGGCGAACGTCTCGGAAGAAGGGGCGACCGATTTGAAGTTTGAGATTGCGACGAAGTAGCGCCGCGACGCAACGTTTGCGTAGGAAAACAAAAAAAAGCCCCGGCAATCGCCGCGGGCTTTTTTCATGGTCGATGAAATAGGTGGGGAGGGAGTCGCTGTTCTAGCGGGCGGCGATCGCCGGGCGAGCCTTTTGGCTGACCGCTTCGACGATTTCGGCCGGATCGAGCGGCTTGCGGAACCAGGCGTCAAAGCGATCTTCGGTATCGTCGCCGTCGTCGGCGAACTGTTTCGGGTCGCTGCCGGTTACGGCGAAGACCTTCAGCTTGCTCATGCGCGGATCGTTGCGGAGCACGCGGAGGGTGGCGGGGCCATCGAACCTGGGCATGCTGAGGTCGAGCAGCACGTAGTCGGGCAAGTCGTTGAGGGCCAGGTGCTCGAGGGCGGCCTGGCCATCTTTGGCGACCGAAACGTTGAAGCCGTACATCCGCAGCAAACCGGCCAGCAACTCACGTTCGTTGTCGTCGTCTTCCACCACCAACAGGCTACGCCCGTTTTCGCCTGATTTTTCGCGGCGGAGCGTTTCGCGGTCTTGGCCGACGGCGACGTCCAGTTCTTTTAGTTCGGCGAGCAAACGCTTGAGCGTGGTGACCGCTTCTTCGGTCATGCCGGCGTCGACCTGTTTGCTGCAAAGGTGCAGGCCAAGGTTGAGCGTATTGAGGCGATTGCGGAATTGGTGGCTACCGATCAGGGGCGGCGCCTTCCGTTTCATTTCTTCGAGTTCCCCTTCGCTGCAGGCGTCTGGGCGAATGATCGACACTTCTTTGGGAGCGTCGATGCCGATCTTCACCATCTTGCCCCGCACTTGGAGGAGCTCGACGGTGATGGCGAGATTGGGGAAGACAATCTTTTCTTTAGCGCGACGAGAAAGCACTAACATAACAGGTCTCCATACCAGGGTCGCAACTGCGACAACCACTATCCTTGAAGGGCCCGCTCAACCTAGAGAGCGATCGCCCCGCGACAATCCGGCTCATTCCTTAAGCCTGACTGCGGATCAATCCTGGCGTGGATATCCATTTCGCACGCTTCATTTGAGAATGTTCAATGTAGGACTTGCTGCGGTTTTCCGGCAATAGGAAAAAGTCCTCATTTCTTTCCATGTTGACGCTTGGCGAAACGACCGCCGCGGGTTTATAACTTGCGATGCCGTTTATGCGTTCGCATCGGCGGCCTTCTCCGCAGAAAAGCCAAAGGGAGTGCTAGCATGCGAAACGGCTGGATGGAGCAATTTCGCGGTTACATCTTCGCTATTGCCGCTACGGCGGTCGCCTTGTGGGTGAGGACGATGCTTCACCCCATTTTGCAGGAACGACTGCCGTTCGGCGTCTTCTATCTCTCGGTCATCATGAGCGCCTGGCTCGGCGGTACTCCTTCCGCGGTCTTGGCGATGGCGCTGGGAATGTTGGCGGCGGCTCACTTCGTCATTCCGCCGGAATCGAGCCTGCTGATCACCGAGCCGGCCGACTGGGTCTCGCTGTTGATCTATGCGATCGTCGGCGCGGTGACGATCGTGACGTTCGAGAAGACGCGGTGCGATCAGCGCAAAGCGGAGCAGCGGTCGCTCGAAAATCAGAAACTGACCGAAACGCTAAAGCGTTCCGATTTGCAGAAGGACGAATACCTGGCGCTGCTCGCGCACGAGCTGCGTAATCCGCTCGCGCCGATTGCGACCAGCGTCGACCTGATGGCGCGCTGCCGCGACGACGCTCGGCGGTTCGATACGCTGCGCCGCGCGGTGCTGCGTCAGCTGTCGCAATTGGTTCGGATCGTCGACGACTTGCTCGACGTCTCGCGCTATCTGCAAGGGAAGATGCGCCTGCTGCGCGATCCGTTTGATTTCCGCGAAGCGGTCGGCGCCGCGGTCGAGATGGTGCAGCCGCAAATTGACGAACAGGGGCATGACGTCCGATTGCTGATCCCCGACGTGCCGTTCGGCGTGAACGGAGATCGAGTTCGTTTGGTGCAGGTCGTCTCGAACCTGTTGAGCAATTCCGCCAAGTACACGCCGCGCGGCGGACGCATTTGCATCGACTTGCGTGCCGAGAACGGCGTCGCCGTGCTGGCCGTTTCCGACAACGGCATCGGCATTGCCGAAGATGATCGGAAGCGGATTTTTGAAGCGTTCGCTCAGGTCGACTCTTCTCATACCCGCGATCATGGCGGGCTCGGTCTGGGGCTGGCGCTGGTCAAACAGTTGTGCGAACTGCATGACGGGACGGTCGACGTCGTCAGCCGTGGCCCAGGGAAGGGGAGCCGTTTTGAGGTTCGTCTACCGATGGTCGAACTGCCGACGCCGACAGTGCGCGTGGTCGAAAGGCAGGAGCCGATCGATCTCGAGTCGATGTCGGTGATGATCGTCGACGACAATCGGGACGCCGCCGAGACCCTTTCGATGCTGCTGACCTTTGAAGGGATGAGCACTACCGTCGCCTATGACGGGCCGATGGCGATCGATTTGCTGCGCAAGCAAAAGCCGGCGTTTATCTTGCTCGATATCGGGCTGCCGGGGATGGATGGGTACGAAGTGGCGCGGCGGATTCGGGCCGATCATGGTCAAGATGGCGTGAAAATTATTGCGCTAACCGGTTGGGGCGGTCCCGAGGATCGCCGCCGCACAAAAGAGGCTGGCTTCGACGATCACGTCGTCAAGCCGGTCGATCCAGCCAATCTGGTAGCGCTCTTGCGCGGCGCCCAGCCGCAATCGGCGTAATTCGTATATCAGCGTCCCCTTGTGGCAAATGCGGCGGGAATCGATAACTACGGTTTGTCGTTTCCCGCTACTTTGAGCCTCTCTTTCTTCCTATGACCGATCTTCTGCGCCAGGAAATCGCCGCGACTGCCGATCTGATCGTCGTGAAAGTGGGAACGCGCGTTCTCACTTCGCCGGACGGCACGCTTAATCGCGAGCGAATCGCCCAATTCGCCGAAGAAATGAGCCGGCTTCTCGACTCCGGCCGGAAGATGGTGATGGTCTCCAGCGGAGCGGTCGGCGCCGGGATGGACCGGTTGAAGCTGAAGCAGCGGCCGACCGATTTGGCGCAATTGCAAGCGGTCGCCGCCGTTGGTCAGGCTCGCCTGATCGAAGCGTACGATCAAACGTTGGCGGTTCACGGACGGCATGGCGCCCAGGTTTTGCTGACGGCCGAAGATCTCGATCATCGCGTCCGGTACCTGAACATCCGCAACACGCTGGTGTCGCTGCTTGGGTTCGGCGTGCTGCCGATCATCAACGAAAACGACACCGTCGCCGTCGACGAATTGATGACCACCTTTGGCGATAACGATCGCCTGGCCGCTCGGGTCACCAATTTGCTGCGAGCGCCGCTGTTGGTGATCTTGTCGGACGTCGCCGGTTTGTACGATCGTTCGCCCGACGATCCGGACGCGAAAGTGATTCCGGTCGTGCAGAAGTTCGACGATCAACTGATGTCGTTCGTCCGCGACAAGAAGACGGGGCTCTCGAAAGGGGGCATGGCCAGCAAGCTGGAAGCGGCCCGGCTGGTGACGACCGCCGGTGAGAACGTGATCATCGCCTCGGGACGCGATCCGCAGGCGATTACCAAGATCGTCAACGGCGAAACGATCGGTACGCTGTTCTTGCCGCAAGGGAAGACGGTCTCGCCGCGGAAGCGGTGGATCGGATTCTCGGTCGAACCGCGAGGACGGATCACCGTCGATGATGGCGCCAAGCGAGCGCTGGAAGAGTCAGGGCGAAGTCTGCTGGCGATCGGCGTGATCGGCGTCGAGGGAGACTTTGAAAAAGGGGACGTCGTCCGAATCTGCGGTTCGGACGGGGGCGAAATTGCCCGCGGTCTGACCAACTATTCGGCGTCCGAAGTGGCCCGCATTCGCGGCACGCAAAGCGACAAGATCAGCGAAGTCTTGGGACATCGCCCCTACGTCGAATTGATCCACCGCGACAATCTCACGCTGAGCCGAGCCGCGAAGTAGTTCGCTTACGGCTTCATCTCGAGATCGAACGAGTTGACCCCTTCGCGCACGTCGATGGTCAAGCCGCTCTTGTTCGGATCGCGGTACTTGGCCGGGATCGCTTTGGCGACGACGCGCACAACCAACTGCGAAGGATCTTCCGGCGGCAGAATCGTGACGACGTAGGCGCCGGTACGCAGCGGCGTTTGCGTGACGAACTTTCCTTCCGCATCGAGCGATTCGGAAATACCGCCTTCCAGTTCGCCGCTGTAGAAAGTGATGTCGCCGCCGGTGACCGGCTGGCCGCCATAGGTGACTTGCCCGTGGATCGTACCGGTCGACGGTTTGAAGTCGGTCCAGCCGACTGCCGATGCGCAGAGGATGAACCCACCAGGGCGAGAGTATTTCGGGGAAGTGATGGTGCAGTCGATTGTCATCGTTGCAGGCTGGATCTAACGGTTGGAATCGGGAGGGCTCTTTTCCGTGGGGTTGGATTCGGCCAGGCGAATCGTCTGCCAGAAGGAGTAGCAACCTCCGTACCAGGAGGGGGAGAATGAGCCGCCGGCTTCGGGTTTCCGCAGTGAGATGGTGCGCGGGACAGGGGAAGGAGAGAAATTGCCACCTAAATGGTGGAAATAGTGCGCCATGCCGTCCAAATGCGGGCGCATGGGAATTTCCGGTCAGACGCGACTGCGTCGAAATAGGGAGCAGATGTTTAAAATTGCTGCACGATAGTTATGCAGAGGGGGATTGTGGGGCGGCGGGCGACGTCGACTTCACCGTGAGCTGCGCGCCCCTTACTGATCCTGGATCAGCGGCAGCGGAATGTCGTTGGGACGCAAGGTCGGCGACGGTTTGGCGCTGCGAGCGTCATGCCGTGAGTTAGAATCAGCGGCCGGCGAAGCGAGCGGCAGCGTGCTTTTCTTCGGCGGACCCATCAGCGTCAATTTGACGGTGTTCCAGAAGCCGCTCATCGAGCCAAAGGTGGCGTCGACGGCGCTTGGTTCGTAGCCGCTATGGACCATGCAGTCGGCGCACTTGGGATTGCCGCTGGCGCAGCCGTAGTTTTCCCACTTGGTTGACGACATCAACTCGGCGAACGATTCGCAGTACCCTTCATCCATCAGATAGCAAGGTTTCTGCCAGCCGAACAAGTTGTAGGTCGGATTCCCCCACGGCGTGCACTCGAGCTGGTAGTTCCCTTTCAGGAACTCGAGGAAGAGCGGGCTTTGATTGAATCGCCAATTGCGAGCGTTGTCGAGCAGCTTGCGGAAGAGGGACTTCGTTTCGTTCCGCGCCAGGAAGTGATCCTGGTCCGGCGCTTTCTCATAACGATAGCCCGGCGAGATCATCATCCCTTCGACGCCGAGCTCCATCATGTCGTCGAAGAAGTCCCGAATCCGCTCGGGATGAACGCCATCGTAGATGGTGGTGTTGGTCGTGACGCGAAAGCCGCGCGCGACCGCCGCTTGAATCGCTTTGGCGGCGATGTCGTACGTTCCTTCGCGGCAGACGGCGGCGTCATGTTCTTCGCGGGGACCGTCCATGTGAACCGAGAAGGAGAGATACTTGCTCGGCGTAAAGCTGGGGAGAGCCGCTTCCAGCTTCAGCGCGTTGGTGCAGAGGTAGATGTACTTTTTCCGCGCGACCAGGCCGTCGACGATCTCATTGATCTGCGGATGGAGCAGCGGTTCGCCGCCGGGGATCGAAACGATCGGCGCGCCGCATTCGTCGACCGCACGGAAGCATTGTTCCGGAGTCAGATGCCGACGGAGCGTTTCGACCGGATGTTGGATCTTGCCGCAGCCGGCGCAAGCCAGATTGCAGCGAAACAGCGGTTCCAACATCAAGACCAGCGGATAGCGCTTCTGCCCCGAAAGGCGTTTCTTCAGCACATAGCTGGCGACAGTCCACATTTGCGAGACAGGTACGCCCATGTCAGTTCCTAACTTCGCGCCGTCGCGCGGTTCCACTCGGCCAAAGCCAAGAGGGGAAAGTAAATCGGGTAATAGTGATACTTCAGATAGAAGACGCGGGGGAAACCGGTTCCGGTGAACTCGACTTCATCCCAGGCTCCATCCTCGCGCTGCGTGTCCATCAGGTAACGGACGCCGTTGGCGACTTCCGGCAGATGCGCTCCGCCGGCGGCGATCAAACCAAGCAGCGCCCAAGCCGTTTGCGAAGCGGTCGGGCTTCCCTTGCCGCGGAGCGTCGGATCTTCGTACGTTTCACACGATTCTCCCCAACCGCCGCACGCTTGTTGATGAGCGAGCAGCCAGAGTTTGCCTTGTTCGATCATCGGATCGTTGGCCGGCACGCCGACCGCCCGCAGTCCGACCAGGCATTGCCAGGTTCCATAGATATAGTTGACGCCCCAGCGGCCGAACCACGAGCCGTCGGAGAGTTGGTTCGCCCGGATATAGGCGACCGCTTTGCGGACGACGTCGCCGACTTTGCCCGGCGAGTCGATCGTGACTCCCAAGCGGCCGAACGATTCGATCACGCGGGCCGAAAGGTCGGGCGTGCTCGGATCGATCATCGCGTTGTGATCGGCGAACGGCACATGGCAGAGGAATTCGGCGTCGTTGTTCTTGTCGAAGGCGCCCCAGCCGCCGTCATGGTTTTGCATGGCGGTCATCCACGCGACGGCGCGACGCGTCGCCGCAGCCGCTCGTTCCATCATCGCGGCGGACGAGCCTGCAAGTTGTTCGGTGATGCCGCGTCCGCCGACAACGACGGTGGTGTTGGCCATCGTATCGCCGGGGTGGAGTTCGAGCGTGATGTTGGCGGCCGCCAATTGATCGACCAGCGCCATGATCCCCATCGACGTGTCGTCGTTGTCAGGATAGAAGGCGTTCTCGTATTCGAAGAACCAGCCGCCCGGTTCGCATGCGACGTTGTTGCTCCAGTCGCCGGGGACGCGAACTTCTTTCGAGAGGAGCCACTCGACGCCGCGGCAAGTCGGCTCTTGGGAGATGCCCATGCCGGCGGCAGCCATCGCGCGGAGCGAAATCGACGTATCCCAGACCGGCGACTTGCAAGGTTGCAGGCGAGTCTCGGCGCCTTCATCAATCGCCAGACGCTCGAGGTGATCGAGGAAGTACTGGACCTCTTTGCTCTCTTTCGAGTAGCCGAGCGTGAGGAGCGCGATCACGCCCCAAAGAATCGGCGGGAAGATCGCGCCGGGACCGTCGCTTTGCTCGCAGCGATCGAGCAGCCACTTTTCGGCCAGGCGAAGAGCACGCTTGCGCAGGGGACGAACTTTGTACTTTTCGAGCAGCTTCAACCCGCTGTCGGCGGTGCGGAAGAAGCGGTCCCAGCTGAAGAGGCCGCGCGGCTTGTCGAGTCCGGGGCAGCGGAGCTCGGGCCAATCTTCCGGTTTGTCGACGAACAGCTCGTGGATCGAAACGTCTTGGGCGATGTCGCGAGTCGGGCGATGGGCCCAGACGATCGCCAGCGGAATGAAAATCGTGCGCGACCAGGAACTCATCCGATAGATGTTGATCGGCGACCAGTTGGGGAGCAGGACCATCTCAGGCGGAACGGCCGGGCAAAGCTCGAACGGGATCTGGCCGAGCAGCGCCAGATAGAAGCGGGTGAAGCTGTTGACCTTGTCGGCGCCGCCGGCTTCGAGGATCGCGTTGCGAGCGCGGATCATGTACTCGGCGGCCGGATCATGACCGGTCAGCTTGAGGGCGAAGTAAGCTTTGACGCTCGAGCCGACGTCGATCGGCGCGCCGGGGAACTGCGTCCAGGCGCCGTTGGGCTCTTGTTGTTTCAGTAGCTGAGCGGCGCATCGCTTGGCGATGTCGGTTCGTTCCTGGCCGAGCCACGCGAGAAGGAGAATGTATTCGCTTTGAAGGATCGAGTCACCTTCCAACTCGGCGCACCAATGACCGTCGGCATGTTGGTGAGCGAGGAGCCAGTCGCGCGTCGCGGCCGCAGCAGAGCGGGCCTGAGCGCGCAGGTCGACAACGTGTTGCGAGATGCGATTACTCGCAGTGGGGGAGGCGCCTTCCATGCAGTCCTTCCTTACGTCGACGGAAACCGGTCAGAAGCGATCCTACGCGTTCTAACGAATCATCAAGGTAGGCGAGCCAGACCGATCTGGCAAGAGCGACGGATTAGGAGAACGTTAAGGAATGACCTCATAGAACTCGCCCCACGGGGCGATCGGCGGACTTCCGTCCTGGCTGGCCGGTAACTTGGCGGGGCGAAGGACTCCTTGAGCGACCAGTTCGGCGAAGAAGTCGGGCGTGACGAACTCGGCGAAACCATAGTTGCCAGGGCTGCGAAAACGGGCGATTTCGTTCCAATTTACGTAGACATGGCTGACTTTGCGGGCCTTCAGGATCTCCTTGCGCTCGGCCGCGGACTTATCGAGCAGCCCAACCAGGGGAGAGGCGTCGAAGCAGGTGTGATAATGAATCGGAGTCTGCATATAGAAGACGTCCGCTTTCCCTTCGACGATCGCGCTTTTGCCGGCTGGAACCAGTTGAGCGAGGATCCCCGGATCAGGCCCGGCGTTCGCTTCTTTCAACAGCTGATAGTCGGTGAAGTAGAAGGTGGGCGCCAGGAACGACGTCTGCCAGTTGATCCAGAAGAAGCAAAGGAAGAGTCCAGCGCCGGCCAGCGAGTTGCAGACGATACGCCAACCAGCGGCCGAGGTCCGTGCGGCGGCGTAACCGGCCAGCAGCGCGACGACCGGCGCGAGCGGGATCAAAAAGCGATCATACCGATGCGTGAAGAGCCACCAGACGACGAAGTAGTAGACCGCGTAGAGAGCCAGTCGCCAGGCGACGGCGTCAGCAGGATTGCAATCGTCTTCGCTCGAAAGGAACTGCGGTTTCCAAACCGCGAGGCCGAATAGCACGATCCCCGCGATCGTCAGCGGCGTGAGAGCCACGTTGGTCCAGTCGCTGGCGTAGGCGACCTTCTTCATCGCGCTGATCAACATAGCCGGCGTCACGCTATTGCCACTGGCGTCGGTCGGAACGCGATGGGCCGCTTTCCACTGAGCGACTTGCTCCGGCGTCCGGATCGAATCGGGGAAGACTGAACCAGCCAGCGGATAAACCGGGTTGCCGGTGTAGACGACGTTCTTGATTAGCCAGGGTGCGAAGAGGAGCGTCACGCCGATGGTGAACGTGATCGCCGATTTGAAGTTCGGCCGCCAACCTTCGAGCAGAATCCAAGCTGCCAGCGGAAAGACGAGCAGCGGCAGCGCCGGATATTTACAAGCCGTCGCCATCCCGGCCATCAGTCCGGATAGCAGAGCCAGTCGCGGCAGCAGTTCCGGCTGATCGCTGTACTTCGTCTGAAACCACAAGATCGCTGCGAAGATCGCCGCCACCGTGTAAAAGGCCCAGACGCCGTCGACCAGTCCGTAAACGGCGACGAAGACGATCCAGGGAGTTCCGACCACCACGATCGCCGCGATCTGCCCGGCGTAGGAGCCGGTGAAACGTCGCGCCGCGCAGTAAGCGGCGAGTGCGGTTAGCGGAGCGTAGAAGCAGATCAGCGTCTTGCCGACCAGCGCGCCATAGAACCAGGCCTGATCGCTGGGCCACAAGGTCATCGGCAATAGGGCCAACATCTCGGCCCCCATCGGCAGACCGCTGTAGGCGTTGTACGACTCGACGGCGATGCGCCCGGTGGCGAGCCATTCGGTCGGCAGCCGCAGATGGTACTCCAGTACGTCATATTCATAGGGAGGCATCATCCCACCGAGCAGCGTGCAAATCACAATCGGCGCCGTAGCGGCGATCCAGATCCAAGGGAAAGGCTCACTCGCTGAAGGGGCTTTATCACGTGAGGCGCACTCACGATACCAATCGAAGCCGCCCCAACCGGCAAGTCCCGACAGCGGGAGAACGATCACCACCGGATAATGAAGCAGTCCGGCGAAGCCGATCGCAAACGTCCAGAGCGAAACGGCGGCCAGGCCGAGCGCGCTGGCGAAGACGAAGTTCTCTAGCCGCGACAACATTGAAGTCAGGCCGATCCGGCTCAAGAGACAACGACCGACGAGCGTAGCGATCAGCAGAATCAACCCCGCCAGCAGGAAGACCGGGGTCCGCTGCGTGAGGAAGGGAAGGGGATCGATTAGCAGATCGGCCCACGTTCCGAGCACCGCGGTGAAGTTGCCGAAGATCGTGAAGAGGACGGTCAGTCGATCGGCCGGCTCGCCCCGATAGACCGGCAGCGGCGACTGAAAGTAAATCAGCAGATAGCCGAAGCTGAGCAGGGCTAACAGCGCCGCAGGGGCGTACTTTTTCAGATCGCTTCCCTCAGAGGGCGAATCGTTGGTTGCTGCGGCTGGCGCCCCGGTTCGCTCGCGGCGAGATTTCTTCGACATGCGATTACGCTTCCTGCTCTTGTCGCTTCAGGTGGTCGAGCAGCGCGGCGCCGCGGGGAGAAATCTGATAGCCGGGGGAAAGGCTTTCGGTTAGCCCGAGCTGCTTCAGCTTGCGAATGTTCGTCTTGAGCCATTCCTTTTCGACGCGGAGCTGCTCGGCCAGGTCGCCGGCTTTCGTATTGGGATTTTGGTCGATCATCTCCAGAACGCGCTCGGTCCAGGCGCCATGCTTCGATGCGGCGTCGTACCGCTCCAGCTTTTTCAGGAGGAGAGTGAGATCGTCGGCTGAGAGGTCGTCTTCGCGGCGGAGTGCGATGCGGGGATCCTCGCCGGCCAAGCGGAAGCGGATCCGGTAGAGCGGGGCGTCTCGCTGCGTCGCCAGATTCGCTTTCAGCTGGGCGAGCGAATCGAACCCGGCCGCGACGGCGTGTCGACCGCTGATTTGCTCCGGCTCAACCGGCTTAACCTCTTCAATCGCCAGCACGCCGATCGAGGTCGTGAGCGTGCCCCCTGCTTTGACGGTAGGGCGTTTCCAGCGGCGAAAAGCGTAGGTGACCCGGCCGTCAGCGATCATTTCGAGGATGGATTGTTTAAAAAGCACGAAAAATCCGGGGAAAAGCCGCCGCTGACTTCGAGCGGATCATGAACTAAGATATCCAAATCGTATAAAGTTTTGATTCTAGCTCCGCTGGCCCGCCGCCGTTAGACCAAGCCTCTCCAAACATGTCAAATCAAGCACGTCTCGCTGGTATCTTTACGCCCAACATCGTTCCCCTCGACTCGCGGGGGGATATTAACGAGCCGGAACTGCGACGTTACGTCGATTGGCTGATCGAACGGGGCGTCCATGGACTTTACCCGAACGGCTCGACCGGCGAGTTTCTCCGCTTCACCGCGGAAGAGCGTCGCCGCATCATCGAGATTATGGCCGATCAGACCGCTGGCCGCGTCCCGATCTTGGCCGGCGCCGCCGAAGCGAACGTCCGTGAGACGATCAAGGCCTGCGAGAACTACTACGAATACGGTTGCCGCGCCGTGGCGATCGTCTCGCCGTTTTACTACAAGCTGACCCCGGCCGGCGTGTACGCCTACTTCAAAGAGATCGCCGACAACACGCCGATCGACGTCACGCTCTACAACATTCCGATGTTCGCCTCGCCGATCGACGTGCCGACGGTGCAGCGTCTGGCGGAAGAGTGCCCGAAGATCGTGGCGATTAAAGACTCGTCCGGCGACTTGCCTCACATGATGCGGATGATCGCGGCGGTCCGTCCGCTTCGTCCCGACTTCTCCTTCATGACCGGTTGGGACGCGGCGCTGATGCCGATGATGCTGATCGGTTGCGACGGCGGTACGAACGCGACCAGCGGGGTGGTTCCGGAGATTACCCGCAAGCTGTACGACCTGACCAAAGCGGGGCGGATCGACGAAGCTCGCGATCTGCAATACCGTCTGCTCACGCTGTTTGACGCGATGCTCTACAACAGCGAATTTCCGGAAGGGTTCCGCGCGGCGCTGGCGCTGCGCGGCTTCCAGCCGGGCAAAGGACGTCAGCCGCAATCGGAAAGCCAATTGCACGCGATCGATCAGCTCAAACGCGAACTGCAATGTTTGCTGGCGGCCGAAGGATTCGTCAACGAGCCGATCGGCGGTTGTGCGATCAAAGAAGAGATCGACTCGGACGAAGTCGCCCGGATCGTGCAGAACGTCGTCGGCGAGTTGAAGCGTCGCGGCCTGGCGTAAACGACTTGCTCGTCAAGAAACAAAAAGAAGCGTGCGGGAGCGTTCTCTCCGGCACGCTTTTTCCATTTCGAAACGTTACTTCGGCAGCTTGAGCCCCGGGATATCGAGCGCGAGCGGCTGATCCGATCGCCACTCAACTTCCAACGGCGAAGTGGTTGCGCTTCCATACTTCTTCGGCAGCAGGACCGGCGAACCGATCGACTCGACCGAAAAGCGGTACTTGCCTGGCGTCAGTACGAGCGGTCCAGCCGCGGCGGGCTGAACCAGCTCAAACGAACCATCCGCGGCGGTCGTGCCGAAGCCGATCGGCATATCCAGCCCATCGGCGCGAAAGACGTTGACCTGCATTTCGCCAAGCGGATTTCCGCTGGTGGTCAAAACGCCGGTCGTACCGCCGGTCACCGGGGTCGGGCCGCAGCCGACGAGCGTAACAAGCGCGAAGCTGGCCAGAATCAGCGAACGAATCATACGGCGGCGACCTCCGGCGATTGGGGATTGGAGAGGCCAAGCCAACTGCGAACGCCCGGCGAGCGACGCAGGACGAATCGTTCCGCCAGATAAACGGCGAGCAGGGAGGCCCCGAACAACGGAAGATAAACGGCTAGGCCGGCCACGATGACGATCAAGCCGAGCGAGAATCGGGGCGCGGCGCCAACAGCCGGCGCGCCAAGAACGCCTCGGTCGCGGCGGCGCCACCAGAGGATGACGCCGCTGGCGCTCAGCAGAATTAGACCGCTGGTCGTTACGACGCCGAGCAATTGATTCGGCCAGCCGAACAATTGCCCTTCGTGCAGTGCGATCCCGACCCCAACGACTTGATCGATCACGTGGCGATCGACGAAGTCTTGGCGGCTGGTCAATTCGCCGCTGGCGCCGTCGATCGTCAGGTCGGCCCGATAGGGACGGTTTTGCGTCATCGATTGCACTTTCCACTCGGTGGAGTTTCCACGCGGCGGCGAGATGATCACCGGCGGCGGCAAGTCAAGCGGCGTCGCCGCAGCGAAGACGCAATCCGCCGCGGTCAGATCGAGCTGCGCCGATTTGCCCGGCTCCTTTTCGGTGCGCGAGCGGCTGATCTGCCAATCCTGTCGCGCGACCGCCGTGCCGGTCCAATGGCGAACGTTACGGAAGTAGTTCCCCCAGAAGGTCGACCAGGGGAGACCGGAAAGGATCAGCACGATCGCAAAACCGGAGATCCAGATTCCGGACACGCTATGAATGTCGCGCCAGAAGATCTTCTGGCCGCCGGTCAGGCGAGGAAACAGCACGCCGCCAAGCCCGGTCCATTTGCGGGGCCACCACAAATAGAGCCCGGTAAAAATCAGGACCAGCGTCCAGCAGGCGGTCAGCTCGACCAGGTACGAACCTCGATTGCCGAGAAACAACTCGCCATGCAGGCGGCGGATGATCGCGATGAAGCGGTCCTCTTCCACCTTCTGGTCGAGCAGCTTGCCATCGGCGGGATCGACGTAGCAACGGATTCGTTCTCCTTGCCGGATGACGATGACCCTCGTCGCGGCGGTCGACGAAGCCGGCAACTCGAACGAGTGGAATCTGGCGCCCGGAATGGCGGCGAGGGTCGCTTCGATCTGCTTTGAAATCGGGAGAGACGCTGCGCCACTTGGCAATTGGTCGTAGGGCTTGTCGAGCCAAGACTCGATCTGCGGTTTGAACAAGTAGATCGTGCCGCTGATCGACAGCACGACCAAGATTGGTATTGAAAACAGGCCGGCGTAAAAATGCCACCGCCATACCGCGCGGTAGTCGGGCCAGGGCCGCTTGCGCGGCGCGTCTGGATTGTTCATGGGAGGTATATCAGGGAAGGGGAATGTTCGAGGGATGCGCAAGAGCGGAGCGGCGCGCTTCGTTTCCGAAACGCGCCGACCGCTGATAGCGAGACGATCGTCAGATCGGTCTAGAATTCACCCAGCACTTCGCCGCCGTTGACGCTATGCAAGGCGCGATGCGTCGTCAGGTCGATTGTGTTGGGGAGCAAACGAACCGAGCCGTCGCCGAAGGTGACGTTGGCGCCGCCGGGATGGTAACTACGCGGTGCGAAGTAACCGGTCCAATGCGTGACCACATCCGGAATGCGACTGTTGGGGGTGTGATAACCGTTGGTCATCGAATTGATGGCCCCGGTAAACGCCCACGACATTCCTCGTCCGCGGATCGCCGAGCTCTCGCCGCCGCGCCACGAGGTGAAGTCGGTCCAGAAGGTGGAGATGTCGGGATTGAAGATCAATCCGTCGCCGTTGGTGTAGCCGCTCCAACCTCCGCCGCTTCCCGGCAATCCCTGTTTGTTCGGATCCGGATTGCTGGAACTGACGCCGGACGATCCGTTCAGCGTGAACTGATACGGAAACGAGGGGGTCTGTCCGGCCGGCAAGGTCATGTCAGCGCCGACGCTGCGAACTGTTTCGCTCATCACGACGCTGTTGCTGGTCCCGTCGGTCATGTCGCGGAAGCCGGCCTTCGAGTACTGGTAGAAGATCCCGTCGGTCTTCTGCTTGAAATCGTAATTGAGTCCGGTCCCGCTGCCGAAGCTGACCATGTAGTTGATCGACCCATAGGTGTAGCCGGCCGACGTCGTTTGCGACGGCGCGGGATCACTGGGGCAGAGGAACAGTTCGAGCGGCGTGGCGAACGCGGTGGCGAAGGCCGGGTTCGGCGCCTTGCCGCTCCAGCCGCCGGTGAACGCCGCTTGAGCATAGTCGAGTTGGTCGTTCAAGTTTCCTTGCTCGACGAAGGGAAGCAGACGGGCCTGAACCGAAAAGTCGGTGTCGACCGTTCCGGCCATCGGGAAGACCTTGAAGGTCGACTCGTAGTTATGCAGGGCGAGTCCCATCTGCTTCAGGTTGTTGGTGCACGACATTCGCCGTGCCGCTTCGCGGGCCTGTTGAACGGCCGGCAACAGCAATGCGATCAAAACGCCGATGATGGCGATCACCACCAGCAGTTCGACCAAAGTAAAAGCGTGACGTTGTTTCATGTGTATGAAAATCGTGTGCGTGGATTGCGAATGGTAAGAACGCGCACGCGCAACAGTTAGCGCAAGCGCATACGGCGATAGCTTGAGAGCGCAGCTTCGTTGTGGGTAACGAAACGCGTGCTAGACCGTGATCGCATCCGGAGGGGGGCTGGCCGGCGGCAAAGCGAGCGTTGCCGACGTCGTATCGCAAAGGGTGAGATAGCCGCAGAACTCGAGTCGGGGGCTCCAGATGGGAGCGACCGGTTCGACGACTGAGCTAGAGAAGATCGCAAACAGTTCCGGCAAGCCGCCGCACTTGGCGATCGTGAAAAACGGGCCTTTATAAGGCGCCGACTCGGCCGGCGTCGTTTTCTCTTCTTTTGCGTCGCAGCAACTGCTCGACTTGGCCGCACAGCAGCTTTTTGTTTTACCCGCACAGCACGACGCGACTTGTTTGGTCGCGCAGCAGCTCGATTTTTTCGACGCTTTCACGATCGCCGCTTCCTGCATCAGCCGGGCGACGATGTTCTGGGGAGGGGTGACGTCGTTCGCTTCGGCCCAGGCCAGCCGCTCTGCGGGCGTGTTGCAGCAGCAGTTGTTCCAGCAGGTATAGGCGTCGCGGCAACCGCAACTTCCTCCCTGGCAGGGGAACGGAATCGAAACGTCTTGCGGGACGAATCCGTGGAAGCGGACCCCGAACGAGAGAAAGACGATGTTGGCGATCAAGAGGGCCGAAATCAGGCTTCGCCGGCGCAGCACGAAACGACTGCCGGCCAATTGCCGCAGACCGCTTCCCCAGCTGGCGAGACGCCCTAACACCTCTAACCCCTCCGATCGGATTAATTGACTGAGCGTAACTGCTGCCTGCGGTGCTGGCAACTGCGGCGAATTGTCGCAGGGGGGGCGCCAAAAGCGGAGGCGTTAAAGTCCCCGCAGCTTCTCGCATCATCAAATCAGCGTCCGGATATGCCAATGGCGCCGGTCGCTAGCAAAGGGAGGATTCGTCTAAAGATGCCGAAATTGCGGGATTGATGGAGCAGGTATGCCACGTTTGCCGAAAAGACTTCGAGGACAACCGGTTCTGCGGGATGGGTTGTGATTGACAACGACGGGTTCACCCGTGGTCTCGTCATCACGACGCTCCCTGGGGATCGTTGACGACCAATAAGTTTGACGACCCGAGGAAAGGACGGCGATGCTGCATCGCTGGACGAAACAGATCGTAGTGACGCTAAGCTGCGTCGCGCTTGCGCTCAACGGCTGTTCGTTGCGGTGCTGGCGGCTCTATGACTGTCCTGATCCTCCTGCGTACGACGAAGATCTGATCGCGAAGTACGCCGGTCGCGGGTTGACGATCGAAGACCCGGTTCCGAACGCTTGCGAAGACGACTTTCTGCCGAGCGTTCCGGTCTCGCCCGATGCGGCGGTCAGCGGCGAAGTGAAATACGCCAACATCTCTTTGCAAGAAGCGGTGGAGACGGCGCTGGCCAACTCGCAGGTCATGAAAGACCTTGGCGGCGTCCTTCGCAGTCCTGAAGCGCTGGAAACGATCTACGATCCGGGCCGCGTTTACACCGACGGTCGCTTCGGCGAAGAGGCGGCTCTGAGCGCGTTTGACGCCAGCTTCGGCGCTTCGGCCTACTTTGAACAAAACGACTACGGCGTGAACAACGTCACGGTCGGTCAGAACGGTCTGTTCAAACAAGACTACAACAACTACGAGATCTCGCTGCAGAAGAAGAGCGTCACCGGCGCCACCTTTACGTTGCGCAACGTCACGCAGTACGACAATAACAACCAGGAAGCGTCGTTCATCACCAACCCGTTCGTCTTCGGGCAATCATGGACGAACTACGCCGAAGCTCAGTGGCGCCAACCGTTGATGCAAGGCGCCGGCGTCATGTACAACCGCATCGCCGGTCCGAACGGCGAGCCGGGCTTCGCCAACGGCGTGTTGGTCGCTCGCACGCGAACCGACATCAGCCTGGCCGAGTTTGAAATCGCGGTGCGTAACCTGGTCAGCGACGTCGAAAACGCCTACTGGGACCTCTACTACGCCTATCGCGACCTTGACGCCAAGGTCGAGGCTCGCGACAACGCCCTCCGCGTCTGGCAGAACGTTCAGGCCAACGCCGGTCAAGGACGCCGCACCGCCGACCAGGAAGGTCAGGCCCGCGAACAGTACTATCGCTTTGAGTCGGAAGTGATCAACTCGCTGCATGGCCGTTTGACGCCGCGCACGCAAACCAACTACGGCAGCTCGGGCGGTACGTTCGTGCAGACCGGCGGCGTTCGCGTGTCGGAACGTCGCTTGCGCGTGATCATGGCGGTCGACATTAACGGTCCGCAACTGCTGCGTCCGTCGGAGGATCCGCCGGTGGCGAAGGTGAAGTTCGACTGGGATGCGATCGCGCTGGAAGCGGTGGCTCGTCGCCCGGAACTGCGTCGTCAGAAATGGGTCATCAAGCAGAAAGAGCTGGAACTGCTGGCGAACAAGAACTTCCTGAAGCCGAATTTGGACCTGGTCGCTCGCTATCGTCTCCGCGGCTTCGGCAAAGACCTGTGGGGCTACGATCAGCCGCAGTACGACAATGCGATTCAAAGCATGATGGACGGCGACTTCCAAGAGTATCAAATGGGGGTCGAGTTCGACATGCCGATCGGCTTCCGCCGCGGTCATGCCGCCGTCCGAAGTTCGGAACTCGCCTTGGCTCGCGAAAAAGCGATCCTCCGCGAGCAAGAAAACTTCATCATGTACGGCTTGAGCAACACGTACGGCGAAATCGAACGTGCTCACCAGGTGATGGAAGCGCAGTTCAATCGTCGCGAAGCGGCCTACGCCCAGCAGCGTGCGGTCGAAGCTTCGCACGAAGCCGGTTTCGCACCGCTCGACCTGCTGCTCGAAGCGCAACGCCGCGTGATCGACGCCAACATCCTGTTCTATCAGGCTCGCGTCGACTACGCCCAAGCGATCAAGAACGTCCACTACGAAAAAGGGTCGTTGCTTGAGCACAACAACATCTTCATGACCGAAGGGCCGTGGCCGCAAAAGGCGTACTACGACGCGCTGCAGCGTGATATGAACAAGCGGCACGCGTTGACCAACTTCGTGATCAACGACGCTTTGATCGGCACGAAGGACCGCCCGTCGTTCCCGCTGGAACCGGCCAAAGAGCCGTACAAAGGAACGCCGATCTTTGAAGGTCCGGCTTTCCCCGAAACGTCAGACGCGGAACCGGCGATGCCCGAGAACCCGCTCCGCAAAGAGCAGAGCGAAGCGTCTGCGGTCCAGCCGGCGTCGATGAACGCTCCGATTGGGCAGGACGTCTCGGCCCGCGTGATTGAAGCGTTTGGCGACGAGAATATTGACTTTGGCGGCGACGAAGAGGTCCACTCTCCCGTTTGGATCCATCGCGAACCAGCTTCCGGTCGTGCGGCGGTTGATCGTCCCGCCGTCGGCCCTGCTATCGCCGCTCAACCGAAAGCGAATCAGGCGATGATCGCTCCCCCTTCCGTCAAACGCCCGGCGCCGGCGCAGGAAACTGCTCCCGAACAGGAAGTGAACTTCAGCGGCGAATCGGCGACCGATTCGGCCTTCTGGATCAATCGCTAACCGCGGCTTTCTATGCTCCGCGCTGTATCCAGCACGAGGGATGCTGCGTCATCCCGATGTGCGGATAGTACTCCACCGCCTTTGGCGCCGAAAGCAGGATCAGGGTCGTCTTTAGGCCGCCGGCTTCGTGAGTTCTCCGAATCAACTGCTTACCAATTCCTTGCCGCTGGTAGGCGACGTCGACCGCCAGGTCCGACAGGTAAGTGCAGTAGTTGTAGTCGGTCACCGCCCGGGAGATGCCGACCAGCAGTTCGCCATCGCGGGCCGTGACAATCAAATCGGCGTGGCGGAGCATCCCTTCGATCCGGTCCGGATCATCGACGGGGCGGCGTTCGGCCAAGGTCGAACGATGGAGCAGGTCCAAGAATTCGGCGGCGGTGAGATCGGGTTCGAGTTGGTAGGAAAGCATGATGCGAGACGTCCGGGGAAGGTGGTGAAGCCTCATAGTAGCCCGAAGCGCCAGCGAGGGAAATGCGGTCGCAAGAAGATGTCCAGCGGGGAACTGATCGAAACCCAAGCTTCTCAATTCAACGCGAATGGCCGGCCGCATTTCCCTCGCTGGCGCTTCGGGCTACTATGAGAAATACGGCGTGCGGTCGCAAGAAACGAAAAGAGGGCGGCCCTGCTGATGACCGCCCTCGACGTGCGCTAGTTGGAATGATCGGCGACTTACAAGATCTCGTAAGCGAAGTCTCCCGTTTCGCCGACCGTGACGTTGACGCCGCCGATCTCGCCCCCTTCGGCCATCCGGGCGAGGAACTCCGACGAGAGTTCCGGCAGCAGCGTGCGGGTCAGGATCTTGTCGACGTTGCGAGCGCCGGTGTCGACTTCGGTGCAGCGAGCGGCGATCGCGTCGACCAGTAGATCGGTGTAGTCGAACGAAGCGTTGTAGTTTTCTTTCACCCGCTTGCCGACCTTCTTCAGCTTCAAGCGAACGATCTGCTTCATCACGTCGTCGGCCAGCGGGAAGTAAGGGATCACGCTGACGCGGCCGAGGAACGCCGGTTTGAACGTCTTCAGCAGCTCGTCATGCAGCGCTTCGCCCAACTGTTCGGGGCTCGGCTGACGCTGAGGATCGCGGCAGAGCTGCATGATCAGGTCGGTGCCTGCGTTCGACGTCATGATGATGACGGTGTTCTTGAAGTCGATGTCACGTCCTTCGCCATCCTTCATGTGACCTTTGTCGAAGACCTGATAGAAGATGTCCTGGACGCCGGGGTGAGCCTTTTCCATTTCGTCGAGCAAGATCACGCTGTACGGCTTGCGACGGACCGCTTCGGTCAGGACGCCACCTTCGCCGTAACCGACGTAGCCGGGAGGGGAGCCCATCAGCAGCGAAACTTTGTGCTCTTCCTTGAACTCCGACATGTTGATCGTGGTCAGGTTTTGCTCGCCGCCGTAAAGCAAGTTGGCCAGCGTCAGGGCCGTTTCGGTCTTACCGACGCCGCTTGTTCCGGCCAGCAAAAAGATGCCGATCGGACGGCTCGGATCGTCGAGGTGAGCCCGAGAGGTGCGGATGCTTTCGGCGATCTGGTTCATCGCGTGCGACTGACCGACGACCGCTTCTTCCATCAGGTTTTGCAAGTTCATCACCGTCTTGATCTCGTTGGAGACCATGCGGCCGACCGGGATGCCGGTCCAAGCGGCGACCGTTTCGGCCACCGCGGCGGCGTCGCAGCAAACGTGGACCAGCGGGTCTTCCCCTTGGGCTTCTTCCAGTTCGCTGTGGGTCGCTTGGATTTGCGAGCGGATGTCGGCCCGCTCTTCATCGGTCAACAAGACCGGCGGCTCTTCTCCTTCTTTGACCGGAACGCCGCGGAGAGCGTCGTCGTCGATCAGCTGTTTTTGCAGGTCGCGAATCTTGAAGACCAACTCTTTTTCGTTCGCCCAGCGTTCGTTCAGTTTTTCAAGCCGTTCGGTTTCGGTCGCGCGAGTCGCTTCCAGGTCGGCGATCGCGGCGGTGTGATCTTCGGCGCCGGCCGCCATTTCTCGTTCCAGAATCGCAATCTCGGTCGTCAGCTGTTCGATGTGACGATGGGCGTCTTCGATTTCGGGCGGAGTCGAGTTCTGGCTCAGACCAATGCGGGCACACGTGGTATCGAGCAGGCTGACCGCCTTGTCCGGCAGCTGGCGGCCGCTGATGTAGCGGTTCGAAAGTTTGACCGCCGCTTCGACCCCTTCATTCAGAATGCGAACGGCATGATGCTTTTCGAGGGTCGCGACCAGACCGCGCATCATGTCCATGCACTTCGGCTCGCTCGGCTCTTCGACTTTGACCACTTGGAAGCGGCGAGCCAGAGCGGCGTCACGTTCAAAGTACTTCTTGTATTCAGCCCAGGTCGTCGCGGCGATGGTGCGGAGTTCGCCGCGAGCGAGCGCCGGCTTCAGCAAGTTGGCGGCGTCCCCTTGTCCGGCTTGTCCGCCGGCGCCGATCATGGTGTGAGCTTCGTCAATGAACAGGATGATCGGTTTCGGCGAGCTTTTGACTTCTTCGATGACCGACTTCAACCGGTTTTCAAATTCCCCTTTGACCCCGGCGCCCGCTTGCAACAGCGCTAGGTCCAGCGAGCGGATCGAAACGTTGGCCAGCACTTCCGGCACGTCGCCGGCGGCGATGCGGAGAGCGAAGCCTTCGACGACGGCGGTTTTGCCGACGCCCGCTTCACCGGTGAGGATCGGGTTGTTCTGGCGACGGCGGCAGAGGATGTCGACGATCTGGCGGATTTCGTCATCGCGGCCGAGGACCGGATCGATGGCGCCACTCTTGGCGCGTTCGGTCAGGTCGACCGTAAATTGGTCGAGCGACGGTGTCTTCGACGGCTTCTTCGGTTTGCCGTCGGTCGCGGCGTCGGCCTTTTCGGACTTGGTGGTCGATTCGTCGGTATCGGCGGTGATGCTGAGAAGTTCTCGTTTTAGCGATTCGACCGAGATCTTGCCGAGAGCCGACGAGCTGCCGACGATCGCACGATTGGAGTTTTCGTCGCTGAGCAGGGCCAGCATGATGTGCCCGGTGCGGACCGCCGGTTCCCCATATTCGATCGAAGCCAACAGCCAGGCGTCGCGAGCCAGGTCGACGACGGCCGGAGCGATGCTCGGCGGACGGCCGTTGCCGGTCTTGAAGCGGTCGATGGCGCGGGTCAGCTCGGTGGTGAACTGAGTCCGGTCAATTTCGTAATGCTTCAGGATCGCTTCCAGGTCGGTAAACGGGGCTTCCAGCATCTTGGTAAGCCAGTGTTCGACCTCAATGTTGTAGTTGGTCCGCGACAGGCAAAGCCCGGCAGCTGATTCAAGAGCGCCACGGCAGACCGGGTTCAGTTTGCCGACGAGTGATTTCAGATTGAGTCCGGACATCAGGCGGCTTTCGCGTCTGGGAGGGAGGTTGGCGTGTCGTCGCGGGGGGCGCAAGATGCGCCTTCGGGAGTGTAGGATCACATCGACGTACGGGGCGAAATTGCATCCCCGGGCGATTCGCTTCCTACCAGAATGGGCGCCGACTAGGCGGGTTGGGAGGGTTGTGCCGACCAAATGTCGACTGCAGGCAACAGGTTTTCAGAAAGCGGCGTTTGGCCGAGCGACATGTGAATATATTGGAACCTGTCAGGCGACGTGATTTCCCCTCGTCAGGACTGACCATTATCATGCATGCTCACGGATGCGCGGCGAGGAACGCCGCCGCACAAAGAGGCTCCGGTCTGGGTAGGACGTCCAGCCGCTACGCCACTTTTTAGTCCGCTTATGTCTTCCGAGTCCCCAATTTCGGTCCGCACGGCTGAGGACGCTCGCCGGCAACTTGATTCGCTGTTGGACGAACTGGCTGATCTGGCCGAAGGTGCGTCCTCACCGGAAGAGTTTTGGCCAGAGCTGCTATCGCGGCTGATCTTCGCCGCTTCGGCCCAGGGCGCCGCCATCTGGCAACTGGGCGCTTCACGTCGTCTCCAACCCTTATATGAACAAGGGTTCGACAAGGTCTATTCCGCCCCCCAGCGCGACGTCGCGATTGATATCGACGCCTGTTCGCTGGAAGCGGCGCTTCGCAAGCCGAAAGCCTCGGCGATCGTCAGCGGCGGAGAGTCAGGGGGCCAGACTCGTTTGATGCTGGCCGTGCCACTTGAGACGGTCGCTCGTACGAGCGCCCTCTTGGTGCTGTATCAACCGGCCGATTTGCCGGCAGTGACTCAAAACGGACAGCTGCGGCTACTCGACGCGTTTGGCGAGATTGCCGTTCATTTTCAAGAGCGGCGGCTATTGGCCGATTTCGCCGGCGCCGAACAGAACTGGAAGAATCAACTTTACTTTGCTCGCGACGTCCATCGTGAACTCGACGTCCAGCGGACTTGCTACCGCATCGCCAACGACGGCCGCTTGGCGCTCGACGCCGATCGGGTCAGCGTCGCCGAGTGGGATGGCCCCGCCGCCTACATCCAAGCGATCAGCGGCATCGACGTGATCAATCGTCGCGCCGCCGTGGTACGCAAACTAGAACGACTGGCGACCGCCGTCGCCAAGCAGAAACAACCGATCATCTTCCGCGGCGATCGCGAAAACCTGCCGCCGCAAATCGAAGACGCGCTGGTCGACTATCTGGAAGAGTCGCCGGCTCGACTGCTGATCGCGGTACCGTTGGTCCGTGAGGAAGAGCACGAGGAAGAAGAGGAAGCGACGGCGGAAGGGACGCTGGTCGGCGTGATGATCGTCGAACAGCTGGAAGCGACCGAGGTCGAACGACTGTTGTCGCGAACCCGTAGTCTGGCCGAAACGGCGAGTATTGCGCTCGATAACGCCCAACGTTACGAAAAGCTGCCGCTGCGAGGCGTGATGCAGTTCGTCGGGATGGTGCTTGCCCAATTTGGTTGGCGGAAGCTATCGCGCACGATGCGTTACGTACTGCCGGTCTTGCTCGTCTTGTTGGCGACCTGGCTGATTCCGGCGCGATTTGAAATCGATGTTCGTGGGCAATTGCAGCCAGAAGTCGAACGCCAGTTGTTCGCGCCGCTCGACGGTTATGTCGATGAGATCTTGGTGAAGCATGGGCAAATGGTTGACGCCGGCGAGGTGGTCGCCAAGCTTCGTTCGCCCGACTTGGAACTGAAACAAACCGAAACGGCAGGTCTACTCGCCGCCGCACAGTCGGAGCTCGACGCGGTCCGTGTCGAACGGACGCAGAACACCCGCCGTGACGATGATCGCCGCGACAATCGGAGCGCCGATCGCGATCAGCTGTCAGCCGACGAGATTCGCCTGACGCGGCGGATCGCCAACTTGCAGGAGCAACTGCTGCTGCTCGACAAGCAACAGCAAAGTCTGACGCTGACCGCGCCGGTCGCCGGGCAGATTCTGAGCTGGGACATTGATGAAACGCTTCAGGCCCGCCCGGTATCGCGGGGCGATTCGCTGCTGAAAGTCGCGGAAGTGGATGGCCCGTGGGTTCTGAAGCTGGAAGCGGCCGACCGCCGAACCAAGCATATTCTCGACGCCCAAGCGGCGACGAAACAAGAACTGCCGATCACCTTTCACCTGGTCAGCGAACCAGGCGTCAAACATCAAGCGAAGCTGACCGAGGTTTCGCAGGTGATTGACGTTGGGAGCGAGACCGACGAACCGGCGGCGCTGCTGACCGCCAGCTTTGACAAGACGGAGATCGATTTCCTGCGACCCGGCGTTTCGGTTTCGGGCCGCGTCGATTGCGGAACGCGCAGCTTGGCATACGTCTGGACGCACGAACTTTGGGAAGCGGTACGCCGCCGCCTTTTCTGGTAACTGACGACATGAAACGAATCCTGACTTGGACCTTGGCGATCGCCGCTCAGATCTCTTCGCCGGTTGCGGCCGCGGATATTTCGGTCAACTCGACGCTGCTCAAAATCATTGAGACGGTCGAAGTGCCGGCGCAACAGGCCGGAGCCCTCGATAAGGTCAACGTCCGCGAAGGAACGATCGTCGATCGGGGCGAGTTGCTCGCGCATATCGCCGACAAAGAGATGGAGTTGGAACTGGTCGCGAAGAAGGCGGAGCACGCGATCGCCCAGCGGGAAGCGGAGAACGACGTCAATATCCGCTTCTCGAAGAAGTCGCTCGAAGTCTCGCAGGCCGAATTGCAACGAGCCTTGGACGCGATCGCCAACTTTCCGAACGCCGTGACGCAGACCGAGCTCGATCGTCTCCGTCTATTGGCGGAGAAGAACCGGCTGGAAATTGAACAATCGAGCGAACAGCAAGAGATCGCCAAGCTGACCGCCAATCTGAAAGAAGCGGAAGCGGCGATCACCGGCGAACGTCTCGCCAAGCACAAGATCGTCGCGCCGATCGAAGGGATGGTCGTCCATGTCTTTCGTCGCGAGGGGGAATGGGTCGACATCGCCGATCCGGTGGTGAAGATCGTCCGGATTGATCGCCTGCGAGCGGAAGGGTTCGTGCGGAGCGACGAAGCGGCGATCGGATTGCAAGATCGCGCGGCGACGGTGCGCGTTTCGCTGCCTGGAAGCGATCCGTTGGTAGTGCCGGGAAAGGTGATCTTCGTCGATCCGGAAGTCGACCCGGTTAACGGCGACGTTCGCGTCTGGGTTGAAATTGATAACGCGGATTTGAAACTCCGCCCTGGTTTGCGGGTCGAAATGTCGATCTCGACCGATGAGATGGCTGACGACGCCAAAACCCCGGCGGCCGCAGAAGTCTCGGTGGAAAAGTAAACGGTGGGCGCTTCGCTGAACGTACGCATTCGTCCCGATCTGAAGATCGTTCGCCAGCAGGGAACGCTTGAGCCCCGCTTTGTGGTGAAGGATCCGGTGACGCTGCGCTACTTCTATTTCGGCGAGCATGAGATGTTCATCTTGCGGCGGCTCGACGGGCAAATGTCGGTCGCCGAAATTCAAGACGCGTACCAAGAAGAATACGCTCCGCTGAAGATTCGCCCGGTCGAGATTACGTCGTTCTGTCATTCGCTGCATGCCCGCGGTCTGGCGATCGCCGGAGTGACGGGACAATCCAAGCAACTGCTGGAACGAGCCGAGCAACAGCGACTGTGGCGATGGTCGACGGCGCCGTTGTCGGTCCTTTCGATCCGCTTGCCCGGCGTCGATCCTGATCGAGCGCTCGACGCGATCGCTCCCTACTTCGCGTGGCTCTTTCACCGGACGACGGTCATGACCGTGCTGGTGATCGCCAGCGCCCTGATGCTGATGGGGCTGCTGCATGTCGAAGAGATCTTGCAGCGGATGCCGACGGTGCAGTCGCTATTTCAAGGCGAGAATCTCCTTTGGATGGCGCTCGCGCTGGCGATGGTCAAGATTCTGCATGAGCTGGGACACGCGCTGGCCTGTAAACATTTCGGGGGCGAGTGTCATCAGATCGGCGTGATGCTGTTGGCGTTTGTTCCCTGTATGTACTGCGACGTGTCGGACGCGTGGCTGTTGCCTGACCGGAAGCGGCGGATGTTCGTCTCGGCGGCCGGGATGTACGTCGAACTGATCGTCGCGTCGTTCTGTGCGGTGCTGTGGTATTTCAGCGAACCGGGGATCGTGCAGTCGATTTGCTTTAGCGTGATGCTGGTTGCGAGCGTCAGTACGCTGTTGGTAAACGGCAACCCTTTGATGCGGTACGACGGGTATTACATCTTCGCCGACTGGGTCGACGTGCCGAACTTGTCGCAGCAAGCGAGCGAAGCGATTCAGCGTCCGCTGGTTCGATTCTTCACACGTCAGGAGCTGAATGAGGCGCCGCTCGACGCGAATCCTCGCTTCTTACGCACGTATGGGATCGCCGCCCTGGTGTACCGGACGATGGTGATCGGGTTTCTCGTCTGGTTCGTCTATAAAATGTTGAAGGCCAACGATCTGGCGCCGCTGGGCGATACGGTCGTGGTCTTGGTGGTCGCCGGCTTGCTGTTTCAGCCGGCGATCGGACTTTTCCGCTGGTGGAACCGACCAATGGCGATGCGTGAGATTCGAGGAAAACGCCTGGCGATTGCGGCGGTCGTGATCAGCGCTTTGCTTCTAGGTGCATCGCAGATCCGTTGGGCCGCACGCGTACAATCGCCGGTCCTGGCGCAGTTGGCCGACTCGCAGCGGATCTATGTGCCGGTCGAAGGTCGGATCGAATCGACCGTGGCCGCCGGCGATCATGTCATTGCCGGCGAAACGCTCGCTCAACTGGTCAACGACGATATCCAACTGCGTCGGGTCGAACTGACCGGCGATTTGAACGAACAGCGACAGCATGTCGAAAACCTTCATCGCCAGGTGAATAACGATCGCACCGTCGCCGCCCAGATCCCGGCCGCCGAAGCGGTGCTCGCCGACTTGCAGCGGCAACTCGACGTAGTGAGCCGCGACGCGGAGCGACTGACGATTAAGGCGCCGAGCGACGGCGTCGTCCTCCCACCGCCGCTTCGCGTAGAAGCGGGGCAATCGCAGCGTCAACTGCCGACCTGGAAAGGGACGCCGCTGGAGGAGAAGAATCGCGGCGCGTTGATGCAGCGGGGAGACTTGCTCGCGATCGTCGCCGAGTCGGACCGGATCGAAGCGCAGCTGCTGATTCATCAGCGCGACGTCGACCTGGTGAACGTGGGAGACAACGTCGAGCTCCTCTTCGACGGTTTGACCGGTGCGGCGGTTCGAGGACGGATCGTCGAGATCTCACGCGACGAGATTGTCGACGCTCCCCGTAACTTGGCGCAAGGAGCGGAACTGCCGGTCGAAGAGGGGGAAGCGGGAGAAATGTCGCTGGTCGAACGATCGTATCAAGCGACGGTCGAACTCGAGTCGGTACCGACGAAGCTGCTGCCCGGCACACGCGGCAAAGCGGTTGTGCTCGGCCGGTCTCTTTCTTTAGGCCAGCGAATCTCGCGCTGGATCAGCGGCAACTTCCGTTTCGAGTTGTAGCCAGCGTTCGCTACGGCAGGACGAAAGCGGCGCCAGTATAGAACGTTCCCATGTAAACGGCGCCGCGCCAGCTCCAGGGGAGCCCGTGACGATCATGCGGGTTGTTGTCGCCGGGGCGATAGTGACCCAAGGTGTAGATCCGTTCGCAGGGCGGATTCACGCCAACCTTGTACGGCAGCATGATCGTGTTGGCGAAGAAGTGAGCCGCCGAGACCGCCGGCTGAATCACGCGATGACGGTTTCCGTAGCGCTCGAGATTGACTTCTTCAAAGTAGAGCGGCTGGTGATAGAAGGCCGGAGCTTCCCACATCGCGACCGACGGCGCCCACGGACGCTGGACGCCGTAGATGGTGTCGACTTCGGGGTATTCGGCGAACAGTTCCGCGGCGACGTTGGCCGGCAGTTTCACCTGATGGTTGGGACCGGTTTGGATTTCGGGATCGCGGTAGCCGGTGTTGATCGTGTAGGAGTCGGCCGGGCGACGTTCGAGCAACGTCTGGAGCTGTTCCGGGGTCATATGTTTGAATGGATCTTTGCCGTCAGCGACCGAGCGGTAGAGTTCGCCGTAACGTTCGCCAGGGGGAAGAATATCATCTTCGGTGATCATGGCCCCTTTCGGGATGATCTCATCCGGCGGCGGATCGACCGGTCCCAGCTCTGGCGGAGCGGTCTGAGTAAACGCAGCGGGACGAATGCGAAACGGAGAGGCCGGAGACTCAGCACGGACTTCCCAAGCGGCGAAGATGGCTCCGCAGAGGGGGAGGAAGATCAGGCAGATAGTGTTGAAATGACGCATCCTTCGTCTTCACCATGCTAGTGCGATAGGGGGTCCATGCGACTCCGTCTTCTCTCGATCGGCGTTTCGCTCCTTCCTAGTTCAGAGAAGTGGCTCCAGCCGGTCCAGCTTCCGCATATTTGGCAAATTCGGCCTGATCGGCGTCAAAAGGAGGGGGGATCGCGTCAACTTGCGCGATTGTGACGACCTGATGCGGTCCGAATGAGGGAAATGGAGACGGCTTTCGTTGACATTGCCAAAAATCGTAATTTGAATGGGAAAATACGTATCTTTTGACGGCTAGGGGGGTTAAGTGCGTTTTTCGCATACCTCGCTAGCGATTTTTTCTGCCACGCGCCGCTCACTCCCCTGAAGAGCGATCGACCGAGGGACGCTACCGAATGAACCGCAAGCGAATCTTCTCGCGCAAGCAGAAACGAAAATCGCGCGGTAGCGATAGCGGCGCAGCCAATCGCTTTCTTGATCAGTTCGACACCAAGCTTCGCTTTCGCGAACTCGAACCTCGCGTCGTGCTGACTGCGACGGCCATCGTAGATGGCGACGGCGTTTTGCAGATCACGACCGATGCGCCGACGGACGATGTTGAGGTCCGCTTCTACGACAAGGGAGGCGTGGCGACTTACGAGGTGACGAACGACGGAAAGTTCGTCGATGAGTTCGCCGCTGCGACGGTCAAAGGGATCGAAGCGAATGACGTCTCAGGATCGCAGGTCGATTCGCAACAGTTGACTCTTCTCGACGACCACGCCACGCTCGATCCGAACCTTAGCTTGGGGTTGGAAACCAAGGGGATCGAAGAGGTCGTATTCAAGGGCTCCGCCCTGGGGGATTCCTGGACGTTCGACAAAATGGTCACGATCGAAGCCGTCAAGTATGACGCCGAAGTGAGCCAGAACGGCGCCGATTTGCTGACTCCGATCGGAACGCCGGTGACGTTCTTTGCGATCGACGGCGCCAAGATCGACGTGAATCTCCAATCGACGACCAACGAGATTTCCCAACTCGCCGTCGGCCATGGCGGAGAAGTCAAGATCGCGACGTCGCAAGACCTCGCCGTTAACAGTTCCAACGCCGATCTCCTGCAGTTGACGGCGCCGAACGTCGAGTTGGGGGCCGATACGTTCTCCTCGCAATTTGGCGCTCTTAAGATCGATCTCACGGGAAGCGGCGACATCACGCAGAAAGGGGACGTTACTGTCACCGGGGCGACCGATCTGGACGTGATCGGCGGCAAGGTCCTGCTCAACAATAGTGGGAATGACTTCCAGGGACCTGTTTCGGTCAACGCGCTGAACGTCGTCGACGCCGATACGGCGACGATCGCCGATACGAACGACTTGCAACTGGGGGACATCCGGTCGGCCAAATTAACCGCGATTACCGGCGGCAATTTGACGCAAGCTTCCGGGACGACGGTCGAAGTGACCGACCTGGTCGACTTTCAATTCACTAGCGCCGGGAAGACGCTCGATTTGCAGAACGCCGGCAACTTGCTGCCGTCGGACGACGCGAAGTTTCTGCTTAGCGGCCCGGAGAGTCCGACCAATTTTTACCTGCGAAACGACGCGACCGACGCGGCGATTCCATTGGCGATCGCGACGCTCGCCGGTACGGGCAGCTTGAACGATCTGACGCTGATCTACACGCAGAACACCACCGCGATCGCACTGCCGAATATCGATATCACCGGCGACCTGGTTTATCAGGCGAAGGGGGTGATCGCGCAGACGGCGTTAACGTCGATCAAGGTCGACGGCAACGCCAGCTTCAAGACGCTCGACGATCAGAGCATCTTCGTCGACATGGCCGACAATGAGTTCACCGTCGTCTCGGCGACCGGCGCCACCCAGGCCGATGTGGTCGCGATCAACGACAACGACGGCGGCTTGGACTTGGACCAAATTGCGGCGACGACGCTGACCGTTCACACGGTTGGAGCGCTGGGGAACGTCGACAACGCGTCGGTCGTCGTCAGCGGCAACGCCAAGTTGACCGGCGACAGCGGCATCGCACTCGGGAGCGAAACGAGCGACCTGGTGACGTTTGGCACGTTGACGTTCATTTCTCCCGCTGGGGTCGCGATCGAAGAAGACGATTCGACGCTGCTGACCGGAAAGAATAGCGCCAGTACGCTCGATCTCGATTCGACCGGCAAGATTGAAAACGTCGCTGGTACCGAACTGAAGGTTGCCGGCAATGCGTCGCTGACGGCCGACGACGGCGACGACCTGAACGCCAACAACCAGATCACGCTCGGTCAGGACGTTACCGACGATTTTGAATTTCTCTCGCTGACGTTCAACTCGGTCGACGCCGTAAAGATCGCCGAGACCGGTGATACCGATCTGGTCGGCAAAAGCACGGCTGGTTCGCTGGAATTGAAGTCGAGCGGCTCGATCACCAATCAGGACAATGCGGAGCTGAATGTCGTCGACAACGCCAGCTTCATCGCTTCGACGGCGATCACGCTCGGCAACAAAACGGACGACAGCTTCAAGTTCGGCACGCTCACCTTCGACGCCAGCGGCGCGGTCTCGATCGCCGAAGACGATTCGACCAAATTGAGCGGCAAGAGCAAGTCCGATTCGCTCGTGCTCGATTCGACCGGCGCGATTCAGAACGCCGCCAACGCGGAAGTGGTCGTCACCAACAACGCCAAGTTCATTGCCGGGACGAGCATTACGCTGGGGAACGAAACCTCGGACGTTCTCCAGTTCGGCTCGTTGACGTTCGATTCCGACTTCGGCGTCTCGATCAAAGAAGACGACAGTACGGTTCTCAGCGGGACCAGCCAGGCGGCGACGCTGCTGTTGCAATCGACCGGTTCGATCACCAACGAGATGAACGCCAAGCTGTACGTCGATGTTTCGGCTCAGTTTATTGCGACCGACGGCCTCAATAACGGCAACAACAAGATCACGCTCGGAGACCAGACCGGCGACGTTTTCCAATTCGGGACGCTACGGTTTGATACGGTCGACGCCGTTTCGATTGCGGAAGACAACGACACGCTGCTGGAAGGGGCGAGCAAAGCAGGTTCGCTCTATCTCGCTTCGACCGGCAAGATCGAGAACAAAGCCAACGCCAGTTTGACCGTCGGCGGAAACGCGGAATTCTCCGCCGGTACTGACGTCAAGTTGGGGAATCAGTCCGGCGACAGCATTTACTTCGGTACGTTGACCTTTGCGGGGAATGTCGTCGCTATCGCGGAAGACGATGCGACGGTCCTGACCGGCACGAATACCGCGACGTCGCTTGATCTTAAGTCGACCGATACGATCACCGATGAGATGGCGACCTCGGTCATGGGCACCGGCCCGGCGACGTTTACCGCCGCCAACGAAATTACGCTGGCCGACGATGCCGACACGCTGCATGTGACCGGCCTGGCGACCTTTGAGTCGACCGCGGATAAAGCGATTTCGATCGGCGACGCAACCAGCAGCACCCAGTTCGGCTCGCTCAACTTCAACGGGGGCGCCGTCGATATTCAGGAATCGGACGCGACGATCTTGAGCGGCGCCAATACGGCGACGTCCGTCATTCTGACCTCGGGCGGTTCGATCACCGACGCGTCCAAGACGACGGTCGAGGTGACCGGCGCGGCCACCTTCGCCGCCAAAGATGAAATCACGTTGGCCAACGAGAATGACGACAAGCTCGATATCGGCGGCCTGGCGAAATTCACGTCGTCCGATAACGATGCGATCGCCGTTGGGGACGCGGGTAGCACGACCTATTTCGGCTCGCTGACGTTCAGCGGCGGAATGGTGGTGATTCAGGAAGACGACTCGACTCTGCTGGCCGGTACCAACGCGGCTTCGTCGCTCAACTTGGAGTCCGGCGGCGCGATTACCGACGATTCGATGACCAAGGTCACCGTGACCGGCGCGGCGACGTTTACGGCGAAAGATGAAATTACGCTGGCGAACGAGACCGACGACAAACTCGACGTCGGGGGCTTGGCGACCTTCAAATCGCTCGATGGAGACGGAATCGCTATCGGGGCGAGCGACAGTCTGACCTACTTCGGCTCGCTCAACTTCAACGGCGGCGTGGTCGTCATTCAGGAAGACGACTCGACGTTGCTGACGGGGAACAATAGCGCCAGTTCGCTTGAGCTAAGCTCGCTCGGCAAGATCGAAAATGACCCCGGCACGAAACTGATCGTTAGCGGGAACGCCAAGTTCACGGCTGACGACGGCAATAATCTGAACGGCAACAACCAGATCACGCTTGGTCAGGATGGGGCGGATGATTTCGAGTTCGGCTCGCTGACGTTCAATTCGGTCGATACCGTCACGATCGCCGAGACCGGCGGGATGCTGCTGACCGGCAGCAACAGTTCCGGCACGCTCTTCCTCAGCGCGACGGGGAAGATCGAAAACCTCGCAGGGACGAAGCTGATCGCGGATGGCGTCGCGTCGCTGACGGCGGACGACGGCGATAATCTGAACGCCAACAACCAGATCACGCTCGGCCAGAACGGGACCGACGATTTTGAATTTCTCGCGTTGACGTTCAATTCGGCGGATGCGGTGAAGATCGCCGAGACCGGCAACACGCAATTGACCGGCTCCAGCAGCGCCGGTTCGCTGGCACTTACCTCGACCGGCAAGATTGAAAACGCCGCCGGCACGAAGCTGATCGTCGCAGGTAACGCTTCGCTGACTGCCGACGATGGAGATGATCTAAACGCCAACAATCAAATCTCGCTCGGTCAGAACGGTACCGATGATTTTGAGTTCGGCTCGCTGACCTTCAATTCGGCGGACACGGTGGTCATTGCCGAGATCGGCGACACGCACCTTACCGGCGAGAGCGCCGCCAAGACGTTGAACCTCAGTTCGACCGGCAAGATCGACAACGAGGTCGGCGCCAAGCTGATCGTCACTAGCGGGGCTACGTTTACCGCCGACGACGCCAATGCGGTGAACGCCAACAACCAGATCCTGCTCGGACAAGACGGCGCCGACGATTTTGAGTTCGGCTCGCTGACGTTTAATACGGTCGACGCTGTCAAGATCGCCGAAACCGGCAGTACGTTCTTAGAAAACAAGAGCACGGCCGGTTCGCTGGAACTGAAGTCGACCGGGTCGATCACTAATCAGTCGAGCGCCAAACTGGATGTGACCGGCAACGCCTACTTCATGGCGTCGGTCGACATTACGCTCGGGGATCAAGTCGACGACAAATTCACCTTCGGCTCGCTGACGTTCGACGGCGGCGCAGTGGTGATACAGGAAGACGACTCGACCGAATTGAGCGGCTCGAGCTCGGCCAGTTCGCTCGAGTTGACGTCCGGGGGCGCGATCACCGATGCGTCGACGACGGAAGTCGAAGTTGTCGGCTCAGCGACCTTCACGGCGAAGGACGAAATCGTCCTCGCGAACGAAACCGACGACAAGCTGGAAGTCGGCGGCCTGGCGACCTTCAAGTCGCTCGATGGCGACGCGATCACCCTGGGAGCGAGCGACAGTACGACCAAGTTCGGCTCGCTCAACTTCAATGGCGGCGTGGTCGTCATTCAGGAAGACGACTCGACCTTGCTGACCGGGAGTAACACCGCCAGTTCGCTCGAACTGAGCTCGCTCGGCAAGATTGAAAATGTCGCCGGGACGAAGTTGATCGTCAGTGGAAACGCCAAGTTCACGGCCGACGACGGCAACGCGGGTAACGCCAACAACCAGATCACGCTCGGTCAGGACATGACGGACGACTTTGAGTTCGTCTCGCTGACCTTCAATACGGTCGACGCCGTGAAAATCGCTGAGACCGGCAGTACCGATCTGGCCGGCATGAGCACGGCCGGTTCGCTCGAATTGAAGTCGACCGGTTCGATCACCAATCAAATGAACGCCAAGTTGGATGTGGCCGGCAACGTCAGCTTCATGGCGACCGTCGACATCACGCTGGGAGACCAGGCTGGCGACAGCTTCACCTTCCAGTCGCTGACGTTTGACGGACAAACGGTGGCAATCGAGGAAGACGACTCGACGAAGTTGAGCGGGATGAACTCGGCAGCATCGCTTGAACTCAAGTCCGGCGGTTCGATCACCGACGATACGGCGACTTCGATCGATATCGGCGGAGCGGCCACGTTCCAGGCACAGGACGCGATCACGCTGGCGGACAACGCGACCGACGTCATCGATATCGGCGGCTTGGCGACGTTCGTCTCGCTGGGCGCCAGCGCGATCGACGTCGGCGTCGATGTAATGATGGCCGATGGCAGCGACAGCGGGGCGAAGGTCAACTTCGGGCAGCTCACCTTCGTCAGTGACGACGGGATGATGGGCCGCGGGGCGGTGACGATTCGCGAAGATTCGAGCACCGAAATCACCGGAGACAACAAAGCGTCCGATCTCTTCCTGGCCTCGGCCGGGGCGATCACCGACGATGCGATGACGACGGTCGACGCGACCGGCGCTGCGGTCTTCACCGCGAAAGACGCGATTACGCTCGCTGACATGATGGGCGACGAATTGACGATCGACGGCATGGCGACCTTCATTTCGCTTGATTCGGCGGCGATCGAGATCGGCGGCGATGGCCTGACGCTGTTGGGGATGCTCAACTTCAATGGCGGCGCGGTCGTGATTCAGGAAGACGATTCAACGCAATTGAGCGGCGACAATGTCGCCGACTCGCTCGAACTGACGTCGGACGGTTCGATTGAGGACAAACCGGCTACGTCGATTGACGTGGAGAACGACGCGACCTTCACCGCTGCGACGTTCATCACGCTGGCCGATAATTCGACCGACGTGATCGATATCGGCGGTCTGGCGACGTTCGTCTCGCTGGGGGCTGGAGCGATTGACGTCGGCGTCGATGTGTTGATGGCGGACGGGACCGACAGCGGCGCGAAGGTCAACTTCGGTCAGCTCACGTTCGTCAGCGATGACGGGATGCTGGGACGCGGCGCGGTGACGATCCGCGAAGATTCCAGCACGGAAATCGCTGGCGAGAACAAGGCGTCCGATCTCTTCCTCGCTTCGGCCGGCTCGCTTACCGACGATGCG
This sequence comes from Blastopirellula sediminis, assembly GCF_020966755.1. Taxonomy (NCBI): domain Bacteria; kingdom Pseudomonadati; phylum Planctomycetota; class Planctomycetia; order Pirellulales; family Pirellulaceae; genus Blastopirellula; species Blastopirellula sediminis. Next base: position 2,438,171 of record NZ_JAJKFT010000010.1, read on the forward strand.
ATGACCAAGATTGATGCGACCGGCGCCGCGGTCTTCACCGCCCAAGATGCGATCACGCTCGCCGATGTGATGGGCGACGAGTTGACGATCGACGGCATGGCGACCTTTATTTCGCTCAATTCGGGAGCGATCACGATCGGCGGCGATGGCCTGACCGAGTTGGGGATGCTCAACTTCGACGGCGGCGCGGTCGTCATTCAGGAAGATGATGCGACGCAATTGAGCGGCGACAACTTCGCCGATTCGCTCGAACTCACCTCCGCCGTTTCGATCGAGGACAAGCCCGATACGTCAATTGACGTAGAAAACGACGCGACCTTTACCGCTGGCACGTTCATTACCCTCTCCGACACGTCAGGCGATCAGCTCGACGTCGGCGGTTTGGCGACGTTCGTTTCGCTGGGCGCCAATGCGATTGACGTCGGCGTCGACGTGCTGCTGGCCGACGGCAGCGATAGCGGCGCGATGGTCAACTTCGGGCAGCTCACCTTCGTCAGTGACGACGGGATGCTGGGCCGCGGCGCGGTGACGATCCGCGAAGATTCCAGCACCGAAGTGACCGGCGACAACGCCGCGTCCGATCTCTTCCTGGCCTCGGCCGGGGCGATCACCGACGACGCGATGACGACGATCGACGCCACCGGCGCCGCGAAGTTCATCGCCCAAGACGAGATTACGCTCGCCGATGTGATGGGCGATGAATTGACGGTCGGCGGTCTGGCGACCTTCATCTCGCTCGATTCGGGGGCGATCTCGATTGGCGGCGACGGCCTGACGCTGTTGGGAATGCTGAACTTCAACACCGGCGGCGCGTTTTTCCTCCAAGAAGACGACTCCACCGAATTGACCGGCGACAATGTCGCGGACTCCGTTAATCTGAATTCCGACGGCGCGATCACCGACGCCGAAGGAACGTCGATCGACGTCGAAAACGCTGCGACCTTCACCGCCGCGACGTTCATCACGCTGGCCGACAAAGCGACCGACGTGATCGACATCGGTAGTCTGGCGACGTTCGTCTCGCTGGGCGCCAGCGCGATTGACGTTGGCGTCGATGTGGTGATGGCCGACGGCAGCGACAGCGGCGCGAAGGTCAACTTCGTTCAACTCACCTTCGTCAGCGATGACGGGATGCTGGGCCGCGGCGCCGTGACGATCCGTGAAGATTCGAGCACCGAAATCGCCGGAGACAATAAGGCGTCCGATCTCTTCCTGGCCTCGGCCGGAGCGATCACCGACGCCGATTCGACGCAGATCGACGCGACCGGCGCCGCCACCTTCACGGCGCAGGACGAAATCTTGCTCGCCGACGCGTCTGGCGACGTTCTCCATGTCGGCGGCCTGGCGACCTTCACGTCGCTCGGCGGCGACTCGATTACGGTCGGCGGCGACCTGAGCGATACGCGGTTCGGCTCGCTGACCTTCAACGGCGGCGACGTCTTCATCCAGGAAGACGATTCGACCGAACTGACCGGCGTCAACATCGCGGCGTCCCTCAACTTGTTGTCAGATGGCGCCATTACGGACGCGACCGGCACGTCGGTCATGGTCAACGGCGATGCGACGTTTACCGCCGGCGACAAAATCACCTTGGCCGACGAAGCGACCGACGAGTTGCAGATCGTTGGTCTGGCCAAGTTCGTTTCGGTTGGCGGCGCGACGATTGACGTTGGAGTCGACGTTCTGGCAGGAGACGGCAGCGATAGCGGCGCGAAGGTCGACTTCGGCCAGCTGACGTTCGTCAGCGACGACGGCGCCAATGGCCGCGGAGCGGTGACGATTCGCGAAGATTCGAGCATGGAAGTGACCGGAGTCAACCTGGCGGCGAGCCTGTTCCTGGCGGCCGACGGTTCGATCATTCAGGTCGAAGATGGCGACGGGATGACTGCCGATCGGATCGATCTGGACGTCAATGGCGACGGCACGGTCGTTGGCGACGCCGTGTTTGAAGCGGCGGCCGGCGGCGTGATCAACCTGTTCGGCGACACCACGGCCAACCCGCTGGGAGAGCCGGTTTCGACCTTCCTCGCCGACAACAAGATTAAGAACGCCGAGTTCCGCGCCGCCGGCGGCGGTAGTCTCTCGGACGTCTACTATCGCAACATCAGCACCGCCGCTCTCTTCCCGACGTTGCCCGACACGATCACCGGCGACTTGCGGATTCAATTCACCGACGCGGATATGATCGTCAATGATAACGTCAATGTTGGCGATCAGTTGATCCTCGAAGCGCTCGGCTCGATGAATTCGATCTCTGACGTCGACGGCGTCTCGATCGCGGCGAATGACGCGATCATCGTCGCCGACGGCACGATCTCATTGGCCGACGAGTCGCTCAACAGCCTGAAGGTTGTCGAGAACGCCTTCTTCTACTCACGCGGCGGCAACGATATCACGGTCGGCGCCAGCGATACGGATGGAACGGCGAGCGGCGCGACGGTCGAGTTCGGCTCGCTTACCTTTTATAGCGGCGACGGCGGTTCGACCCGCGGCGATGTGGTCATTCACGAGACCAACGCCACCGAATTGGCGTCGCGACGGTTTGAAGTCGACGGGACGCCGGTTATTTTCATCAACCAGGCCGATTCGTTGGTCTTGATCAGCGACGGCGCTTTGACCGACGCCGACTCGGACGGTTCGATGGGCGAAACGATCCTGCGGGCCAGCGTTGATGTCGCCAACAGCTCGATGATGATCGCCGGCGGTCAGATTCTGTTGGCCGATCAAGCGCTGGTGACGGTCGACGGCGTTGACCTGGGCGTTTACTCGCTGGGGCTTAGCGACAACGCCGAAGACAATGACATCGCCCTGTTCGCCACCACCGGCGGCGACGACATTCACGTCGGGGTAGCGGACGCCGTGGCGACCGACAGCGGCGCGACGGTAGAAGTCGACGGTTTGACCTTCTACACCGACGGCGGAACCGGTAACGTCTATCTGCAAACCGACAGCGATACCTTGCTGGCGAACCGCGACTTCGCCGGCATGACCTACGAAAACCTGGCCAACGACGTCGTGCTGCGAACGACCGGCATGATCGGTTCAGCCGGCGGTGAGACGACCCAGATCGTCGGCGACGCTCGATTCATCGCCACCGGCGACATCTCGCTGGTCAATTCCGATCCGGCAGCGTTGCTCGTGGTCGGCGGCAACGCCTTTTTCCAATCGGGCGGAGCGGTCTCGGTCGGTACGGGAACCAGTGGCGCCAACTTCGGCACGCTCTCGTTCGACGCGATGGGTGACGTCAAGATTACGGAGTCGAATGCGGCCGGCAGTCTGGTGATGCCGGCGGCCGGCATGGCGATCACCAACACGAAGTTCAACGGCGGCAGCACGAATCACGCCGGTTCGCTGACGCTGATTTCGGACAGCTTCATCGAAGATGACGCTTCGACGACGGTCGAAGTCGACGGGAAAGCGACGCTGACGGCCAAGACGACGATCACGCTTGGCGACAACGCCGGCGACACGTTTGTCGTTGGCGGAGACGCCGCGTTTACCTCGACCGACGGCAAGACGATCGACCTCGGCGTGACGCCGACGACGCAACTGGCGACCGATCGCGGTACCGATAGCGGCGCGACGGTCGAGTTCGGTTCGCTGCAAGTGACCAGCGTCGGCGGCGACGTGACGGTCCACGAAGATCTTGGCACGCTCTTGGCCGGCGACAATCAGGCCGGCACGCTCGTGTTGGTCGCCAATCAAGGAGACATTCGCGATCGTACCGGCACGTCCGTTACCGTTTCTGACTTCGCCGAGTTCCACGCTGAAAACAGCGTCGTGCTGGCGGACGAAGCGACCGACGTGCTGACCGTTAGCGGAAACGCTCTCTTCACCTCGGGCAATAGCACCTACTTTGCGACCCCCGGCGTCGTTCGCGAGATCAGCGTCGGCGTGGTCGATGTCGATGCGGCCAACAATCCGGACGACTCGTCGCGCGGAACCGACAGCGGTGCGACCGTTTCGCTCGGCAGCGTTACGTTCAACGGCTTCGCCAACATGGACGCCGGCGCCCATGTGACGATTCGCGAAGATGAATCGATCGTGATCACGCATGCCGAACGTCGCGAAGGTGGCGGCTCGACCGAGATCACCAACTTCGCCCAAACGGCGATGCTGATCGCCGACAACGTCGCGAATGACGCGACGATTACCGACACGCAAATTGACGGCGTCGGCGGCACGTCGATCGAAACGACCAGCTATGCGGTCTTCCAGGCCGACTCGCACATCGTCTTGGCGAACGAAGCGGCCGACTCGCTGAAGATCGGCGACAACGCCTACTTCGCTTCGCAGTTGGGCGATATCGATCTCGGCGTAACTGCGAAAGCGATCAACGCCCTTGATCGTGGCGCCGACAGCGGAGCGAGCGTACAGTTCGGCACGCTCACCTTCGTCGCCGACATTGGCGACGTAACGATCCACGAAGACGACGACACGACCCTGAACAATGGCAACCCGCTTCGCGGAACCGGCAGCTCGGCGAACTCGCTGGTGCTGGAAAGCAGCGGCGCCATTGAAGACACGGCGGGTACCAGCCTGATCGTCGCTCAGCTGACGACCGCGCCAACTGCCGGTTCGGCCGAGGATCAAGTCGACGGACTCGCGGTACTGCGAGCCGGAACTGACGTTCACCTGGGCGATTCGTCCGGCGACTCCATCGATTTCCGTCGGCTGTCGCTGAGCGTCGGCGGAGACGTCTCGATTACCGAGACCTCCGCGACTGACGGCGGACTGCTCTTGCTCGATGGCTCGCAGACCGCCGGGACGATGGCGCTGAAGACGGACGGCCACCTGGTGCAGATCAATGACGAACGAACCGGCGCCGTAGCGACCACAATCTTCGCCGATCAGACGCTCTTGGTCGCCGGCGGCGGCATCGTGATGACCAACGTCGACTTCAACACCGCCACGCTGCAGGCTCACGGCACGCTGCAAGTAACGCCCGGCGCCACGCTGAACGCCGACGACGCTGCGAACGGTGGGCTGCTCGGACGGCGGACGACCGACGCGATTTCGAGCTACTTGCCGGACTCGAACGACGACACGTTCGCGCCGAAGGGACCGAGCACGACGCCGGAAACGGAAACCAACATGGACGGCGCCTACTCGATCGTGCTGTCGGACGTGAACAGTTTGACGATTGGCCTGGTGACCGACGCCAAGGGGACGATCGCGGCGGATCCGGTCACGCTCGCCTTTGACGTAGCGAACAGCGACAGCATGGCGACCGCCGATTTCAAACCAGCTTTGTCGGCCGTCGGCGTATCGGCGGGGCACATGTTCGTACAAACCGGCGGCGATTTGAATTTCTCGGAGAACGCCGCCGATCCGCTCGACAACGTCGTCGTCTTCGGCGAAGTGCGGATGACCGGCGGGACCGTGACCAACAACGCGTTCACGGCGTTGGCCGGCGGCAACCTCAACATCAACGGCGACTCGATGCTGGTGATGCGATCGGCCGCCGACTTCTACATGTTTAACCCCGACAACAACACGCTGACGCCGTACGTCGGCGGCGGTTTGTCCGACTCGGTCGGTTCGCTTGGCGCCGTTCACTCGTTCGCCACGTTCGTCGACGTCGACACGCAGCCGGGCTTCATCCAAGTCGGCGAGTTTGGTCCGATCTATCAGCGGACCGCGCAGAGCCCCGATCCAGACGCTTCGACCTCACAAATCGCCAAGGGCCTCGGTAACGGGCAGTTCCAGGTTAACGCAACGATCACTCAACTGGGCGATTCGTCGACGATGGACGTCAACGGCCAACCGGTCTACGTCGAACAGAACCAACGGGTCCTGGTCGACTGGGGCGATGGCTCGCAATCGGTTTACTTGTTCAAAGACCCGATCGACGGCGCGCAAACGCTGCAGCACACTTACAACTCCGGCTTCGCGCTGACCGAACAACGTGCGACGGTAACGATCACCGTTTACAACGATCCGCAGATCAATCTGTACGACAACGTCGTCGACGAAACGAACTTCCGCGATTTGAACTCGGTGACCGACACCTTTGAGGTGATCATCCCGGTCGGCGTTCAATTTGCTCCAGAGCCGCCGCCGTTTGCACAGCCGAGCGCACCCGTTGTGGCGCCGGTCGTCTTCCTGCCGGACGTCGTCTTTGCGGTCACGACCAACAGCAGCTTTGAGTCGGACGGCGGTTCGCTCAACCAGGTGCAGGAAGTTGTGGTGGTGATCGTCAACGCCCTGGACGAAGAAGTGGGCGAGCGGATCGTGCTGCAAGGCTTCAGCACGATCGAAGAGGTCAAGCAATACATCCAAGAGAACACGCGGTTCCTGCCGGGACGCTACAAGGTCTCTATCTTGCTCGCTGGTCAGCAAGAGCCGGACGTTTACTACTTTGAGAAAGTCGCCGCCGATTCGCCGGAAGGCGCCAGCGGCGCCGCCAATAGCGGCGGGAAGTTTGAAGGCTTTGTGCGAGTCGACGGTCCGCATGCGGCGACTGAAGCTTCGGCCGAACAGGTCTGGACGGCGCAGTACGAAAAATGGTTCGAGGCGGACGAAGAAGGCGCCGCCGAACAAACTTCGCCGGTTGGCGAAGAGTGGACGCCCGATCTCTCGGCGGTCTTGCTGCGAGAAGAACGAGCCGAAGCGGAGGAAGAGCAAACTTCGCTGCGAAAGCGCTGGATGCTGCCGGGGGGTATCGGCGGAGCGCTCATGATGGCCGCCTACGCGCTTCGTCCGCAAGAGGATCGCGAGCGTTCGGCGGCGGTTGACGAAGCGCTTGAGAAGTCGCCAGAGGAGTCGACCGACGCGAAGTTCAGCGTATCGCGTCGTCGCTGGCGCCGACGGGTCCGATAGTTCGGGCGCAAAATTGCCGAATTCTTGCCTCTGACTCGGGGAATTCCGGGTTTTGTTGGTGAATCGGACCCCTTTGATTTATGATCGAATAGTACCTTACCGCCATCCAGTGGAGGCCGTAGGTACGATTTGCGCCGTCATTTTCCGGCTCCCATAAGCACCGCTCCCCCCCTCGCTTTTTCCTGATCGCTGGAAAGTTCGTTCATGTTCGCGTGTCCGCAATGTAAAGCCCAGCTGACTGAAGTTCAGCAATCGGAAGGACGCTGTCCTGAATGCGGCGCCGCTTTGGATGAGCAGCAAGCGATCGACCGCACCATTGATCTGCCTAGCGGCGGAGAAGTGGGGCAGACGTACGAATTTGAACTCGTTCACGAAGAGCCGACGTCCGGTGAACCTGTTGCGCCGCCGGAAGGAGGCGAAACCCCGGGTAACTTTGGCGCGACGATCGAACTCGATACGCCGCCGGCCGAGGATGCTGGCGACGTAATGCAGACGATTGATCTGCCCGCAATGGAGGAGCCGCCGATTCCTCCGCGCAGCATTCTCTCTCCGCCGCCAGCGGCCGAAGAAGCGACTCCCGCTGCGAAGGGACCGAGCGACGCAGAATTTGAATTCACCTTGTCAGGCGAAGAGCCGGAAGAGCCGGCCACGCCGCGCGAAGTCAATCGGACGATCGACATCGCCTATCCGGATCCTGGACCAGGCGGCACGATCGATCTGCCGGACGGCGCGTTCAGCGCCGATCAAACGATCGAGCTTCCTGAGGGGGGCGTCGCGCCAGTTTATGGACAAACAATGGACTTGCCCGGCGGCGAAGGTCCTGGTCGGACGATTGATCTGCCCGCCGCGTATGGAACCGAACAAACGGTCGATAGCGTCGGAGGAGAAGAATCCGAATTCGACCTGCCGATGGGATCGAAGCCTCTCTCGGCCGATGGCGTGCGTCGCTATTGGGAAGGCGCCGAACAACCCGGCGACTCGCCGCTGACCTCGTTGAAGACGGCGACGATTGCCCGCGGACGCGAATTGGGCGTCGAGATCCGCGAGCGAATTCTGGTCAAAGATTCGCAGCAAGGAATTTCGTCCGACTACGAACTGATCAACATCCTCGGCGAAGGGGGGATGGGAACGGTTTACGCCGCCGACCAAAAGTCGGTTCGGCGTCGCGTTGCGCTCAAAACGCTTAAGAGCCGTGGCGGAAAGAAAAGGGACGACCGCGCGAAGTTTCTCAGCGAAGCGGTCCTGACCGGCTATCTCGATCACCCGAACATCGTACCGATTCACGAACTGGGGCAGACCAACGACGGCACCCTTTTCTATTCGATGAAGTTGGTCAGCGGCACGCCGTGGCACGAAGCGATCCGCAGTAAGACCGAATTGGAAAACCTGGAATACCTCGATCGCGTTTGCGACGCGGTGGCGTTCGCCCACTCGCGCGGCGTGATTCACCGCGACCTCAAGCCCGAAAACGTCATGCTCGGCGAGTATGGCGAAGTGCTGGTGATGGACTGGGGCCTGGCGGTCGATTTGAATCGCGGCGACCATTTCAGCATGGGGGGAACTCCCGCATACATGGCGCCGGAAATGGTCCGCGGCCCGATCGAAGCGATCGGCATCGGCAGCGACATCTATTTGCTGGGCGCGATTCTGTACGAGATCGTCACCGGCGCTCCGCCGCATGCCGCCAAGACGGTGACGGAGTGTTTGGTCGCCGCAGCGGAAAATAAGATTACGCCGGTCGAGTCGAGCAGCACGCTCCTCAAGATCGCTCTCAAGGCGATGTCGAGCGATATGAGCAAGCGCTACGTTTCGGTAGCGGAGTTCCAGTCGGCGATTCAGGAATACCAGTTCCACTCGCAAAGCTTGGGGATGTCGACCCGAGCGCAAGAAGATCTGGAAGAAGCGAAAACGTCGCAAAACTACGAACAGTTTTCTCGTGCTCTGTTCGGGTTCCAAGACGCGATCGAACTCTGGCCGAAGAACGAAGCGGCGATCACTGGTTTTCGCAACGCCCACAAAGCGTATGCCGAGTGCGCGCTGGCCAAGGCCGACTTTGACCTCGGCTTACAGCAGTTGGAAGAGAACGACCCAGAGACCCGTTCGTTGTACGACGCTTTGGTGCGCGGGCGAGACGATCGGCGTCTGGCTCAGTCGCGCAAACGGTTCGCCCAGATGTCGGCGATCGCGGCGATGGTGTTGCTGATGATCGGCGCCGTCGCCTTCGGCGTGGTCGTGTATGGCAAGAATGCCGTGATCGCGCAAGAACGGGACAACGCCGAAAAACAGCGTGAGCGGGCCGAAGAGAATGAGAAGGTCGCCAAAGACAACGAAGCGTTAGCAATTGTCGCCAAGAACGAAGCGGTCAAAGCCAAGGAAACGGCGGAAACTGCCGAAGCGGCGGCGCTGGTGGCCAAGGATCAGGCGGTCCAAGCGCAGATGAAAGAGCAAGAGCAGCGCAATCTGGCCGAAGCGAACGCCGAAAAGGCCCGGCAGAGCGCGATTGTCGCGGAGATGGCTCGCGAAGAGGCGAATGAACGTCGCGCTGAGGCGGAATTCGCCGCGGTCTTCTCACGCATCGGTCTAGCCCAGGCCAAGATCGAAGCGAACGACATCGGCCGCGCGTTGGAACTGCTCGATCAGATTCCGGTTCGTTTCCGCAACTGGGAATGGGGCCATCTCTACGATCGCTGCCATGCCGACGTTCCGCAAATCGACGCGAAGCGTCCGATCCGGGCGATCGCCCTCTCTCCCCAGGGAGACTTAACGGCAGTCGGCGGCGCTGCTGGAGTCGTGTCCCTGTATTCTCATGCGGATGGGGACGTCGCGAAAAAAACGTTGGATCTCGAGGGAGCGCCGATCACGTCGCTCGCTTTCGCTCCGAGCGGCGATTATCTCTTGATCGGCTGCGATGATCCCAAACGCCAGTTGGTCGCCTGGTTCCCGGAAACGGACGAGCAGCAGGAGATCAAGGTGCGCAATCCGTTCGTCTTGCCCGAGGACGACATTCGCTATCACATTGATCGCATCGTCTTCGACCCGCAAACCGGCGTTGCGTTTATCGCCGCCAATGGATACATGTTCTCGGTCGCTTCGCCGGAAGCGTCGCCCAAGCCGCTGCGTTACTTCAGTGACGGCCTCTACGGAGTCAGCCCGTCGTTTGACGGAACGAAACTGCTGCTGGCCGGCGGAAACGTCCGTCGCGGGCGAATCGAAACGGTCGACCTGGAGACGAACGAGACCGCAGCCGAAGTCACGCTGAGCGACATTCCGATCGCCGCTTGTTGGATCGCGCCGAACGTCGCCGCCGTCGCGACCAGCGACGGAGCGATGGCGACCTGGACCGCAGGCGAGGCGAACACGACCGAATTTGATCGGCTGAACTCACGCGTCAATACGCTCGACTTCAACCGGCAGTCCGGCATGCTGGCCGCCGCGATGGAAGACGGGTCGATCTGCGTTTGGGCCGTATCGGAGAACTCAACGCTGCCGATTCGCGGCAAGACTCTTCGCGGTCACTTGGACGTCGTCACCTCGGCCCGGTGGAGCAAGGATGGCAAGACGCTGATTTCGGGGAGCGTCGACGAGCGTCTGCGCTTCTGGGATTACAAGGCGTATCGCGATCAACTGACCATTCAACACGATACCGGCGTTTTGTCGGCGGCTTATTCCAGCGACGGTCAATTGGCCGCCACCGGCGATAGCGGCGGCGTAGTTCGCATCTTCCAGCCAAGCTTGCTCAACGGCGGCGACGTGTTGGAACTGCGGGAAGGGGATTGGCTGGCCGAAAGTCGTGCGACGGAATTTGGCGCTCAGTTCGTTGGACCGAACCACTTGGTGACCCAGATCGGCGGCATCTCAGCGGCCGTCTGGCGACTCGACTCGACGCAACAAGTCAACTCATTCCCGGTCGGCGGCAATTCGGTGGCGATCGCCGCTTCGCCGGATGGTCAACGCTTTGCACTGCAGGATGGCGCCGACTCGCTCCTCCGCATTCGCGACTTTGCTGGCAATGAAGTTACTATCCCGCAGCCGGCGAAAGCGTGGGGACTCGATTTCTCGCCGAGCGGAGACAAGCTCGCCGTCGCCAAGCTGGTGATGGGGTCGGTCTATTCGACCAAACCGAACGATGACCCGCTGCTATGGAAGCGGGCGATGAACGGCGTCAAGCAAATGGGATTCCTGGATGAGAACGTCGTCGCCATCGGCGGAGCCCGGGGAAGCGAAGGGGGCGTGATCGTCCTCGAAACGACCAGCGGTCGCCAGCTTGCCGAATTCCGAGCCAACGAAGGGGAATCGTATCAAGCGTTTGCGCTCGCTCCCGATCGGACGAAAGTGGCGGCCCTCTTCCGACAAGGAGACGGGCATGAGCATGTCGTGAAGATCTGGCGTCCCAACTCCGAGACGCTCGCGACGACGACGGTTCCGTACGAAGTTCGTTCGATGGCGTTTACCGCCGACGGAGAGTTGTTGTTGGCCAGCGATCGCGAAATCTCCCTTTGGAATTTGAAGGAAGCGCCGCAACCGGTTCCCGGCGTCGCGGAGGCGGCGGCTCGCAGCGGACGAAAGATCAGCAGCGCAATTGCGTCTCCCACGAACAACGACGAGCTGGCGATCGCGTTTACTAATCGCGATGTCGAAATCTGGAACGTTACCGCTGGCCGGATGCAGCGGCTGAATTCGGCTCGCCCGGTGGTTTACGTCGGCTTCTCCAGCGACGACAAGGAAGTGGTCGCCGTTCATAGCGACGGGGTAATTCGTCGATGGAGCGTCGTGGACGGAACCAAGTTGGGGCAGTGGACGACTTCGTCTCACGACGTCACTTCCGCTGCACTGCAGGGAGACAAGTTGGCGATCGCGTCTCGCGACGCGAGTCTGAAGGTTCTCGATTGGAAGACCGGCAAGACGGTCGCCGAAGGGAAATTGGCTTCGCCGGCCCTCGACATGACTTGGTCGATTCAACCCGAAGGTCGCCTGATCGCCGGTTGCGTCGACGGCCAATTGCGGATCGTCAACGGCGACGACGCCCAGCAATTGGGAGAGCCGTTCGGCCAGCACGACGGTAGCTATTTAGGGGTTGCGATCGACGCTGACGGGAAGCGTTTGGCGGCGGTTAGCACTGACCGCAAAGTCCGCGTTTGGCTAGAAGTCGACCTTGCCGCAGAAAAATTTGGCGAGCCGCTGACGCACGAAGGGCACTCGGCCGAAGTGAGCAGCGTCGCTTTCTCGCCCGACGGAAGACGACTGGTGACCGGCAGTTCGGACAGTATGGTGATCGTCTGGTACGTCGATCGCTCGGATACGGATCAATCGTTGTTGATGCGAGAAATCATGCCTCTGCGGGGACATCAGAAGGGAATTAAGGCGATTAATTTTTCACCGCAAAAGAACGAATTGCTGACCGCCGGGGATGATGGACGAGCCACTGTTTGGTTCGCCGTTGATTGGCATGAAGATCAGGAGGCTCCTCAGCCGATGGCTGAGAAAGAGTAATCATGGTTCGCTTCGGTAAACCGTGGGTTAATTAGGTAAAAGTTGCCGTGGTTTCCCTGCAATTCGCCACGCTGCTTTGGTAGAAATTGGGAATAATGAAGAACGAGAACAAGGTCGGAAGGATGTCGGCCGTTGCGTTTCGCCTTCCATGACTTGCGAACTGAGAGAACAGTACCGTGCGATGCGCGCTTAACATCTACGCCGGCCCGAGCGCCGGTCAGCGAATCTGGATTGGCGACGGCCAGACCATCAAAGTCGGTCGTACGCATGCTTCGGAATTTCTGATCCCGAATGACCCGCATGTTTCCGGGCTCCATTTCGCCGTCGAATTGGTCGACGACAAGCTGATGTTGACCGACTTGAAGAGTCGCAACGGCACCTATGTTAACGGTGAGCGGATCGCGCAGCCGGTTGCGTTGCATGACGGCGACGTCGTCACCGTTGGCAAGACCCACCTGCAAGCGGCGATTCCGGGCGAGTCGTCCGGTTCGCGATCGGGTTTCGGCTCGCGCTGGTTCGATGAACAAACCGCCGCCGCCAATGCGGACGAAACGGGTATCGGCCAAAAGCCGCCGGCGCCGCGCTATGATTCCGATCTAACGGAGTTTTTGCCGAAACTTGCCGCCGAAGCGCCTGCCGCCCAGGCCGAGGAAGAAGAGCACCACGAAGTAGGCGATCACTATTCGCGACTCTCAAGCGGCGACTTCCAGAAGGCGCGGCAAAAGGCGGGCTACGGCAGCCAGGCGAACGTCGAAGCGCCAGCCAAACGGGCCGAACAGCCGGTCGTCCATGGGGCTCATCCGGCCGCTTCCGGCGCTGCGTCGCCGGGACCGCTCGATTACGAAGCGGGGGTCGCTCCTTCGGGACTGAACTACTTTACGCAGCGCGTCGTGGTCGATCCGATCGCGGTCGCTCGCTACATCGGCCAAGGGAGAAATCTCTACGCCATCGTCAACTTGAATCGCTTGCCGGGAGACGATCGGAGCGCGTTCTACCGCGATGCGACGTCGCACGGCGCCGTCCCGATCTCGGACAACCAAGTCGTGCTGGACGACCGGAGCGTCGCTCAGTTTGAAACGACGATTCGTTCGATCTGGGGCCGCGATGCGGTAATCTGCCTGGCGAGCCGCGCCACGAAGTTCGCCTTCGTCGCACATGCATTGCGGGTCGCCCATAAGCTGACCTATCCGAGCGAACTGCTAGAGTCGCTCTATACGAAGTCGTCGCAAGATACGGCCGATCTGTTCCAGGACGTTTCCGCCATCATGCTGGAAGTCGACCGGGGCGCCGGGTGGGCGATCTTCAAGAACGACGCCGAGATTCGCACCTGGCGGACTTTGGGAATGCCGTGCCCGCCGGCTTCCGCCGAACAGTAACGTTCCGAGGGAGCTCGGCTCGATTGATGCCGGGCTCAGTTTTGGGGGGGCGTTCTATCTCGATCGCGGGCGGACGATTCTTTTCGGCTCGCATTTGGCGATCGAAGTGGCTGAACTTTATCCCAATAAATCCCCCCAAATCTGTCTAGGCAGCCGCCATTTAGGTGTGTTGGAGCTCGCAAATTCTTAATTTCCTGTACAATCATTGCAAGTTCTCTTGGATGCAAAAAAAACGACTCTGATCTGTTGACATTCATTTAAATGACACGTAAACTAATTGAGTCGAAGGGAGTTCCGTAATGTCGGCGAGTCGATTGCAAGAAGAAATCAAAAAGCGGGAGCCGTTCGCCTCGGCGGAACAGGAGGCGACGCTCAATCTCTTGCGGACTAGCGACCAATTGCAGAACCGATTTGGACGCCTGTTTCGCAAGTACGGCCTGACGTCGTCGCAATACAACGTGCTGCGAATCCTGCGGGGCGAGGGACAACCGTTGCCCAGCTTGGAAATCGCCGAGCGGATGATTCAAGTCGTGCCGGCGATCACCGGTTTGATTGATCGTTTGGAGAAGCAGGAACTGGTCGAGCGTCGCCGCTGCAATGACGATCGTCGCGTCGTCTATGTCGAGATTACGGAGAAGGGATCCAAGCTCCTCACCGAAATGGATCAGCCGGTCAACGAGATGCACATTCAACTGATGGGGCATCTGTCGCAAGCCGAGTTGAAAGAGCTGAGCCGGTTGCTGGAAAAGGCGCGGATGAGCCTGGTAGACAACGAAAAAAAATCGGATGCGTAACCAACGCTCCTTTTTTTTAATCAGATAATTGATATATCAACTAATGTTGTGAATTCTAAATCAAGGGGTAAACGATGATCCGAGTTCGCAAAGCCAGAGATCGCGGCCACTTTGACCATGGGTGGCTCAGCACCTACCACACTTTTTCGTTCGCCGGATATCAGGACCCATACAACATGGGCTTCCGCACGTTGCGAGTGATGAACGAAGACTGGGTCGCGCCGGGACAAGGTTTCGGCAAGCACCCACATCGCGATATGGAGATCGTCACCTACGTGCTCGCCGGAGCGCTGGAGCACAAAGACTCGATGGGGAACGGCGAAACGCTGCGCTCCGGCGAATTCCAACGGATGTCGGCCGGATCGGGAATCTTGCATAGCGAGTTCAACCCGTCGTCGAACGAGCCGGTCCATCTCTATCAGATTTGGCTCTACCCGGAAGAGAAGGGGATTGAGCCGAGCTACGAACAGAAGAACTTTCCGAGCGAAGACCGCCAGAACCGACTGCAACTGGTCGCTTCGCCGGACGCCGCCGAAGGCTCGCTGCGGATTCATCAGGACGCACGAATTTACCTGGCGGAACTCGTATCGGGCGCGACGGTCGAACATTCGATTCCGACCGAGCGGCACGTTTGGCTGCAAGTGCTGCGAGGCTCGGTCGACCTGAACGGCAAGCCGCTCGAAACGAGCGACGGCGCCGCGATCAGCTTCGAGAAGTCGCTCAAGATCACCGCCGCCGGCAACGCGGAAGTGATGCTGTTCGAGATGAACTAACGATTGTTACTCACCCATTTTCATCCACGCTACTTTGCAAGAGAGAGAGATTCCCATGCACAATCCGATTACTCCCATCGTTTCGATCGGCGGCCGCGTGATGTTGGCGACCATTTTCGTGATGAGCGCCGTTGGCAACAAAATCCCGAACTTCGAAGGGGTCGCCGGGTACATGGCCTCGGCCGGCGTTCCGGCGCCCCATTTCCTACTGGCGGGAGCGATCGTCTTTTTGATCGTCGGCGGCGCGACGGTTGCGGCCGGTTACTACGCTCGCGTCGGCGCAAGTTTGCTGCTAGTCTTTCTGGCGCTGGCGACTTACTACTTCCATGACTTCTGGAACCTGGAAGGTCAGGAGGCGCAGATGCAGACGATTCAGTTCATGAAGAACCTGTCGATGGCGGGCGCAATGGTCTTCATCATCGCCAACGGATCGGGAGCGGGAAGTCTCGATGGATCTGGCGCTGCGAAACAGGAGACAAGCGAAAAAGAGAGCTTCTAAAGGGAGGCAACGCCCGCGTGGCGAGGATGGGGCGGAGCGTCGGTCGATCGATCGGCGCTCCGTTTTTTCACGGCGCCAATCGAAAGATGCGGCTTAGCCGCGGCTGACTTCGACGGTATTAATCAGCTCGATGTCCGCCGAGATCGATCGAGCGAGCTCCTGCGCCATCTGCTTTTGATAGAAGTTGTCGACTCGACCGGCTAACACGATTCGGTTGTCGTGATATTCGACCTGAAGTTGGCGGAGGGGAAAGAGTGGACTAGCGCTGAGAGCGGTCCGAATGCGGGAGCGAACATCTTTTACGTTCGAGCTAATCATCCGTGGATCTTCCTTGGCGACAAGTCGTTGCAGGGGGAGCTGCCTGACTGGCGGGAGTTTCCGGCGAACTCATTCGTAGCGAGCGTCAATTGCGATTTCTTCCATGGTGCTTTACGCCGGATATGTTGTTGTATGATTTTGCCGGTGACGGAGTCAACCATTTTTTTATAAATGTTAGCCCTATCGCGAACTCTTCTCGCTAGCGTCACATTAGCTGACGATTCCTCGTTCTATCAACTGTGCAATGACGGTTGCCGCAAGTTGATCCGGCGGCGCTGAACCGCCCGCCAAGGTAATCTCTGGTTGGAGCGGCGCTTCGTAGGGATCATCAATCCCTGTCATGCCTTTTAGCTCTCCTGCGCGGGCCTTCTTGTAGAGTCCCTTGGGGTCACGGCTTTCGCAAACTTCCAACGGCGTGTCGACGAAGACCTCGATAAAGTCCCCCGGCGAACCGCTCGCCTCCAAGCGTTTGCGAACGAGATCGCGATCTTTGCGATAGGGACTGACGAATGCGGCGAGAGTGATCAATCCCGCTTGGCAGAAGAGCTCGGTTACCGCTCCGATCCGGCGGATGTTTTCTTCACGATCGGCGGCGCCAAAGCCCAAGCCGAAACGTTTTGCGAAGTCGGCGTCGTGCGACTCGGCCAACATCGCCGTCGACGGATTGAGCCCGTGTCGCACGTTGTCGCCGTCGAGGAGAAACGTATGGACGCCGCGCTCATGCAGTTGACGGTCGACGAGATTGGCGATTGTGCTTTTGCCGCAACCGCTGAGCCCCGTGAACCAAATGACGCATCCACGATGGCCATTCAAACGTTCCCGATCGGCACGGCTGACCGCATGGTCGTGCCAGGTGACTTCGACTTTTTCCATCGCTATGACTTCTTCCGCTTCGCTTAATCGACGATGCCGGCCAATTCGCACAAGTTGGCTTGTTGTACGGGTTGGGGGCAACTCCAAACCAAAAAGAACAACGCTTCGCGGCACCAGCGGCCGACGGGATGGCCTGTAACGTAGCCTGCTCCCTTAGCGGCCGACAAGGCGGCTTGCGTACTGCGGAGTGCAATGCTGTTGGCGCGGCTCCGAAGTTGCTCGGTGCTGCAGAGGGGCTGGCCTGCTGCCGCCGAGAGCAGATCAGCCTCAAGGTCGCTCAATTCCTGAGCAAATGACTCTGCAGGGGCAGAGAGCTCTGTCCGCTTCACCGCTTCCTCGCGGATATACGCAGCGGCGGCGTTGGCCAAGCCGATCGCAAGCGTTGACGTTTCTAAGCCCCCTGTCTTGGCGCCGACGCCGGCTTTCATGACATTCTCCATCGGCCCAGCGAGCAAATCGTCAGGGCCGATCCGAACCTGCGAGAATTTCACCATTCCGGTCGCGCTGCCGCTCAAGCCAACGAGATCGGCTGGCTTTTCGGCAGTGACGCCGGGTGCGTTGCCGGGAACGGCAGCCAAAAGTTCGCGGCCATCTTCCAGCGTCGCGCCGACGACCAGCGTGTCGGCGTAAACGCCGCCGGTGACCCAGGGACTGTAACCATCGAGCAAAAAGCTGTCCCCGTCAACCTTTGCGCCGAGTACCGGCTTGCTTAAGTGGCGTCGGCTCGTCGTCAGGTGAGAGATTCCGACCGTCGCGAAGGTCGCCCCGCTGGCGAGACCGGGAAGCAGCCGCTCACGGGCGACTTCATTGGAGGATCCGGCGATTCGTCGGCAGGCGCCCGTTCGCTGCGTAATGATAAACGTGGTCGTCAGACAGGCAGCGCTCAGCTTTAAATAGCCGCGCACCACATCGGCGTCGCTCCATCCCAGTCCCCCATCTTCTTCGGAGAGAAACCAACGATAGACGCCGGCGTCGCCGCAGGCCTGCAAAGAAGTTGCGGGCCACGTCTCTTCGGATGCGAGTTGATGAAGTTGCTCGCAAAGGAGATCGAGTTCGGGATCACTTGGATGTTGGATCACGACAATTCTTTCGGACGATTTTCAAGAAGAAAATAAAACTTGGCGAAGATAGGCATTCGATTTGCTATCAGCTGTCATCGTACGCATTTCGGTGCGTCGTCGCTAGCGAAGAGCGTTCGCTCGTTTCGCAGGGGAAGGCGAACCACCTGTTGCCGGCGATAGCAAATCCAAATTAGTTAGTTGCTATCGCCAACTTACTGCGATATGTCTAAAGGAGACAGCGACTGCAAGAAGATAGCTTCAAGCATTCGGTTTCAGCTTCCGATTCGTAGGAGTGATTGGGGTCGCATCCCCAATAGCGAACAGGTACATTTGCCTTAAGTCTCCAGTTCCAAAGCGTTTCAGGCATTGCCTGCCGAAGGATGGATTATGAGTCAAGCAGAATTGACGCAGACCGAGTCAGACGCCGTGACTGGCGTCGTCGCTGAATTGTCGGCCGAAAAACTCTATGACAAGTGCATCGAGTTGGCCAACAATCTATGGTGGACTTGGCAACCTGATGTATTCAACCTCTTCCGCGACCTCGATCCAATTCGTTGGCGCCAGCTCGATCATAACCCGATCGCATTGCTGAAAGAGTTTACGCCGGAGCGACTTGAGCTTCGTGCCGCAGAAATGGTCCTCTACAGCCGCATTAACCACGCTTACCGCCGGCTGAAAGAATATTTGACGACGAAGGATACTTGGTCGGCCACTCACGCCGGCGTGCTTGGTTCTCGTCCTGTCGCTTACTTCTCCGCCGAATTCGGCATCCATGAATCGCTACCGATCTATTCGGGCGGTCTGGGGGTTCTTTCCGGCGACCACGTCAAAAGTGCTAGCGGATTAGGCGTTCCGCTGATCGCGATCGGGCTGTTTTACGACCAGGGCTACTTCAAGCAGCACTTGGACGTCGACGGCTACCAGCATGAAGAATATATGGACACGAAGGTCGAGAATCTGCCGATGAAGCCGGCGATCTCGCCCGACGGAACGCCGATCACCGTAACGCTCGAAACCCGCAGCGGTACGTTGAAGGCCAAAGTCTGGAAGATGAACGTCGGTCGCGTGAAGCTCTTTTTGCTCGACTGCGACGTCGACGGCAACAAGCCGGAAGATCGCGAGTTGACCAGCCGTTTGTACGGCGGCGACGAGCGGACCCGTATTCGCCAGGAACTGGTGCTCGGCGTCGGCGGTATGCGAGCGCTGAAAGCGCTCGGAATCACCCCCGGCGTTTACCACCTGAACGAAGGGCACAGCGCCTTCGCTCCGCTGGAAGGGATGCGGGAACGGATCGTGGAAGACGGACTGTCGTACGACGACGCCCTCCGCGACGTCGCGCGTCAGACCATCTTTACGACCCACACGCCGGTTCCGGCCGGTCACGACCGGTTTGACGCAGGGTTGATTGAAGAGCACCTTGGCCCGCTCCGCGACGCCATGGGGATCTCACACGATCAATTGATGGGTCTGGGACGGGTCGAACCGCAGAACCCGAACGAAACCTTCTGCATGACCGTCTTGGGGTTGAAGCTTTCCCGCCGCGCCAACGCGGTGAGCCAGCTGCATGGTCACGTCTCGCGACGCATGTGGGCTCATCTCTGGCCGTGGCGCGTGGAAGAAGAGATTCCGATCGGGCACATCACCAACGGCGTTCACGTCCCGAGCTGGGTCGCGTGGCAGATGTTGCAGTTGTACGATCGCCACTTCCCCAGCGGTTGGTATGGCCGGATGGGCGAAGCGGACGCTTGGCAGTTCATCCACAACGTCGATCCGGGCGAACTATGGGAAACCCACGCGACGCTGAAGAACCTGCTTTTGCAGTTCGTCCGTCGCCGCGTTTCGCGCCAATGTCGCCGTCGTGGCGAAAGTGATGACGCCGTCGAACGAGCTCGCACGCTGCTCGATCCGAACATCCTGACGATCGGATTCGCGCGGCGTTTCGCAACTTACAAACGAGCCGACTTGCTGCTGGACGATATGGATCGCTTGGACGAAATCGTCAACTCGACGACCCGTCCGGTGCAGTTCATCTTCTCCGGCAAGGCCCATCCAAAGGATGAGCCGGGCAAGGCGAAGATTCGCGACATCTTCAATCTTCGCAACGATGAACGTTTCCGTCACCGGATCGTCTTCGTCGAAGATTATGACATCAACGTCGCTCGCCACTTGATCCAAGGGGTCGACGTCTGGTTGAACAACCCGCGTCGTCCGTTGGAAGCCTCTGGAACCAGCGGTCAGAAGGTCGTCCTCAACGGCGGTCTGAACTGCTCGATTCTCGACGGCTGGTGGGCGGAAGCTCACGACGGCGCCAACGGTTTTGCGATCGGCAATGGACGAACGCACAGCTCGGTCGAACATCAGGACGCTCGAGACGGCAGCGAACTGTACCGCGTGCTGGAAGACGAAGTCGTGCCTCTCTTCTATGACCGCGACGTCGATGGACTGCCGCGCGAATGGATCAAACGCATGATGAACTCGATCAGCACGCTGGCCTGGCGATTCAGCGCTCACCGCATGGTGATGGACTACACGCGCCACGCGTATGTCCCGGCCGCCGGCGGCTTGAGCTGCGATATGAACCAGTTCTAACGTTGGACGTAACTATCCAAGGCGCCTTGCCGGTTTCGGCAAGGCGCCTTTTTTTTTGCGAATAGCCGAAACAAGCCGCGATTGCCCACGTTTCACAAACTCTTGTACAAGCGGATCTTACGAATCTCACGCAGTCCGTCGGCAGGCTCGTGGCGAGAACGTGGAATGTTAAGATTGTCCGTCGGTATCTGAACCTGCGGCTCCCAATAGGCGAAGATGAATTGAATCGGCGAGATCAGGTTTCTTACGTACGCCGCACGCTGAAGGAGAGCCGCGATGGCGGAGATCACTGGTAGCGATAGCCAGCGTCATTTTCGAGACGAAGCGCGAGTGCTCATCGCCGAAGTCGATACTTTGCGAACGGCGACGCAGCAGATGGTCGATCGTCATCAACTGCAATTGGATCGGCTGGCGGCCGATATGCGCGAAAGTGGTGAGAACCTGGTTCGCTACGTCGCCGCACGCCAATTTGACTTGCGGCCGCTGCAGTTGCGATTGCACGAACTCGGCGTAAGTTCTTTAGGTCGGATGGAAGCGTACGTTGAAGCGTCGCTCATCGCCGTGTTGCGGGTGCTGCAAGCCGTCGCCCAGCAAACGCCTATGGAGGAGGAAGGCGATACCGCGTTGAGCTTTCGCCAGGGAAGGGCCCTGTTGGTAAAACATGCCGCCGACCTGTTTGGGCATTTGCCGCCGCCGCGTCAGGTGAGCGTGATGACGACCATGCCGAGCGAAGCGGCTCAGCGGCCGCAGTTGATTCATGATCTCTTGGCTGCAGGCATGAACGTCATGCGGATCAATTGCTCGCAAGACTCCGCTGAGCAGTGGCGACAGATGATCGATCATCTCCGTGCCGCGGAAAAGGAACTTGGCTTATCGTGCAAAGTGTTCATGGATCTGGCTGGTCCCAATCCAAGAACGGGGCCGCTCACCGCGCAAGACAGGAAGATCGAGAAAACTGGGGCTCCTGATAATCAGGAGATCGTTGTTCGTGCCGGAGGCGTTTCGATTTCACCATCCGGATTTCCGCTACGGGATGGAGACTCCGTTCTAACGCTCAAAGAGAAGTTTGTTCGCAAGATTGAAGTCGGGGATCGTATCCTCGTTCGATCCGATGAGGAGCAACTCGTCGTGGAGGTGCGCCATTGCGACGCGTCAGGCGCGTGGGGAGTGGCGGAGCAGTCGGGACGCTTCGCCGTCAAAACGAGAATTGAGCTTTATCGGCAGGACGAAAGGGTCGCCAAGACCCGGTTGCGCCCCATTCCGACTTCGCCAGGCGAAGCGAGTTTCCGGCTTCACCCCGGCGAAACCCTGGTGCTGACGGCGTCTGACGAGTTGGGACGCGACGCCATTCGAAATGAAGCGGGCGAGATTGTGCAGCCGGCCGTTGTCGGCTGCACGCTTCCGGTCATTCTGCCGTTCGTTCAGGTCGGGCAGCGAGTCCTGTACGACGATGGCGACATGGAGGCGATCGTGCGGTCGCGAACCGACCAAGAGGTCACGCTGGAGATAACGCGTGCTCGGAAGGGGGCGGTCAAGATTCGGAGCGGGAAGGGGTTGAACTTTCCCGATACCGATGCAACTTGTCTCAATTCGCTGACCGAGAAAGATCACCGCGACTTGGAGTTCATCGTTCAACATGCCGACGCCGTCGGCTTCAGCTTCGTTCGCAATCCCGTGGACGTTCAGCGATTGCTTGATCGTCTCGACCAGCTTGAGTCGCAGCGTCTGGGAGTCGTCCTCAAGATCGAAACGCAAGACGCGTTTCGGAATCTTCCGATGTTGCTCCTCACCGCGATGCAGCGCTCGCCGGTCGGGGTGATGGTAGCGCGGGGAGACATGGGAGCCGAACTTGGCTTCCGGCGCATGAGCGAAGTCCAGGAAGAGATACTCTGGATTTGCGAAGCGGCTCACGTGCCGGTGATCTGGGCGACCGAAGTGCTCGATAGTTTCGCCAAAAGCGGAGTTCCGACGCGCGGCGACGTCACCGATGCGGCGATGGCAGGTCGCGCCGAGTGCGTGATGTTGAACAAAGGGGAGTATATCGTCGAGACGCTCGAGTTTCTCATCGACGTCTTAGGGAGAATGGGTGAGCATCAGCGCAAGAAATTCGCCCGCTTGCTAAAGCTGAATATGCGTCAGCTTCCCGAGAAAGAAGCTGCGGGGGACGAATCGTCGGAATCGAACGGGTAGCCTGTCGGCTTCGTTCCGCTCGCTGGACGGACGGTTTTCTCGCGAAAACTGTTTGCTTCGCCAGTTTGCAGCGATTAGAACACAGAAGCTTTTTCTCCTCTCCCTCGACAGGAACCGTCCCATGATCATTTGGGGATCTACCGGCCGTGAATCGACTTGCGCGTCCGGCGATTTCTTCTGTCCCACTTGTCGCCGCGACACCGAATACGGCCATCAGCGCGTCCAGCGATATTTCACCCTCTATTTCATTCCGCTGTTTCCGATGAACACGGTCGGCGAGTACGTCAAATGTTATTCGTGCGGCGGTCAGTACAGCACCGAGATTCTCGACATCCCCCGCGAACAGATTCGCGCGTTGATCGAACCCTGGATCTGCGGTCGCTGCGGCAATAACAACGCCGCCGAGTACGGCGAGTGCCTGGGTTGCAGGAGTCCCCGCCGCCTGGCGGCTCGTCCTCAACAGAGCAGAATCGCACCCCCGTCCGACGATGACGACATCATCGAGGCCGAATCGGTCTAACGCTATCGGCGGCGGCGTCGGCGTCTGAGTCGGAGGAGGGGCCCGTAAAACGCCCTGACTGCGTGCTGCCGTTAGTCGACGTCGCAACGGCGCTCTCCTGATCTGCCTGATGGCTGCGTAGCGCCATGTGGATCTTCTTCAAGAGCGTCTTGCGGTGGATCGGCTTCGACGAATAGTCGGAGCAGCCGACGTCGATGCAGCGTTGTCGATCTTCTTCCATCGCCTGAGCGGTCAGCGCGATGATCGGCAACTTGTAGCCTTGTTTTCGCAGCTTCTCGGTCGCCGTATATCCGTCCATGATCGGCATCTGCATGTCCATCAGGATCAGATCGAATTGCTGCGAGGTTTGGTCGGCGTGCTCCATCTTTTCTAACGCTTCGGCGCCGTTGGTGGCGAGCGTAATCTTTGCGCCGGCTCGTTCCAGGATGGTGCGGATCAGCAGCTGCGCGTCGCGACTGTCTTCGACGAGCAGCACGTTGGCGTCGAGATGCGTTGGAAATTCATGCGACGGTTTCGTCATGCTCGTCATGCACTCGTCGATCGATTCGACGAAGGGGATTCCTTCGATGTCGCCGACGGGGACCGAGAGGGTGAAGGAGGAGCCTTTCCCCATGGCGCTTTCGACGATCAGCGTACCTCCCATCAACTCGGCGAGACGGCGACTGATCGGGAGTCCCAAACCGGCGCCGCCGTAGGACCGAGAAACCGTATCGTCAGCTTGCACGAACGGTTCGAAGATCGACTCCAGCTTTTCGCTTGGGATGCCGGGCCCTGTATCGGTCACGCGGAACCGCAACATCCGCCGCCCGACGTCGCCGAAGGTCGACGAGAGTTCGAGGGTGACTCCCCCTTTCTCGGTGAATTTCAGTGCGTTGCCGACCAGGTTGATCAAGATCTGACGCAACCGCAGGGCGTCGGTTTCGATTTCGGCTGGGATCGGGGTCTTGCAGCGGACCGCGAGCGAAAGTCGCCGCGACGCAGCCCGTTTTTTCAGGATGCTCGCCACTTCGTTGGCGATCCGACCGGGCGAGCAGAGTTCCGTGTGAATTTCGGTTCGCCCCGCTTCGATCTTCGAGAGGTCCAGGACGTCGTCGATCAGCCCCAGCAAGTGTTCGCCGTTGCGAAGAATCGTGCTAAGCGTTTCGTTGCGTTCCTCCCCGGAACCGTAGTCAGGCGACTCCATCAGATTTTCGGTAAAGCCGAGAATCGCGGTCATTGGGGTGCGCAGCTCGTGACTCATCGTCGCCAGGAAGCGGCTCTTCGCCTCGTTGGCCGCTTCGGCGCGATGCTGTGCGGCGAGCAGCTCGTCATGCGCATGGACGATCTTCCAGGACATTGCGTTGAACTGACGGATGACGGAGTTCAGCTCGTCATGGTATTCGTCATCAACCTGCAAACCGAACTCCCCGTCCCCAATTCGCTTCGCGGCATGCGACAAACGCGAGATGCGCGTCCGCAAACGATTGCCGACGACCCAGCTGATCGCCAGAACGGCGGTCGCCAGCAGCATCGCGATCGCGAAGATGTTCCACCGCAATCGGGTCAGCGGCGCCATCAGGGTGCTTTCCGACTGATCGATGATCGTTTGCCAGCCAAGCCCGGCGAATTTTCCCGAACCTCGGCTCTCGGCGACGACGGACAGAATGCGTTTGCCGGTCGGATCGGCATGTTCATAGATTCGCTGCGTCGGCCCGTACGCGGTGAATTCCAAGCCTTCCAGCGGCGAGGTTTGGTCGAGCGGCGTGCGGGTGCTTTCGGCGGAGTGGTAGATGTACTTCTGATTGGAGTCGATCAGAGCAACGTTTAGCACGGAATCTTGCGAGGCGCGTTGATCGATCACGTCGATGATTTCATTCAGCGAGACGACGGTTTTCAGCACGCCCAGGAAATCGCCGTTGGCGTCATCGACGCGCAGGCAAAGGCTGATCGCATACTCGCCGGCGCTTTCGTCGTACGCGACGTTGTCGACGTAGACCGCTTCCTTCGCCGCCGCCTTCCACCACACTTCATCGTCTTGGCGATAGTCGGAAGTGCGGTTCGTTTCGGCGACGTTGGCGCCATAGCGGTTGGTAAGAAAAACTTCGCCATATTCGGCGGCGCCATATTCGTCATTGAGCAACGCGACTTGGCGAGCGAGTTCTTTCGACAGCGGCGACGCGTCGATTTCGCTCGACAGTATTTCGCTTTCCGGATCATGGGCTCGCCATTGTCGATCGCGCTCGTCGATCGTGCCTTGGATGTCGCTAAGCTCGGCGAACTCGGCGTTAGACTCGATCAGGGCCTGACGGATCTGGGGCGATTCGGAATAGGCCCTCCATTGGGCCGTTTTCGCGTGCACCATGCGATCGATCTCGTCGATCACCGACTGCGCCTGGCCGGCCGAACGGCTGACGATGACGTTGCGGAGAACGTCCGACGCCTGTCGGCTTGCGAGGTAGCCGAGCAGCAACATACTAACCACCAAAATGATTAGTAACGAATAGAACTTCGTCGTAAGCTTCATGTGCGTTGCCCCTACGCAAGAAACAAGCTTTCAACGCAAAGGATAGGACAGTCGTCGAAAAGGCGCATCGATTAGGGCCGACAAAATGCGGGTGTCGGCTTACTACGTAATTCTTACATGCGACTAACCGAAGTCTTGTGCGTCGACTCGGTCGGCGTCCGGTTTTATCAGTATGCCCCGATGTTTCGGGGCGAACCGAATCGGCGAACATTTAGCCTAGCAGGTCGAATGCGGTATGGACAGTTTGGACTTATTTCCCGCAGCTACCCGTTCTCGTCTGGGGGGCCAAGCGGTGATATACTGTCGAGCTTTCCCAAAGTACCTTTCGGCAATCTTCCCACTGAGGCTTGTGCGCGATGTCGATTACGCAGTTCATGGAACGCCATTACCGCCATTTTAATGCTCGAGAAATGCTCGATGCGGCGAAGTCCTACAAATCTTTCGTCGAAAACGGCGGCAAGATGATGGTTACCTTGGCTGGGGCAATGAGCACCGCCGAACTGGGCGTTTCGCTTGCCGAGATGATCCGCCAGGGGAAGGTCCACGCGATCAGCTGCACCGCCGCTAATCTGGAAGAAGACGTCTTCAATTTGGTGGCGCACAACGAATACAAGCTGGCCACCAACTACCGCGACCTGTCGCCGGAAGCGGAACGGGACCTGCGCGACGAAGGATTCAATCGCGTTACTGACACCTGCATTCCGGAAACGGTCGTCCGCCACTTGGAACGCCTGTTGACCGAACGCTGGGTCGAAGCGGGCGAAAAGGGAGAGCAGCATTCGCCGGTCGATTACTTCCGGATGCTTTTCGAAGCCAACGCGCTGGAGCCGTACTACCAGGTTCCGGTCGAAGACTCGTGGCTGAAAGCGGCGTTCGACGCCAAGATTCCGGTTTACGTGCCAGGCTACGAAGACTCGACGATGGGTAACATCTTCGCCGCCCGCGTGATTGACGGCACCGTCAAATCGCACAACGTGCTAAAGCCGGGGACCGCTCAGATGCAAGAGTTGGTCGAGTGGTACCTGAAGTACCAGAAAGATCACCCGATCGGCTTCTATCAGATCGGCGGCGGCATCGCCGGCGACTTCGCCATCTGCGCCGTACCGCTCATCATCCAAGATCTGGAACTGGACGTCAGCTACTGGAGCTACTTCTGCCAGATTTCGGACTCGACGACGTCGTTCGGTTCCTACAGCGGCGCCGTGCCGAACGAAAAGATCACGTGGAACAAGTTGGACGTCCACACCGACAAGTTCATGATCAACTCCGACGCGTCGATCGTCGCGCCGCTCATGTTCGCTTACGTGCTGGGGCAATAACGCCCCAGCACTGTTTTTCTTTGACCGGCAGGACGGCTAGCCAATTAACATGGCCGCCTGCCGCAGGCGATCGAGCGCTTTCGCCACCGCTTCGGCGGCGATTTGCTCCAACACTTCGCCTTCGGGGGCTGGCAACGGTTCGCCATCTTTACGCATCGTCAGCGTCCCGTTTCGCAGCATCTCCTTGAGACCGTTGCGAATCTCGAAATGCGTCTTTTCGCCGTCCATCAGGCCTGCGATATGTCGCGTCAAGTCGTCCAGCTTGATCGTCTCGTGCCGCGCGTTGGTGAGGCGATCGGTGCTCAACGCTTGCAGACGCGTAACGCCGGAGATCTTCGGTTTAACGGAAACCTCTCTGGTGCAGAGACTGGGAGTGTAAGAGACGTCAATCAGACCGCCGACCATCATGTGGACCATGTTGTTCGCCATGCCGCGTCGAATTGCGACCGGATCGGCAGTTCCCATTTCGCTCGCTTTCGCTTCGATATGAGCGACCAGGTCGTCAAACGAAACGGCCATGGGGAAGTTCGCCCCGATGAAGTCGATCGCCGCGGCCATCAATGGATCAGTCGTGTTCAGACCTTGGTTGGTTTGCATGTTGCGGAACGAAATGGTGTTTTCCGGCAACTGCTTTTCCGGCGGATTCTCGACCCGTCGCATCGGCGAGCTGAGCCAGGCTCCGTTCATCGCATTTTCATTGAGCGCCCGGTCGACCTTGGTTCCTTTCGCACAAAGCAGCGTCTGGCGGAACATGCGATTGCGGACGAAGTCGGCGTATTGCTCGCGCTGAATGATATCGGGGGCGACCCGTTCGAGCGTTTGCGCCACTTCCTTCGGGAAGTTGCCGGTCCACATGGTGGCCAGATGCGCTTCGGCCAGGTATTGCAGGTCGTGCTTGTTCGCCTCTTCAATGAACTCATGGAAGTAGAACTGGTAGTTGTTCGCTTCCAAGTGGTCGTGGTAGAGGTAGTTGTCGGACTGCTTCTTGAGCATGTTCAATTCGGAGTGAATCATGCTGCCGTAGGCGCCGTTTTCGGCGCCGACGCTGCTGGCGAGAAACTCCAGTAGAGCCCGCGCCTGCTGCACCTTCTTCTTCGGATCGGTCAGCGCGCGGGTGTGGTAGTTCATCATGTTGCGAATGGCGCCGCGGAGATGCCAGCCGGGAAGCGTGTTGTAGCTGACGAACGCAATCCCCTGCGGGTTCAAGTGCGAGCGGCAGATCTCGAGAATCTTGTCGCGAACTTCCGGCGGAACCCACGAGTAAACGCCGTGGCAAATGATGTAGTCGAATTTTCCGAGCGACTCATCGACATCCATGATGTCGAGATGTTTCGCTTCGATATTGGTCAGCCCAATCTTCTCGATGCTCGCCTTGGCAGATTCAATCTGGCGCTGCGACAAGTCGATGCCGATGAACTGGCTTTCCGGCAGCAGTTCGGCCATCGGAATGATATTGCCGCCGCCGGCACAGCCAATTTCCAACACGCGGCAATGGCGAATGTCGGCCGGGGTCATTCCGAACAAGCGACCCAAGGCGTGCAGGCGTTCCGGGTGCGTTTGGCGGAAGGGATGGCTCGGATAGGGAACGATATCGTAGCTGTTGTGCGCCGCTTCGAGGCTTTCGTTCATCTGCATAGTTTCAGCCGTCATCAGAACGCTGGACTCCACATCAGGGGGCGAGTAAGGAAGAGGGGGTGACTAGTCCCTTCATTTTCGTAACGCTCCCGCGATTTGTCTGCGGAAAACCCGACAAATCGGCGAGGTTCGCCCGCCTTACGTCACGGGATAGGCGAAATGCGCCGATTGTGACGTTTGGCGCCGTGGACTTACCCGTTTAATCGCCAAATCGCGAAGTTCAGACAGCTCGCGTAGCTGACCCACAGAAAATAGGGGACGAGCAGCAGTGCGGCCAGCGTCGCTCGACGTGCGAATCCGTAGATCGTCACCCCAATCATCAGCCAGAGGAGAACGATCACGATCAGCCCGACGAGCGGGCTTTCGAGGCCGAAGAAAAGGGGCGACCAGATTGCGTTCAGCGTTAACTGAACCGCAAACGCTGTGAGTGCTGCACGCGTGGCGGTCCAACTTCCGCCGCGCCATACCAACCAGGCGGCGATCCCCATCAAGATGTAGAGCGTCGTCCAGACCGGGCCGAAGAGGTAATTCGGCGGCGTCCAACTTGGTTTTTCCAGGCCCGCGTACCACGTTGGAATCTTAGGAGTGGTGAAGACCGCGCCGACGACGCCGACCGCAACGCAGAAGCCGACTGCCAAGATCAACGCTACGATCTGCGTTGATACGGCGTAGGAAGGGGACTCGTCTTTCGCATCCATCGCAATCTCGTCCAATTCCCGGTGAATCGATTCTCTATTGTTAGAGATCGATTCCGCTGCTGGGAGACTCCGGGCGGGGTGGCGGTGGCGCTCCGGAGGATGGTTTTTTCTCTGGTTCCGGCGGCGGTGGGGGAGGCTCTTCTTCCAACGGCGGACCATTTTCGATCGCGCCGCTAATCCCTTGCCGCAGTCGATCGAACAAGCCTCCCAGTGGTCGCGGAATGGGAGGAGTCTCTGGCACATCGGCTTGCGGATCAGGATTGGTGCGCAGACGCTGGAGCGGATTGTTCGGCATCTCCTCACGCATCCGTCGCAGCATCCCAGTCGCTGCGCCCAACACCTCTTCGACCGGAATGTCTCCGTCCTGGATGTTGCCCAGGAGCGTCTCGGTCATATTCTCCGGCGAATCGGCAAGGCCGACGATCGGCTGTTGCAACGTCCCGGTAATCTTCAGCCGCAGGGTCTTGCCACGCAGCATGTTGAGAATCGGGGTCTCTTCGTTGATGGTTTTGTCGAGCGGAACGGGGATCACGCAGAGGATGTCGAGCGTATCATCGAGTCCAACCGAACCGCTCGTCTTCACGCGACAGTTGGGCAATCCGATCTCCAGACCGTCATGATAGATGCGACCATTTTCTAGCTTGAAGTCGACCTGGCAGTTGTCGGCGATTTGGACCGTCGGCGCCATTTGCAGCGCATCGGTCACGGAGCGAACGACCGGCCCGGCGATGAGCGACGCATGATGGATTTCCAGCGTACCGTGCCCGCTACCCGCTTTCGGATTGTCGAGCGGGAACTCCCACTCTTCAAAGCGGAGCGACGCTTCGCCATTGACGTTGGTCACGCCGTGCATGATCGGCACGGCGTACTTCAGCAGGTCGTCGCACATCTCTTCGGTCAGCTTGAAGTGATGCATCGCTTGGATGTGATCGAACTTCAACAGCGGTCCATGATCGTCCGTGGAGGGAGTCAAGTGACCGGAGAGATCGAAGTGTTCGATCTTCCACTCGGCGCCGCCGGGACGATTGGCCGAGAGGGTTGCGTCTTGGATTTCGACCGAGACCTGCCGATTGAGCGCCTCGCTCAGGTTCTTTTGGTCGATCGGCGCCGGTTCGCTGGCGACCGAATCGATCAGGCTGTCCTCTTTCTTCTGAATGATGAAGTGGAGGTTAGGCTTGATGATTTCGAGGTTGCCCAACTGCCGCGGATTGACGATCAATTGCCAGAAGTAAACGTCATTCCTCATCTTCGGCACGGAGACTTCAAACTTGTCTTCCCGCTGGTGAATCTTGAGCCCTTCGATCCGCGTCGGCGTCAGCCAACCAAGCGAAACGCGATCGACCATCACCTCGACTTCCGAGGCGGCGAGGACGGCGCTCAAACCGCCTTGCGTGAGCGGTCGATACGAGACCAGCGTCGGCAGCGCGGCGACGAAGAGGACAATCGCTCCGAACGCGCAAAAGATCCACCAGAACCAGCTTCGCTTTTTGGGCGTTTCGTCCGTCATCGGAATCACCTACGTCCGAGGGGGAAGGAGTCGTCAGCGTTTCATCTTAATACGCCGGAGGACGCTTGGGAAAACCTTCCGGTCGGCAAAATTGGGGCAAATGCAAAAAAAAGAGCGATCCCGGGGGATCGCTCTTTCCGTTATGCGCGTTTCGCTGGGCGACTACGCCAGGCACTTGTCGAGCGCCGCGATCGCCGCATCGTAGTTCGGTTCCTGCGTCACTTCCGAAACGACTTCGGCGTAAACGACGTTGCCGTCCGCATCGAGGACGAACGAGCCGCGAGCCAGCAGCATTAGTTCTTCCATCAGCATGCCCCAGTTGTTGCCGAAGCTGCGGGTCTGATAGTCGGAACCCTTCTGGATATTCTCGATCCCTTCGGCGCCGCAGAAGCGGTTCATCGCGAACGGCAGGTCGACGCTGACCGTCAGCGCGTTGATCTTGTCGCCGTAGCTGCCGAGCTTTTCATTGAACTTGCGCGTCTGGGTCGCGCAAACGCCGGTGTCGACCGACGGGACGACGCTCAGAATGGTCGGCTTGCCTTTGACGTCGGCCAAGGTGATCGCCTTCAGACCTTCCGGACCAAAGCTGTGCAGGGTGAATTCGGGAGCCGGCTTGCCGACTTCCACCGCTTCACCGGCCAAAGTCATCGGGTTGCCTTTGAACGTAACGGCGCCTTTTCGCGACATGGGAGGTTCTCCTGAGCTGAGTATGCGTGCGAGGGGGTAGATAACGTCCGCATTGTCTCGCGCTGTCGGCGACCTAGAAAGGGGGCGCACTTGTTTGGCGACGAATCTTCTTGGCCAAGAAATACAACAGCCCGCGGGCCGAAGACCGCGGGCTGTCGCAATTCATCGTAGGTATCGCGAGATTTGGTGTTAGGCCCACTTCACTTCGAGCTGGTTCTCGATCTGATCGACGCCAGCTTGACGAAGGGCCTCTTGAGCCATTTGCTTGTGGAAAAAGGAGGAGACGCTTCCTTTCAACACGATGCGGTCTTGTTGCTGTTCAAAGCGGAGCGAGCGTCCGGCGAAGTGGGGATTGTTGGCGAGTACGCGCTCCACATTGGCGGAATATTCAGCTTGGTCCATGGATCTGCTCTAACTGGGATAAGCGGGGGGGAGAACGTCGCGGTGAGGCTGTCCAGTTATTGCTATCGACAGTGCTAGCGGAGCGAATTGAGCCCAGAACCCGGAATCTATCGCTGAAATTAGCGAAGCGGCGCCGATCATAACGATGGCGCCGCTTGGACGGACAGATTCAAGCTGGGAAAAGATTTCGGCGTGCGACTAGCCGAGCATCTTCTTCCCGAACGCAATGGCTTCGACCAATGCGTCGGCGATTTTGCCGGGCTCTTTACCGCCGGCTTGGGCCATATCAGGACGACCGCCGCCGGAACCGCCGACGATGGTCGAGATCGCTTTGACCCATTCGCCCGCTTTGCCGCCTGACTTGACGACATCTTCGCTCAGACCGGCGACCATCATCACCTTGTCTTCACCCTGGGCGGCAATCAGCAGGACCGCACATGGGGCCGCCTTCTTACGTAACTGGTCGATCAGCCCGCGCATTTCGTTCGGACCGGCTCCGGGAGCTTCGGCGACGATCAGCTTCGTCGAGCCGACGGTTTCGGCCTTGGCGAGCAAATCGTCCGCGGTCAGCACGCCCATTTCGGCGCGAGCGGCGATATCTTTCTTCAGCGATTCGACGTCGGCCAGCAGCGCCGCGACGCGGGCTTCGGCGTCGAACATGCCGACGTTGACCATACGGGCCGATTCTTTCAGCGTCTCTTTTTGCTGCGTGTAGTCAGGCGCCGCCGCTTTCGCGTTGGTGCTGATCGCAGCGAGCGCTTCCGGCGCTTTGCCGCTGCCGCCGGCCGCTTTCTTCAGATCGCGGACGTATTGCAGCAGTTGCTTGATCGCTTCCGGAACGTCGAGCATGTGAACGCCGAGCGACTTGGCGATTCCGCCGAGGGCCGACTCGACTTGTTCACGATACTGCTTCGCTCGTTCGCCGGTCAGGGCGACGATGCGGCGAACGCCAGCCGACGGGCCTTCTTCGCTGATCACTTCAAACATGCCGACTTGCGACGTATTGGTCAGGTGAGTGCCGCCGCACAGTTCGCGGCTGAACGTTCCCATCGAGACGAGACGCACCGGGTCGGGATACTTTTCGCCGAACAGCATCATCGCGCCCAGTTCGCGAGCTTTCGCCAACGGGACCGTTTCCCATTTGACGGTTTCTCCCGCAGCGACCCGTTCGTTGACGTCTTCTTCGATCGCCGCGAGTTGTTCCGGCGTGACGGCGCTCATGTTGCTGAAGTCGAATCGCAGCCAATCTTCGTCGACCTTTGAGCCTTGCTGCTGCGCGTGTTCGCCAAGGTGCTTCTGCAACGCGTAGTGCAGAATGTGGGTCGCCGAGTGAGCCCGCTGAACGCCGCACCGGCGTTGGCTGACGACCGCTCTGGCGTCGGTGTTGCTGCTGATCTTGCCGTTGGCCAGATAACCGCGATGCAGGAACAGGTCGCTATCTTTCTGCGTGTCGGTGACGATGAAGAGGAAGTCTTCGCCCACGATCTCGCCGGTGTCGCCGACCTGACCGCCTGATTCGCCGTAGAACGGCGTGCAGTCGGTGACGACGATCAGTTCGTGTTCGGCGCCGAGTTGGTCGTAATCGTCAACCAGCTTGGTCGTACCGTCTTCGTCGTTCGCCACGATCCCTTTGATGGTGACGTCCGCATCGCTCTGGTCGTAGCCGACGAAGTCGGTTTTGCGGAGCGTGTTCTTCAGCGACTCGATCGGGCCGGAGCCGAACAGTTCGATGGTATCGCGTCCGGTCGCTTCGCCGAACTTCTCCATCTCTTCCTTGTAGCCGGGCCAGTCGAAGGTCAGCCCTTTCTCCGCGGCGACTTGTTCAAACAATTCCGGCGGGAAGCCATAGGTTTGATAGAGTTCCGCCGCTTCAACGCCGTTGACGACGGTCAGGTTCTCTTTGCGCATCGTCGCGAAGACCTTCTCGGTACGCGCGAGACCTTCGTCGAGACGATCAAGGAAGTTCGCCTCTTCCGTCTTGATGACGTTCGCGACGCGCTGCGTCGTCTCTTGCAGTTCCGGGTAGGGGACCTTCATCATCTCGGCGATCTTGTCGACCAGCTGATAGGCGAACGGTTCGCGGAGACCCATTTGGTGACCGTCGAGAACCGCGCGGCGGAGCAACCGGCGGATGACGTACTTCTCTTTGTTGGCGCCGGGATAGACGTTCTCGTGAATCGCGAAGGTGCAGGCGCGAATGTGATCGGTGATGCGGCGGAGTCGACGACCGTTGTCTTCTTCCGGCACGTACTTCACACCGCAGATTTCGGCCGCCGCTTCGACAATCGGACGAAGGATGTCGATGTGGTAGTTGGTCGTCACTCCTTGCAAGGTCGCCGCGGTACGTTCAAGACCCATGCCGGTATCGATGTTCTTGCTCGGCAGCGGCTCCAGGTTGTTCGGCGGATCGCCGACGCGGTTGAACTGCGTGAAGACGAGATTCCAGATCTCGACCGGCTTGCTCCCTTTCGGGTGAAAGTAGATTTCGCTGCACGGACCGCAGACGCCGTCGGGACCTTGGCTCGGCGCGCTGGCGGGCCAGAAGTTTTCGTCTTCTTCCAGACGTTGAATGCGGGCGGTCGGCAGACCGATCTTTTCGTGCCAATAGTCGGCCGCTTCGTCGTCGTCTTTGTAGACGGTGACAGAAAGTTGATCGGCCGGCAGACCGAGCCACTTCTTATCGGTTAGAAATTCCCACGCCCACGTGATCGCTTCCGCTTTGAAGTAGTCGCCGAAGCTGAAGTTGCCCAGCATCTCGAAGAAGGTGTGGTGATACGCGGTGCGACCGACGTTGTCGATGTCGCCGGTGCGCAAGCACTTCTGGCACGTGGTCGCGCGGGTGAAGTCGAGCTTCACGCGGCCGAGAAAATGGTCCTTAAACTGGTTCATCCCGGCCGGGGTGAAGAGGACCGAAGGATCCCAGGTCGGCACCAGCACGTCGCTCGCGCGGCGGGCATGCCCCTTGGTTTCGAAGAAGCTGAGGTACTTTTCGCGTAATTCGTCGGTCTTCATGGCGAAATCAGGCCGGGCCAGTAAGAGTCAAATAGTGCTGTTTAAAGGGGTTATGATAAGCCCTGAAGGGCAAATCGGCTAGGCGGCGCGGAGGCCGACTTCCCGCTATAGAGTAGGACCGGGTTAGGCGGGAAAGGTTTGCGGCTAGCAAAAAAAAGAGGCTTCCGGGTGATGCGAACCGGAAGCCTCTTTGGTCACGGACGTCGGATGGAGCCCGCCGACGTCCAAACGGAGGAAGTCTCGTTGCTCAACTCAAAACAAACTCCCGGTCCTGCATGTCGACTGCGGAGATTCAGCCGCACGCAGCGGAGGAGGGGCCTATAGCTCTTCTTGGTACTCTTCTTCGTCTTCCGCTTCCGGCTTCTCGACCGGAGCCTTTTCAAACAGCTTTTCGCCGCCGTGTCCGGCCGCGGCCAGCACCTTGGCCTTCAATTCCTCGGTGATCGAGGGGTTTTCGAGCAAAAAGGTGCGGGCTTTTTCTTTTCCTTGGCCCAATTGCGTGTCGCCGTAACGGAACCAGGCCCCGCTGCGAGCGACGATTTTTTGTTCCAGGGCGAGGTCGAGGATGTCCCCTTCGTAGCTGATGCCGTTGGTGTGCATCATGTCGAACTCAGCGACGCGGAACGGAGGCGCGACTTTGTTCTTCACCACCTTGCAGCGAACGCGTTGGCCGACCACGTCTTCGCCATCCTTCAGCTGGCCGATGCGACGGACGTCGACGCGGCACGAGCAGTAGAACTTCAAGGCGCGACCGCCCGGGGTCGTTTCGGGGCTGCCGAACATCACCCCCACTTTTTCGCGAATCTGGTTGATGAAGATCACGATCGTCTTCGACTTGGCGATGATGCCGGTCAGCTTACGCATCGACTGGCTCATCAAGCGGGCCTGCAAACCGACGTGGGAATCGCCGATTTCGCCGTTCAGTTCCGCACGGGGAACCAAGGCCGCGACCGAGTCGACCACGATCACGTCGACCGCGTTCGATTTGACCAGCATTTCGGTAATTTGCAGGCCTTCTTCACCGCTCGACGGTTGGCTGACCAGCAGCGTTTCGAGCTCGACGCCCAGTTTTTTCGCCCAACTCGGGTCCAACGCGTGTTCGGCGTCGACGAAGGCCGCGATGCCGCCCGCCTTTTGGGCTTGGGCGATCACATGGAGGGCGATCGTCGTTTTACCGCTCGATTCCGGGCCGAAGATCTCGATGATGCGTCCGCGGGGTAGTCCCTTCCCGCCGAGCGCCAAGTCGAGCGACAGCGAACCGGTTGGGATCCCTTGGATCTCCTGGTGGCTCGAGCCGAGGGGCATGATCGCCCCTTCGCCAAATGACTTTTCGATTTGTTGCAGCGTCGTTTTCAGAACGGCGTTACTCGCCAGCATGGCGGCGACGTCTTTGTGCTCTCCCTTGGGAGACTTGTCGGCAGCAGCTTTCTTGCTGGTTTTGCTGGTATCTTTTTTCGCCATTCGTCCGTTCTTGGAAGCAGTTGCAGTGACCATTTTCCGGGCTCCTTTATGGTAAATGTCCTGTCCGCTGGCAAGCATCCTTAGTCCGCATCGACTAAACGGATGGACAGTGTACGCCTGTATGGTGTACATGTCAACACTTACTTGCCGCTGACTAAAAAGAAGTATCGGGGCGCCCTGAGACACGGTTGGTCACCGCCCAGGGAGAATCCGAAATTTTTTTCTTGGGGCCAGGAAATGAGAAGACGGGTAGTTTGCGTCAAGATTGACGTGTAGTGCTTGGTGCCTGGTGCCATGCTCTTGCCGCGTCTTCGCGGGATGAGCATGTCTCCCGATCCGGACTGGACTGGACCGCAGCGCGCTTTTTTCGGTCGGGAGTGGACTGGACCGTAGCGCGTTTTTTTCGCCTGACTTTGGAAAGTTCCATTTCATCTTCGTTCTATGCCCGGGCTTTCTCCACCGACGCATGTTCCCTATCGCGCCGGTGATTCGGCAGCGCGCAGCATCGTCCGGCGCGGAACTGGGCCGCGAAATTCTCGTAGCGAAAACGAGAGGTCAGCCTGGCCGCAAGACGGCTCGTCCCAGAGCCAAGATCGGGAGCGCATAAGCTCGCGAGGGCTTTACGAAATCGACCACAACTCCGTGCGCTTTGTCAACAGACAAAGTTGGGAGCCAGGGCAGGGGTGTCCGCATCTCTTACGACGCGATCTGTTCCGGCGTCGATTCTTCCGCTTCTTCATCCAGATGGTGCTGGTGGATGCGGGTCTTGCCTTCAAACTCTTCGATCGCCGGCAGCAGGCTGAAGAGGCGTTCGTCGATCTGGTGGAAGAGATTGATGATGCGGCTCTCGAAGTACTGGGCCAAGATCGCCGCCGGGATCGCGACGACCAGACCGCCGAGCGTGGTGACCAGCGCGACGTAAATTCCTTCGGCCAGTTGATTGGCGCGGTTGCCGCCGATGTCGAGCTGCGTCGTCTTGTAGAACGCCCAGATGATCCCCCAGACCGTACCCAGAAGACCCATCAGCGGCGTCACGCCGGCGGCGAGCGTCAGCCAGCGGACGTTACCATATAGACGGTCCGCTTCCCGTTCGCTCGCTTCGTTCACCGCGTGGACCACTTCCGCTTGCGGACGCCCAATGCGCGAGAGCATCGACTCGACGATGCTGGCCATCGCCGACGGATACTTCTTGCACAAGCGATACGCTTCTTTCGGTTGAAAGCCTTGCGGCGAGTCTTGCAGCTCTTCCAAGCCTTCGACCAGATTGGGCGGAATGATCCGTCCGCGGCGAAGCGCGATCGCGCGTTCAAAGGCGAGGGTGACGACCAAGACCGACATCAAGCCGATCGGGATCATCATTTGGCCGCCCTTCAGGATCAGCGCGACCAGGTGAAGCTGATTGTCGTCTCCCAGCTTTTCTTCGAGCAAAGCTCCCGACTCGTTCGCGGTCGGCGCAGGCTCTTCCTCGGTCGCGGCGGCGTCATTCTCTTGCGCCCAAGCGGCGACGACGCCGACGCCTGCGGTGAGCAGGAAGGTGAAGAGGAGGAGCGCGACGTATCGCTGAGTTAACGAAAATCGTGTCATGGGAACCTGCGTTTACAGTTTGTTGATCGCGTC
The DNA here is from genome assembly GCF_020966755.1 of Blastopirellula sediminis. Taxonomy (NCBI): domain Bacteria; kingdom Pseudomonadati; phylum Planctomycetota; class Planctomycetia; order Pirellulales; family Pirellulaceae; genus Blastopirellula; species Blastopirellula sediminis. The sequence continues at coordinate 2,476,317 of NZ_JAJKFT010000010.1, forward strand.
CAGTCGACCGGCGGCCAGTTTCGCTTCGGGCGTTTGTGGATAGTCCGAAACGACCATGCCGTAATACTTCTTCGCTTCCGAGATGTAGCGGACTCGCGGGGCGCCGACCGCGTCGCGGATGCGAACTTCGTTGCAACGTCCCAGTTCGTAGGCCGCCTTGGCTTGCCACGGCTTCACTTCGTCCACCGATTTGGCGCCGCCGAAGCCGAGGACGACCCGTTTGAATTGTCCTTCGGCCGCTTCGTAGTCTTTCTTCTCGAAGTACAGTTCTCCCAGCATGAACCGAGCGCGAGCGCCGGTTCGGCCCGGGGAGAGATCGGCTGCGGTCGTAAATCGTTTGATCGCGTCGTCGACCTTCTTCTGATTGTAATTGGCCCAGCCGATTTCGTATTCGGCCTCGGCGGCGACCGGAGAATCAGGCGATTTGGCCAGCAGGTCGTTCATCCAGCGGATCGACTCGTCCCATTTTTTCAGCTGAGCGGCCGATTGTCCGGCATGCAGTCGCCACAGGTCGCGCATGTCGTTGCTCGACAGTTTCTCAGCTTGGACCTGGCCGTAGGCCGACAGTGCGTCGGCGAACTTGTCCTGTTTATAAAGGCATTCGCCTCGCATGAAGCTGGCGTCAGCCGCGAGCGGACCGCCGGCATACTTGCTGGTCTGTACGGCGAACGCATCGGACGCAGCGGCATAGTCCCCCAACTGATAGTTGGACCAGCCAAGTTTGTAGGCCGACTTCTCGCCGACATCTTCCGCTTTCGCGGCGGCCAGCGCTGCGGAGTAGGCCTTGTTTGCGGCGGCGTAATCTTGGCGATCGTAGGCCGCTTCGCCGACGTGGTAGTTCGCTTCGGCCGCCAACGGGCTTTGCGGATGGGTCGCCGCCAATTCGGCGAACGTCTCGGTCCCTTTCGCCCCATTGCCGGAAGCCTTCAGCGACCAGGCGAGTTCATACAGCACCTTGTCGTCGTTCTCGTACTTGGGGAACTCTTTCTTGAGGGCGGCGAACTGGGCGGCGGCGCCGGCCTGATCGTTGGCGCCAACCAGGCAGAGTCCCTTCAAATACAACGCATCGGCTTTGTCGGCCGCTTGCGGCGCCTTTTGCAGATAAGCGTCGACGTCTCCGGCGGCTCCGGCGAAGTCGCCGGCCAGGCGGCGCGAGACCGCCCGGGCATGCAGCGTCTGCGGGGCCAGTTCATGATTGCCGTGCTTGGTCAGCAGTTGCGTGAAAGCGTCGGTCGCTTCTTTGCCTTGTTGCTGCTGAATGTGGGACCAGCCAAGACCGTACAAGGCGTGCGGCGCCAGCGGCGAACTGCCGAACTTGTCAGCGACCAGCTTGTACTGCTTCGCCGCATTGGGGTAATCGGCGGCGGCGTAGTAGTACTCGCCCAGTCGGTAGGCGGCATGGTCTCCCAGCGATGAACTGGGAAACTGCTGTTGCATCTTCTGCACGGTCGCGATCGCCGAGGCGTTATCCCCTTGCTTGTGCATCGTGCGCGAAAGGAGGATCAACGTTTCGTCCGCCTGGCGCCAGTCGGCCTTCGCGGCGAGCGAAGCGGCCAGGCTTTGCTGCGCGGCCGGAAACTGATCGAGCGCGAATTGGCTCGAACCTAGCAAGAAGAAGGCTTCCGCTTTCAGGGCCGGATCGGTCAGCTTGCCGGCGGTCGGCGAGAGAAACGCGATGATGTCGTTGTGCTTTTCTTGCAGCAGCAGCGCCAGCGCCAGACGCATCTGCCACTTTCCCTTTTCAGGGCGTTTGTCGCCGGCGGCGATCAGCTCGCGGAACATCTTGTCAGCGTCGGCGTACTTCTTTTCCTGCAGCGCCGCTTCGGCCGCGACATACTTGGCGTCGAGCAGCAGGTCATGCTTCGGAAACTGGTCGACGAACGTTTTCGCCAGACGAGACGCGGTGGCGTAGTCTTGCGTTTCGAGGGCCGCGAACGCCCCGTTGTAAAGAGCCTGGGGCGCTTGAGGATCTTTCGGGTGTTGCGTGACGATCTGCTGATAGAGCTTGACCGATTCGCCGCGGCGGTTCGGCTGATCGTAGAGAGCGTCGGCCTGGTCGATCAGCAGCGGCACCAACTGCGGGCTCTCTTTGGCGGCGGCGATCTTCGACGCGGCCAGCTTTTCGGCGTCTTGCGGCTTCCCATTCTTCAGGTAGACGCGGCAGAGCCAATGGGCCGCTTCAAGGCCGGAGTCGCCGGGCAGTTTTGACGCGTCGCCCAGCAGCTTGGCCGCTTCGCTCCAATTGCCGGCGCGATAGTAGCAACGTCCGGCGAGCATCAGCGATTCGTCGTGGTACTTCGACTGCGGATAGTCGTTGGCCAGTTTCGCGTAGACGGCGCCCGCTTCGGCGACCTTGTCTTGCTTCAAGCGCGCGAAGGCCAGGCGATAGAGGGCGTGGTCGATCAGCGGGAACTTTGGATCGGCGGTCACCGCGGTCAGCGTTTGTTCGGCCTTGGCGAAGTCGTTCTGCGTCAGCATCGTTTCGGCCTGACGCATGCGGACTTCGGCCGCCAGGTCATGCTGCGGAAAGGCGGCGAGGAACTTGCCGTAAACGTCAGCCGCTTCGCCCGGCTTGTTCAGCTCTTCCAGCGTCACTCCCCAAGCGTAGGCGCCATCGGCGCGATAGGGGCTTTGGGTGAACTGTTCCACCAGCGCTTTGTAGGGACCGAGCGAACGTTCTTTCTGTCCGCTGAGGTAGAACGATTCGCCGGCGAAGTAGAGGGCCTGATCGGCGTTCTTGCCTTTGGGGTACTCTTTATAAAGCTGCTCGAACGTTTTGGCGGCGCTGTCGAATTGTTTCGGATCGCTCGTCTTGGCCCAGCTGTAGTAGGTCGAGCCGAGATTGAGCAGCGCGTCTTCGCGGAGGTCGGTCTTCGGGTTGTTTTTCAGGATGGCGAAAAAGTTGCTCGCCGCGTCGGAGTACTTTTCGAGCTTCAGCTGACAGACCGCCAGGTTGTTGCGGGCCTTCTCGGCGAGCACGTCGTTCGGATAGCGCGTGAGGAACTTGCTCCACTCTTCGGAGGCGAGCTTGTATTCTTCCGCTTTTTGAAAGGCGACGGCGTCCGAATAGACGATCGCAGCTTCGGGGGGCGTTACTTGCCCCCAGACGATGCAGGCGAACATCAGCACAATTACGAGCGAACCGGCGAGCGGCAGAGTCAGATGGCGAATCGGCATTATCTGGCGCGGGTGGGGGTGGAAAGCTGGTTGGTTTAATTGTCCGCCGGAAGGGGGCGATTGGCTATTTACGTACCATTATTCCCGAAGGTGCGGATTATGCCAGCAGAAAACAGCGGCAACCCGACTGCGGCGACTGGGTTAGGTTGTGGCTCGCTAGCGGCCGATCTAGTATGAACCGTTCGGGCGGAAGGTTACGCTCTCTCAATACTTCGGTGATTCGAAAATGACGCACGCGCTTGTGACCGGCGGGGCCGGGTTTATCGGTTCTCATCTTTGCGAAGCGCTGCTTGCGCGGGGGCGGACCGTGACCGCCATCGATGACGAATCGACCGGCAGTCGCCAAAACCTGGCGCATCTGATCGATCACGAGCATTTTCGCTTCGTTTCCGGCACGGTCGCCGATCGCGAATTGGTCAAAAGCTTATTGGTTCAGGCCAATGAAGTCTATCACCTTGCCGCCGCGGTCGGCGTCGCCCTAATTCAGGAAGAGCCGATCCAGACGATCGAACGGAATATTTACCCGACCGAACTGCTGTTGGCCGAAATCGCCGCTCTGCGCGATTCGGGGCATGACCTGAAGATGTTTTTGGCCAGCACCAGCGAAGTCTACGGCAAAAACCCGAAAGCGACCTGGACCGAAGAAGACGACCTGGTCTTCGGCTCGACGACCCGGCCCCGTTGGTCGTACGGCGCCTCGAAGGCGATCGACGAGTTTTTGGCGCTCGCCTATTGGCAACAACGGAAGACGCCGACCGTAATCGGCCGCTTCTTCAACGTGGTTGGTCCGCGACAAACCGGCGCCTATGGAATGGTGTTGCCCCGATTCGTCGAAGCGACCCTCTCTGGCAAAGGGCCGACGGTTCACTCCGACGGCGGCCAGATCCGCTGCTTTGCGCATGTAAAGGATGTCGTCAGCGCCGTCATTCAATTGGTCGAAACGCCGTCGGCCGCCGGTCAGGTCTTCAACATCGGCAGCGATCGACCGGTGACGATTCTGGAACTGGCGCAGATGGTGATCGGCGCGATCGATCCAAGTTTGTCTCCTTCGTTCCAAGCCTACGAAGAAGCGTTCGGCAGCACGTTTGAAGATGTGATCCGCCGCGTGCCGGACTTGACCAAGCTCCGCTCGACGATCGACTATCAGCCGAAGTATGATCTGGAAGCGATTATCCAGGACGTCATCGTCTCGAAGAAAGCGGAACTGGCCGCTCGCGAGTCGTAATCACAAGGGATTGAAGCGATGTGGGAAAAACAGCCGAACGACGATCGCTTTGACCTGAAGTTCGCCAAAGGGACGCCGCTCTATGACGCGGTCGCCGAAATCGCGGCGCGGGTTGAGCGTTCGCTCGATTCGATGGAAGAGCTGACGATGGGAGAGATCTACCATCTAGCGAAAGGGGAGTACGGCGAGCAGTTGCCGGAATTCTGGGTGCGCTGGGCCGAATGGAACGAACCGGGCCAAATGGACGCGATGGGCGATCTGTAACCGTCGTTTTCCGCCGATTTGACCTGATCGACGAGCGGTCAGGTCGATCGCCGAGTGGACGAAACCGGTCCAATTCTCTCCGAAACTACTCGACTTACGTCGATTCTCCGTTTCGGCATGCCGCTTGCGATTGTGGTTTCCGCGAGAACGTCGCCTTGGGCCGTTCTCAAGATGTTGATCTCACCACACTCGATATAGACAAGGGAGTTCGATCATGGCTGTCGCTAGTGGAGTTGAAGGAACTGACGTCTTTAAGATCCTGTTGGCCATCCTGCTGCCGCCGCTGGGGGTCTTTTTTGAAGTGGGACTCGGTCTGCACTTCTGGCTTAACATCGTGCTGACGATGTTCGGGTTCATCCCTGGTATCGTCCACGCGTTGTTTGTGATTCTCTCGCGCTAAGGCCAGTACGATGAATCGTCGACGCCTCCACGGAAAGTGGAAACAGTGGAAAGGAACGCTCCGCGAAGCGATCGGTCGGTTGACCGGCAGCCGCAAGCGTCAATTTCAAGGAAAGGGGGAGCGCTGGTCCGGGAAAGCGGAAGAGACGCTCGGCCGCGCGGAGGAGAAGGTGCAACGCTGGCTGGGGCGCAAGTGATGGGAAAACGTCGCTGCGCCTAGGCCGCGACTTTAAAATATCGAACTTGGTGCCATGCTTCTGCCGCGTCTTCGCGGGATAAGCATGTCTTCAATGCGTATCGAACAGGACAAAGACATGCTCATCCGGCGAAGACGCCGCAAGAGCATGGCACCACAAAACTGACATGTCACAAAGCATTAGCCCGCAGCGCAAGCGAGGGAAAGTGGTTGGACGCTTCGATGCCTGTAAGAAGTTGCCAAACGCATTCCCTCGCTTGCGCTGCGGGCTAGTGTTTGCGCGGATGTCGCTACGCCGCCAGACGATTCGCCTTGTTCAGGTGAGCCTGAACCGCCTGATAAACGCGTGCGACCGAAAGTTTCTGCATACAGTCGTGATGCCCGAGCGGACAGACACGCTTAACGCACGGGCCGCACGCGACCGGATGGGTCAGCATCGTCTCGACTGGATTGTAGCTATTGCCCCAGCGCGGATCGGTCGGGCCGAACAGGGCGACCGTCGGCGTGGCGAACGCCGCGGCGAAGTGCTTCGGTCCGCTGTCGGTCGTAACCAACACGTCCGCGCGAGCGACCGCCGCTTTCGAGAGCCCAATGTTCAGCGTTTCGTCCGCCAGGCTGCAAGCGCTCGGGTGATCGATCGCTTGTTCGATCTTGGCGACCGTCTCCCGTTCCTGCGGGCCGCAGATCAGCAGCACGGCGACGCTGGGATCTTTCACGAGTTGTTCCGCGAGCGCGATGTAATGTTCCGGGGGCCAATGTTTGGCCGCTCCATAGGCGCCGCCGGTGTTGAAGACGACGACCCGCTTGCCGACGAAGTCGAACTTTCGCCAGATCTCGTCGACGCGGCGCTCGTCGGCTTTGGAAACGGCGAGCACCGGTTGTTGCCCTTGGCTCGGATAGCCGGCGAACTCAACCAGGTCGAGATAATAGTCGACTGCTGAGATCGGCGCGAATTTGCCATTGGGCGTTTTCGGTGGGGCCAACCGATCGGTCAGCAGCGGACTGCGCCAAGCGCGGGCGTAACCAACGCGACGTTTCGCGCCGCCAAAGTAGGCGAGAGCGGCGGTCCGCAGCGAGTTGGTGAAGAGGATCGCCTGATCGAAGTTCTCACCGCGCAGTTGCTGGACGACGCCCCAGAAACGGCGGCGCCGATCCGAGGTCTTCTTGCTCCAGTAAATGCTCCGGTCGAGCAGTTGACTGCCGCGCAGCACGTCTTTCACGTACGGCTGCATTACGCCGACGATCTCGTCGCCTGGCTTCGATTGGGCGCGGATCGCTCTTAAGGCGGGCGTCGCCATGACGACGTCGCCAATCCAGTTCGGTAGCACGACGACGGTTTTCATCGGCATTCTCGCGAAAGGAGGAACTTGCAGCCTATTGTTTTTCTCGGCAGGCTGCTGGATCGCAGGGATGCGATCTCAAAATAGCGACGTAAGTCGTCATTTTGCGAGCCGTAAAGAGCTCCGCTCTGAGCCTGGCGAGGTTGAAAAACGCCACGATGGCGTTTTTCAACAAGTTTATGACGTCACGCTGCTGCGCGGCGGGGCGGCTGGGCTTCGGCGACGCGACGAATGATGTCGGTCGTCGATTTCCCTTCAACCAGGTTGATCAACCGCACTTCGCCTCCGTAGGAGGTGACAAAGTCGTAGCCCACAATCGATTCCGCCTTGTAGTCGCCCCCCTTGGCTAACACATGGGGACGAATTGCCTGAATGAGTTCGAGCGGCGTATCTTGATCGAAGATCGCCACATAGTCGACGCACGACAATGCGGCGAGCATCGCCGCACGTTCGTTTTGACTGATGACCGGACGCTCCGGACCTTTCAGTCGCGAAACGCTCTCGTCGCTGTTGAGCCCCACGACCAGGATGTCTCCCATTCGCGAAGCTTCGTTCAGATTGGTGACGTGCCCGTAGTGCAGCAAGTCGAAGCAGCCGTTGGTGAAGACGATCCGTTGGCCGCGACGACGCAATTCGTCCGACTGACGAGCGATTTGTTCGAGCGAAAGAATCTTCCGCGAGCCGGGCTGATGGTGAGCGGTCAGTTCGGCTTCGATCTCGTCGAGCGGAATGACCGCGACGCCGATCTTTTCGACTTCCAAGCCGGCCGCGACGTTCGCCAGGCGTACCGCTTCCGCTCGCGACAAGCCAGATCCGATCGCAGCGCCAAGCATCGCCAGGACCATGTCGCCGGCGCCGGTGATGTCGTAAACGCTGCGGGCTTCGGTCGGAAAGAGAGTCGCCGCGCCACCTTTTTCGACCAGCGCCATGCCGTCACGATCGAGCGTAACGATGACCGATTCCAGTTGCAGCGCCGCACATAGCTCTTGGCCGGCGGCGGCCGCTTCGTCGGGCGTGCGAATCTTGCGGCCGGTGCATGTTTCGGTTTCGATCCGGTTCGCTTTGATCATGTCGGCGCCACGATAACGGCCGAAGTCGCGACCCTTCATCGGGTCGACCAAGACCGGCACGCCTCGTTCGTTCGCATGGCGAATCAGCGTTTGCAAAATCGGCGGGGTGCAAACCCCTTTGGCGTAGTCCGAGATCAACACGATGTCGCATTGTTCGAGCGCGTTGACGACGCCGTACAAAAGTTGCTCTTCGATCTCGCCGCTGACGGCGTCGGTCGTTTCGTGATCGACGCGGAGGATTTGACTTGGATGGCGTGCCCCTGCACGACCGACGAAGCGTTCTTTCAGCGTGGTCGGTCGGGACGAATCGGTCAGGCAAAGGGAGGCGTCGACGCCGGCTTGTTGGAGGAGATTCACCAGGTCCGCGCCCGCCGCATCGGGACCGACGACGCCGGCCGCGATAACTTCGCACTCCAGACCACGGAGCATATTGCAGACGTTCGCGGCGCCGCCGAGTCGAAGTTCATGACTGTCGGCGCGCAACACGATGACCGGCGACTCTTGGCTGACGCGTTCGGCGTCGCCATAGGTGTAGCGATCGAGAATCAGGTCCCCCAGGACCAGCACTTTGGGACTGCCAAGCCGCTGAAATGCGGCCAACAGAGACTCGTTGTTCATTGCGTCATCCTTGACGATGGTCTTTCACGCTGGAGTTTTACCAGAAGTGAGACAATCGACAAAGACGAAAGCGAGCGGGGAAATCGTAGCCCGCCAGTGTAGGGTCCGCTGTGCGGACCATGCGCTGCTAGCGTTCGAGCGATTCAAGAAATCACAACAAACAGACTGCTGGAAGTGATTAAATGGCCGACCGCATTTCGGTCCGCATAACGGACCCTACGGACTTAGCCGCCGCAAACCTTCTGCATCAACCAGCGATTCAGATCCTCGAACATATCGGTCGAGAGTTCATCGCCGCACAGATACTGGTGCAGGTCAATCTTCATCCCGGCGGTGTGCAGCAGACGAAGGTCTTCGCAGAGCTGCGATTCGGGATAGCGGTTGCTCTTTTGCAGATGGATCATCAGCATCGGCAGCGAGCGGGCTTCGCTCAATCGAGCCAGCGGCGAGCAACCTTGCGGGAAGCCTCCGCCGATCGACGCGGCGCCGGCGAATAGTTCCGGGTTACGCAAAGCGAGACGAATCGCCATCGCTCCGCCGCCAAGATAGCCGGCCAGGAAAATTCGCTGCGGATGAATGTTGTAGCGCTTTTGGGCGACGCGAACGGTCTGCAGCACGCGGGCCGCGGCGACGTCGATATCGCGTTGCTTTTGGTCCCAGCGGAACGTCATGCCGGCGGTCGAGCCGTCATGTCGCGGAGCGCGAGGCGCTGCGGCGACGTAGTTGCGAGTGCTGGTCAGCGGCATCACGCGGCGAAGTTGCCGTTCGTTATCGCCGGGGCCATGCAACCAGACGACGAGCGGATAGGCGTAGCCCGGCTCGTAGTGCTGAGGAGTAAAAAATTCGATCGCAGTGCGGCGGGACTGCAGGCGATCAATTTTGAACTCGAGGATTTGTTGCGCCGCTTGAGTGACAGCTCCGGGAAGCGGAGCCGGAAGTACGTCTTGGCGTTTCATGTGCATTTGGCGCCGGGCCGTGGGTCTTCGCGGGGGACTGGAGTGGGAGATTAATGACTCTCGGGAAATGACGCAATTGCAGCTACGCCATTTCCCTTTCGGCCCCGTGGGTGGTGCGGCGCGTCAATTGCGCCGTCGGGGTCGAATCGTTGTCCGTCCTCGCAACGGTCGATATTATTAGCAGCAAAGCGAGATTGAATCAATCTCGCTAGCGGCAAACAAATTTCCGTTAACCTTCTAGAAGTTTGGTCATTGCGGCGACCAATTCCTTTACGGCGTCAACGCTCTTCTGGAAGTCGGCCTTTTCCTGGTCGTCCAGTTCGAGCTCAACGATCTTCTGCACGCCCCCTTCGCCCAAGACGACCGGCACGCCGACGTAGAAGCCGCCCACGCCGTATTCCTTGTCGCAGTAAGCGGCACACGGAATCAGACGCTTCTTGTCCTTGACGATCGCTTCGACCATCTGCGCGGTGGCGGCGGCCGGAGCGTAGTAGGCGCTGCCGGTCTTCAGCAGGCCGACGATTTCGGCGCCACCCTTACGAGCGCGATCGACGATCGCGTCGAGCTTGTCTTGGCTCAGCAGACGACGAATCGGAATGCCGCCGACCGAGGTGCAAGTCGGCATCGGAACCATCGTGTCGCCGTGACCGCCCATCAGCAGAGCCGAGACGTCTTCGACGCTGACGCCCAGTTCCATCGCCAGGAACGTGCGGTAACGCGCGGTGTCGAGCACGCCGGCTTGACCCAAGACGCGAGCCGGCGGGAAACCGGTCACCTTCATCGCTTGTTGAACCATCGCGTCGAGCGGGTTGCTGACGACGATGATCACGCAGTTCGGGCTGTACTTGGCGACTTGCTCGGCGACCGACGAAACGATCTTGGCGTTGGTGGCCAACAGGTCGTCGCGGCTCATGCCCGGCTTACGGGGCAGACCAGCGGTGATGACGACGACGTCGCTATCCTTGGTGTCGGCGTAGTCGTTGGTACCGATGATCGTGCTGTCGAAGCCCATGATCGGCGACGATTGCATCAGGTCGAGAGCTTTGCCCTTCGGCATGTCTTCGGTCTGAGGAATGTCGAGCAATACGATGTCGCCGAGCTCAGCGGCCGCACACCAGTGGGCGGTAGTCGCCCCCACATTACCGGCGCCGATGATTGAGATTTTGGCTCGTCGCATGATCGTCTCTCCGTCTTGCATCTGGTGGGTCTTGGTCTTCCTGTCGCCAACGCGCTCAGGATTAACAGGTGAATATCGGCCTCTGACGTCAGAAGTCAAGTAGACTACGCTTTCGCCAGCCGTGCCGAAATCGGCTATAATCGCCCGATCAAGCCGAGCGGCGCTCGCCGCTTACCACCTTTGTCGCATACCTACTCGCCGGAGTCGACCACATGATTCGCACAGCGCTCGTTTTCTGCGGATTCTGGATCTTAACCGCGCTTCCCGCCTTCGCCGCCGCCCCGACCGACTGGCCGCAGTTCCGCGGCCCCCAGCAAGATGGCGACGCCCAAGGCGCCCAACTGCCGGTCGAGTGGAACGCCGAAAAGAACATCGTCTGGCGAAAAGCGATGCCCGGTTTTGGGGCCTCCAGCCCGATCGTTTACGGCGATCGACTCTACGTAACCTATTACGACGGTTACGGTCTGAGCGAAGAAGAGCCGGGCGAAAAGAAAAACCTTCGCCGTCATCTGATGTGCGTCAACAAAGACTCAGGCGAAGTGATCTGGGACGAAGCGAACGCCGAAAATATCGAGAAAGCGGCCGACTACAAAGGCTTCATCGCGCTCCATGGATTCACCTCCAGCACCCCGGTCGTCGACGATACCGGCATCTACGTTTACTACGGAACCGGCGGCGCCGCGTGCTACTCGCACGACGGAAAATTGATGTGGCAAAAAGTGCTGGGGGACAAGACCCACGCCTTTGGTACTGCCAACTCCCCGGTCTTGTATGAAGATTTAGTAATCATCAACGGTTTCGTCGAATGCGGCGCGATCGTCGCCCTGGACAAGAAGACCGGCCAAGAGGTCTGGCGGTTTGATCAAGTGAATCGTGCCTGGAACACGCCTTGCCTGGTGGCGGTCGATGGCAAGTATGAGCTTGTCTTCAGTTCCGAAGGAACGATTCGCGCCATTGATCCCGCGACCGGCAAGGAACTTTGGTTCTGCAAAGGGATCGACGACTACATCTGCCCGAGCGTGATCGCCCATGACGGGATCGTTTATGCCATCGGCGCCCGCAAAAGCACCGCTGTTGCAATCAAGGCCGGCGGAAGCGGCGACGTTTCCGAGACCCATCGACTGTGGGAACAAGGAAAGGGCTCTAACGTCTCGTCTCCGGTCTACTATGACGGAAACTTGTACTGGGCCAGCGAAGGGAAGGGGATCGTCTACTGCGCCGACGCGAAGACCGGCGAGATCAAATATGAGGAGCGACTCGAACCCCGCCCAGGTCGTATTTACGCTTCGCCGATCGTGGCCGACGGCAAGCTGTACTACGTCAGTCGTGACGCCGGAGCCTACGTGATTCCGGCCAAACCGGAGTTTTCGCTACTAGCACACAACGTGATCAGCGACGACGATGGTATTTTCAATGGCAGCCCCGCTGTGTCGGGCGGTAAGATGTACCTGCGAAGCGATAAGTACCTTTACTGCATCGCAAACTAACGACCTGTGGCCGGGGGCGGCCCAGTTTACGGGGGAGAGTCACTGTGGTACTCTTCACCGTTTAAACGTGGATTTTTCGGCATCTTTTAGCGCAATAGGGTGAATAATGGCATACGAAGTGACGCTCATCACCGGTGACGGTACCGGTCCCGAACTCGCCGAAGCCGCGCGTAAGTGCGTTGACGCGACCGGAGTCAAAATCAATTGGGACGAGCAAGAAGCCGGCGTCGACATCATGGAAAAGGTCGGCACTCCGCTTCCCGATTCGGTGATGGAGAGCGTGCGTCGCACTCGCTGTGCGCTGAAAGCGCCGATCACGACCCCGGTCGGTACCGGTTTCCGCAGCATCAACGTTCACCTGCGCCAAGAGCTCGGACTGTTCGCGTGCATTCGTCCGTGCAAACATTACCCGGGCGTTCGCAGTTACTTCAGCGAACTGGGCGTCGACATCGTCATCGTCCGTGAAAACACGGAAGACCTCTATGCCGGCGTCGAATTTGAAGCGGGTAAGCCGGAAACCTCGCAGTTGATCGAGTTCATCAACGGCCTGCCGTCGGACAAGAAGATCAAGACCGGCGGCGCCGAAACCGGCGTCTCGATCAAACCGATCAGCGTCAGCGGCACGCAGCGTATCGTTCGCTGTGCGTTTGAGTACGCTCGCAAGAATGGCCGCAAGAAGGTGACGGCCGTTCACAAAGCGAACATCATGAAGTACTCGGACGGTCTTTATCTGAAGACCGCGATGGAAGTTGCTCAAGAATTCCCGGATATCGAATTCGAAGAACGTATCGTCGACAACATGTGCATGCAGCTGGTTCAAAAGCCGGAACTGTATGACGTTCTCGTGCTGCCGAACTTGTACGGCGACATCATCAGCGACCTGGGCGCCGGCATCGTCGGCGGTCTCGGCATGGCGCCGGGCGAAAACCTCGGCCCCAACGGCGCGGTCTTCGAAGCGACCCACGGTTCGGCTCCGAAGTACAAAGGCCTGAACAAGGTCAACCCGACCGCGCTGATCCTCTCCGGCATGCTGATGCTTCGCCACCTGGGCGAAGTGGACGCCGCCAATCGTTTGGAGAAAGCGGTCGCCGACGTCATCGCCGAAGGCAAGGACGTCACGTACGACCTGAAGCCGCATCGCGACGATCCGACCGCCGTCGGCACGCAGGAAATGGCCGCCGCCATCTGCGCCAAGATGGGCGGCTAGTCGCGCAAGCGATCTAGGTTCATCATAAAGGGACCGTCTCGATCGAGACGGTCCCTTTTTTGTTTGAAAAGAAGCACGGCTCACAGAGCCGTGGTACCCGATACTCGAGGTTTGTTTTGCTTACCGCGGAAGATTTCAAAGAATACGCCAGTGGACGGCGGAAAGGTTTGGGCGGATTCGTCATGCGGGGCATGATGTTGGCTGCGTCCAAGCTGTACGGCGTCGGCGTTCGGATGCGCAATCGGCAATACGACCGCGGGTCGAAACCGATCGAAGAGGCTGGCGTGCCGGTCGTCAGCATCGGCAACATCACGCTGGGCGGAACCGGCAAAACGCCGACGGCCGCGTGGTTGGCCCGTTGGTTCCGTCGGCATGACGTGCGGGTGACGCTGATCAGCCGCGGCTATGGTGCGGAACGCGGGGAATTGAACGACGAAGCACGAGAGCTCGATGATCTACTGCCGGACGTCCCTCATTTGCAGAATCCAGATCGCGTCGCCGCGGCGAAGGTCGCCGTCGAAGAATTGGCCGCGCAGGTGCTGTTGCTTGACGACGCCTTCCAGCATCGCCGGATCGCCCGCAACCTCGACATTGTGCTGATCGACGCGACCGAGCCGTTTGGTTTCGGATATCTCTTTCCTCGCGGCATGCTGCGTGAACCGCTGGATGGTTTGGCTCGCGCCGACGTGTTGGCGCTGACCCGCGCTGACGCCGTTTCGGCCGAAGAGCGGCAACGGATTCATAACGAAGCGCGGCAGTACAACTCGAAAGCGATCTGGATCGAAATGATTCATCGCCCGGCGAGTCTGCGAAACGCGGATGGAGAAACCTCGTCGCTTGATCAGTTGCAAGGAAAACGGGTCGCCGCGTTTTGTGGAATCGGCAATCCGGCTGGCTTTCGTCATACGATCAGCAGTTGCGGCGCCGAGTTGGTCGACCTGAAGCCGTTCCCGGATCACCACATCTACAAGGCGGCCGATATCGCGACACTCGAAAAATGGGCGGCAGAGCAGCGAGTCGACTGCATCCTCTGCACCCACAAAGACCTGGTTAAAGTCGGGGTCACGCGGCTCGGCGAAACGCCGCTGGTTGCAATTGTGATCGAAGCGGAAGTGACCGTTGGTCTGCCGGAGCTGGAAGAACGGCTGACGAAGCTGATTGCCGAGATTCCGCCGGACGAGTACTAATTAATACGACTCGCCGGTATGCGTCCGGGGAGTTTCCGACGTCAGGTGGAAGATCGAGTTGGTCGAAATCAATCGGGTTTGGCCTGAGCGGCGACGGACGAGGGTGATGCCGCAGTTGTCGTGATGGATGTGACCGACGTTGTCGAGCGGCAATTCCAGCAGATAAGCGATCATCGAGCGGATCACCACGTTGTGGGCCACGACGGCGATATGCTGCCGATCATGCGTATCGAGGATCCGCATCAGTTCTGGAACGACGCGGGCTTGGACCTGTTTCAGGTTTTCCCCCTCGGGATAGCCATGCTCGGCGGCGCTGGTGTGGTGCAAGCGATACGCTTCGGGGTCGTTCGCTTCGATCCAGCCCCAGTCTTTTCCTTCCCAGCGGCCGACGTCGACTTCTTTCAACAGTTCCGACGTCTGAATCGTCAGCTCGCGGCCAGCGGCGATCTTTTCGGCCGTCTGCATCGCTCGCAACAGCGGACTGCTGTAAATGGCTGCTAGCGGCGTGCGCGTGAGAAACTTCGCCGTCTCTTCCGCTTGCCGTAGCCCAATCTCGACCAGCGGTCCGTTAATGCCGTTTCCTTGCAAAACCGGCGGCCGGCTGATGTTGTTGGCGGTGGCGCCATGACGGATCAGGTACATCCAGGTCGTGATCTTGGCGGAATCGGCGGACATGTGCGGCTGCTAGGCGTTAGCGGAACGAGGCGAAGTGCTGGCGCCGCTATCTTACTTTTTCGCCGCGTGGTCGAGAACCGCCGTCAAAAAGAGGTCGCCAGGGGAGGGGGGGCGACGAAACGTATTGACGGCAAGCGAGGAGTTGGGGTATTTATGCCTCCCGCGAAATGCGCGAGCCTGCGCATTTTGCTGCGCCAAGACGAAGAGAAGCGGATCTACCGACCCACTTCTAGCATCGGCACGGACGCCGAAGCCGCTTGAGCAAAAATCAGAAAAAGCAAATTTCCTCCACCGATGGCCGACGAAGTCAAGGAAGATATCGCGCCCAACGCCGAGGCTGCCCCGAAAAAGGGTTGGCTTGACGCGCGGCTGCGCCTGGTCATCGTCGGCCTCGTGCTGTCGTGCGTCTTAGGGAGCGTCGCCTTTATCCTCTCCTCCACGGTCGCCGATACGAGCCGCGAGACGATCTATACGTCGCTCGAAAAGCTCGAAGAGGGGGACTATGGCGCCGCTCGACGAATCGCCGAGTCGTTTGTCGGCAACTATCAATTGCCGGAACCGGAGCAAGCGATTCCTCCTTACGTGCTCGGCGCGATCGCCTATCACGATTCGGATCAATTCTGGAGCGAACAGGACAAGCAGCGGATCTTCATGATCGCCGCTCGCTATCTTCGCCAATCGGCCGACTTGGGTTATCCCGAAGGTTACGCGACTGAAGGGAACTACATGCTCGGCCGGAGCCTGGTGTTGAGCAAGCAATATGGCAAAAGCATTCCGGTCCTGCTGAAGACCTACGAAGCGGCCCCTCAATACCGCCGCGAAATCGAAGACATGCTGGCGAGCGCCTACCTGGCCGACGCCGCCTCGAGCGATCAACAGCTGACCGACGCGCTCACTTGGGCTGACAAGTATCTGGAAGTGAAGCTTCTTTCGCCGCAGCAGCGCGATACGGCGATGTTGCGTCGTGCGAAGATCTTGCTTCGTCTTGGTCGCTTGGATGATGCGGTCGCCGCGGTCGACGAGATCGCCAAGACCTCACCGGTTTACGTCGATTCGTTGATCGTCCGGGGAGAAGTCGAACTGGCCCGCGCGAAGCAGGAAAGTCCGGATCGGGAAAAGGAACTGAACGCCGCGATCGATCTGCTGCGACAAGCGGCCGACAACCAGTTGGTCGGAACCGACTCGACCCGAGCTTCCTCCTACTTGCTGGCGGTTTCTCTCGACGAAGCAGGCGAAACGCCGGCCGCACTCAGCCAGGCGACGCGAACTCGCAAAATCTACTTCCGAACGCCGGAAGGGATCGCTGCCGGCGTGCTCGAAGGACGCTTGCTTCGTGAAGCGGGACGCTACGGCGAAGCGGTCGACGTTTACCGTCGTACGTTGCAAGACGCGGCATTGGAGCCGGAGTTCCGGAATCCTTACCTGACGATTGAACAACTCCGCATCCAGGTCACCGCCGCGATCGAGCAATTCCTCGACAAGCAGGAATTTCAGAACGCGGTCGAAGTCGCCCAGGCGCTGACGCCCCTCTTTCCGCGTGATCAGTCGCTGCAGACCGAAGGAGATATTCTGGTCCGCTGGGGCGATACGATCATGAGCCATGCGCAAGTGGCGAAGCTGGCCGAGGCCGAAACGCTGCGTAAAGAAGCTCGCGAACGTTTCCGCAGCGCCGGTCGCATTTACGAAAAGCTGGCCGCCGAACGATTCTCGGCTCGCACCTATACCGAAGAGCTGTGGAAAAGCGCTACCGCCTACTTCGATGGCCAGGATTACACCAAGGCGATCGAAATGCTGGACATGTACAGCCAGTACGAAGATCGTTCGCGTCAGCCGCGGGCATTGGTCGCGAAGGCTCGCGCCTTGATCGCGCTCGATCGAGCTGACGAAGCGCTCGAACTGCTGCATGAATGTCTCGACTTCTATTCCCGTGATCCGGTCATCTACGACGCTCGTTTGCTCGCTTCCGAAGCCTATTTGGAAGTTGGTAATCTGACGCTGGCCGAGGAAATGCTGCAATCGAACCTGAACGATGGCCGGCTTGAGCCGCAGTCGATCGAATGGCAGAACTCGCTGTTCGCATTAGGACGCGTGTTGCACCTGGAAGGGGAAATGTTTGAAGCCCAGGCCCGCGTGAAAGGGATTCTGGAAGATCCGGAAGCGGTGCCGCGGGAAGCGTTTGAGCTGCTCGAAAAGAGCAACAGCTCCTATTTGCTGGCGATCAAGAACTTGAAGATGGCGGTTCGCCGTTATCCGAACGACCCGCAAGCGGTGATGGCTCGCTACCTGGCGGCCGAATGTCACCGTCGGTCGTCGATGCTCCCGCGCAAACGATTCCGTCTGGTCGACATCGAAACGCAACGAGTTCGCTTCGACAAGGAAGTGAAAGACAACCTGGAAGCGGCTTTGGAAATCTACGCGTCGCTAGTCGACGAGCTGACCGAAGAGTTTGAAACTCGCGGCGAGCTGCACCCAGTGCATGCAGACATCCTGCGAAACAGCTACTTCGCGCAAGGAGCGGCTTACTACGACTTGCAGCAGTTTCCGCAAGCGATCGAAGCCTATTCGACCGCATCGAACCGCTATCAAAACGATCCGATCGCCTTGGAGGCGTTTTCGCAAATCGCCAGCTGCTATCGCTTGATGGGGCAGCCGATCGAAGCGAAAGGAACGCTGGAACAGGCCAAGATCGTGTTGGACCGCTTGCCCGAAAACGCGGATTACTCCGAGACGTCGTATGGTTCCGCCGACGATTGGCGGAACTTCATCGACTGGCTCATTTCCACCCTTTAAAAGAAACGTCGCCGCTATGCACGCCTACGCCGAAACGGACGAACTCGTACAGCTGATCGCGCAGAAGCACGATCTGTTGTCGAAGTTGCAGCTGTTGTCGCGACGCCAGTTGCAGTTGTCGGGACACAGCGACCATATCACCGACTTGATGCGCGTCGTCGCCGCCAAGCAGACGTTGATCGAAATGCTGCTCAACGTCGATCGGCAGCTCGACCCGCATCGCCTGTGCGATCCCGAGTCGCGTCATTGGCGCTCGCCGCTGGATCGTCATCGCTGCAGCGAAGCGACCCGCGAGTGCCAGGCGATGCTCGACGAACTGAAACAATTGGAAAGCGAGGCGGAACAACGCGTTCGCACCAATCGAGATGAGATTTCCCGAAGTTTGCAAATGACCCAGGGATCTACTGTGGCGCTCGACGGTTATGCGTCGACGTCGGGGCCGACTCACCGCATTGACTTTACAGCAGGTTAACCATGGCAATGCCCGCACGCAAAAATCGATTGCAGGAAAAAGAAGCGGCCGATCAAGTGATCTCCGACGCGTTTGCGGCGGACGGCGCGATTGACGTCGACCGTTTGCTTTCGGCTTGGGATACCGCGACGACGCGACTGCAGGAGACGCACGAAGCGCTTCGCCGCGAAGTGGCTCGTCTGTCGGACGAACTCGAAATCAAGAACCGCGAACTGGCCCGCAAGAATCGCCTGGCCGATTTGGGCCAAATGGCGTCGCATGTGGCTCATGAAGTTCGCAACAGCCTGATGCCGCTCACCATGTACGTCAGCATGCTGAAGCGTCAGGCCGACTTCGGCCCCAACAGCGCCGCGATCGGCCAGAAGATCGAGAACGGCCTGACCGCCCTCGATTCGACCGTCAACGACTTGCTCCATTTCACTTCCGATCGTCAGCCGCAGTGGAGCCGCTTTCCGCTGTCGCCGCTGCTCGAGGAAGTCTGCGAAACGCTGGCCCCGCAATGCGAAGCGCAACGCGTGAAGGTGGCGATCGACGTCGATTCGCTCCTCACCGTACGTGCCGATCGCGGAATGGTTCGTCGGGCCGTGTTGAATCTGACGTTGAACGCGTTGGACGTGATGGGCGACGGAGGGCGTTTGCTGTTGACCGCGTGCGTCGGACGCTCGGGCGTTGAAATCGAATGTGCCGACTCGGGCCCTGGGTTCCGTCCGGAAGTTGCAATTCGCGCCTTCGACCCGTTCTTCACCACCAAAAACACCGGCACCGGACTCGGCCTGGCGATCGTCCAGCGAGTTGCGGAAGCCCACGGCGGTCAAGCGATCGCGATGAATTGTCCGGAAGGGGGCGCCGCGGTGACGCTGGTGCTTCCGCAACCCCGAGTGGAGGCTGCCGCATGAGCATCGTAGAAGCTCCTATCGCTACCGGTAACGTGCTGGTCGTCGATGACAACGCTCGCGCACGTCAGTCGATTGTCGACGTGCTGGAGATGTTGGGACATCGCGGCTCGGCTTGTTCCAGCGGCCATGAGGCGCTGCAGAAGTTGGACGCCGGCGAGTTTGACGCCGTTGTAACCGACCTGCAAATGCCCGGCATGGACGGCCTGGAACTGGTTCAGCAGATTCGTCGCCGCGATGCTCACATTCCGATCGTGATGGTCACCGCCCATGGCAGCGTTTCGACCGCCGTCGAAGCGATGCGATTTGGCGCCGCCGACTATCTGGAAAAGCCGCTCAACGCCGATCGCCTGGAAGCGGTCATTCACCGCGTGCTGGAAAGCGCCGCCAGCGGCGATCGCGCCACGGTGGCGACGCCTGGCGAAACCGGCAAAGTGGCGATGATCGGCGAGAGCCTCGCCATGCGACAAGTTCGTCAGCGGATCGCTCAGGTCGCTCCGACCGACGAAACGGTGTTGATCATCGGCGAAAGCGGCGTCGGCAAAGAGTTGGTCGCGCGTACGATTCACGAATGGAGCCGTCGCGCCGGTCGGGCTTTGATCAGCCTGAACTGCCCGGTCTTATCGGCTCACCTAATGGAAAGCGAACTGTTCGGGCACACCCGCGGCGCATTCACCAGCGCCGACTCGTCCCGCGTCGGACGGTTTGAACTGGCCGAACAAGGAACGATCCTGCTCGACGAAATCAGCGAGATCGATCTGCCGCTGCAGGCGAAGCTACTCCGCGTGTTGCAAGAGCGTTGCTACGAACGGGTCGGTTCGAGCGAAACGATTGAAGCGGACGTTCGCGTTTTGGCCACCTCCAACCGCGACTTGCCAGAAGAAGTGACCGCCGGACGTTTTCGCCGCGACTTGTACTATCGCCTGGCGGTGGTGCCGATCGAATTGCCGCCGCTTCGTCAGCGTTCGGACGACATTCCGCTGCTGGTTGACCACTTTCTGCAGCAGACGGCCGCTCGTCTGGAACGGCCGGTTTGCGGCGTCCAGCCTGCGGCGCTCGACTTGCTTGTCCGTCACGATTGGCCGGGGAACGTGCGGGAATTGGAAAACATCGTCACTCGCGCCTGCGTGTTGGCGACCGACGGTCAGATCACGGCCGACGATCTGGCCAACTGGCTCCACTGCGAATCGACCGAAGAGGCCTGCGATTCGCACGATTCGCCGGTCGGCGTGAAGCTGGACGAAATGGAACGCCGGTTGATTTCGGCGACCCTCGAACATTACGACGGTCATCGCGAGAAGACCGCCGCCGCGCTGGGGATCAGTCCCCGGACCTTGTCGAACAAGCTTCGCGGTTACGGCCTGGCGCCGCGAGCGAAGACCTTCGCGCGAGCGATTTAGGAAAACGGACCATGCGTAAGACGACCGGCAAAAACTTCCGAATGCATGCAGCACGATTTGCTGCGGCTTTCCGGAGCGATCTGTCGCCATCCGCGCGACATCGCATCCATTTTGCCGAGCTTACCGCGGTCAATGTAAGGTACGCCTTTTGCATGAAGTCCCTTCGCCTGGAAGGAGCCGAGCAATGAGCGGTTCGATTTTCAACGCGGGCACGATCCCGGTTCTCGAGCAAGTTTTGAACTTCGCTCAGTCCCGGCACAATCTGCTAGCGGGGAACATCGCGAACCTTGATACGCCTGGATATAAGGTGCGCGACCTGAACCTGGACCAGTTCCAGGCGAAGTTGCGAGAGGCGATCGAGGAGAAGAACAAACCGAACGAGCCGCTTTCTCCAGGTCTGGTTGCGACGCGCGACTCGGATCCCATGCGAAGAGTGAAAGAGTCGATCCCTGGCATTTTGTTTCACGACGAAAGCAACGTCGGCATCGAACAGCAAGTCATGGAAATGACCAAGAACCAAATCATGCACAACATGGCGATTACGATCATGGAACAGCAGATGCGGTTGTTACAGACGGCGATTAGCGAACGCGTATAACCAGGAGAGTAAACATGAACGGCGCTCTCGATATTAGTTCCAGTGCGATGATCGCACAGCGAATCCGGCTGAACGCGGTGACCAGCAACATCGCGAACATGTCGTCGCTCCGCGACGAAAACGGCGATATCGCTCCTTACCAGGCTCGGCACGTGATTTTTGAAACCGACAGCTCGATCAGCGCCCCCGGCGGAGCCTCCGGCGTCCGAGTTTCGTCGATCGAAGAAGATCAGGTCGAACCGGTTTATCGCTATCAGCCGACCCATCCGCTGGCGATCACCGAAGGCAAGCACAAAGGCTACGTGGCCTACCCCCGGGTCAACATGGTCGAACAGATGGTCGACGCTCTCGAAGCTTCCCGCGCTTACGAGGCGAACATCGGCGTCGTCGAGATCTCGAAGAATCTCGCCGCCCAATCCCTGCGGATTTTGGCGTAAGGCGAAGGAGTTAACGACCCATGAAAGCGATTCACAACATTTCGCCGCAAACGATTCTGCCCAGTCAATTGACTCGGCCGGCCGGAACGGCGACGACGAACGAATCGTTCGCCAACCTGTTTTTGGAAGGCTTTTCCCGCGTCAACGAGATGCAGCAACAAGCCGACCGCGCGGTCGAGCAATTGCAGACCGGCGGCGACGTCAACCCTTCCGAAGTCCTCATCGCCGTCCAGAAGGCGGACGTTGAGTTCAAGCTGATGATGCAGGTGCGCAACAAGATGTTGCAAGCCTACCAAGAGATCAAAGACATTCGAATCTAACGCCCAGACGTACTCCCACTAGAAGCCATTGAGGTCCACGGATGGACTTTTTAAACAAAGCTTTTGAGCAGATTAAGGACCTGTTCTTCTCGATGACTCCGGGGTCCCGGATCATCGCGGGTCTATTGATCGTCGTGATCGTGGCGAGCTTCGCCTTCCTGTTTCAGGGAAGCATGTTCGAGCACGACACCGCGCTGCTGTCTGGCGCTGCGATCGATCCGGCTGATCAAAAGGCGGTTCTGGCCGCGTTCGCCGCCGAAATGCTCGACGATTACAAGATTGAAGGGAGCCAGATCTACATCCCCCGCGGCAAACGGGCCGAGTACGTCGCCGCGATGGTGAAGCACAATGCGATCCCGCCGGAGTTTCATGAAAGCATGGAAGAGGCGGTCGAGAACGCCAACCCGTTTGAATCGGAACAGCATCGCTCGGACCGTCAGAAAGTGGCGAAGGAAAAAGACCTCGCCCTGGTGCTGCGCAAGATGCGAGGAATCGAGTTCGCCTCGGTTCACTACGACATCGAAGACAAGGGCGGTTTCCCCCGTCGCAAGGTCTACACCGCGTCGGTCGTCGTTCGTCCGCTGGGAAGCGAAGAAATCGATCAGTCGCTGGTTCGCAGCATTCGCAACTACGTCGCCTATTCGATCGCCGGACTTTCGCCGGAACATGTTTCGGTCACCGACCTGAACTCGCGTCGCACCTTTTCGGGCGATGTTGAGAGCCCGGCCGAAGACGCCTACGCCGCTCGCAAGCAGTTCTTTGAAGGAGCGTGGCAAGACAAGATCGCCGCCGCTCTTAATTACATCGACGGCGTCAACGTGACGGTCAATGTGGAACTCGACCGGAAGATGAACCAGCGGGAAGAACGCCTGGAACATGGCGCTCGCCCGATCGCGCTTCTCACCTCGGCCGAGAAGCGGACCGAAATGAACAAGACTCCGCGCGAAGGGGGACGTCCTGGTCTGGCCGCTCAGGCGCCGAATCAACAAGCCGAGCTGACTACCGCTCCCGCTCGCGAATCTTCGATGGAAGAAAGCCGCGAAGAGACCGCGTCGGTTACCGACAAGACGTTGCTGCTGAGCGAAACCGCTTCTCTCACCCCGCAGCAAGTTCGCGTGGTGGTGACCGTTCCGCAAGACTACTACGAAAACATCTGGCACAAGCAAAACCCGCCGGCCCTGGGCGCCCAAGCGACCAAGCCGGATGCCGGCGTGCTGAAGAAGATCGAAGAGGAAGTCAAAAAGTCGATCGAGTCGCAGGTCGTCACCTTGTTGCCGCCGCAACCGCCGGGAGACGATCCTTATCCGCAAGTTCACGTTACGTCGGTGACTCGTACCGACGTGCCGGCGACGCCGGAGCCGGCCTTGGCTGATACGGCGCTGCTTTGGCTCGGCGCCAATTGGCAAACGGTGGCGATGATCGGCGTCGGGTTGTTCGCTCTGCTCATGCTTCGCAGCATGGTCAACAGCCAGCCGGAAGAGCCGAAGCTCGATCAAGGCATTCGCCTTGCCGCTCCTCCGAGCATGGACGAAGAGGGAGACGAAGCGGACGTCTCGGGCATGCTCAAGAAGCGGTTCACCAAGAACAGCCCGAACCTGAAAGACGAACTGATCGAAATGGTCCGGGAAGATCCGGACACGGCCGCGGGGATTTTGAAAAACTGGATTAATGCGGCCAGCTAAGTGGGGGAAACGACATGACGAACAAAATTGATCAACAGATGATTCGCAAAGCGGCGATTGTCGTCGCCGAGCTTGATCCCGACGCCGCCGACGTGTTGCTCGACGCGTTTCCGGAAGAGATCGCCCAACAGGTTCGTTACGAATCGATGTTCGTCGACGACGTTTCGGCCGAAGAGAAGCAAGCGGTCCTGGCCGAATTCATGCAACGCCGGAGCGGTTCCCCGGCGCCGAAACAACAACCGACTGGGGACGAACTGGTTTTCAGCGCTACGCCGCATCCCGGATCGCCCCGGCTGCACGCGGCCGATCGCGTGCCGAAACCGACCGAACCGGTTCCGCCGCCGTTTCACTTTTTGAACGACGCGCCCCCCGAGATGCTGGCTCCGTTTTTTGAACAAGAGAGCCCGCAGGTGATCGCCGTGGTACTGTCGCATCTCGAACCGACGCGAGCCTCCGCAATCTTGCGTGAGCTGCCGGTTGACCTGCAAGCGACCGTAATTCAGCGACTGGTCGACTTGGGACATACTGACGCCGAAGTTCTCCGCGCCATCGAATCGCGACTGCAGGCGATCGTGCAGGATCAACTGCAAGCGATGTCGAGCCGCCGCATCGGGCTGTCGGCCGCCAAGGCGATTCTGGCCGCATCGGACGCCGCCAACAGCGCCGAAGTGCTGCGCACGCTCAAGACCCGCAGCGCCGCGATGGCGATGCGTCTCGGCGCCGATCTCGTCCAGGAAACGCCGCAGCCCGAGCCGGAAGAGTCGTCGCTGGAAACCGTTTACGCACCGATCGAGCCGCGACGCGTCGGTAATGAATTCACGGCGGACGAAACGCCGCGGAAGCCGGCGCCGCAGTCGGTCGCCAACGTCGAAGCACCGCCGGAGCCGTCCGTGCCATTGGCCGAGTTCGTCAAGTTTGACGACGCTTTGCTCGGGCGCGTTTTGGCCGAAACCGAACCGCAGACGGTGTTGCTCGCCTTGGCTGGCGCATCGAACGCCGTCACGCAGCGTTTTTATCGCGGACTCTCGAAACGCGAAATCCATGACCTGCAACGTCGGATTCGCGACTTGCAGCCGGTTTTGATTCGGGACATTGATGCGGCGCAAAAGAAGCTCGGCGTGACCGCCGCTCGCGTTATCGCGCAGGTCCAGCAAGGCGGTTCTCGTTTGTCGGCGTCGGCGTAGGAAACGAACACCATGAGCGTTATCAAAGCGGAACAACTGCAACGCGAAGACCGAGACTTCTCGGCGGTCGCCTTCAACTTTGAAGACGTGACCGGTCGCGCGCAAGGCGAACTCGCCAAAATCAAACAATACGCCGCCAAGCTGATCCAGGACGCCCAGCAGGAAGCGGCCAAGGTTCGCCAGCAAGCGGCCGCCGCCGGCGCTTCCGATGCGATGCAAAAGGCGCAGCAGACCCTCAAGACGCAGGTCGACCAACAAGCGGCTACCGTCATTCCGGCGCTGCAGCAGATCGTCAAAGAGCTGACCGAAGCGAAGCAAACCTTCCTGAAGGAATGGGAAAACGCGGCGCTGCATGTCGCTTGTTCGATCGCCGAGAAGATCATTCGCAAAGAGATCGCCCAGCGTCCGGAGATCAGCCTGGAGATGATTCGCGAAACGATCAAGCTGGCGAGCGGCTGCGGCGAAATCACCGTTCACATGAACCCGTCCGACATCGATGCGATGGATCAAGGCGCCGCCAACTCGGCCAACGTGCTGCGAAAGCTTTCGCCGTCGCAGGTCGTGCCGGACCCGCGGTTGTCGCGCGGCAGCTGCCGAGTCGAAACGCAGTTCGGCGAAGTCGATGGGCAGATTGAAACGCAATTGCGTCGGATTGAGGAGCAGTTGAAGTAACGATGCATCCGATTTGCGGACAACTCGATCAACTGATGGCGCACGACCTGGTCGGCAGCGTGGTGGAGACGATCGGCACGACCGTCGCCGTCGGCGGTTTTCCGGCGCCGGTCGGCAGCGTTGTGGAAATCCAACGCCAATCGGGCAAACCGTTGGCGGGCGAAGTGGTCGGCTTCCGCGGCGAGTTGACGCTCGTCTTTCCGCTCGAACAACTCAACGGCGTCCGACAGGGAAGCGCCGTTCGCCTGGTTCGCACCGTCCGGTCGATTCCGGTCGGTGAGATGTTGCTCGGCCGCATCGTCGACGCCCATGGCAACTGCATTGACGGTCTGCCGCAACCAGCGCTGACGTTACGTTCGCCGCTGGATCAAGATCCGCCGACCTCGACCAGTCGACCTCGCATCGACCAGATGTTTTCGACCGGCGTTCGCGCCATTGATGGGATGCTTACCTGTGGCGATGGTCAGCGTATCGGCA
Source organism: Blastopirellula sediminis (assembly GCF_020966755.1). Taxonomy (NCBI): domain Bacteria; kingdom Pseudomonadati; phylum Planctomycetota; class Planctomycetia; order Pirellulales; family Pirellulaceae; genus Blastopirellula; species Blastopirellula sediminis. The sequence continues at coordinate 2,502,220 of NZ_JAJKFT010000010.1, forward strand.
TCTTCGCCGGTTCGGGCGTCGGCAAAAGCGTCACTCTTGGCATGATGGCGAAGTACGCTTCGTCCGACGTCAACGTGATCGCCCTGATCGGCGAACGTGGTCGCGAAGTGAACGACTTTATTGAACGCGATCTGGGGCCGGAAGGGATGGCTCGCAGCGTCGTCATCGTCGCGACCAGCGATCAGCCGGCGATCATGCGAGTGCAAGCGGCGATGGCCGCGACGAGTATCGCCGAATACTTCCGTGAGTCGGGACGCCGCGTGCTGTTCATGATGGACTCGGTCACCCGCTTTGCGATGGCGCAGCGTGAGATCGGACTCGCCGCCGGCGAACCGCCGACTACCAAAGGTTACACGCCGTCGGTCTTCGCCATGTTGCCGAAGCTGGTCGAGCGAACCGGTCGCAGCGCCAAGGGAAGCATCACCGCGTTCTATACCGTCCTGGTCGAAGGGGACGACTCGAACGAACCGGTCAGCGATACCGTCCGCGGTTTGCTCGACGGGCACGTCGTTCTCTCGCGGGCGATCGCCGCCAAGGGACACTATCCCGCTATCGACATTCTGGCGAGCATCAGCCGTTTGATGAACGACCTGGTGAACCCGGAGATCCGCGCCGCCGCGCAGGTAATCCGCGAGTTGATGTCGATTTATCGCGAAAACGAAGACCTGATCACGATCGGCGCCTATCGACAAGGGACCAGCCCCCAGATCGACCTGGCGATCCGGATGCGAACCGAGATCGACGCCTACCTGCGACAAGCGATCGAAGAAAAGTCGTCGGTCGAAGAAGCCCAGCAGCAGTTGTTGCAGTTGGTCGCCAAGTGCGGCGCGCGGCCGGTTCCGAACGCCGCAGCGTTGGCGAAGGTCAAACGTCAAACTCAACAGGCTGGCGCCTAGAAAGGACGAAGGTTAACCGATGGCCGACTTTCGCTTTCGACTGGCGACCTTCCTGAAATTGAAAATCGCCGCGCGCGATCAGCGCCAGGCCGAACTGATGGAAGTATTGTCGATCCAGGATCAGCTCACCCGCGAACAGGAAGAGACCGAGGAGATGCTCAAGCAGACGATCCTCGAAGCTCGCCAAGGCTGCTCGATCGGACGGATGAACGTCGACAGTTTGATCGTCGCTCAGCGCGAAATGAATCACCTGCGAGCCGTGATCGCCCACAAGCGAAGCCTGCAGAAGAAGCTGGCGCCCCACATCGAACAACGCCGCACGGCTCTGCTGGAAGCGGAAAAAGAAGTACGCTCGCTTGAGAAACTGCGAGAACGCCAGGAAAAGCGTTTTCATACCGAGCAGGAGCGACGAGAAAGCTTGCAGATGGATGAAATCGCGTTAATCGCCTTCGCACGGAAGGGACGGTAACCGATGGCCGCATTGAAACTAGCTGCGTCCGCGTTCGCCTATCTCTGCGTCGCCACCGTCTTGGCGACGGGGGTCGGCGCCGCGATTTTGATCGCCACCAATCGGGTCGACACCAGCAAAGCGTATTCGATCCTGGCGATCGTATACGGCATCGACGAAGACAAAATTCGGGAGCAGATGGACGAAGAGTCGCAGCCCGAAAAGGATAACGAAGAGCCTGACATGCAGGCCGTGATCGACGCGCGGGCTCGTCGCCACTTGGCGCTCGACTTCCGCATTCAGGCGCTCGACACCGGGATTGAAAACATTCGCGGCATGCAGGCGAACCTGGCGGAAGAACGTCGTCGCTACGACCAACTGAAGACGTCGTTCGACGAACGTTTGAAAAAGTTGGAAGAAGGGGTTCGCGACGACGCGATCGTCGAATTGCAGCGGACGATGGAAGCGATCGACGCGCGGCAAGCGAAAGAGCAGATGATGATCATGCTCGAGCGAGACGACAACTCGATGCAGGACGTCGTCACCATCCTTAAGGGGATGCCGAACGACAAACGGAAAAAGATCATTGCTGAATTCCGCACGGAAGAAGAAAAGCAGAAGTTGGCGGACATCTTGAATCAGATTCGTCTGGGCGTACCGGAGGCGACGTTGATCAAGGATGCACGCGACCAACTCGACAAGTTCCAACCGGAAGAGACGTAGGGTAGGGGAATAGGGCCATGGAAACGCGAGACTCTCAGAGCGTGCAGTCGGCGACGTTGTCGTTGCCGCCGCGTACGATCGGCGTCGCCGGCGCCGCGCCGCCCGATGCGCTCGCATTTATTACGCTCATCCAGCAGAACTCCGCCCTGACGCCCAAATCGCCCGGCGCCGAAGCGACTACCTCGAGCGGTTATGTCCAGGAGGATCGTCCGAGCGACGAAGATCGCCAATCGACCGCCGAAGAGGACTACGACTCGGCGACTGCCGCGTCGCCAAGCGACGACGCTCAGACCACCTACGAATCGGACGACGCCCACAACGACATTCCCGAAGTGTCGATTCCCGCCGCGTCGGAAGCTGCGCCGGTTGACGATGAGCCGGATGAAGAGGATGTCGTAGTCGGCGAGGTGAAGGTCGCCACGGCGGTCGAAGAAGCTCCGCCAGAACAGAGCGGCGAAGAAGCGGTCGACGATCCGGAAGCGGTCAAGCCCGCCGACAGCAATCCGCTCGATCAATTGGGAGATGACGCCGGCGAAGATCAGGCGACCGCTACGGAGTTGCAAACCGAACAGGACGAGGCGATCGGTCAATTCGACGCCCAGCAGTCGAACGCCGTCGCCGAAGAAAACTCGGCCGCCGCCGACTCGGAAACGCTCCACGTGGCCAAAGCCAGCGGCGACAAAGAAAAGAAGTCCGATACCGACGCGGAACTGTCCGTTGCCCAGGAGGGCGCCGAACCGGTTGTCGACGCGAACTTGCAGCAGCAGACTGCGGGCGAAAACCTTACCGACGGCGACGAAGACAACAACGAACAAATCGAAGCGGCTCAAGAGGCCGCTGCCGCCGCATTGGAACAAGAGCCGGTCGACGATGGTCCGACCGACGCCGAACAGTTCGCCGCCGATCGCCGCGAAGCGAGCGAAAAGATCAGCAAAACCAACGAGGCGCGTCAGGAAGCGCCGTCGGACGGAACGGTCGATCCGACGGCCGACGTTGAAGCGATCGTCCCCACGCAAGCGGCCGCCGAATCGACGCCGATTCCCGGGACGCATGCCGCGATCGCCGCAGTAGAAACAGGCGTGCCCCCGACTAACGGCGGTGGATCGCAAAGTGCAACTGCCGCCAGCGGCGAAACGTCGAGCGTCAACGAACCGGGGCTCGGAACCGCAATCCAGCGTGGTTTACAACGCGGCTTGCTGCAAAAGGCGAAAGCCGGCAGCGACGCTCCCAAGATCGACTCGGCGAAACAGATTCAATTGATTCAGCGCGTCTCCCAAGCGGTACGCACGGCGCAAGCGCAAGGGGGACCGATTCGCTTGCGATTGAGCCCTCCGGAGTTGGGATCGTTGCGCGTCGAATTGGAAGTGGAAGAGGGAGGGGTGAAAGCGAAGTTGGAGGCGGAAAACGAGACGGTGAAGAAAGTGCTGCTCGATAGCCTGCCGCAACTGCGCGATCGCCTGGCCGAATTGAACTTGCGCGTCGATTCGTTCGAAGTTTCGGTCGGACAAAACGGAAACCCGCAAGACGCCGGCGGAACGCTGGCCGATCAACAGCAGAATTCCTCGAATCAACAAACGACTAACGGCCAACAACGTTCAACCAACGGCGAAACGTCAAGCGTCGAAACGACTTCGACGCCGATCGTGGCCAGCGATGGAACATTGAACGTGATGGTCTAAACGTACGAAACAATTGGAAGATCGCCTGCGTCGTGGGACGCTGCGCGGAACCTATGGAAACGCGATGGCGCTCGGCGAAATCGAGTCATCTATTTGGAGCGTTCTATGTCAAGTGTAGGCGGAACCGGGTCGACAACTAGTAGTAGCTCTTCAGGCACAGCGGGAGGCGGTCTGCAAGATCTCGACATGGATCAGTTCCTGAAGCTGATGCTTGCCGAGTTGCAGAATCAGGATCCACTGGAGCCGATGAAGAACTCCGAGATGCTGGAACAGATCGGACAGATCCGCAGCATCACCGCGACCGAGCAACTGTCGACCACGCTCACGAACGTGTTGGATGGACAAAACATTTTGTCCGCCACCACGTTGATCGGCGGACAGGTTCAGGCGCTGACGAATGAAGGGGATGTGGTGTTCGGCGTCGTGACCGGCGCCCAGATCACGCCGAACGACGATGGCGTTCGCGAGGTGTTCCTTAAAGTCTTGACCGATGACGGCGTCGCCACGGTTCGACTTGACGACATCTTCACCGTGTTGCCGTCTTCGGCGGGACAAGCGTCCGACGAAACCGATACGACCACCGATGGCTCGGATACGACCACGAGCGGATCGAGCGGAACCGACGATACCAGCACGGACGATACGAGCGGCGATTCAACCGATGATTCAGCGGCTGCGGCGTAGTCGCGGGAAATAACGATACAAGCGAGATGGGCGACGAAGGCGCGGTCGCCGCAAAAACCTTTCAAGAGCAGTTCCCTTACGGAGAAGATGAACTATGGGTCTAGCATCGGCCATGACGACTGCGTTGACCGGCATGACGGCCGCCGAAACGCAGATTGACGTGCTGGGCAACAACCTGGCGAACTCGCAGACGGTCGGCTTCAAGGCCTCGGACGCGTTGTTCGCCAACCAGTTCTTGCAGACGCGCGGTCTCGGCTCGAAGCCGACGGAAACCGACGGCGGTACGAACCCGCGTCAGGTTGGTCTCGGCGTAATGGTGGCCGAAATCACCCCGAACTTCACGCAGGGGACGATCGAGGTGAGCTCGAATCCGTCCGACCTCGCGATTCAGGGGGACGGCTTCTTCATCGTGCAAGGGAACAACGGCGAACGCCTTTACACGCGAAACGGCATCTTCAAAACCAACTCGAACAACGAGCTGGTCACGATCACCGGCGAACGCGTGCTCGGCTTCGGCATCGACGATAACTTCAACATCCAAGAGACGCAGCTGGTGCCGCTGACGATTCCGCTCGGCGCCGCAGCGGTTGCGAAAGCGACGGAGAACGTCTACCTGGAAGGTACGTTGCCGGCCACTGGCGATATCGCGACGGTCGCTCAAGTGATCGAAAGCGCGATTCTTGGTAACGGCGCTATTCCGCGTCCTGACATCAGCTCGGCTACCGCAATCGTGGCGGAAACCCCCGACGACAGCTCCACCACTGCTGACGACGTTTCGACGCCGGGTATCGGTTCGCTCGTTCAAGGGCAGACCGAAGGCGCCGGTTCGGTACCGGACGGTACGTTCGACTATCGCTTCACCTTCTCGAATGCGGCTCTGGCGGGCGAAACGCAAGCTTCGGCGAATATCAACGTCAACGTCGCCGACCTGGGCGATACGATCGCCAACAACAATACGGTCACGTTCACCAATCCGCCGCAAAGTTCCAGCTACTCGCAGCTGAACATGTACCGCAGTAATGACGGCGGCGCCACGTACTTCCTGGTCAGCTCGTTTGCGATGGGCGCTGCGGTCACCGATACCGCCGCTTCGCCGACCGCAACGCAACTGGCGGCCGGCAACATCGGCGGTACCGGCTCGAACGGTCTGCTAAATGGCGGCGACGTCTACGAGTACAAGTTCACCTTCCTTGACGCCATCGGCAACGAAACGATCGCCTCCGACGGACAGCTGATCACCGTGGCGGGCACGCCGGGGGATGGCAACGGCTACTCGGTCATCCTTGACAACCTGCCGACTAGCCCCGACTACACCGACGTTCGCATTTATCGCACCGCCGCCGGCGGCAGCGATTTCTACGAGTTGGACACCATCAGCATGGCCGCTGCGGCCAGCCCGTACGTCGACGACGGCACGACGCCGCTGACGACCAACGAACTGGATCAGTCGACCATCAACGGCAACTATTCGTACCTGGTGACCTTCGGTCGCGCCGGTCAGGAAGAAAGCCGTCCGTCGCTGGTGCTTGGACCGGAAAACGTCATCAACGGCCGTATCAATCTGTCGAATTTGCCGCTGCCGACCGGCGGGACTCCGCCTTACGACACGGTCAACGTTTACCGTAACCTGTCGACCGACTCCGCGTCGTATTACCTGGTGGCCGAACTCAACCCGGGCGAAGACTTCGTCGACGATCGCTCGGACGCCGATATCTCGGATCTGACCAATACTTCGAATCGTCAGATCGACTTGGACGGTCCGAAAATCGACTCCAACACGTTTTTGGTCGACGTCGTCAAACGCGACGGTTTGAACTTCGAAAACATGTTCACCGAAGGGACCTTGACCTTCAAGGGCTCGAAGGGGGATCGCACGCTCAACGAAAAGACGTTCACCGTCACTAGTACGACGATCGTGCAGGATCTGCTCGAGTTCATGCAGGCGTCCCTCGGCATTCAGCCGTCGGTCAACGGCAACTCGAACCCGATTCCTGGTTCCGAAAACAACATCGCCAACGAAACGGGGGGCCTGTCGCAGGGGATCTCGATCACCGGCGACGGACGAATTCGCGTCGTGTCCAACAACGGCGTCGACAATGGCGTCGACATCGGACTCTCGTCGTTCCAATTGGATAACGGTAGCGGCGTCGTCCAGAACCCGAACCTCAACTTCGGCGTGATTCAAGAAGCGGTGGGCGAAAGCGCCGTGGCCGACGTGATCGTCTACGACTCGTTGGGGGTGCCGATCAACGTTCGCGTCACGACCGTGCTCGAAGCTCGCAACGGCACCAATACCATCTACCGCTGGTTCGCCGACTCGCCGGACAATGACGGCGACACGATCGGCGACGAGTCGGAAGCGGCTCGCATCGCGGTCGGCACCGGTTTGATCTACTTCGACGGCGACGGTAACTTCATCGGGTCCGACAATAACACGGTCACGATCAACCGCCGTAACATTCCGTCGGAATCGCCATTGGAATTCGATCTCGACTTCTCGCAGCTCTCTGGTTTGGCAGCCGACAAGGCGACCCTCAATGCGTCGCGACAAGACGGCTCCGGCACTGGTAAGCTGAACAGCTTCATTATCAGCGAAGACGGCATTATCCGCGGCGTCTTCTCCAGCGGCGTCGACCGCGATCTAGGGATGATCCAATTGGCTCGTTTCGCCAACCCGAGCGGTCTGGAGCAACGGGGCAACAACCTGTTCGCCGCCGGCGTGAACTCCGGCTTGCCGGTTCAAGGAGATCCGGGCGAAGAAGGGATCGGCAGTATCATTGCTGGCGCCGTCGAATTGTCGAATACCGACATCGGCGGTAACTTGATCGACCTGATTCTGGCTTCGACCCAGTACCGCAGTAGCTCACGGGTCATCACTTCGGCCCAGCAATTGTTCGACGAATTGCTGAATATCCGCCGATAGTCCGGATATTCCGATTGTGCCGATAGGCGACCTTCGATATTTTTAGGCCCCCGCTCGTACCTTTTGCGAGCGTGGGCCTATTTTTTTAGGTACCTCGCATGATCCAGCTAACCCGATTGGGCGGGCATCCCTTCGTGCTGAACGCAGAATTGATTCAGTACGTCGAAGCGAGCCCGGATACGTTTATCACGCTGACCACCGGCGATCGGATGGTTGTCGCGGAATCGATGGACGAGGTGCTAGCACGTGCGATCCGGTACCAACAAGCGAAATTTCTGGCTCCGGCAGGTCCGGTAGCGCCGGCCTCCAAAGCCTAACCTGGGCAATACGTAATTATGGACATCGCGTCAGTCATAGGTCTGATCGCCGCATTCGGGCTGATTCTGGTGTCGATCTTGATCGCACCAGGCTCTTCGCTGGGCGCGTTTATCGACGTTCCGTCGGTGCTCGTCGTCTGCGGCGGCGCGGTTGCGGCGTGCATGATGGCCTTTCCGCTGAAGACGATCCTCGGTTCGCCGATGGCCCTGAAGGTCTGCTTTCTGAACAAGCCGACCGACGTTACTTCGTTGATCAAAGAAATCGTCAGCCTGGCCGAAACCGCCCGACGCGACGGTCTGCTCGCCCTGGAAGGGCGCATCGCCGAAATCAGTAATCCGTTTATTGTCGTCGGCATACAGATGGCGGTCGACGGCGCACGCCCTGACGTGATTGAAGATTTGCTCCGCACCGAAATTGACGCAGTCGCCACAAGGCATCGCGACATTAAGGCGTTTTACGACCAAATGGGACGTTTCGCCCCGGCTTACGGGATGATCGGCACGCTGCTCGGTTTGATCATCATGCTCGGTAACATGAGCGATCCGTCCTCCATCGGCTCCGGTATGGCCGTGGCGCTGTTAACGACGCTTTATGGTGCGATCGTCTCGAACTGCGTCTTTCTGCCGTTCGCCGAGAAGCTCTCGTTTTTGAACAAGCAAGAGCTGCTCACCATGGAAATCATCGTCCGCGGCATCATGGCGATTCAGTCGGGCGAAAACCCTCGCGTGATCGAACAAAAGCTCCGAACGTTCCTCCCTCCTGCGGCCCGCAAGAAAGCGGAAGAGGCGAAATAATGGGTGGCGACGACGATGCGATGGGGATTCCCGAGTGGGTCGTTACCTTCGGCGACATGATGTCGTTGCTTCTGACGTTCTTCATCATGTTGGTCTCGATGAGCGAGATCAAAAAAGAAGAGCACTTTCAGGCGCTGGTCGAATCGTTTCGCCGTCAGTTCGGCCATGACGACTCGATGAACAGCGTGATCGCCGGCACCGCCCAGCCGCGTAACTCGCATCTCTCGAACCTCGCGACGATGGGACGCGCCAAGCGTTTCAGCACGCAGGAAGGGGGCGAAAAAGTCAAAGCCCCGGTCGGCGACAGCCCGCAGGTGCGGATCGTCCGTCCCGGCAGCAGCACCGCCGTCGGCACGGTGATCTACTTCCCCGATGAGTCGGCCAAGCTGACCGACGAGATGAAGCGGGACTTGCAGGCCCAAGCTCAGGAATTCGGCGGCAAGCCGCAGAAGATCGAGATCCGCGGGCACGCCGCTCCGAAGCCGCTCGCGCCTGGCGCCCCCTTCGTCGATCACTACGACCTGGGATACGAACGTTGCCGGGCCGTGATGGATTTTCTGGTGTCGCTGGGTATAGATCCGCGGCGTATACGGATTTCAACGGCTGGGAAGAATGAACCGATTCATATCGGGACAGATCCCCTAAAATTGAAACAAAACCCCCGCGTCGAGGTCTTTCTGCTCGACGAAGTGGTCGACGACCTGGTCGGATCCGGGGCGGAGCAGTCGCAGCGGATCACCAACGGCGGTCCGACCGGTGAGAAGAAGCCGTAGCGCAAAACGCATGCTAGGCTTGGGTTGGATAGTTTGTTTTTTCAACCCTTAACCGTAAGAGTTCGGCTGCGATGGCTGGTTCAACGCCCAATAACTCCGCAGGGCCCTCGCTGGTTACCAAGCTCAAGATTCTGGGCGCGGTGCTAGCTCTGGTCGGTTTGGAATGTCTGCTCGCTTATTTCGTCATTCCGTCGCCGGAAGACGTGATTGAAGCGGCGGAAATGCGTGCGCGCCAGCACTCGGCGACTGAGCCCGACTTGGAAGAGCTGACGACAGTTTCGGACAAGGCGACGGTCGAAATCGCTCTGAAGCCCTTTGGCATTACGGCGTATCAACCGCTGGCCAATACGACGCTTCGCATCGACTTTCAACTGTACATGATGGTGAACGCGGAGAATCAGAGCGAGTTTGAAGCCTTGCTCGCCCAGAACGAACATCGCTTGCGAGAGCAAGTGATCGTGACGCTGCGAAGCTCGGAAGTGAGCGACCTGACCGATCCGAGTTTGGGCTTGCTTAAACGCAAGATTTTAGAGAAAACCAACCGCATTCTGGGGAAACCCCTCGTAAAGTCAGTCATTTTCAGCGACTACTCGTTCATCGAGCAGTAGTGGTCTGAAAGCAGCTCGGAATGGATTCCGATGAGCGACGATCAAATTGGACAGGACGAAATCGAAGAGCTGCTGCGGCAAGCGCAAAGCGGCAAACTCGAAGCGTCCAGCGAAAAGAAACCGGAAGCGGCTGAAATCGAGTCGCTCGGACAAAACGAGATCGAGGCGTTGCTCGCCGGCACGGCGGGAGGCGGATCTTCCGCTCCCAAATCGGTCGCCCAGCCTGCTTATGCGGGGGCGACCGCTGCACCGGCGGCTCCGCGTGGCGGCGGTGACGGCGGCATGGATCCCAATGACATCGAATTCCTGCTGAATCAAGCGCAAGAGGCTCTCGCCTCGCTTGAGTCGCCGACCGAGATGGCGCCAGACGCCGCACTCTTTACACTCCGTGATTTCGGCGGCGCGCCGGCTAGCACCACCAAAACGACTATCGACCTGGTCCGCGACGTCGAGCTGGACGTCAAGATTGAGCTGGGCCGGACCAACATGTACCTGGAAGACGTCCTGAAGATGAGCAAAGGCTCGGTCGTCTCTCTCGACAAGCTGGCCGGCGACCCGGTCGACATCTACGTCAACGGCCGCATGATCGCTCGCGGCGAAGTGCTGGTTCTGAACGACAACTTCTGCGTCCGCATCGCGGAACTGATCGTCGGAGACGGCGTCGAGTAGGCGATATACTGTGTGCCACTGCTGGCTTGTCCAGCAGTGCGAAGCGGATGCCAAGTACCCACTGCTGGACAAGCCAGCAGTGGCGCCCGTTTGGAATCGGCGATTCTGCCGCTAGCAACGAAGTCCGCGCGGCGATTCGCCTTGTAACGCAGGCCCCCCGCTTCTATGATCTGCGGGCCGGTAGAGATGGGAACGGATTTCCCTACTTCAATGATCGGCGCCAGCACGCGAACCGCTTGAGTCTTTTTTCCAAAAGCGAGTGCAAGGATGCACGCGATTACCCTATGTCTGGTTTTGGCGACTGCCGCGGCGGATGGATCGTCGGGACAGATGGTCAACGGACACGCAGCCGTTACCGCGCTGCCGCCGATGGGACTGCCGCAAGTCGAACCGGCGCCCCGTGCGCACGCTCCGCAAGAAACTGCGCCGAAGCCCGCAACGGCCGATGCGACCGATGCGCCGCTGGCCCTGCCGAAGCGAAGCGAGAAACCCTCGACGCCGGTCGGTTCGATCTTGCCGAGCGCCGAATCAAAACAACGTACCGCCACGATCGTCGCCAGCTTGATGTTGGTGGTCGGTCTCTTTCTGATCTTCGCTTGGGCCGGCAAAAAGAAAATGCCGTCGGCCAACACTCGCTTACCGAAAGAAGTGGTGCAAGTCCTTGGGCGGACGCAGCTACAAGGTCGCCAACAGTTGCAATTGGTCCGCGTCGGTAGCCGGCTATTGCTGTTGTCGGTAACGCCGCATGGCGCCGAGACGCTGACCGAAATCTCTGACCCGCTCGAAGTCGAATCGCTCCTCGTTCACCTGCGACAGAACGGAAGCGGCAACATGTCCGCCACCTTCCAGGATGTGCTGCAGCAAATGGGCGAAAAGCCGACTCGCGGATTCCTGGAGGCGTAGTCATGCTCAAACAGAACAAGCTTCGCTCGATCTTCCTCGCGCTGGTCGCCCTGTTGATTTCAACGTCGACCACGTCGGCGCAGTTCTCGACCGCCCAATTGTCGACTCTGGCTGATCCATCGGCGGATGTTACGGCGGAGTCGTCGCTCGACGCCCCGGTCTCCGAAGAAGCGTCCGACCTGGCCGACTTCGTCAAAGGGGGACCGGAGCAATGGACTAGCCCCAGCGGCCTGGTCAGCACGATCCAGATCATGGTGCTGCTGACGGTCCTCAGTCTGGCGCCGGCGATCTTGCTGATGACGACCGGGTTCATTCGGATCATCGTTGTGCTTGGCCTGTTGCGTCAGGCGCTTGGCACGCAGCAATTGCCTCCCAGCCAGGTCGTCACCGCGATCGCCCTCTTTATGACGATCCTGCTAATGTACCCGACTTGGCAACAAGTTTATGAGGACAGCGTCGGCCCTTACACGCGACAAGAGATCAACCCGGAAACCGGCGAGCAGTACAAGTTGTTCGCCGTCGTCGATCCGGCGACCGGAGAACTGGGACCGGACGAGGCGTGGGAACGAGGGACCAAGCCGATCCGCCACTTCATGAGCAAGCAGATCGACATCGCCGGCAACAGCGACGACGTCTGGATGTTCTACGAGTTCCTGCCGCAATCGACCAAAGACGAAATCGGCGAGCCGGAGTCGTATGACGACGTGCCGCTGCAAGCGTTGATTCCCGCGTTCATTCTCAGCGAATTGAAGACCGCCTTTTTGATCGGTTTTCAGATCTACCTGCCGTTTCTGATTCTCGACATCGTGGTCGCCAGCGTGACGATCTCGATGGGGATGATGATGTTGCCGCCGGTGATGATCTCGCTGCCGTTCAAGTTGTTGCTGTTCGTGCTGGTCGACGGCTGGACGTTGGTCGTCGGCATGCTGCTGCAAAGTTTCGCCCCCACAATATGACGAAGAAAGCCGGAGTTCCCCTATGGACGTAACGACGACCGTCGACCTGACGCGCGAAGCGATGCTGGTCGCGCTGTGGATCTCGGCGCCGGCCTTGATCGTCGGCATGCTGGTCGGTTTGGCGATTGGTCTGCTGCAGGCGCTGACGCAAATTCAGGATCAAACCGTCTCCTTCGTGCCGAAATTGCTCGCCATGGCGGCGGCGATGCTGCTTGCTCTGCCGTGGGTGTTGGAACGGCTGATGATCTATACCGAAACCTTGGTGACGCACATTCCTGATCGGATCATGGGCGGTTAAGAACTCCTGGCGCCATGCTCTTGCGACGTCTTCGTCGGATGAGCATGTCTTTGTCCTGCTAGAAGGCTTTGAAGACATGCTCATCCCGCGAAGACGCGGCAAGAGCATGGCGCCACCGGCGCAAATATGGAAAGCTTGCCCCTTTTAGAACCGACGCTCCATCAGCTGTTCATCTTCGTCACCGTGTTGACGCGGGTGAGCGGCATGTTGGCGACTGCGCCGATGTTCGGGTCAAGTTACGCTCCGATGAAGGTCAAGGCCTTCCTGGCGGTCACCATTTCGATGATGATCACCGGGCTCTTTTGGGGCGAAAAGTTTCCGACGCCTGATCACTGGATGAGCTATCTGGTGGTGCTCGGCGGCGAACTTTTTATCGGCATCTCGTTCGGCCTCGGCGTGCGGATTCTCTTCGCCGGCGTCCAGATCACCGGTCAGATGCTGGGGCAGATCGGCGGTTTGTCGGTCGCCGACGTCTTCAATCCTGCGTTTGACGACAACGTCCCGATGCTGTCGGTCTTGTTCGACATGGTCGTGGTGGCGATGTTCTTCTGTCTCGGCGGGCACCGGTTCATGATCGGCGCTTTGCTTTCGACTTTTGCAGACGTACCGCCGGGCGTCGGACTCGCCTCGCCGGAAGTGGTCGACGTGCTGGTGATGACGTTGTCGAAAAGTTTTATGCTCGGCGTGCAAGCCGCGGCGCCAGGGACGGTCGCGCTGATGATCGGCATCCTGGTGATGGGGCTGATCAGCCGAACGCTGCCGCAATTGAACTTGATCGCCGTCGGTTTCAGCTTGAACTCGATGCTGCTGATGCTGTTCGTCTTTCTGACGGTCGGAGCGATGGGGTGGTTGTTTCAGGATCAACTGGAGCCGACCGTCACCTCGATTCGCGAAATGGTCGTCAATCGCCACGTCATGTTTCCAAAGTAGAAGTGAAGCATGGCCGAGCAGGATGATGACAAATCAGAAGATCCGACCCAGCACCGTCGCGACGAGGCGCGGAAGCAGGGGCAGGTCACCAAGAGCCAGGACCTGATCTCGGCCGGCATGCTGGTGATCGCGCTCGGCGTGATCATGTTCTTCTCGCAGTCGCTGTTCAATTACTTCGGCGACTTCACCCGCGACAAACTCAGCGCCGTGCCGCCGCTGCAAGTCAGCTTTCAGTGGGTAATGAACGAAAACGGAACTGCTCTCTATCGCCTGGCAGTCGTGCTCGTGCCGATCCTGCTCTTGATGATGGTCGCCGGCGTTGCGCTCAACCTGATGCAGACCGGCTTTTTGTTTCTGCCGGAGAAGCTGTCGTTCGACATCCAACGTATCAATCCAATTTCCGGGTTCCAGCGACTCTTTGCGCTGGCCAACTTCGTCCGGTTTGGGTTCGGCATCATCAAGGTGTTGATCGTCTCGGTGGTCGCCGCGGTTAGCATCTACTATGACATGCCGACGATCCTGGGACTTGCCGAGCTCTCGCCCGGTGAGATCGCCAGTTTTCTGCTGATGACCGCCTTTTGGACGTCGATGAAGATCGGCGCCGCTCTCTTGATCTTGGCGCTGATGGACTACGCTTTCCAATGGTGGAAGCATGAGCAAGATCTGAAGATGACGAAGCAGGAAGTCCGCGAAGAAATGAAGTCGTTGCAGGGGGATCCGCAGTTGATCGCTCGCCGTCGTCAGGTCGCGCGACAGTTGGCGATGAGCCGAATGGGGAGCGACATCCCGAAAGCCGACTTCGTGGTGACCAACCCGACCGAACTGGCGATCGCCCTGAAGTACGATCCGTACAAGATGGCGGCGCCGATCGTGCTGGCCAAAGGCGCCGGCCTGGTCGCCCAGCGAATTCGCCGCATCGCGCTGGAAAATGACGTGCCGATCGTCGAGCGCAAAGAACTGGCCCGCGCTCTCTACCGCGACGCCGAAGTGAACCAGGCGATCCCCGCCGAACAATACGCGGCGGTCGCCGAAGTGTTGAAGTACGTCTACGAACTGAAGGGCAAGACGCTGCCGACGCTGGACGAACTGAAGGAGCACGACCGGCGGAACGCGGCGTAGCGGCAGCGAACCGGTAAACGGCGGCGCGTGTCTCGCAGGCAATCGCGGCCGAGCGGCCGCTCTCTGCTCGTGTTGACTCAACGTTCGTTTCGGCGATGCTCCACTACCCCAAAATCCCCGGCAGCAAGAACGCGCCGCTCCAGCGCTGCATCGCCTTTGAAAAGTATGACGGCGCCAATCTCCACTGGGATTGGGATCGCGACTTCGGTTGGCATGCGTTTGGGACTCGCCGCGATGCGTTTAATCTGACCGACGAGGGGATCGCCCAGTTTTGCGAGCGGCATGCGCACTTGCACGAGTGCGTCAGCGTCTTTTGGCGCTCGCTGGCGGAACCGCTCGAAAAGATCTTCCGCGATCACGCTGACTATCGCAACGTGCAAAGCTTCCAGGCCTTCACCGAGTTCCTCGGGCCGAACTCGTTCGCCGGGCTTCATCAGGAAGCGGACCCGAAAGAGCTCCGGCTGTTTGACGTTTCGTTGGAGTCGACCGGCCTGATTGCGCCTGGTCGGTTTGTAACGGATTTTGCGGCGCTGCCGATCGCTCGCGTCGTCTATCAGGGACGACTGACCGGCAGATTTGCCGAAGATGTTCGTGAAGGAAAGTATGGCGTCGACGAAGGGGTGATCTGCAAAGGAGGGGGCGAGGGAACTGATCTTTGGATGGTCAAAATCAAGACCTATGCTTATCTGCAGAAATTGAAGCAAGCCTTCGCCGACCGCTGGGAAGAGTACTGGGAATGACCAGTTCCGCTGCGGTTTGCGGGATGAAACTCAAGGTGGCGGGCGGAAGAGCTAGGCGGAAATTGCACCCGCTCGCTTCCAATAACGTGGCGTTGAGTTTCCCTACCAGACGATCCTACCCAGCTTCCCCAGCACTAGCAGCGATAGCCGAAAATTGCCGTCATTTTCTCCGGTTCGGAATAATATTCGCATGTTAGGTTTTCGCGAATCGTTGTTGCGGCCGCATGTTGCAGGGGACACGTTGGTCCGCTCGATTTATGCGCATGTTTCGCGACATTTGTAGGCAGCAACGACGGTCAGGACTGAGGATTGAGGATCTATGCCGGAAGCGGAATGGGAACGGTTAGCCGCGGAGTCGGACCGAGAGGGAAGCTCGAACTGGAAACGTTGGGGACCTTATCTCTCGGAACGTCAGTGGGGAACGGTCCGTGAAAGTGCTGCGGAAGAAGATCCGTGGCTCAATTTCACCTATGAAGAGGCGATCTGGCGAACCTACCGCTGGGGGGAAGATGGCATTCTGGGGATCTGCGATCGCCAGTGTCGTCTTTGTTTCGGACTCGCCCTCTGGAACGAGAACGACCCGATCCTGAAGGAGCGGCTCTTTGGTCTAACCGGGCCGGAAGGGAATCATGGCGAGGACGTCAAAGAGGCGTACTACTACCTCGACTCGACCCCGACCCACTCCTACCTGAAGGGGCTCTACAAATATCCGCACGCCGAGTACCCCTACAAGCGGCTTCGCGAAGAGAACGCGGCCCGCAATCGAACCCAGCCGGAGTTTGAACTGACCGACACTGGGCTGTTCGACGAAGGACGCTATTTCGACGTCCAGGTCGAATACGCCAAAGCGTCGTCCGAAGACATCCTGATTCGGGTCACCATTTCCAATCGCGGCCCTGACGCCGCGCCGCTCCACTTTTTGCCGACCTGGTGGTTCCGCAATACGTGGGCCTGGGGACCGACCCTGGAGAAACCAAAACAAAAGCCGATCCTGACGCAGAGCGGCGACGATGAACTGCTCGCCAAGCATGAGACGCTGGGCGAAATGCAGATCTACGCCGACGCCGGTCCTGACGGCGAGTCGCCCGAGTGGATGTTCACCGAGAACGAAACGAACTCGTGGCGATTTGAAGATCCGAACAGCCGTCGTCCTTCGTGCAAAGACGCGTTTCACCTGGCGGTGGTCGACGGAATTGAAGGAGTCGTCAATCCGACTCCCAGCGGCACCAAAGCGACCGCTTACTACAAATGCGTGATTCCGGGCGGCGAGTCGGTCCAGTTCCGCATGCGGATGTCGGCGAAAGAGCAATCGCCGGTAACGCCGTTCGGCGCCAGTTTTGAAGACGCCTTCGAGCAGCGAACGGACGAAGCCGATCGTTTCGCCAAGTCGCTGGTCGGGCCCGGACTGTCGAGCGACGAAGAGATGATCCTGCGTCAAGCGAACGCCGGGCTACTCTGGACCAAGCAGTTCTATCACTACGTCATTCCGCGCTGGCTTGAAAACAACGGCAACGGCAAGAAACGCCGCAAGAGCGATCAGCAGCCGGGGGCGCCCAGCAAGCGAAACGCCGACTGGGGACACTTGTACAACAAGAACGTCATCTCGATGCCCGACAAGTGGGAATATCCCTGGTACGCGGCATGGGACTCGGCGTTTCACTTTATTCCGTTCGCCAAGATCGATCCCTACTTCGCGAAAGAGCAGGCGATCCTGTTCCTCCGCGAATGGTACATGCATCCGAACGGTCAGCTGCCCGCCTACGAATGGAACTTCAGCGACGTGAACCCGCCGGTTCATGCGTGGGCGTGTTGGCGCATTTATCAAATGACCGCCTCCAATGGCGATCGCGATCGGGTCTTCCTCGAACGCGTCTTCCAGAAGCTGCTCCTCAACTTCACCTGGTGGGTCAATCGCAAAGACATTCGCGGCAAGCATGTTTTCAGCGGTGGGTTCTTGGGGCTTGATAACGTCGGGATCTTCGATCGCTCGAAGCCGCTGCCGACCGGCGGGCACTTGGAGCAAGCGGACGGCACCGCGTGGATGGCCTACTTCTGCAGCAGCATGTTGTCGATCGCCTTCGAGTTGGCCGACGGCAATCCGGCCTACGAAGACATGGCGTCCAAGTTCTTCGAGCACTACGTCTCGATCGCCGAAGCGATGAACTCGCTGGACGGGACCGGGCTGTGGGACGAAGAGGATGGCTTCTACTACGATCACCTCCACATCGACGGCCGCAACATTCCGCTCAAGATCCGCTCGATCGTCGGCTTGATTCCGCTGCTGACGGTCGACGTTATTGATGATCGGACGATGGATAAGCTCCCCGCCTTCCGGAAGCGGATGGACTGGTTCCTCAACTTCCGTCCTGACCTCAGTAAGTCGATGACTTACATGGAAGGGAACACGCAAGAAGACGGTCAGGGACGCAAGCTGCTCGCGATTCCGACCAGGGAACGCTTGCTCCGCATGCTCCGTTATCTGCTCGACGAGGATGAATTCCTTTCGCCGTACGGCGTCCGTTCTCTCTCAAAGTATCACCTCGAGCATCCGTTCGAATACGAGCTGAACGGCGAACGGCTCTGCGTGCAGTACCAGCCGGCCGAGTCCGACAGCTGGCTCTTCGGCGGCAACTCGAACTGGCGCGGCCCGATCTGGTTCCCGCTCAACTACCTGATCATCGAAGCGCTGGAGCGCTACTACCAGTTCTACGGCAAGTCGTTGCGGGTCGAATGTCCGGCTCGCTCCGGCCGCTACATGGATCTGCAGGAAGTGGCGGACGAAATCCGCAAGCGACTTTCGCGGCTCTTCCTGGCCGACTCCGAAGGGGGACGTCCCAGCTATTGCCGCAGCGATCGCTTGCTCAACGATCCGCACTGGCGCGAGCTGGTGCTGTTCTACGAGTACTTCGACGCCGAAACCGGCAAGGGACTTGGCGCCAGTCATCAAACCGGCTGGACCGCCCTGATCGCGCCGATCTTGGGATCGTTGGCTCAGCATCGCAGCGCCGCTGAGACGAAAGAGCCGAAGAAGAAACGCGTGAAAGCGGCAGGCGAGCCGGTCTAGCATGAACGGTTGGCTGGACTATCGCTGGCCGAAAAGCAGCGTCGCCTTCATCGCGGGCATTTTCATGTTCGCCGGGGCGGTTCTCTTTTTCCTCGGCGACACGTGGTACACGAAGTACGTCTGCCCCTTCTTCTTTCCGATCGGAGTGGGGCTCTGGCTCAAGCACTCGTGGGCCCGCTGGACGGCATTCGTCTTGATTGCGCTCACCTCCGCGCTGGCGGTGGTGGTCTTGGTGATCGGCGACTTCTCGGCCAGTCGTGCGGTCCGTCTCCTCTCCGCGATCTGGATGCTCTACGCCCTC
This sequence comes from Blastopirellula sediminis, assembly GCF_020966755.1. Taxonomy (NCBI): domain Bacteria; kingdom Pseudomonadati; phylum Planctomycetota; class Planctomycetia; order Pirellulales; family Pirellulaceae; genus Blastopirellula; species Blastopirellula sediminis. The sequence goes on from NZ_JAJKFT010000010.1 coordinate 2,521,046, forward strand.
TGGGAATGGGACGTCTATGCGGAGCGACCGCAGCCGGACATCGCTGCGGTCGAAGAGTAAAGCTTAGCGAGCCGTTTCGTCTAGCGTCGCCGTCAGACGATCCAAATTCTGCTCCAGCCCGTCGCCAGCAAAACTGCGAACGTTCGCGCAGGTCTGCGCATCATCAAACGCCATCCGCCAGTGAAGGTGACAACCTTTTTCCGCCGGCGCGAACGTGAGCGTTGATTGAAAATGGGGAGCGCTCTGATGATCAAACACGATCCGCGTCGGCGCTACGATTTCCAGGAACCGGCTTTCGTTCAAATAGTCGGCGCCGTTGGGGCCATGCATGATGAATCGCCAATGGCCGCCGGGCTGAAAATCAAATTCGTGAAACGTGTTGGTGAAGCCGTTGGGGCCCCACCACCGCGCCAGGATCGCCGGATCGCGAAACGCGGCGAAGATTTGCGCGGGAGAGTAGGGGATTAGGCGGCTCGTTTCGATCCGGCAGTCGACCGGGACTTCGTTGGCGTCGTTCATCGCGCTCGTGCTCTTTCCTGGGATGCCGGTCACTGCGGGACGAGCCAACAATGACCGGCGCCGCATGCTGCTTTACTGTTGCTGCTGTAGTTGCTGTTTCACCTTCTCGTTTCGTGCGGTGATCAGCGCGTTGACCGTTTCATCGGCCGGACGGATTTCAAACGGACCCATTTTGACGCCGGGGTGTTTCGACATCAGGGCGATCGCGTGATTCATGTCGCGAGCTTCCAGCAGCAAGATGCCGCCGAGCGTTTCCTTCGTTTCCGAAAATGGACCGTCGGTTACTTCGACGTTTCCGTCTTTCGCCCTCAGCGTGACCGCGTCATGCGACCAGCCGAGCGCCTCGCCGCCGAGAAAGTGTCCGCCCCGACGCAGCTCATCGTCATACGCAAAGCACTCGTCCATCAACTTTTGACCTACGTCGGGCGGGATCTCGGCATACGCCTTTTGGTCGATATAGCCCAGGCAAACGTATTTCATGCGATCAAACTCCGTTGGTGGTTGTTGCGATTCGGATCAGCTTTTAGAGCCGAACTTTATCCAGTAGTCGAACGGCCGCCGGCGAAATCGACAGCCGCGAAAAGATTTTCGCCAAAAAGTTCGCTCACGTGCGTAGACGTTCGATCTTCGTGTTCAGAAGTCGTTTCTCCGCTTCCTGTTGCGTCAGTTCGGCCGCTCTCGTGAGCGCCGCGATCGCCGCTTCTTTTTCTCCGGCTCGGCACAACAGTTCCCCTCGGGCCGAATGGGCCAGGTGATAGTCGGCCAGATCGCCGCGGGCCAGGATCGCGTCGATAATTGCCAGGCCGGCTTCCGGTCCGTCCCGCATCGCGACGGCGACTGCTCGGTTCAGTTCGATTACCGGCGACGGCTCGATCTGCAGCAGCGCCGAATAGAGCACCACAATCTGATTCCAATCGGTTTGGTCGGCTGTCGGCGCTTCGGCATGAATCGCCGAGATCGCCCCTTGCAGCGTGTAGGCGCCGAAGCGCCGCGAACGAAGTGCGTCCTCTACGAGCACGATCCCTTCCGCAATTAGCCGCTGATCCCACCGCCTTCGATCCTGATCTTCCATCAAGATGATTTCGCCGTCGTCCGAAACCCGCGCCTCGCGCCGCGATTCGTGCAGCAGCATCAACGCGAGTAAACCTTTCACTTCCGGTTCCGGCAGCAACTGATGCAGCAGTCGGCCTAGCCGGATCGCTTCGGCCGTCAGGTTCGCTCGGATCGGCGCTTCTCCTTGCGACGCGCTGTACCCTTCGTTGAAGACCAGATAGATCGCGGAGAGTACGGCATCAAGCCGGGCGGGCAATTCGCTCAGTGACGGGACGACGAACGGAATGCCGGCTTCGCGAATCTTCGCTTTTCCGCGCACGATTCGCTGGGCCATCGAACCTTTGGTCGTCAAAAACGCCCGGGCGATCTCTTCGGTCGTCAGTCCGCACACTTCGCGCAAGGTAAGCGGTACGCGGATGCGGGGATCGATCTCCGGATGGCAGCAGGTAAAGATCAGCCGCAGCCGATCGTCTTCAATCTCGCCTTCCGCGCGGGAGGCGTTCTCGGTCGCAACTTCTGCCATTCGTGCGGCGATTTCTCCCTGAAGCTCCTTCAGTCGACCTTGCCGCCGGAGCGTATCGATCGCCTTGAACCGTCCGGTCGAAACGAGCCAGGCGGTTGGACTGGCCGGAACGCCATCGCGCTCCCAATCGACGACCGCCGCCGCAAACGCTTCATGCATCGCGTCGTCGGCGAGTTCAAAGTCTTTCAGAATTCGGACGAGCGACGCAAAGACCCTCCGCGAATCGGAGCGGTAGAGAGCGTCAAGCTGATCGCGGATCGAAGGCCGGGGAGGGGGATTCATGCCCTGTAGTATAAGCGGCCGCAGCGACCAAAGGATGATCCAGGAAAAACCTGGCCCAAACAAATACTAGCCCGAGGCGCGAGCCGAGGGAAAGCGGTTGGAATTATCGAGTAAGAACGCTTTCGCTTTCAAATCACAACCGAAAGGAGACTCTTCTGAGAAGTTCCGGCCGCACTCCCTCGGCTTGCGCCTCGGGCTAATATCGGGACCAAGAACGAGTGAAGCCCAGCCAGTCGATAGCCGACTGGCTGGGCCACCCAGGATTGCCTCAACCGCCGCTTAGTTACCGCCGGCGGAAGGTTGCGATAGTTTCTCCAGCGCCTCGCCCACGGTGAAGCTCGCCGGTTTTTGACGCGGCGGATAGGCGACGAAGGTTTCCATCAGGTTGCCGACGATCGCTTGCGAGGGGACAAGGACGAAGGCGCGGCGATACCACCAATCTTCGTAGCCCATCCCGTCTTGGCCCTTCTCAAACGGATCGACCTTCAAGTCGAAGATGATCGGCGCGCGGAGGGTGGTGAAGGGGTGCCGCCAAACTTCGATGCCGGTCGCTTCCTGGATCATGAAGTGAACTTTCCAGCGATCGTAACGCAAAGCGAGCAGGTCGCCGTCGTCCGAGAAGTAGAAGAATTCTTTGCGAGCCGATGGAGCTTTACCGGCCAGATAGTCGCTTTGGTTGTAACCGTCGAGATGGACCTTGTAGGTCATGTCGCCGGCCTTGTGACCTTTGAGCAACTTCTCTTTGATGTCGGCGTCGCCGGCAGCGGCGGCGAGCGTGGGGAACCAGTCTTCCGCCGAGAAGGTGTCGGTGAGCAGAGTGCCCGGCTCGACGACGCCTGGCCAGCGGATCAAAGCCGGCACGCGCCATCCGCCGTCCCAGTTGGTGTTCTTTTCGCTGCGGAAGGGAGTCATCCCGCCATCCGGCCACAAGCAGGTCATCGGGCCGTTGTCTGTCGTGTAGACGACGATCGTGTTCTCGGTCAGGCCGGCCTTGTCGACATAGTCGAGCAGCTTGCCGATGATCGCGTCATGGTAGACCATCCCGTCGGCGTAGAAGCCGAGACCGGTCTTGCCCATGTCTTCCGGTTTGACGTGGGTGAAGTTGTGCATGTGGGTCGTATTGAACCAGACGAAGAACGGCTTGTCGGCCTTCTTCGCGCGATCGATGAAATCGGTCGTCGCGGCGAGGACTTCTTCGTCAATCGTTTCCATCCGTTTCATGGTGAGCGGGCCGGTATCTTCGATCTTGCCGTCGGCCGACGACTTGATCACGCCGCGCGGACCGAACTTCTTTTTGAATTCAGGATTCTTGGGGTAGTCGGGGTTTTCCGGCTCTTCTTCGGCGTTCAGGTGATAGAGGTTGCCGAGGAACTCGTCGAAGCCATGGTTGGTCGGCAGGAATTCGTCCTTGTCTCCCAAGTGATTCTTCCCGAACTGGCCAGTGACGTAACCCATCGGCTTCAAGATTTCGGCAAGGGTCGGATCTTCTTTTTGCAGACCGAGATCGGCGCCCGGCAGACCTACTTTCGAGAGCCCAGTGCGGAACGGCATCTGGCCGGTAATAAAGGCCGACCGTCCCGCGGTGCAGCTTTGCTGGGCGTAGTAGGACATGAACTTGCCCCCTTCTTTCGCCAAGCGATCGATGTTCGGGGTCGAGTAGCCCATCATCCCTTGATGATAGGTGCTGATGTTCCACATGCCGATGTCATCCCCCATGATGAACAGGATGTTCGGCTTGTCTGCGGCCAGTGCGGTTGCCGACCAAAGCAACGCGACGCAGAGAGACAAAAAGCGAATACGCCGGGTCATGAATTTCTCCCCAGGTGAAGGCGGCCAGGTTGTGCGATGAGCGATACGGGGCTCGAGCGCTCGACGATATTTTACGATTAGGTAAACGGCGAAGGCGACGAGAAAACGGAGATTTTCATGGACATTTCAAGGAATGTTCTACGTGGATGAATTGCATGGTTACGAACGTTCATGCATGGCGGATTCAGACCGACAGTCTGTAGCGAAATGGAAACGCCTGGCCGAAAAAAAAACACGGGAAGTGCCGAAAATGCTGGGATTTTTCTATTCATCGCCGGTTGCTGATTCGTTGCTGTGCCAGGACGGGCCACTGCGATATCAGCGGTATGAGTTCTATATGAAGGGCGCCCGAATCTCGTAATGGATTGATGTCAGGTTAAATCATGGTATGGGTAGCGACGGAAATGCGTCTGCAAGGAACGTGTGCTTTCTGTTCCACCAGCGCACGTTGCACGCAATTCTGTTGACGCCCCGCTGATCCAAGCGAACCTAGTCCAGGTCGCAGGCATGAGATTGCGTTCACTGAAACCGTTCGACCATCCCGTTCACCACTGCTCGCTCGCTGGAAACAACCAACGATGACTCGCCGCAGCGTCGTTGGGGTGGATGCGTGATGTTTTTCTGGCTGGGTGACGTTTGGCGTGGTCGGCGGCCGCATTTCCCTCGCTTGCGCTTTCGGGCTACGAAGGAGAGGACATTGCTGTGGCCTGGCGTTCTATTCTTCCGCCAGAAAAGGGGTGAAATTTGACCGGTTCGGTTCCGTCAGGCACAATCGAAACTTCACCCACCCGCTTGCCCTCGCTTTGGACTTGCCTCATGTCGAATTCCCTTTCGCGCCTGCTGGCGTTTTTGCTGCTCGTCTCTTTTCTGGCCGCTCCCAGCTTCGCCCAAGAGCCGGCTCTGAAGCCGAACTTTGTGGTCATTAATATCGACGACCTGGGCTACGCCGATATCGAGCCGTTTGGATCGGAGATCAATCGGACGCCGAATTTGAACGCGATGGCGGACGAGGGGATGAAGCTGACCTGCTTTTATGCGGCGCCGGTTTGTTCGCCGTCGCGAGCGGCGCTGATGACCGGGTCCTATCCGAAACGAAGTCTGACGATTCCGCACGTCCTCTTTCCGGCGAACGCTGAAGGGCTGAACCCCAACGAAGTGACGATCGCTGAGCTGATGAAAGAGCAGGGGTACGCGACCGGGATCATCGGCAAATGGCACTTGGGGGATCAGCCCGAGTTTTTGCCGACCAAGCAAGGGTTTGACTACTACTACGGCTTGCCTTACTCGAACGACATGGGCCCGGCTGAAGATGGCGTGAAGAGCAACTACGGCGCGCCGCTGCCGAAGACGAAAGGGAAAGGTCAGCCGCCGCTGCCGCTGATGCGAAACGAAACGGTGCTGCAGCGCGTGTTGGCGAAAGATCAGACCGAGCTGGTTACCAACTACACGCACGAAGCGATCAAGTTTATCAACGCGCACCAGGAAGAGCCGTTCTTCTTGTACCTGCCCCACTCGGCGGTTCACTTTCCCCTTTATCCCGGCGATGCGTTCCGGGGGAAGAATGAACATGGTCTCTACAACGACTGGGTGGAAGAAGTCGACTGGAGCGTCGGTCAGGTTTTGAAGACGTTGAAGGACCTCGGTCTCGACGAACGGACGCTGGTGATCTTCACTTCGGACAACGGCGGACAGACGCGGTTCGGCGCGATCAACAAGCCGCTGCGAGCCGGCAAAGGGACGACCTATGAAGGTGGGATGCGCGTCCCGACGATCGTTCGCTGGCCCGGCAAGGTTCCGGCCGGATCAAGCAGCGACGAAGTGGTCGGCATGATCGACGTACTCCCGACGCTAGTTCGCTTGGCCGGCGGCAAAGCTCCTGCGGATCGCAAGATTGACGGCGGCGACATCGGCGCGATCCTGGCCGGGGACAAAGATGCGAAGAGCCCGCACGACGTCTTCTATTTCTACCGCGGCTTCGACCTGGAAGCGGTCCGGAGCGGTCCGTGGAAGCTGCGTCTGAAAGAGGGTGAGCTCTACAACCTGAAGGAAGATATCAGCGAAGCGAAGAACGTCGCCGCCGATCATGCCGACGTCGTCGAACGTTTGCAAAAAATCGCCGCCGAAATGGAGAGCGATCTCGGCGTGAAGAAAATTGGCCCCGGCTGCCGCCCGCTGGGGATGGCGAAGAATCCGGAACCGTTGATCGGGTATGACGGAACGGTTCGCGAGGGATTCGTGCCGCAGAAGTAGGGTCCGCTATGCGGACCAAAATAGGGCGACCAATATCGACCGCAACACTAACCCGAGGCGCGAGCCGAGGGAATACGGTTGGAAGTTGGCGGTCGGTGGGAACGACGGTTTACGATTCGAGGCGAACGCTCACATCGTTTAGTAGGGCACACGCATTCCCTCGGCTCGCGCCTCGGGCTAGTGTGCTATCGTCTCACCTCTCCGACGTATCGACCTTCGCCCAGAACGGGTGTTGGCGATCGGCGCGGGTGCGGACGTCTTCCAGCATCACTTCGGCCGTCGGCTTTAGCTCGCGGTCGAAGCTGCGGCGGTCGATGGTGACGGTGGCCCGTTTGCTGAAGTCGACCATCTCGGGCGTGAAGTAGACGGTGGCGCCGCCCGACTTCGATTGGACCGAGACGCCGTTGGTGGCGAGGATCTTCGCTTCGACGTCGGTCGTGGTCGCTTTTGGCTGCGGCCACTCGGCCGGCAAAACTTGGCCGCGTGCCGGCAGGTCGCGGATTTCGACCCAATAGAAGAAGTTGTCCCAGGGACGCATCGTCGAAAGCTCAAACTCTTTCGGCGTAAAGTTCCGAACGTGGAGATCCATCCAGTTGAACATCTCCTGGATCTCTTCCTGGAAGTGTTCATGGCCGCGACCGAGGTACTCGACCACGGTGACGTCCATGTTGTTCTTTTGTAGGTAGCGATCCCAGTCGCGGGCGTTCTTTTCCAATTTGTTGCCGTCGTACTGCCCATGGACGAAGTACATCGGCACATACCGGGCGTTTTCCCAGTATCGAGAAACGTACTTGTCGGCGGTCGCGACGATCGGCAAGACGCCAGCCCAGAGATCCGGATGGGCCAGGCCAATGTCCCAAGCGGCGTCGCCCCCCATCGAGTGACCGGTCAAATAGACTCGATCGGTATCGATCGAGAACTGACGCATCGCGCCGCGAAGCGCATAGAGGACGGCCGCGTGCTCTTGGGCCGAGTATTGATAGTTGAACTGATGTTCTTCGCGCCAGACCGGGGCGATCACGATGTAGCCATGACGAGTCGCCTGGCCCATGCGCATGCCGAACTCTTTGTTGTAAGAGCCGGCCCACCAGTCGATCTGCTGCTCCGGCGTAGAGCCGCCATTGAGAGTGACGATAGTCGGATAGCGGCGATACGGATCGTAGTCAGGCGGAAGCTGAACGTAGTACTGAATGTCTTTGTAGCCAGGAATGCCAGGGGTGGTCATCAGCGTGTAGCCAGGGATTTCCGACTTGCTGAACGCTTCGGCGTCGCTGAGCGGCGGCTTCATGTTGAGGATGATTTTGGCCAGGTATTCCGGCGTACCGGCTTCCTGCGATTCGAGTTGCTTGAGGATGCCGGCTTTGTCGACTTCGACTCGGTTGGAGACGTACTGCTGAACCAGGCTGCGAACTTCATAGGCGCTAATGGCGACCGCCAGATTTTGCGTGCCGTTATTGGCGCCCAGGATCCAACCGCTGATCGCCAGCGCCAGTTTTTCTTCGGCCAGCAGCGAGGCGTCATCCGATAGACGAATGAAGTCGGTCATCCGGTTGATGGTGTTGATCGACAAATCGCTTTTGATCTCGGCGACGGCGGCGTCAACTTTCGGCTTGAGGGCCGGATCGTTGAACTCGGCGTTGAACTTGTCGAGCAGGCCGACGACATTGGCGCGACGCTGCGAGATCGAGTCGTACTCGGTCAGCATCTGACGCACCTTGAGGAGCGTTTCGCCGGCGACTCCTTCGTCCGGAAACCGCGAGAGCATTTGATAGGCGAGGGTGTGTTGACCGGACGACTGACGAAGTTCGATTTCGCGAATCAGGTTTTGCGAGGCGAGTTGTCGCAGTCCGCTGATCTGCTTTTTCAGATCGGAGAGTTGAGGGAAATCGCGAATCACCTCGGCCAGCTCGAGCGCGGCGTCCTGATAACGTTCGGCTTGCAAGTAAAGGCGGACGATCTTCAGGCGTTGGTCGGCGTCTTTCGAGTCGAGTTGCTGGCGGAGGATCTTGCTGAGCGTTTCGCGGGGAATGCTGCTCGTCCGCATCCGCATATCCCAGATGTAGGTATGCTCGGCTTGCAGTCCTTCCACCTTCGTATAGCGCGGGGTGATTTCGGTGATCCCTTGGATGACGTCGATCTTGCCGCGCGCGGTATCCATCGTGTAGATGCGGCGTCCCCATTGATCGAACGGCGTGATCCGAATGCTGTTGCCGATGATCAGGACGCGACTTCCCGACTGCGGCAGCCGCTGCTCGATGTGGATATGCTCTTGGAGGGCCGGCGGAGAGGGTTGAACGTCTTTGACCAGGTAGCTGGGAACGTAGACGCGACGGAGGTCGTCGTCGGCGATGACGATCAGCTGCAGCGCGACTTCGCCGCCGCTGTTGTTGTTGAGGAGCCCTTCGCCGATCGAAGCGATCTTGCCGAGCTTCCCTTCAATCGTCATCCCGTTCTTCAGCGTCAGCACATCGGCGGAGGCCGACGAAACGAAGAGCGCGGAAAGGAGCAGAGCGGTGAGCGTAAGGCGGTTAGTCATGCGATCAATCGACGTCGAGAAAGGCGGAGAGAGGACGGAGAATTGTATCTCTCTGCGGCGCCGCAGGTAGGCGACCAGCTCTTTCCATTGTCAACGAGATGACAAGTCGGTCAACAAAATCGCTAGAAACGGCAAAAACGGAACGCCAAAAGGGAGGGAGAAGCCGATTGGGCTTTCTCCCTGTGAGCAATTAGGCGTTTGCGAGCCGCGGCGTTAGTTGGCCCGAGCGCTAGTTCGCGCTGAAGGTGATCGAAGCAGCGGCGCCTTCGCGCGAGATCGGATCGGCCATGAACCGCTGGTAGCAATCGCGGCAGAGTTGGAAGTTGCGTTCCAGGTGATTTTCGTGCAGCGTCGGATCATCCAGGCTATGAATTTTTTCGAGCGCGTCGGAGATGGTCGCCAAGTGATCGTGATCGGTGTCTTCCAGATCGTACTCGTCAAGTTGCGGTTCGATCTCGAGGAAGGCGGTCAAGCGAACGATGAAACAGGGATCGGTCGCTTTGTCAAAAACTTGCTGACAACAATGGCAAGCATATTGACTCATACAGCGTTCCCTTCATGAGGCGAGGAGGAGGGCGTTACAGCGACTTCATGTCTGCAGATAACTTTATCGTAACGTCGCCCGCGCGCGAGGAGCAATACGAGTTGAGCGAAAAATGGACGTGGAAATACGCGCACAAAAAAAGCCGCAACGCGATTGCGTTACGGCTCTACTTTGGCTTGATAGCTCTACCAGCGATCGACAATTCTAAGCGATCTTAGTTGTCGGCCAGCGGCTCTTTCTTTTCGGTGATCGACTCGCACTGCGGCGCCATTTCGGCGTTCAGTTCGATGAAGCCTTGCCATTCTTCCGGAACGTTGTCTTCGTGGAAGATGGCTTCGACCGGACATTCCGGCACGCAAGCTTCGCAGTCAATGCATTCTTCCGGGTGGATGTAGAGGATTTTGTCCCCTTCGTAGAAACATTCCACCGGGCAAACGACCACACAATCGGTGTACTTGCACCCAAAACAGGGTTGGCAAACTACGTGAGTCATCGCGTTTCCTATTCTCCTTGCGAATGCATCGCTAAATGTTGACGGCGGCCCCGCCCGCAATTTGGAGCCAAAATCTTCTCTATTGGGGTGAATCCGCGGGGGGTATTTTCGCCGAAAGTCTCAATACAGAACAGCTTTACCGTAAGTTATCCCTGCTATAATGGGCTGTCAAGATAGACTGCCGCTATCAAATATTCAGGGCAATCTTGCCTCAGGAGGGGGCTGCAAATAGAATCCGCCAGGGCGGAGTTTCTTCCGTCCGGCCGACTTTTCAAACCCTTGCGAGGCCAAAGTGGCCCTAACCGAAACGGATCGCAAATTGCTCGACAGCTGTCTGGCCGGTGAGCCGTGCGCTTGGGAAGCGCTCGTTGACCGGTTTGTGGGGCTCGTCGTTCACGTCGTTGATCACACGGCGCGGTGCAAAGGAGTCGAAATCACCAACGAAGATCGGGAGGATCTCGCCGCCGACGTCTTCGCTCGGCTGGTACGCAAGGACTTCCGAATCCTGCGAGATTTCCGGCGAAATTGTTCGTTGGCGACCTATCTGACGGTGATCGCTCGCCGCATTACGATTCGTCAATTGCATCGCCGCATTCGCGAGCGTTCGCTTCATTTCGCGCTCAACGGCGAGCCGACCTCGCCGGTCACTTGGACCGTCGAACAGCGGATCGAGGATCGCGACCAGATCGAAGCTTGGCTCGAATCGCTCTCGGGTCTCGAGGCCGAGGTGGTCCGCCGCTTCCACCTGGAGGGGCTCTCCTACGAAGAGATCAGTCGACAGTTGGGCATTCCGGTCAATTCGATCGGCCCGACCCTGTCGCGTGCTCGGCTGAAGATTCGCCGCAGCAATTCGGCCGACTCGGTCTTTAAATAGCGAATTTTCGAACAGAGCGATCTTCGGCAAATGCGCAAGCCCGCCGACTGCTAGCCTAATTGTCCCGCTGCCGCTGCTGGCGCCGACTATGGTTTTTCGGGGGGCGGAATCACCGTGATGGCCGGGGGCATCCAGGTCTGCTCCACGATTTCGGCGTCCGGGGTGTAGGTACGCAGCATCAGGTAGAAGTTCCCCTGCGGAGCCGGCAGCCAGTTTTTGGCCGCCGCGCCGGTGAGCGGCTCGTTCTGGATCGTAATCGTCAGCGGTTCATTCTTTTCCAACTTGCCGATCGAGCGGCTGGTGATCGAGTAACGTTCCAGCGAGTTTTCGACCAGGTTGGCGTCGGCGCTGTACATAGTGATCGACCAGTACGCTTTGGCCGGGGGCAATTTGCCGGCCGGGAATTGCAACTGGTACTTCTTGGTCCCGGTCAGTTGTTTGCCGTCGGCGTCGACGCTGGCGACCAAGAAGACGGCGTCAGCCGGATCGCTGGCCACAATACCGCCGAGCGACTGCTGCGCCGCGCGAACCAGGAATTCTCCTTTATCGCCTGCTCGTCCGAGCGAAGGCGGCGGGTATTTCCAACCGTTGGCGACGACGCAGTCAGGCGATTCAAGCAGCGTCTTTTCCAGGATCTTCTGGCCATCGACGGCGGCGCGAGCGAGTCCCGCCTGATAGGCAGGATCGAGCTTGGCGACGTTTTGGCCAGGACCGATTTTGAGCGTCGCGAACAGATCGACTAGACCTTGCTGCGATTTCGGCGGCGGATTCTCGGTCATCGCCCGATCGATCGTTTTCCAAACGGCGAGCGGATCGTTGGCTGCATCGGGCGGCTGCCAAACGTCGCGGGTCTCGGGGATTTGCACGTTGTTCTTTCCCCAGTACGACAGCGGCGTCAGCTTGTATTGCGATTGCAATTCGCGCACGTACATCACGTCTTGCGGGTTGTAGACCAGCGTCCGTCCCATCACGAGCACCCAGGGAGTGGGCGACTTTGGCAACGCGATGACCCCGCTCGGAAGTTCGTCAGCGAAGTCGGGGCCGACGATGGCGAAGTTGCCGGGCCCGCTGCCGTTGGTGCGCTGACCGACCGCAGCGAAGTTGTCGGAGTTGAACGCGGCGAAATCAAACGCGTAGTAGCGATCCGCCATGTCGGGGATCGACAAGATCACCGGCTCTTTGGAGACGTCGACCCACGCGATCGAGTAGAGCGTGTCGTTATTCGGGCTGCCGCCGTCGCGGTACTTGGCGGTCGTCAGCCGTTTGGCGTGAAAGAAATGATTGACGGCAGCGTACGAGCTTTTCCCTTTTTCATTCGTCTCGCCGACCCACTTCCAGCGAAGCTGGGCGTTGTAGTAGTACGGAAATGCGTATGTGTACGCAGCGATGCCGACGCTGCGGGCATACTCTTCTTTCCAGGCCGCCTTCGGTGCGGCGGCGGGCTTTTCCGCTTTGGGAGCCTCTTGGGCGCGAACCGGAACGCCGCTCGTGGTGACGAGCAAGACGAAGATCAGGGGTACAAGGTATCGCAACATCGGTCTAGGGCTAATCAAATGGTGGGGAATCCCGTTTATTATTCCCTCGTTACGAGAATGGGGAATTATAGGTCGCGGAAAATGGGGGTAATCGCAGAGAATTCGCTATAACCGGACGTCCGGCCCCCATTTCGCCGCCCGGAGAGGGGCTTTTCCGGCTTTCTAGTCAGCCGGACAAAAGCCAGCTAAAATGCGTAATTCTTTCTATCCCCCGTTACCCCCGCAAGTGAACTCAAGGAGCCTTTGATGTCCGGCCCGCTCAACAAGTACAGCAGCCGCGTTACCCAGCCGAAAAGCCAGGGCGCGTCGCAGGCCATGCTTTACGGAACCGGTATGACCGAGGCCGACATGGACAAAGCGCAGGTTGGCATCGCCAGCGTCTGGTACGAGGGGAACACCTGCAACATGCACCTCAACGCGCTGTCGGAAGAGGTGAAAAAAGGGGTGGTCGCGGCGGACATGGTCGGCATGCGATTCAACACCATCGGCGTGAGCGACGGCATCTCGATGGGGACCGAAGGGATGAGCTTCTCGCTCCAATCCCGCGACCTGATCGCCGACTCGATCGAAACGATCATGGGCGGTCAGTGGTACGACGGTCTGATCGCGTTGCCGGGTTGCGATAAGAACATGCCGGGCTGCTTGATCGCAATGGGACGTTTGAACCGTCCGTCGATCATGGTTTACGGCGGTACGATCAAACCGGGGCATAACGCCAAGGGAGAAAAGCTCGATATCGTTTCGGCGTTCCAGTGCTATGGTCAGTTCCTGTCGCACACGATCACCGAAGAAGAACGAAAAGAAATCGTGCGCAAGGCTTGTCCCGGCGCTGGCGCGTGCGGCGGCATGTACACCGCCAACACGATGGCGACGGCGATCGAAGCGCTTGGCATGACCCTGCCGTACAGCAGCAGCATTCCGGCCGAAGACCCGGCCAAGAAGGAAGAATGCGTCGCCGCCGGTAAGGCGATGCGTTACCTGCTTGAACAAGACATCAAGCCGCGCGACATCATGACCCGCGATGCGTTTGAAAACGCGATGGTGATGGTGATGGCGCTCGGCGGTTCGACCAACGCCGTGTTGCACTTGATCGCGATGGCTCGCGCCGTCGATGTGGAACTGACGATCGACGACTTCCAGAAGGTGAGCGATCGCGTTCCGTTCCTGGCTGACTTGAAGCCGAGCGGCAAGTACGTGCAGGAAGACCTTCACTCGATCGGCGGCACCCCAGCCGTGATGAAGTACCTGATGGCGGAAGGTTTCCTGAAGGGGGACTGCCTGACGGTGACCGGCAAGACGCTGGCCGAAAACATCGCCGATCTCCCCGGCTTGAAGGAAGGTCAGCAGATCGTCCATCCGCTGTCCGATCCGATCAAGCCGACCGGTCACATCCAGATCTTGAAAGGCACGCTGGCTCCCGAAGGCGCCGTTGCGAAGATCACCGGCAAGGAAGGTCTGCGTTTCCAAGGGACGGCCAACGTCTTCGACAGCGAAGAAGACATGCTGCACGCTCTGGAAGAGAACAAGATCAAAAAGGGGGACGTCGTCATCATTCGTTACGAAGGTCCGAAGGGGGGCCCCGGCATGCCGGAAATGCTGACCCCGACCTCGGCGATCATGGGCGCTGGTTTGGGAAGCGACGTGGCGTTGCTGACCGACGGCCGGTTCTCCGGCGGTTCGCACGGCTTCATCGTTGGTCACATCACCCCGGAAGCGCAAGAAGGGGGCCCGGTCGCGTTGGTTCAAAACGGCGACATCATCACGATTGACGCCGATACGAACTCGATCGACGTCGACGTGCCGGCCGAAGAAATGGCGAAACGCAAGGCCGCTTGGAAGGCGCCCGCCTACAAGGCGACCCGCGGTACGCTGTACAAGTACATCAAGAACGTGAAGAGCGCTTCGGAAGGTTGCGTCACGGACGAATAACCACGCAGCGAATTCCAACTCCAACACTACAGTTGAGGCGACGCCCTACGGGGCGTCGTTTTTTTATGGCTACCATCATCTTGCTGATTCTGTCGAACATCTTCATGACGTTCGCCTGGTACGGGCACTTGAAGTTCAAGAGCAGCGCTTTGTGGGTCGTGATTCTAGCGAGTTGGGGGATCGCGTTTTTTGAGTATTGTCTACAAGTGCCGGCCAATCGTTGGGGACACGAGCGGTTCAGCGCCGCTCAACTGAAGATCATGCAGGAGGTGATCACGCTGGTCGTGTTTTGCGTCTTCGCAGTGACCTTTCTCCGTGAGCCGCTGAAATGGAACTACGTGGTCGGTTTCGTGATGATCCTGCTGGCGGTCGTCTTCGTCTTTGGGTTCGACCGACCGACGAAAGGGGCGCCCGACGATTTGCCGAGCGTCGGTCAGATGGAAGAAGATCCGCCGGCCGAAGGGTGAAACGCGGTCACTAGCCCGAGGCGCAAGCCGAGGGAATGCGGTTTCATGCCTTCTTGAAGATGCGATTCTGATTCGAGCCGCAAACCAACTGGAAGCGATTGCTGAGCGTCCGTCCGCATTCCCTCGGCTTGCGCCTCGGGTTAGTGTGGAGTGGAAATTCGCCTGAGCGAACAAAAAAAGAGGATGACCAAGTTGGTCATCCTCTTTTCGGTTTCCGCTTCTCGCCGCGGCGCTTTAACGGCGCCGAGGCGAGCTTTCTCTCTTTGTTCCGGCCCCTATTTGATCAGGTAATACTGACCACGCAGGTTGCATAGCAGTTGTTCGCCTTGTCGCTGTTGGGCGAGCAATGCGTTCTGCTGCTTATTGTTCGCAGCGACCAACGCGAAATATTCCTTGCTGAATCGCTCGACCGTTTTGATCTTGTCCTTGTCCTTCGCCGGATCGACGTCGCCGGCGCTTTCCGCGATCCAGATCTTATCCCGCAGGAACAGGGTATCGTTGCCGATGTTGCGGACGTTCGACGCGACGACCGTGCGGTCATTTTCGACGTCCTGGAAGACAGCGCCTCCAGCGTAGGCGTTCGCCGCGGCGCCTGGAGTTGCGGCCGGCGCCGCTGGTCCGCTGGCGGCTCCTAAACCACTTTGGTTGCCTCCTCCAAAACCGCCGGCGTATCCACCAAAGCTGTCGCTAGCGGCTCGATCAGCTTTCCGGTAGGCGCCCTTCTGGGCACGTTGGGCGAAACCGGACCGGCCGGCTGATTCGGCCAGTTTCCGCGTCTCCGCTTCAGCTAGCTCAAAGCTATGCATGCCGCCGCGACGTGCGTCAGCTAGATCGCTGATTGTGGCGTTTTCGTCGGCCAGGAACGACGTGTACGGCGTGATGATGCCGTGCTTGGTCGAGAGGGCGACCAACTCTTTGACCAACTCGTCGTTCTTGCCGTTCAGATCGATGTCGTCGATGATCTCGCCGATGCGGCGCATCGCCCAGAGCTTCTCGACGAAGGCGTACGTCTGGTCGTCGCTCTCTTTGACGAACTTGGCCGGGAAGTCGACCTTCTGCTTCTTGTCGCCGACGTTGCCGACGATCGTGATCTTGGCGTCGCCATGCTTGCGATATCGACCGGCGACGATCAACTGTTCGCCGGCGAACAGGTCATGCGCGTCTTTCGGCTGCAAGCGATTCACGAAGTTGCCGCCGCCGTTTTCCAGGTCGTACTTGATCGTCACGTCGGTCATGACCGGTGCGCTGATCTTGCTATAGAGTCGTGCGACGTGCGTTTCGATGTCTTCGTTCGGGCGGACATATTCGCTTTGGCCGAAGCACTCCCGCGTCAAGCGATCGAGCAGCCGGCTGTTGACGTCGTAACCGACGCCGAAGCTGATTACCCGGGCTCGGATGTCGTTATGCTTCTTGGCGTTGGCGACGATCTTCGCTTCATTCTGTTCGCCATGAGTTGGCAGACCGTCGGTCAAAAACAGGATGTAGCTGGGACGCGTGTCGTCCTTAAGCATCGCCATCGCTTTCGAGAGGGCGCCGTCGATGTTGGTGCTGCCGCCGGCGTAGAGATTATCGACGAAGTCGAGGGCCCGCTTGCGCGACTTTTCATCAAGCTTTTGCAATTCCGGCTCGAACGATTCGACGTCGCTGTCATAAGCAATGATGTTGAAGGTGTCCTCTTCGTTCAGGTTGTTGAGGACGAATTTCGCCGCTTCTTTCGCTTGTTCGATCTTTTCGCCGCTCATGCTTCCCGAGCGATCGACGACGAAGATCACCGACTTTTTCGTCTTCACCTCGGGGTCCTGCTCAATCGGCGGACTGGCCAACAGCAGGAAGTAGCCGTCTTCGCCGGCGTCAGGACGATAGGTCAAAACGCTGGCGCTGAGATCGGTCTTGGCGGTGTCAAAGAAGAGCCGGAAATCGCTGGTCGGTACGCAATCTTTTTCTTCGATGGTGACGACCGCTCGATTCTTCCCTTTGCGTTCGACTTTGACGTCATGCGTCGGACTGTAGACGCTCTTCAGCTTGTCCTTGGTATTGACCGTCAGACGCATCCGCAGCGATTCGAGCGGCTTGTCGGTGAAGCGGGCCGTCGACAGCGGGAAGAGGAAGTCGGTCAGCCGATTATCTTTTCGCAGCAGTTGGCTGTAGGTGATCGTCACCTTGCGCGTGGCGCCGGCCGGAACCGGAAAGACGCTCGTTTGGAACATTCCGGTGCCGACCCATTCGAGCAACGCCGGATCTTGATTCTTGCGGACGATCGCTTCGTAGATTTCTCGCGCCTTATCTTTCGGCAACAGCTTGGCCGGATATTCTTTTCCGTCGACCAACAGCGTCAGGCTGTCGATCGCGCCGTCATACGGCAGAGGGAAGAGAAACGAAACTTGCAGTTGGCGACTGCACGTGTTTTCAAACGTTTGCGAAACCTGCACCTTGGCGATCTGGTCTTCGATGTTCGCGTCGACCTCCAGGCTCTTGATCTTGTACGACTCTGGAATCGGTTGCGGCGACGGCCGCGGAATTGGCCGCGGAAGCGGAATCGGGCGAATCGGATCGTGGATGATCACGACCGTTTGCGCAGATGCGTTCAGCGCTCCGCTGAATAGGGCGATCAACAGAGCCAGCGGACCCCAAAGAGAGAGGCGTACGAGACGAGACATGGCGGTGCTCCTAGCGACGAGATATCGGGCTTTGTAGCTTAGACGACGTTGGGGGCGGCACGGTTTTGCCAAGAATCGAAAAGATTCACGTCCCCTTTTGAGTAGGATTTCGGGGGTTAAGGAAATGAATTGCCCCTTAGTCCACTCAGGGTGCTGTAGATACTGGCGTCTCGCTACTCTTTATCTATAATCCTGCTAAGCCGACGATGATTCCTTTGCAAAAAATCTTCATCGGTTGAATCTTGTTAGTCGCGGCGACATTCTCCTCTCTCGGTCGTTTCTCCTGACAAGTTCGATTTCCCACCTACCGCAACTTCACCGAACATCCTCGCCCCTTTTCTGGGAGTCCTTCCGAATGCGTCGTCTAGGGTCATGGTTCGTCCTCTTATGTTTCGCATCGATTTCGTGCGCCCAAACGCCGATGTGGATCTGGAATTCCAACAGCGCGGCCGATAAAGAAACGGTCTACGCTCGCAAAGAGTTCAAACTCGCCGGTCCGGTCAAGGAAGCGACCTTGTACGCGACCGCCGACAACCATATTTCCGCCACCTTCAACGGCAAGCCGGTCATTCAACACGACGATTGGGCCAGTTGGGGCAAAGCGAACGTGACCGGCCTGATCCGCGACAAGGACGCTTTGGTCGCCGTTACCGGCAAGAATGATTCGGGCGCCGCGGCGATGCTGGTCAAACTGGAAGTCGTCTACAAGGATGGCAAGAAGCAGACCTTCGTCAGCGACGCCAGCTGGACCGTCTCGAAAGAAGCGGCTCCGGGTTGGGATCGCACTGACTTTGCCGCGGATTGGAAGAAAGCGACCGTTCTCGGCAAGCTTGGCATGCAGCCGTGGGGGAACGTCGGAACGGCGACGGTTGCCGCGGCTCCGGGCGAAGCGACTCCGGTTGAGAACATCAAATCGCTCGATGGCTTCGTGGTCGAACGTCTGTACTCGGTTCCGCTCGGCGAAGAAGGTTCGTGGGTCAGCATGACTGTCGATCCGAAGGGACGCTTGATCTGCTCCGATCAGTACGGCGGACTCTTCCGCGTCACTCCGGGCGCCGACGCCGACAGCACCAAGATCGAAAAGCTGAGCGTGCCGATTGGCGACGCGCAAGGTTTGCTCTGCGCCTATGACGCGCTCTACGTTTCGGTCAACGGAGGCGCCGCTCAAGGCTCCGGCTTCTACAAGGTGACCGACACCAACGGCGACGATCAATACGACAAGGTCGAACTACTGAAGAAGTTTAATGGCGGCGGCGAACATGGTCCGCACGCGATTCGTCTTGGTCCCGACGGCATGCTCTATGTGATCGCCGGTAACCACACCGACATTCCGCAAGGAAGCGAAGTGGGCGCCCCGCACAAGAACTGGGCCGAAGATCTGCTGCTGCCACGCAATCCGGACGGGAACGGTCACGCGACTGGTCGCATGGCTCCGGCCGGCTGGATCGCCCGCACCGACAAAGACGGTAAGCAGTGGCAGCTGCTCTGCGCCGGCTTCCGTAACCCGTACGACATCGCCTTCAACGCCGACGGCGAACTGTTCACCTACGACGCCGACATGGAATGGGATACCGGGGCGCCCTGGTATCGTCCGACTCGCGTCAATCACGCCGTTTCCGCCGCCGAATTCGGCTGGCGCTACGGTACCGGCAAATGGCCCGATTACTACGTCGACAGCGTCGGCTCGGTGGTCGACATCGGCCTCGGCTCGCCGACCGGTATCGAAATGGGCTTGGGCGCCAAGTTCCCGGCCAAGTACCAGACCGCGCTTTACATCAATGACTGGACCTACGGCGTGATCTACGCGGTTCACATGCAACCGCAAGGCGCCACCTACACGGCGACCTTCGAGAAGTTCATCACCGGTCGTCCGTTGCCGGTCACCGACATCTGCGTCAATCCGAAGGATGGCGCGTTGTACTTCACGATCGGCGGTCGCAAGACGCAATCGGGGCTTTACCGCGTGACCTACAACGGTCCCGAATCGACCGCTCCGGTCGCGACGACCGAAGGGGAAGAAGGCCGTGCCGCTCGCGCTCTGCGTCGTGAACTGGAAAAGCTCCACACGACCAACCCGGAAGGCGCCCTGGGCAAGATCTGGCCGAGCCTGGCCAGCAACGATCGTGCGATCCGCTACGCGGCTCGCGTCGCTCTGGAAAACCAGGACCTCGCCTCTTGGAAGAACAAAGCTCTGGCCGAAACCAACGTCAACGCGACGATCCAGGCTCTGACCGCCTTGTGCCGCACCGGCGACAAAGCGGATCAAGCGGCGGTTCTGGCCAAGCTGAATACGCTGCCGTATGACCAGATGAGCGAAGAGCAGATCCTCGACGCCCTCCGCGTTTATCAGCTCGCCTACATCCGCTTGGGCGGCAAGCAAAACGACGCCGCCAACGAAGCGGTGATCGCGCTGCTCAATCCGCGGTTCCCCGGAGATAGCGAAAAGGTGAACCGCGAGTTGCTCAACTTGCTGGTCTACCTGGAAGCCCCCGGCATCGTCGAAAAGGGGATGAAGCAACTCTTCGCCGGTCAGACCCAGCAAGAGCAGATGTTCTACGCGTTCGTCCTGCGTAACGCGGAGAAAGGCTGGAACATGGATCAGCGGAAGGCCTACTTCAGCTGGATGAACCTCGCCGAAAGCAAGTATCGCGGCGGTAACAGCTTCAAGAAGTTCGTCATGCAGATCCGCAACGACGCTTCGCAGAAGCTGGCCAAGTCCGATCTGGCCGAACTGAAGGAGATCATGGAAGGCGCCCAGACCGAAGAAGTCGCCAACCTCGAAACGACTCGTCAGTTCATTCACAACTGGCAAGTCGACGACCTGGTCGACATGTTGCCCCAGGTCGAATCGGGACGCAACTTCGAAAAGGGTCGCATCGCGTTTGAAGCGGCCCAGTGCACCAAGTGCCATCGGTACGCAGGGCAGGGGGGCGGAACTGGCCCGGACCTGACCGGCGTCGGCAACCGCTTCGCTCCGCTCTACGTGTTGGAAGCGATGGTCGTGCCGTCGAAGGTCGTTTCGGATCAGTACGTCAACACGATCTTCCAGACCGATTCCGGCGACATCCTGGTCGGCCGCATCATCAGCGAAACTGACGACGCGTACCAGATTCGGACCGGCCCGTTCGCCAAAGAACTGACCGTTGTGAAGAAGGACGAAGTCGAAGGGATGAAGCACTCGCCGCAATCGGAAATGCCGAACGGCCTGCTCAATACGCTGACCCAGGAAGAGATCCTCGACCTGATCGCTTACCTCCGCTGCGGCGGTAACGCGGACGACGCCGCTTTCAAGAAGTAAGCGTGTAGGTCAGGCCTCGGCCTGACGAACGAACGTCAACCACGGAAAATGGGCTGCCGACTATGGCAGCCCATTTTTTTTGTGTGTAGAAACTGGGTGCCGTTGCCACGTCTTCGTGGCAATGATTGTGCATGGATCATGCAGATTAAGTATGCACTGCAAGCATGTCGGAATGGAAGACGCACGAAATGGGAGTCGCTCCCTTGAATTGCCTGCCGCATTCATTGCCACGAAGACGTGGCAACGGCACCCCAGATTCAGAGATCGCACAGCACATCTCGAAAGGCCCGAGCCGCCGGTCCCGCAAAACGATCCTGCGCCTGAACCAGATGCAGCGGCCGCGGAATCTGCAAGTCGGCCAGCCGAATCGCACAGAGTTCGCCAGAGGCGAGCTCCGCTTCGACCGAGAGCCGCGACACGATCGCCAGGCCGACTCCTGCGGCGACCACGTGCTTGATCGCTTCGGTGCTGCTGAGGGTCATCACTTCGTTCACTTCCACGCCGCACATCGAGATCGCTTGTTCCTGCACCGCTCGGGTGCCGGAGCCGGATTCGCGGAGCACAAAGCTTTGCCCGCTTAAGTCCTCCGCTTTCACCTTGCGCTTCTTCACCAGCGGATGAGACGCCGCGGCGACGACGACCAACTCATCTTCGGCGAAGCTGGTCGAAGTTAGTCCCGCTTCTTTGACGAACCCTTCGGTCAGGCCGAGATCGACCCGATAGTCGAGCACTTGCTGATGGACGAAGTCGGTGTTGCCGACTGAAACGTGGACGCGGATCTGCGGATGTTGGTGGTGGAAGCGGGCCAACACTTGCGGCAACAGATAGCCGGCGATCGTGGTGCTGGCCCCGACGAACAATTCGCCGCGGCTCACCTCGCGCAGCTGCGCGACCGCTTGTTCCGCTTCCGCTTCCAGCGTGAAGATCTTCCGGGCGTATTCGTTCAGCAGCTTGCCGACCGTCGTTAGTCGCAGTCCTTTCCCGGTCCGGTCGAACAGCTGCTCGCCGAGAGCCGCTTCAAACTCGCGCAGCTGCTTCGACGCGGCCGGCTGGCTGATCATCAGGTTCTCAGCGCCCAAGCTGACGCTGCCGGTTTCGGCGATCTCATGAAAGATCGCGAGATGATGCAAATTCATGGTATAGACCTAGGTTATGCGGATCATGAATTTTATGTCTTTGATTTATGTACGGCAAGTCTCGATATTTACAGGCGTGGAAAGCAATTCTCCTGTTCACCGGACGGAATGAATCGATGAGCCAAACGACTCTCAGCAAAATCGAACTTCTGAAACTCGACAGCCGCCAGCTGCGGGGAACGCTAGCAGAGGAATTGCAGAACGATCGCCCCGACTTTTCGGCTGATGCGATTCAGATGTTGAAGTACCACGGCAGCTATCAGCAGGACGACCGCGACGTTCGCAAGCAGAAGAACGCCGACGGTACGAAGAAGGAGAAAGCCTACTCGTGCCTGATCCGGACCGCAGTTCCCGGCGGAAAGGTGACGGCCGAGCAGTTTCTGGCCGAACTTGATCTGTGCGATCGCTTGGGCAACGGCACGCTGCGAATCACCACTCGCCAAGGTTTTCAGCTGCACGGCGTGCTGAAGAGCAACCTGAAAGAGACGATCCGCACGATCAACCAGATCAAGTTGTCGACCTACGCCGCGTGCGGCGACGTCAGCCGCAATGTGATGTGCTGCCCGGCGCCGTTCAAGAACAACCCGGTGCGCGAGCAGATGCAGGCGGTCGCACACGAAATCTCGGTCCACTTTCGTCCTAAGTCGAGCTCCTACTACGAGCTCTGGTTG
This sequence comes from Blastopirellula sediminis, assembly GCF_020966755.1. NCBI lineage: Bacteria > Pseudomonadati > Planctomycetota > Planctomycetia > Pirellulales > Pirellulaceae > Blastopirellula > Blastopirellula sediminis. Next base: position 2,543,622 of record NZ_JAJKFT010000010.1, read on the forward strand.
ACCGACGAAGACGGCAACAAGGAAAACCACGCTGAGTTCCTACCGGTTGAAGAGCCGATCTACGGCGAACGTTACCTGCCGCGGAAGTTCAAGTTCGGCGTCGCCGAGCCGACCGACAACTGCATCGACGTTTACACGCAAGACGTCGGCCTGTTGGCGATCGTCGAAGGGGACCAGGTCGTCGGCTACAACGTCATTGTCGGCGGCGGCATGGGCAACACCCCCTCGGCCGAGAAGACCTTTCCGCGACTCGGCGACGAGTTGACCTTCGCGACGCCGGACAACGTGATCGCCGTGTGCGAAGCGATCGTCAAAGTCCAGCGCGACTTTGGCAATCGCGAAGATCGCAAACGAGCTCGCCTGAAGTATCTGCTGCATGATTGGGGAGTCGCCGCGTTCAAGGCGAAGGTGGAAGAGTATTACGGCGCGTCGCTTCCTGAGCCGCGTTACGCTCCGGTGACCGGCATCGACGATCACCTTGGCTGGCACGTCCAGGGAGACGGCAAGCTGTTTTACGGAATCAACATCGAAAACGGCCGGATCGCCGACGTCGGTGACGTACGGATCAAGAGCGGGCTACGAGCGATCTTTGAGCAATACGGAATGGAATCGCGTTTGACGCCGCTGCAGTCGGTCATCTTGTGCGACGTCGATCCAAAAGATCGCCGCGGAATTGAAACGCTGCTGCATGAGTACGGCATGAAGACGGTCGACGAGCTTTCGCTCGCCCGACGTTTCGCCGTCGCGTGCCCAGCGCTACCGACTTGCGGCTTGGCGATTACCGAGTCGGAACGGGTCATGCCGCAATTGATCGACCTGTTGGAACCGGTTCTCGCCGCACACGGGCTGGAGCAGACGCAGATCTCCATTCGGATGACCGGCTGTCCCAACGGTTGTGCTCGACCTTACGTGGCCGACGTCGGCCTGGTCGGCAAATCGGTCGGCAAGTACACGATTTACCTGGGGGGAAACCCCCAGGGGACGCGGATCGGCTTCGTCTATCAAGACGCGATTCCGCTGGAAGAGATTCCTGCCCAACTGTCGCCGCTGTTGGCCAGCTACGTGACGGAAAAAGTGAATGACGAGGGATTCGGCGATTACTGCGCACGTCTAGGACGCGAAACGTTGTTGGCCAAGGTTGGCCGCTCAGAAGCGATTACACTTCAAAACTAAAATCAGGGAATTGATCCAATGAAACGCTATTACTCGCTTTGGAAATCGACTTGGTGGCTGTGGGTGCTGATCTTCGGCGGCATGTTCTTTCTGTCGAGACTGAACGACATCCTGTTCTACGCCAGCATGGCCTACCTGCCGATCTGCCTCGTCACGTTCCTCTGGTTTGGCCTCGTCCGTTTTGACGACCATGGGAATGAAGTCGACGCGACGTAACGTCCCAGCCGACGTGGTTATTTTTTGCGAGCTGCGCGTTCGCTACGAACCCGCAGCGCCCAGAGAATCCAGACGATTCCAACGGGGATCGTAGTCGCCATTCCCATCCCGGAGCCAATCATACTCGCTCGCTCGAGATCGCGGCTTCGATTGGGATCGAGAAACAAAAAGATTCCGCCGCAGCCGAGAATGATCGTAAGAGCGGCGATGGCGATCGTCAGGATGATCGCAAGCTTGGTAGTCATGATTCGCGCCGAATTGCAGGATGGGAAGTTGCGAAAAGCGGCGGCTATTCTATGCGACTCGAAAGGGGGCTGCAGCAAGAAAAGAAGCGTCGCGAAGAGAATTGGAATTGCCAGATTGCAGCGGTGAAATAGGCGGATTCGCCGCTGCGGCGACTTCTTACTGGCCGAGCACCGGCGGCGGCAACACGTAGCCACCTTCCGGCAATGTCTCGGGACGCATCACCGGCGGCAACATTTGCTGCTGGCCTTGTGGCGCCACGTTGATGGCCGGATCGATCTGCGGGTTAAGCGGCGTAACGTAACCGGCCTGGGCGTTCGCCCGCAGTTGTTCGGCGCGGCTCCGCAGCTCTTCCGGCGGCACAATCCGCCGCGGCGTCATCGCGAAGTCGAGATCACGCGTATCCCGGATTTCCCAAGGCCAGAGGTTCTCGCTAAAGAACTCGATCACCGGGTATTGGTACCACGGGGCCTTAAAGGTGTGCAGCTGCGACACCGACTCGTAGCCATCTTTTTCCAGGCGAATCTCACGCGTTCCATAATGAACGTAATTTGCCGATACCGGCGTCACGCCGATTTCCTGATCGTCGACATAGACGACTGCTCCCGGCGGGCTCGTGCGGATATTCATCCGGCGACGAACGCAGCCAGTGCTGGCGCATGCGAGTAGCAACGTCAGCAGCAGAAAGTTACGAAAATGGAAAGTCCGGCGGTTCATGCCGATAGACCTGGTCCGATTTAAATAAGGGAAGCGGGGGCGAAGTTTAGCAATCTGCCGCCGCAGCGGCTAGACGAAATCGGGAATCGGATTTAAATCTTTTCGCAGTAAGTACTTGTTGCTGTGAAAAATCCGCTTTAACATCGCAAGTTTCCGTAAATAATAGGTAGGGCCGCTTTCCGGCGGAAATTATTGGGGAACGGAGAAGAGCGACGCATGTCGGTTGAGTCCCATACGTGGCATAACACGATTCAGATCGCTGCGCTCAGCGATGTGGGAATGCGCCGTAGCAACAACCAAGATCACTACGGCGTCGTTCTCTCGGCGAATTGGGACGAGTGGCGAAAGCGGGGGCACCTGTTTGTCGTCGCCGACGGCATGGGCGCGCATGCAGCGGGGGAACTCGCTAGCGAAATCGCGGTCGACCGCGTCGGCCATCTCTATCGCAAGTATGTCGAGAAGACCCCGCCCGATGCCCTGGTCGCCGCTGTCGAAGAAGCGAATGCGATCATCAATCGCAAAGGGGAAGAAAACTCCGCGTTCCACAAAATGGGAACGACCTGCAGCTCGCTGTTGATCTTGCCCCAGGGAGCGATCGTCTCGCAGGTCGGGGACAGTCGCGTCTATCGGCTCCGCGGCAACAAGCTAGAGCAACTTTCGTTCGACCACTCGATGGCGTGGGAGATTCGGGCCGCGACGGCAGGACTCGACGCCGCCGACGTTTACGATGCGATTCCCAAAAACGTCATCACCCGTTCGCTGGGACCAGGACCGACGGTCGAAGTCGATCTGGAAGGACCATTTCCGCTGCAAGTCGGCGATACGTTCTTCGTTTGCAGCGACGGTGCGACCGGGCCGCTCCGCAATGACGAAATCGCAATCATCCTGAAAACGCTTGATCCCGTGCATGCAGTGCAGTTGATGGTCGATCTGGCCAACCTGCGCGGCGGCCCCGACAACATCACCGTGATCGTGGTGAAAATCACCGGCGAAGCGATCACCCAAGATCCAACTCGCGGCGAGCCGTTGATCATGGAGGAAGCTCGCCCTGCGAATCCTCCCCCCAGGCAGAAGCTGCGTAATCCTCCGTGGACCGTTTGGGCGCTTCTCTTGCTATTCGGTTTTGCAACGGTGGTGCTCGCGTACCTGCAAAAACCGTTCGAGGCGGTGATCTCGGGGCTAGCGGCGTTTGCGGCCTTCGTATTTGGGGCGGTCTATATGTATTCGGGTCCGATCGAGGACGAGCCGATCAAGGCGACTCCAAAGCGTCGGCTTGGTCGTGGTCCCTATGAAGAAACGGCCTGCAATACGACCGAAAACGTCGCTCGCAATCTGGCGGCGACGGTTGTTGAACTGCGGGAAGCGTCGGAAACGAACAACTGGAAGCTCGACTGGGATCGGGTGAATCAGCTTCGTAGTCAGGCCCAGCTCGAGCTAGCAGCAGGGGACTACTTCAACGCGACGCGACTCTTTTTGATCTGCATCGGGGCGATGATGGCCCAGATTCGGATGCAGAGCAAAAAGAAGAATCCGCTGGAAGACGAGTCGAAAGTCGACCTGATCTAGGGACGCTCTCTTTGCGGACGATTCTGCGCCGAAATGCGACGAAATTGTCGTTCCTTTGGCGGGGGGAACTTGCTAGAGTTCGGCTCGATTTCGCCGTCTTCTCCGCGACCCGCAATGCGAATCATTACCCGCTACATCTTGTGGGAGATCCTCAAGATCTTCTTCATGGCGCTCGGCGCTTTGACGCTGCTGATCGTGTTGGTCGGCGTCGTCCAGCAAGCGCTGCGCGAAGGGCTCGGTCCCGGTCCGATCGCCCGAATCATTCCCTACATGATTCCCGACGCACTACGGTTCTCAATTCCCGGCACGATTCTGTTCGCCTCTTGCAGCGTTTACGGGCGTTTGGCGTCCGGCAACGAACTGGCGGCCTTAAAAGCGGCCGGCGTATCGCCGCTAGCAGCGATCTGGCCCGCCTATGCAATCGCCCTCTTTTTGTCGATCGCTTGCGTCTGGCTGAACGACGTCGGAATGTCGTGGGGGAATCAGGGGGTTCGCCGCGTCCTGGTGCAGTCGTTCGAGGAAATCGCCTACGGCATGCTGCGGACTCACAAGTCGTTCAGCAGCGATAAGCTGTCGATCCTGGTCCGTGAAGTGGACGGTCGTCGACTGATGCGTCCGCAAATCGTCTCCGCAGCGACTCCCACTTCGCCGCAGCTGCTGATTTCCGCCGCCGAGGCCGAACTGCATAGTGACGAAAACGACCGACTGATCATTACGCTGATCGACAGCCGAATTGAAAGCGACGGCGCGAGTCAGGGAGCCTTTGAACATCCCGGCAGACTTGATCACATCATCTCCCTGGACGACGAAACTTCGCCCGAGTATCGCAGTCCGTCGAAGATCGCCACCTCCCGAATTCCGGAAGTGCTGGAAGAAGAACGACAGATTATCAAGTCGCAAGAAGACGCTGACCTGGCATGGAGTTCCTTTTCGCAGTTAGTGTTCCTCGACACGGATCAACGGGCGCCTCGCTTAAACACTCCGTACATTAATTCGCAGATCAATCGCCTGCGGACTGAGCCTTGGCGCCGCTGGGCGAATGGATTCAGTTGCTTGTTTTTCGTGCTGGTAGGAGTTCCTCTGGCGATCAAGCAGCGGAATCCTGACTTTGTGACCAGCTTCTTCATGACGTTTCTGCCGGTGCTGCTCGTCTTCTATCCGCTGCTAGCATTCGCCGTCGACCGGGCGAAAGATGGAGCCTTGCCGCCGCAAGCGGTCTGGTTCGGAAACGTCGTGTTATTGGCGGTCAGCTTATATTATTTGCGGACCGTCTGGCGTTATTAGCGGGTAGCCAGGGGGAAGTTGGCGGGTTCGGCTTGTCCCGGCAAGGCGAAGCTTGCTACACTCACCGGGCGTTCGCCTGCCGCGGCGAGACGACGGATGTCTCGCCACTTTTGGGGCGATCCGTTGCGACAAGGAGGTCGCTTGTGTTTACCCGACGCCCGATTCGGGACAAGATGCTGATTGGAGCGGGGCTGCTGACCGCGATTGTGCTTGGTCTCGCCGCTACCGCCGTCTGGTGCAGCTACAGCTATCGCGGCTTGGCTCGTAGCGTCAGCGTACGCGCCAACGAATTGCCGCTGGCGATCGACTTCAGCCTGGCGGTCACCGATCTGCGGCACATGCTGGGGCAATCTCGCGAAATCAATCACGACGCGTTTCCGCAGTCATTCAATCCTTCGCCGGAACGGAAAGAAGGCGGGCCAATTCCTGATTTCGATCCCTCGATGCAGCGTGAGGAATTCGCCGCTCGGCTGATGCAGGTCGAACAATCGCTAAAGTTATATAAGGATCAACTGACCCAGCAACGGGAGTCGAATGACGCGCTCGTCAACGACATGAGCGATTATTCGTACGAGCGGGATACGATCAAAGAGATCGACGATTTGATCGCCAAGATTCAGACTGACGCCAACGACGGCGATTGGGTGCTCGGGTTGATCGATAAGACCGCCTTGAAACGTGATCTCGACAGTCTGCACACGCTCGCGATGCAGTTGCCGAGCAATTTGATTCAGCGCATGCAGCAGTTGAAAGACGAAGCGCACAATCAGTATCGGGCGGGGATTGTGATTTCGGTTACCGCCACACTCGTCGGCGTCACCTCCTTAGGCGTCTTCATGTGGCTCTGCTGGGTTTGGATCTTCTATCCGCTGCGAGTCTTGATGCAAGGTTCGCGTCTGGTCGCCAACGGCAACTTCTCGCACCGCATCCATCTAAACACGCATGACGAAATGAGCGTGCTGGCTGATGCGATGAACGCGATGACCCAGCGGTTTGAAGAAATTCGCCGCAACCTCGACGGCCAGGTGCAAGAGCGAACCAAGCAAGTGGTTCGCAGCGAACAACTCGCGAGCGTCGGCTTTCTGGCCGCCGGCGTCGCGCACGAAATCAATAACCCACTCGCTTCGATCGCCTTCTGCGCCGAGTCGCTGCAAAGTCGCTTGGCCGAAGCGCTGCCGGCCGAAGGAGCGGACAAGGCGAGTTGCAGCGTCGACGACGTCGAACTGCTCCGCAATTACCTGGGCATGATTCAGGACGAAGCGTTCCGCTGCAAAGAAATCACCGAGCGACTGCTCGACTACTCACGGCTTGGGGATGTCGAAAAGGTCGACACCGATCTGGGAGATCTCGTCCGCAACGTGATCGACATGGTCAGCCATCTCGGCAAGTACCGCGAAAAGAAGGTCCACTTCCATTCGCGCGACGCTGCGATCGCCCCGGTCAATCCGCAAGAGATGAAGCAGGTGATGTTGAACCTAATCACCAACGCGCTTGATAGCTTGGACCCCGGCGGAGAGGTAAACGTCGAACTAGCGTCGCTCGACGACGATCAAATCGTCGTTACGGTTCGGGACAACGGTTGCGGGATGACGGAAGAAGTGAAGAAACACTTGTTTGAACCGTTCTTCACTCGCCGCCGTAACGGACAGGGAACAGGGCTGGGATTATCCATCACGTATCGCATCATCGCCGATCACGGCGGGCAAATCGACGCGCACAGCGAGGGACCGGGGTGCGGGTCGGAATTCAGAATCACGTTGCCCGCTAGCATTCCAGGGAAGGAGCAACACCATCGCTACCAAGCAGCCTAGTCGGTTGAAGATCCTCTTCGCCGACGATGAAAAATCGTTGCAAAAGCTTATGAGTCTCGAACTGCCTCGTTTGGGACACGAAGTCACCGTCTGCCCCGACGGTTTGACCGCAGTCGCTGCGCTGGAACGCAACACGTACGACTGCATCCTGGTCGACCTCGACATGCCGGGCCTCAACGGGATCCAGGTCATCGGCAAAGCGAAAGAGCTTTCGCCGGAGACCGAAGCGATCGTCCTGACCGGCAAATCGTCGACCGAATCGGCCATTTCGGCGCTGCGGTTCGGCGCGTTCGACTACCTGACCAAACCGTGCCGCCTGGTCGAATTGCAGGCGCTGCTGGATCGGGTCGCCGACAAACGGGAACTGACTCGCAAATATCGCGCGGTGAAAAGTCGCCTGGAAAAGCTGGAAGGGAAGTCGAACCTGATCGGCGATTCTCCCAGCATGCAGCAGGTAGGACGCCTGATCGCGAAAGTGGCGCCCTCCAACTCGACCGTGCTGATCCGGGGCGAAACCGGCACCGGTAAAGAACTGGTCGCTCGCGCTTTGCATGACCAAAGCCATCGCGTCGAGATGCCGTTCGTCGCCGTGAACTGCGGCGCGCTGCCGGAGAACCTGATCGAAAGCGAACTGTTCGGACATCGGAAGGGCTCGTTCACCGGCGCCGAAGATACTCGCATCGGTTTGTTCGAAGTCGCCAACGGCGGCACGCTCTTCCTGGACGAAATCGGCGAACTGCCGAAATCGCTGCAAGCCAAACTGTTGCGGGTGCTGGAGACCGGCGAAATCCGCCGCGTCGGCGATAACGACTCGATGAAGGTCGACGTCCGGATCGTCTGCGCCACGCATCGCGACGTCGAGCAAATGGTCGCCGAAGGCGACTTCCGCGAAGACTTGATGTTCCGCATCAATACCTTCGAGATTCATCTGCCGCCGCTACGTGAACGGACCGAAGACATTCCGCTGTTGGCCGAGCACCTTTGCCGTCGGTTCTGGCCCAACGTCCCGATGACGCAAACCGTCTTCTCGTCGGACGCCATCCGAGCCCTCAAGTCGCACGACTGGCCGGGGAACGTCCGCGAACTGGCGAACGTCGTCGAACATGCGACGATCCTGTGCGAAGAGCCGCCGATCGAACCCGATCACCTACCTCGCCGCTTTGGTCGTACCGGCGGCGATGCGATGATTGGCTCAAGCGGGCCTGCCCCGGGCAAGCCGGTCTTGAAAGCGATCGGCCCGCTGTCGCTGCGTGAATTGGAAATGCAAGCGATCTACGAAGCGCTCGAACGCCACGAAGGAAATAAACCGCAAGCGGCCGAAGAGTTGGGCGTCAGTTTGAAGACGCTCTACAACAAGCTGAATCAGGCGTCGACGATGGAAAAGTCGGCCTGAAGAGATTAAGCCAATTCCAATCGATCAAAAAGCCGTCGGCGACACGAATCGCCGGCGGCTTTTTTATTTTTTGGGACAAGGTAGTCGAACTCTTCGCCCTGGAAGGGCGACTCAACCTAGCCCAGGGCGCAGCCCTGGGTAAAGGATCGGAAATAGAATCGAAGCCCCAACGGGGCGCTCTAATCCCACGCGTATTGTTCGTTCAACACAATGCCGTGCCGCTCGCATAAAGCGCGGAACTCAGTCTTGAAGTCAAATCGACGATGATGTTCCTCTTGGCCGCGAACATAGGCCGTGACGTCAGGAACCTTCGATTCGCTTACCGAAAACGCTCCGTATCCGGCTTGCCAATAGAATCCTTGATATGGGGTTCCGAGCGTCTTCAGCCACTTTGAGGAAGAAGTTTTCAATTCGATGACGAGGTCCGCCAGCGAGATCGAACGCGAAAGGCAAAAGAGGAGATGAACATGGTCATCGACACCGCCGACGATTTGCGGTTCTGATTTTGCATTCCCGAGGCAGGTCGCTAAGTAGGCGTGGAGCCGAGCGCGTACGTCCACATCGCGCAGAAGCGGTTCGCGATGCTTGGTCGAGAAGACCAGATGACACCAGAGCCGGGCATACGATTGCGGCATGGTGGTCCTCCGATTTGGAACCGATTCGATTGGGTTCGCCCCTCCGGGGCTTTCGATCGAATTGACGGCGGTTTACCCAGGGCTGCGCCCTGGGCTAGGTTCGAACGCCCCTCCGGGGCTAAGACGTAAAAAGACGCTCGCTTTGCGCTACCCCATCTTCCGCACAACGCCGACGACCACGCCGCGGACCTTGGCGTTCTTCACGTAGATCGGATCCATTGATGAGTTCGCGGGCTGTAAGCGGATACGGTTCTTTTCGGGGAACCAATATTTGAGGGTCGCTTCGCCGTCGTCGGTTTCGGCGACGACGATCTGACCGGTTTGGGCGCTGGTCTGTTTACGAACGACGACGTAGTCGCCATCTTCGATGTGCGCTTCGATCATCGAGTCCCCTTTGACCGCCAGCACGAATTGATCATGCCGCGCGAACATCTCACGGAAATCGATCAGCTCTTTCTGCTCGATCGCTTCATGCAGGACGCCGGCCGCGATCTGGCCAACAAGGGGCAAACCGACTTCATCTTGCTCGTCGCAGGTAAGCTGGATGGCCCGCGACATATTCGGCTCGCGGGAGATCAGCCCTTTTTTCTCCAAGGCCTTCAGATGACACATCACGCCGTTTGGAGAGCTGATTTCAAACTGATCCCCAATTTCCCGCACCGTAGGACCGTAGCCGCGAGAGACGATTTTCTCTCGGATGAAGGAAAACACGTCCCGTTGGCGTTGCGTCAATTGATCGAGAGCGCTGGTGCTGTTGGAAGAGGCCATGAAGCCGGTCTCCAGGGGTGAGGTAGCTTACCTACCGACAAGCATAATATACGGCTGTACATACGGCAATAGCATTTGTACACCGTCGACCCCACGAAAAGTCAATAATCTCTCCCCCCGGCTTTTGCTAATTTGCCGATTGTGAACTAGGGTTCCAATACAACCAACTTCCTTTATTTAAAGATCCTGGTGGTTCCTGGGACACGTAAAAACCGGGATCAATAACCTATCCGGGAACCGAGTCATGTCTCACCTGATCCACTTCTTGCTATCCGAAGACGGGCCAACCGCGGTTGAATACGCGGTAATGCTCGCGGTGATCCTGGTCGTATGCCTCACGGCGATCGGCTTTATGGGTCAACAGGTCGGAGCGGGCTACCAGCACGCGTCCGACGAATTTGCCCGCACATTTCCCTCTTCGATTTCGCCATAACATCGCTCGCTCGCTTACCGCCACGACGATGAATAAGCCGCGGTCCTTCGGGACGGCGGCTTTTTTCGTGGCGGTTCTGACGGTTATGCGACCTCCAAAATCAACCCGATTCGACCCCGATTGAGCGGAACGACCTCGCGCCGTGCTACATTTTTGGGAAGTCCACGTACTGCGCGTCGGCCCGTTGAAACTCCCCCTCCGCTTGTTTGGAGTCTCGCCATGTTGAAGAGCCTGCTCTCCGCTTTTGTTTTGGTCGCCCTGACGTGCGGCGTCGCCGCAGCGCAGCAAAACGAGAAAGAACGTTACGTGGTCATCCCGACCGACGACAAACCGTTCTCCGTCGATCAAAGCAACTACGTCCGCCTGGTCGGCGAAGGGATCTCCGGCGCACGCATCAAAATCGAAATCAAAGGCCCGGCCGAAGTCGACATGATCTCGTTCATCAAACGAGTCAAAGGAGGCAACACGCTGCTTGGCGCCCAGGTCAAACAGTACGACCTGAAACTGACCGGCAAGGGAAAAGTGACCGCGACGATCACCGTCGTCTTCCCCGACTCGACTTCCGAGCCGAAGGTGAAGAAGTATGAGTTTGAAGTGACGGGGCAGGACTAACGGCAGAACGCGACGCGTCGTTATTCGGCCGCGTCCGCGATGTTCGCTCGTTGTCGTTCCCGCTTTACCGAGGAAGCGGCCAACGGGACCAGCCCGTCCTGGGCGACGAGATCTTGTCCGTCGCCGCTCAGTACGAACTTGAGAAACTCTCGCCGCAAGGGATCGATCTGCTCTTGCGGCGGGACGTTCAAGACCAGGTAAAACTTCTGCGTCAGCGGATAAGCGTCGATGTTCTCAGCGGTCGGCGTTACCGGTTTGCCGCCGGCGACTAGCGGAACCGCCCGCACTCCTTGCGCTTGATAGGCGATGCCAGCGTAACCGCAGCCGGCGGTGTCGACGGCGATCTGCCGGACGATCGCGGCGCTGCCGGGCAGCTCTTGCACCGAAGGCTTGAAGTCGCCGCTGTTGAGCCCCTTCGACTTGAAGATCCCGTAGCTGGTAGCCAGGCTGTTGCGGCCGTAAGGATGAATCGATAGTTTCGCCATCGGCGCGGCCGGCGGCAGCAATTGATTCCACTGCTCCAGATTGCCGCCGCCCAGTTTGCGCGTCGCCGAGAAGATCGCGTCAACCTCCGACCGCTCCAACTGCGTCAGCGGGTTGCGGGCATGGACGAAGACCGCCAGCATCTCGCAGCCGACCAGGATCTGCGTCGGCGGGTAGCCGAACTTCTCCTCAAACGCCGCCAGCTCTTTCTCTTTCAACGGGCGACTGATCGTGCCGATGTCAGCTCGACCGGCAATCAACGCGGCGGTCGCCGTCGATGATCCTTTCCCTTCGATCACGATCTGTACGCCGGGATGCCGTTTCTCAAACTCGGCGCCCCACAAGGTCACGATGTTGTTCATCCAGTCGGACCCGACCAGGCGAATCTTGCCGGACAGCTTTTCTTCGCCGGCGACGTAATGCGGCAAGTCGGGATCGGTCTGAACTTGTGCCGCCGCCAGCGACGGCAAGACTAGCAGCGAAACCAGGGCGACGTAGCTGCGACGTTGAATTCTGGAATTCATCGAGGGAGCGCTCCAGCGGTTGGCGAAGTCGCTTATCGTGACGTATCCGCGTTAACGTTTTGTGAAGCGACGGGAAATGTCGCTCGATTGCGTCGAGCGTAAATTCGCAGGTATCCGCCGGGCTCTCTAGGTCGCCACGTTGAACGTGATTACCGTCCCGCACGATTGGCAAAGGACGAAGCAGAAGGCCATGTACGCTCCTTGGAATTCATACCAAAACTCGTCATCTCCGTTGACCGGAATCGGCGAAATCATCGCGATCGTTTGAAACGAAATCGGCCGTTCAAAATGATCGCAGGCTGGGTTCTTACAGATGATTTCGCCGGCGTTTTCAATGTCTGCTTGTTCGCCGCCGCACTGCAGCAGATCGTTGCCGCTCCAAGCGTTGTCGGCAGCGAGAGGAATCATGTCGAGTCGCAGCGAAGGGAGTTCATCTACCTGCACGTATTGCGAATCCGGTTCATTCGGTTGCTCATCGTCCAGCCAGAGTATCCGGATCTCGTCGTCTGAGACGATCCCGTACTGCATCGACGCTCCGCCGTATCCGTATTTCAACGGGTGGTAGAGAGGAAGTCTGGTAAGCGCCGGCTCGGCTTGGAAGGGAACATTCTCAGCAGTCAAGTCGAGCGACGCGAGCAACTGTACGGGAACGTCGCTGCCGGTCGGGCAGAGTCCTTGATAGGGAAGGCTTCCGCCGAATTGATGACGCCCGGTCGCAGCAGGAACAAGCCGAAACGATTGTTGGCTCTTGGTTGCGATTTTAGCGACCGGCTGCGTCATGGTTGTGCTTTATCGAAGGAGGCGACGGGTTTGATCAGAGTTGCTTCAGTCGTCCCATTATTGCAGAAAGGCCGCAGTCCATCGACTGCGGCTCTTCCCAAGTTTTCCATTCCGGAAAGCGGCGTTCAATCCATCCGCTTTCCCATTTCCGCTTTTCTTTACAGCGGCACGCCGTTCCAGCGGACGAAGGCTTCGATCGCGAAGTACTCGGGCAGGCCGATCTGGTTGTAGTTGTCGGCGGTTCCCTTGTTGCGATCTTCGGCTCGTTGCCAGAACTCGCGCGGGTCGCTTCCCGGGAAGAGGGCGCGGTCCTTTTGGCTTTCGTGCATGAAGATCGCGTGTCGCTTCAGGCTGATGTCGCCCGGGCTGAGCGGGACGGCGATTTCGATTTCGTGCAGCGGGTACTCTTGCCAGGCGCCGCGGTAGAGCAACGCGTCAGGACGCGAGCCGGTTTCGACTTCGATCCGCTTCAAGGCGCGGAAGATCGCCATCGCACAGACGCGGTGCGTGCCGTGCGGGTCCGACAAGTCGCCGGCGATGTAAACCTGGTCGGGCTGCTCACGCATCAACAGGTCGTAGATGATGTCGATATCTTCCTGGCCGAGCGGGTTCTTCGAGACGGTGCCGGTCTGATAGAACGGCAGGTCGAGGAAGTGGAGATGCTCTTCCTTGCAGCCAACCTTCAAGGCGCCAGCCTTCGCTTCGCTGCGACGGATCAGCCCCTTGATGTTCATGACCGACAGGATGTCCGGTTCGCCTGGCTTCTTCGAGGCGAGCGAGCCGGCCACTTCCTGTTCGACTTCCAGCGAACGCTGGCCGTCGATGCCGAACATCCGGTTGTATTCGCTGACGAAGTCGGCGTAACGCTGGGCGTCGTGATCGAAGACGGCGATGTTGCCGCTGGTCATGTAGGCGATGTGGACCTCGTGACCATCTTCGACCAGGCGAATCAGCGTGCCGCCCATGCTGATCACGTCGTCGTCCGGGTGGGGACTGAAGCAGATCGTCTTCTTCCGCACTTTGCCGGCCGGGTGATATTCAATCGTCTCTTGCATCCACTTGAAGACGCGATGAGCGAGCGTGCTGGCCGGGCCATGATGGCGAAGCAACTGGTGCAAGTTGAACTTGCGGAAGTCGTCGTCGTCCAGCTTCAACAGCGCCTTGCCGGTCTGTTGGCACAGCCAGATGACCGCCTTCTTGATCAGCGAGTCGGTCCATTCGACGCTTCCCAAGGCCCACGGCGTCTTGACGTCGGTCAGCTTGCTGGCGGCCGCTTCGTCGATCAAGACTTGCGCGTCCGGGTGATCTTGCAGGAAGCTGGCCGGGATGCGGTCCGAAGGAGTCGCTTCGACCGTTTCGCGAATCACGGTCGACTTCCCTTCGCCGAGGGCGAGCAGCAAGATGCGCCGCGCGTCCATGATGGTGGCGATCCCCATCGTGATGGCGCTGGTCGGGACGTTTTCTTCCTGGAAGAAATCGCTGGCGGCCGACTTCCGGGTGACCGGGTCAAGCGTGCACAGCCGAGTGCGGCTGTTGCGGATCGAGAACGGTTCGTTGAAACCGATGTGGCCGTTGCCGCCGATGCCGAGCAACATCAGGTCGATGCCGCCCGCTTCTTCGATCTGGCGTTCGTACTCGCGGCAGTAGGCGTCGATCTGGTTGTGCGGGACGTTGCCGTCGGGGATGTGGATGTTCTCGGCCGGAACGTTCACGTGATTGAAGAACGTTTCGTACATCGTCCGGTGATAACTTTGCAGCTGCGTCGGGCAGATGCCGTAGTACTCGTCCAGATTGAACGTAATGACGTTCGAGAAGTCGAGGCCTTCCTCGTGGTGCATGCGGACCAGTTCGCGATAAACGCCGGTCGGGGTCGACCCGGTCGGCAGACCGAGGACCGCCTTTTGACCATACGAATTACGCTCGCGAATCACGGCAGCGACGATTCGAGCGACGTGGCGGGCCAGCTCTTCGCTGGTGTGGAAGGTGAAAGTGGGGATGCGCACGCCGCGGACGGGGGCCGCGGTCGGCAACGAGGCGCTGTTGGTCATGTTTTGAATCATAGAATTCCGGTTCAGGGCATCGAGCGGTTACCGAGCCATTAAGTATGGATGGTGGGGAGTAATGGCTCCAGCCTCACCTTTGCGCCCTCCATGCGTCTCTGTGCCGAGGGGCAATAACTGCGGGAATCCCCGCATCAGGCGAGCAAAAATACCGCTACGAATCGCCGTAATTTGCGAGAATTTCAATTTCCCGCCCAGCGACCTTCCCATTGTTGGCAGTACGGACCACCGTCGCAAGTTGCCAGAAAACCTACGTAACCGACTGGAATAACTGCCAGGCGAACCCTTCTTCCAGCTGCGGCGTCGCCGCAAACTCCAAATGCAGAATCCGCCGATGACGTCGCGTCTCGGCCGCCGATTCGCCGCTGGCATGGGAGAGCAAAGGACGCATCGCCAACACGTCGCCGCGACGACAAGCGACAAGATGGGGCGTACCGCTAGCTGCCGCTTTGCCGGTTTTATGCGATCCGGGTAGCACTTGAAGTGCGCCATTGGCTGCGTCGACGTCGTCCAGGTGAATGCGGAGCGTCAGCATTTGCTGCAGCAAGTCGAGCGGCGCTTCGACATGAGGAACGCCTGCCTTGAGGGTCGGCTTTTCGTATCGCCCGCTGGCGGCGACATGCTCTCGCACCGCGATCGTCAGATCTTTGTGCCAAGGAAGCGACCAGGTCTTCTCCGGCGGTTTGTCGAAGTAGAGAACGCGGACCAGGCCGCAATGGGCGCCGAGTACCTCCAATAGCAAGTCAACCAACGACGACTTGCGCCAAACCTGCGCGACGGCAGGATATACTGACAGGACGTTGCGAGCGGCATACGCGGCGCCGGCTCTTGTACGGATCGATTCTCCGTCACGCTGCGATTCCGCGATCGCCACAGTCAGATCGGCAGTGATCTGATCCAACTCTTCCGCCGTGAACGGGGAAGGGAGGAGGGCGAACCCGTTTTGATTCAGGCGGCTTACGCAGACATTACTTGCCAAGTCGTCGTCGATACTCATTCGGTTTTCTGAGTTTTCCGCGCGAGGAATCTATGAGCTACAACGTCGGACTGTTGATCGAAGCGGCGCCTGTCGACCACGACGAAGCAATGCGATACTTTCATGAGCTTTACGAGCATAGCGAATTCGGCCAGCCGCACTCAACGTTTGTCGAAATGCACGATGAGCTGACGACGCCATTTCCCTGTTTGTGCGCCATGCCGGATGACGACATTGATGACCGCGTCTGGTCGGACGGGCCGCTCATTAACAACTTCGGCAGTCGGACGGCCGTAATCGGGATTTCGTATTCGCGCGCCGACGAGGTGTTGCCGGTCGTGCTACGTTTGGCAAGTCGCCTGGGCGTGACCGTTTTTGACTGGCAAACCAACCTGATTCATCGGCCCGGTGAGACTTGATTCTCCGGCGTCGCTGTGCCGATGTGAGGATCGACATATTTCGACCAGATCGCGTCGAGCAAGTCGAAGGGAGCCTTCGTGTTCGTTTCCAAGACGCTCCCAAACTCCTCCTGGAATTCGTCTATGCTGATCGGAATCGGTTGCACGTCACCGGGGCTCTCGCCGACGAAGAGGGCGACTTCGTCCTGCCAGCGAGCAAGATGGGTCATCCGCAAATCGATTTCGTCCTTCAGCAGCAGGTAGACGTCATGGCTGTTCTGATAGGGAGAGTTTGCCGGCTGTCGCAGCAGGTAAACGACGACCGGCCGGCGATCTTCGCAAACGAGGAACGCTTCGTACTGGTCGGTCGCTTCGGGGCGTGCGTCGATGCCGACGGTTCGGAAAATCGTCGGCGGCAATTGCGAGATCGGTCGCTGCGCGTAGTAGACAAGCCACGCGGCGGCCAACAGGAACGCCACGACTGCCAGGAGAGTCAGTTTTAGTTTCATGGTGGGCCGGCCGCATTCGCTTGCTTGCGTTGCGGGCTCGTAGCGGAGGTTAAACTCGCAACTCTTCTTTTTGCGCCAGTTGCGACTCGAAGCGGCTGCGGATCGGGGCGACGATGTTGGCGAGGAACTCGTCCACTTGTTCCGGCGAGCGGCCGACGTACTGCGACGGTTCGAGGACCTTTTCCATGTCGATCTCGGGGAAGTCCTCATCGGCTTGCAGACGCTGGAGCAAGTCGTTGGGTTTGCCTTCGTTCTTGACGATGGCGCCGGCGTTGATCGAATGGACGCGGATCTTTTCGTGCAGTTCCTGGCGATCCCCGCCGGCCTTAACGGCCGCCATCAGGATGTTCTCGCTCGCCATGAACGGCAGCTCTTCGTTCAAATGCTTGGCGACCATCGCCGGATAAACGACCATGCCGCTGGCGACGTTCTCGAGAATGATCAAGATCGCGTCGATCGCAAGGAAAGCTTGCGGCAACGTCAGACGGCGGTTGGCGCTGTCGTCGAGCGTCCTTTCCATCCACTGCGTCGCCAAGGTGTTGGCGCCGCTCGACTGGAGGCTCATCACAAAGCGAGCCAAGGCGCAGATCCGTTCGCTCCGCATCGGGTTCCGTTTGTAGGGCATCGCCGACGAACCGATTTGATGCTTTTCAAACGGCTCTTCCACTTCCTTGCGATGTGACAAGATGCGGAGGTCGGTGGCGATCTTGTGAGCCGACTGGGCGATGCCGCTCAGCGCGTCCAGAATCTGCGAGTCGATCTTGCGCGAGTAGGTTTGCCCCGTGACGGCGTAGGTGGCGTCGAAGCCCATCTTCTCAGAGACGCGTTTTTCGAGCTTGGTCACCTTGTCATGATCGCCGTCAAACAGCGTCAGGAAGCTGGCCTGCGTGCCGGTCGTTCCTTTGCAGCTGCGAGCCTTGAGCGTCGCGAGACGATGCTCCAGCTCTTCCAGGTCCATCACCAGGTCGTAGTTCCACAAGCAAGCGCGGCGACCGATCGTGGTGGGCTGCGCCGGTTGCAGGTGGGTGAAGCCGAGACATGGCAGCGAGCGATACTCTTTGGCGAAGTCGGCCAGCTTCAAGATCACCGCGGCGAGACGCTTTTCGGTTAGATGAAGCGCGTCGCGAAGGAGGATCAGGTCGGCGTTGTCGGTGACGTAACAGCTGGTCGCGCCCAGGTGAATGATCCCTTTGGCTTGCGGGCAGACGTCGCCGTAAGCGGTGACGTGCGCCATCACGTCGTGCCGCAGCGCCTTTTCATGTTTGGCGGCGTTGTCGAAGTCGATGTCGTCGATGTGCTGCTTCAGCTCTGCGATCTGGGCGTCGGTGATCGGTAGGCCGAGCTCCTGCTCCGCTTCGGCTAGTGCGATCCAGAGCTTGCGCCAGGTCGAGAACTTGCGCTGAGCGCCCCAGATTTGGCTCATCTCTTTCGAGGCGTAGCGAGAAATCAACGGGTTTTCGTACTGGTCGTGCGACATCGGCGTTTCCACAACAGGCAGCGGGGCAGGGAAGAAAACCTGCATTTTAGCGAGATTCGGGCCGCTTGGTCAGGCGCCTCGGAAGAAGAATGGAACACGGAGGCCACGGAAAAAGGACGGAAAGACACGGTCGGAAAAGAGCAGGGTAGGGGGAGCAAGCGGGTTGCCGCGGGCTCCACGGGTGGCACTGCTGGCTTGTCCAGCAGTGCGAACTTTCGTGTAGGGCTCCACTGCTGGACAAGCCAGCAGTGCCACCCAAGAAGTTCGTCTACAGGTCGAGCGCCTTGGTGCTTGGATCCAAGTCAAACGGCTGCGGCTGCGGGCGAACGATCGGCGCCGGATTTACCGGTGCGGTTCGCGGCGGAATGATCCGCGGTGCGATCGGCGTCGTTTCGCGCTGAATCACGCGGTTGTAGATCAGCGGAGTGGAGTAGATGTAGGTTCTCCGCTGAATCGACGGTTGGAAGTAATCGAACGGCGGCGTCGCGGCGAAGTCGGCGTGTCGGCCGAAGTAGGGATCGACGGTGTCGTAGCCGAACAGATTGTAGTAGAGCTGGTCGTACGACTTCTGTAGATCTTGCCACGCGATGCGGATCACGTAAGGGCGAGGTTCCGGCAGTCGGCTGTCGAGTTCCAATTCAAGTTCTTTGTAGGCGGCGGAGACGTCGCTGAAGCGACGCTGCAGATAGTAAGGATTGGCGTTGCGGCCAGCGTCTTGGCGATATCGCTCCATCATCGCGGCGAGCGCATTGGCCGCCGAGGCGAGCTCCGTTTGATCGGCGGAGGTCAACTCGGCGCCAAGCTTGGCGGCCGACTGCTGGAGCATGTTCGCATCGGGCGTGATGCGATAGAGATTCGGGAAGAGACTTTGGGCGTTGACCGTACCGCTTGCCAGCAGTGCCGCAAGCAGCGAAAGGATGGCAGTTCTCATCGGTTTTCTCTCCCAGTAAAGGTAACCCCTATGTTTGATTCTAGAGGGGGCGCTTTGGTCAGGGCAAACAAAAAGCCGACGCACCCGGGGAGGAGGTCGGCCTTTCGTAGGTTAACGTTTTGTCGCACCGCGACTATGGCAGCTTGTTGCAAAACGCCTTCCAGGCAGCTTGCAACTTCGCCATGTTCTGAGCGAAGCTCTTCACGCGTCGCTCAAATGGGATCGCGTCCCTGCGATCCCGCAGCCTGGCGACAGGCTGCTAGTTTTTAAAGCCCTTGTTGAAGTGGTTGTTCCACTTCGGGCTGGGGTCGGAAAAGACCTTTTTGGTCTGAATCGTCACGGGGCCAAGCTTGATCGAACCGCCGACGTGCGGCTGGTTGATCGGGAACTTCTGCACGTTGTGCGGAAATCCGCCCACGTTATTGTGGTGACCGTGGTGATGATCATCGAAATGTCCGCCGCCGATCTGGCAGGTGTAGCTAATGAACCCGCAGTGACGCGAGTAGAGGTCGTAGTAAACGCGGTCAAAGGCACGTTCCACGTCAGCCCAGGTTTGCTGCACGAGCCAATCGTTGCGTACGTGGCAAGCGTGAAGCAGTTGCGACTGAACATGACGCAGTTCGCGGGCGGTCTCGTTGAAATCGGCTCGCAGGTGCGAAAGCGATCCGCCGAGGGCCGCGGTTTCGGCGAAGTGGGCGGCCGCTTCGTCCAGGTGGTGCGCTTCATCGTCGAGGTGCGAAAAACCAGTCCGATGATGGATCAATTCGTGCAGGCGATGGGTCGCCTGATGCAGGTAATAGGTATCGCTTTCCAGGCGACCTTGATGCTCCCAGTGGCCCGCTTTGGCGAGCTGCGGAGCGGCGAACAAAATGGCGGCAATGATCGAAAACAAGGCGATTTGGCGTTTCATAGCTTGGTTCCCCCAGCGTTGCGTCTCGATAGTCAGGAGCGGCGACTTTGCCGCTCGGGCGTCGACAGGGGGTAATGGCATCGCTGGCGCCAGAAAGTGCCAGCAAGCGAGAGCGATTCGCGTAAGTGCTTACTGCATAATGAATTGTCGAAATTGAATTTTTTGCAGAAGAACCGGCCTAGGCAGAATCGAGGGACGCCGGAGGAGGAAATGATGTCAGCCTGACAACGCGATTCTCACGAAGAGACATGGAGAATCGCTGGAATAGGGATTGCGCCGGGGCGGGATATGGGGACAAAAAAACGCCGAGCGGAATTCGCTCGGCGTTTTAAGTTGGAAACGAGTTGTCGACGTTGGTCTACGTATCGGACGAGACGGGAGCCAGCGCGGTGGGGCCTTTGGCGGAAGGACGCGGCGCCCGGAACCCGGCCGGCGGTTTGTCGCTGGCCGAGATATCGAGGGCAAACTCATTCGGACCGCTGGAGGTGACGGTCACTTCCAGGCCGCTGTCTTGCACCGACCAGTAGTGAGGGGGAACCTTCGCCAGGATGCCGGTGGTCGGAGTCCCCATGCCAGGCGCGGCTGCCGGAGCGACGAACGCGACGTTGTAGGCGCCCACTTTAATTGGCGCCGGCGATTTGAACTGACCATCGGCAGTGGTGGTGAAACCTCCGCCGCCGCCGGTCGGGCTGTAGAAGCGGACGATGATGTTGGATAGAGGCTCTCCATCCATGCGGACGGCGCCTTGGACGTCGACCTTTTGAACGCCGTCGGCAGCCGAGCAGCCGATCAGCGCGCTGCAAGCAAGCAGCGCGAAAGCTGGTAGGAGTTGGAGGGTGAAACGTTTCATCGTAAAAGCGACTTTCAATAAATACGAAGTAGGACTGGGATACGCACCGCGCCTGGATCGGCCGCTTACTGCTGCGAAATGACAAGTCCATCCGATTTCATCGCCATGCGACGGAACTGCACCAGGTCGATCGTATCGGTCACAAAGCGCACCGAACCGTCGACTTGGGCGAACTGGGCGCCGCCCGGATGTTCGGAGTTGACCATGACCGAAGTCAAGTAGCACGCGTCGCAGTTGAAGCCGGAGCGATTGCTGCAGGTCGCGTTCGGCGTGTCCTGGATCGTGACGATCCCACCGCCGCCGTAATCGTAGTTGCTGTCGAACTTGCCGCCGCTTCCCGAACCGGCCCAGCCGCCGAACAGACCATAGACGTTGTCGCCGTTGTTGGCGACGGTCAGGTCGCGGCCGGCCACTTCGCCGATCAACAGCGTGTTCGAGGTGCCGTCCGTGAAGGAATGGAAGCCGGTGATCTCGTTGTACATGAAGGCGCCGTTGTTGCACTTCCAGCCGTAGAAGCTGTTGCACTTGCCGGAGTCAGCGTTGTTGGAGGGAGCCGATTCGTTGAGGGCGCCGTTGATGCCGACGTAGCTGTGGTACTGATGATTGCGAGGATTGTAGCCGAAGACGTTGTTATTGTTTTTCGGCTTCACGTTCGACGGGCAGTTGAACGCGCTGATGATCACGCCGTTAAGCAGGTTCGAGTTGACCGTGTTGTCGGTGCTCTTGAAGCTCTGCGTCCAGTCAAATTGATCAGAGAGATTGCTCTGTTCGAGGAACGGCAGCACCGAGAGTTTCCAGGTCACCGTTTTCGCTTCGCCAAACGGCAGGAACTGGTAGGTGTCGTGGTACATGTGGCAGGCGAGCGCCAATTGCTTCAAGTTGTTTTGGCACGAAGAGCGACGGGCCGCTTCGCGTGCTTGTTGCACGGCCGGCAGCAGCAGCGCGATCAAGACGCCGATGATGGCGATGACGACCAGGAGTTCGACTAACGTGAACCCCATACGACGGGTACGTAGTTGTGACATTGATAGACCTCATAAGACGTAAGAATGAAAACCAACAAAGCGCGAGCCGTGAAGAGGCGTGCTTGTGGTGAGGTCTAATAACAAGAAGTGTTCCAAAGAATGGCCAATTTCGGCAAATAACGGGAAAATGGTTCGTTTTCTGGAGTAGGATAGTCCAGAGGAAGGGGAGGTTTGGCGAAATCCTATACGATTGGGTGGATATATTTCGCTGTCGCCACTTTTTGCTCAGATTGATGAGAAATACCTACTGCGCAAACCTATGGCACAATTGCATGCAAATGCATCACCAGAACTTGCAATGTAGCGCCAAGTGTAGAGATCGAATTGAATTTGTTTGCGAAGTGACTCTTCTAGCGCATAAAAAAACGCCGAGCGGATTCGCTCGGCGTTATCGTTCGTTTTGTCGTTTATTCCCACAGGCAGGGAGTGGGACGGCCGCTCACTACGTGCCTGACTTAGAGATCGCCAGCTCAAGCGAGGTATGTCCCGACGTAATGTCGACCTGTTGGATCTCGTCGTAGTACTGTTCCGGGAAGGGGAGCTTCCGCTTGCCGCTGCCGGCGGTCGGAACCGTTTCGGGCGGAACCAGTTTGACGACGCATTGGCCGAGACGGACCCCTTTGCGAGTAATCGAGTATTCCGCCTCAAACTGCCCTGCAGCGTTGGTCGTGGCGGTACTGCCGCGAACCCCTTTTTCGACCGGGTCAAACTCCAGGTTGATCCCAGCCCGCGCTGGTTGTCCATCCACGAGAAGGATGCCGGTAACCGTTCCCAGGCTCGCCTGGTTGCTGCTGCCGCATCCGACAGTCGCAATCAGCGCCAACAGTAACAGGGCTGACAATTTCATTGTGCTCATAACTGTTTACTTTTCCGTGTGGGGCGAACCAGCGCCGCCATCAGGCGACGCTGAGGAAACTTTGCAGAACGCGAACGCCGCAACTACGGCAGGCTGACCACTTGTCCGTCGTTACGAATGCCGAGCAACTGGTAAACGCCCATTCCGCTCGCCTTGGCGTAAACGTCATTGTTCACGGTATCGCCGCCATACCAACCGTTGGCGACCCCGTTCTTATCGAAGTCGATGTCTTCCGAGATGAACTGCACCGAACCATCGCAGAAAGCGAAGAAGGCGCCGCCCGGATGCTGGCTGGTGAAGCCCCAGTGAGCGGTGTGGTTCATCGGGAACGAGACGCAGCGCGACAGCGTGTTTTGACGTTCCAGATAGCCGTTGCCCGGCGTACCGGCCCAGAAGGCCCAACCGCGCGGACCCGAATCCCACCCGCCGGCCTTGGCCGAAACTTCGCCCAGGGCGAAGGTGTTAGATAGACCGTCGGTGATCGCCGAGAAGTTCATCCCTTCGTAGTTGATGGCGCCGTTGTTGGCCGCTTTGTCCTGGTCCCAACCGGCCTGACCGTAGCCGCGGCTCGCGGCGTAGCTGATCACGCCATAGACGACGTTATCGGTATGCGTGTAGGTTTCGGGAGCAGTCGTCGAGGGGCAACGCAAGCTGGTGATCACCGTTCCGAGCGACAACGTGGCGTTGGCGTCCGGCGTTCCGCTAACCGCTTGCGGGTAGGTATAGCCTTGGACGCCGACCGCATCGCTCAGGTTGTTCTGTTCCAAGTACGGCAGCAACTGAGCGGCCCAACCCCAGAACGTGTTGTTGCGGCGATAGGCGGGCATTTCCAGATAGGTGTCGTGATAGGTGTGGGTCGCCAGAACGGCCTGCTTCAAGTTGTTGCGGCACGACATGCGGCGAGCAGCTTCGCGAGCTTGCTGAACAGCCGGCAGCAAGAGTGCGATCAAGACGCCGATGATGGCGATCACGACCAACAATTCAACCAACGTGAAGCCCGCGCGGCTTCGATTAAAACGACTCATCACTTGCGGTTCTCCAGAGAACGAACGGGGATGATGTAAGGAGAAAAAACGTCAACGAGATGCCACTTCTCCGTTCACGCTTGCGCCACTCGAATTGTCGAAGAGCAAAGTTGTGCGATTACTAAAAAGAAATAGTAACCGCGATTTGCATTCGTCAAAGCCTTCGTGGGCATGTAGGGATTAACCTCACATTTCGTACCAAACGAACGCCGTTAGAAAAAATCTGCGGCAATCTGTGCGATTTGCGACCTCGCTGGGGGGGCGGCTTGTATCGAATCCCTGCTATCGCGATTTTTTTGTTCTTCGCCGTCGCGAACGCCCGGAACCTTGCTCAAGGTTTGTGCTCATTTCTTCCGCATAGAATGTGCATATTTTTTTTACACGGGCGTGGAAACCCGCAGTGGGCTTGCGCAATGAGTGAGAAATTTGCGCGCAGAAATGCGCTGGGCGAATGGCGAGGTCGCGCAAGAACGAATGGCGTGACGAAGAGATTCGCCCCCAATGTCGTGAACCGTAACCGCTTCCGCGGGGCACCGACCGAGGGTGAAGAGTCGCCAAACAGGTACCGCTTGCGAGCCGAGTGATCGGTCTCGTAAGAAGCCTTACGCCGAGCGCAACAGCGCGCGGCGTAAGGCGTCATCGAACGGTTTACTTGTTCTCGATGCCAGGAGGCGCCGGAGGCGGCGGAGCCGGCATCGACTTCGGTTTGAAGCCAGCCGGAGCTTTCGAACTCGACGAAATGTCGAAGGCGAAGTCGTTCGTGCCGGTGACGGCGACGCTCGCGCTCAGTCCGCTGTAGTTAGGAGCCCAATAGTGCTTGGGCACTTTGGCCAGGTCGCCCGAGAGAGGACCTCCCGGCATGCGACCGATCGGATAGTCGACGGCGACCTGGTACGCGCCGGCGCGGATCGGAAAATCGGAGACGAAATGTCCCGCTTCATCGAGCGGGAAAGCGGCCGATCCGGCGTTGTCCGAATGAAATCGAATGGTTGCGCCGGTGAGCGGCTTGCCATCGAACGCGACGACGCCCGAGACGTCCGCCATCGGTGGACCTTGCGGCTGACTGCAGCCAACCATGCTCGCCGCGCCCATCAGGGCGACGGCGGCGAAATTGCATACTCTCATGGTATTAGCTCGGTTTAGTTGAGGGATGATAGCGACGAAACTTGGAGTCAAGAGACTACGGCATTTCTGCGACGGCGCCGTCGCCTCGCATCGCCACACGTCTAAGGATCACCATGTCGGTCGTATCGGGAATAAACCGAACCGAACCGTCTGCCAGGGCGAATTGAACGCCGCCCGGATGGAAAGAGTTGTAATTGGTCGAGTTGACGTAAGCGACGCCGCAAACCCAGAAGTCGCCCGAAGAGCAAACCGAGTTCGGCGGATTCACGATTGGCGCCATACCGCCGCCGATACCGTACATCGTCCCGGTCGTGCCGCCCCCGGCGCCATGCCAACCGCCGTGATAACCTTGCTTCGTCCCAGAGTTGTTCGCCGCCATGCCGGGGTCATATCCCGACTGTTCGCCGAGAAACAGCGTGTTCGACGTGCCGTCGGTGATCGACTGGAAGCCGAGTTCCTGGTTGTAGCCAAAGGCGCCGTTGTCGCAGTTGAAGCCGTAGAACTGTTGGCATTTGCCCCAGTCGGCCGAGTTCGCAGCGGCGCTACGATTGGCGGCGCCATTCACGCCGCAGTAGCTGTGGTATTGGTGCTGGCGAGCGTTCCAAGGGTAGCTCGACGGCGGTTGCGTCGACGGGCAGACGAACGCGTCGAGTTCCACTTTCTCCAGCAACACCGCATTGGCGGTTGTTTGGTCCCCTTGGAACGACAGGCTGTAGTCGAACTGATCCGACAGGTTACGCTGCTCGATGAACGGCAGGATGCTGACGCGCCAGTTGATGTTGTTGAGGTTGCCGAACGGCAGGACCAGGTAAGTGTCGTGATACGTGTGGCAGGCGAGTGCGAGTTGCTTCAGCTTGTTGCTGCACGACATACGGCGAGCAGCTTCGCGCGCTTGTTGTACCGCAGGCAAGAGCAACGCGATCAACACGCCGATGATCGCAATCACGACTAACAATTCAACAAGAGTAAAGCCCTTAGGGCTTCGAACAGAACGACTCATTGGTGGCAGTTCTCCGAAAGACAGATGGATGAAAGCAAAGGAGATCGAACGCAAACGAAAATGCCGCTTCTCAGTTCGCGTATTAGCTGCTGCCCAAATCCTGCCACGAGTGAGGGCGAAGAGTCCTACAGTTAGCAGTAGGAACATCCCATTACCTTCATTCGCGACATGAATTGATAAGGGATCCTCTATTTCACATTCCGTACCAATCTCACGGCAATTCGATGGAATTACCTCATTTTTCATCCCGCGATCTCGTTCATGCTTTGAGGAGGGGGAAGATTTGTATCGATTCGTCAATTCTCTGAGTTATTAGTCGCAGACTCCGCAAGTGCTTTGCGCACCGCCTGTATTTTGTGCTCAATAAATCGGCAGTGTGGCTGCACGTTTTTTCAACGAAACGCGGAAAACGCGGCGACAGGCGCGCAAGGATGCGAAGAATTAGCGCGCAGAAACGAGAAGGCCCACGAGGTTAGGCCAAGAGTGGTTGTGAAAATCAACCGTGTCGTACGAAGGCGCTTTACCAGCGCATCAGCGTCGTGCCCCAGGAGAGGCCGGCGCCAAAGCCGGAGAGAAGGACGAGATCGCCGCGGCGAATCTTGCCCGCCTGGTACGCTTCGTCCAGGACCAGCGGAACGCTGCCGGCCGACGTGTTGCCGTAGCGATCGAGATTGATCACGATCTTCTCGCGATCGAAGCCGAGATTCTCGCAGGCCGCGTCAATGATCCTCACGTTCGCTTGATGCAGCAGCACCAGCGAGACTTCATCAGCCGTTACGCCGGCATGCGTCAATACGTCGCCGATGCTGTCGGCAATGACACGCACGGCCCATTTGAAAACGCTGCGGCCATCCATGTGCAGATAAGCTTGGCCAGCGGCCAGGCTTTGATTGTCGAGTCGATGAGCCGAACCGCCCCCAGGCACGCAGAGGAGTTCGCCCCCTTCGCCTTCGCTTCCCAGCGTGTAGGAGAGAAAGCCTTGTTCTTCCGATCCGGCGCCCAGAATCACGGCCCCAGCGCCATCGCCAAACAGCGGATAGGTCTTCTTATCATCGGGATTGGCGATTCTCGACAACAGGTCGGCGCCGATCACCAAGGCTCGGCGACTCGTACCGGTTCGCACGAATTGGGCCGCCGTGATCATCGCATACATGAACCCAGCGCAGGCCGCACTGACGTCCATCGCGGCGCAACGAATCCCCAAGCGATCTTGCAGAATGCAGGCGGTCGAGGGGGTCGGCATATCAGGAGTGAACGTTCCGACGACGATCAGGTCGATTTCGCTGACGTCGATCCCGGCGTTTTCGATCGCCGCACAAGCGGCCGCATAGGCCATATGGCTGGTCGCCATTTCTGGCGGCGCGTGCCGTCGCTCGCGGATTCCAGTCCGTTGAACGATCCATTCGGGGTCGCAGCCCAAGGACGAGAGATCTTCGTTCTTGACGATATTCTCCGGCACATAACTGCCGACGCCCAGAACTTGCACGCCTAGCAGTTGCCGCAAGGGACTGCGATTCGAGAGTTGTGAAGCAGACTGCCCATGAGCGGCAGTCGAACTAGCCGACGGCATGTACGGGGAATTCCTGGGGGTAGCAAACTTTTTTGCGCGAATAGCCAGTATAACAAGCTTCGATCAATTTTCCCACTTGCGTGCGACTGGTTGCTGGAGCGGGTAATACCACCTAAAATCTCACGCCAGCAATCGCCAGGCAGCCCAGTATACTGACGCCATGATCGAACTTCCCCCGGAACTGGAGTCGCCCCCCGTCCCCTGGACGCGGCGGCACTTACTTGACCTCGAGAGTCTCTCCGCCGAGGAGATCACCACGGCTCTCGACGTCGCCCAGCGTTTTAAAGAGGCGACACGGGACTGTAAAGTCAAATTGTCCGCCTTAGCCGGCGTCACGTCGGTGAATCTTTTCTTTGAAGATTCCACTCGGACACGCACCAGCTTCTCCTTGGCAGCCCGCCGTTTGGGGGCCGACAGCGTCGAATTCTCCGCTTCCAGCAGCAGCGTCTCGAAGGGGGAAACCCTGCTCGACACCGCCAAGACGATCGAGTCGATGAAAATCGACGCGATGGTGATCCGGCATCGTTCGCCCGGCGCCCCGCAGATGTTGGCGAAAAATCTCGATTGCTGCGTGATTAACGCCGGCGACGGCCCGCACGAACATCCGACCCAGGGGCTCCTCGATATCCTGACGATCCGCCAACATCGGGGAACAGTCGCAGGTCTAACGGTTGCGCTGGTCGGCGATATCGCCCATAGCCGCACCGCACGCTCGAACATCTGGGGTCTGAAAAAGCTGGGCGCCCATGTGATCGTCTGCGGCCCCTCGACGCTGGTCTCGAAGCAGTGGGAAAAGCTGGGCGTCGAGGTTTCGCACGACCTGGACGACATCGTCGCTCGCTGCGACGTCCTCAACTTGCTTCGCATTCAGTTCGAGCGGCAATATACGCGACCGTTTCCCTCGGTCCGCGAATACGCGCTCCTCTACGCGATGAATCGCGAACGGATGCGCCGCGCGAAAGAGAACATCCTGATCATGGCGCCCGGCCCGATTAATCGCGGGGTCGAAGTGACGCCGGAAGTGGCCGACGGTTCGCAGTCGGTCATTCTGCATCAAGTGAATAACGGGTTGGCGGTGCGAATGGCCGCGTTGTATCTGGTTACCAAAGCGTCGCGGTAAAGAAGAACATGTCGACCATCTTGCTGAAAAACGGCCGCCTGATCGATCCGAGTCAACAAACGGATCGCGTGACCAGCGTTCTCTTGAAGGATGGCGTCGTCGCGTCGCTGGACGCCGGTGACGCTACCGCCGAATACGTGATCGACGTCACCGGCAAGATCATCGCGCCGGGCCTGGTCGATATGCACGTGCAACTGCGCGAGCCTGGCTGCGAAGAAGACGAAACGATCGCCAGCGGCGCCGCGTCAGCGATTGCCGGCGGCTTCACGTCGATCGCGTGCATTCCGAATACCGAGCCGCCGCTCGATACGGCGGCCGGTATCGAATACGTGCGTCACAAGGCGGCTCGCGCCGATAAGTGCAACGTCTACGTCATCGCCTGCGTCAGCAGCGGCCGCAAGGGAGAGCAGCTATCCGAGATCGGCACCCTGGTCGAAGCCGGCGCCGTCGGCTTTAGCGACGCTTCCCGTCCGATCGCCAATCCGGAGCTGTTGCGTCGCGCGCTTGAGTACACGCAGATGTTCGACAAGCCGGTCCTCAATCGGCCGGAACTGGTCGAGCTGACGCATAACGGCGTAATGCACGATGGGATGGTCTCGCTGGTGTTGGGACTAGCGCCCCTTCCGGTTGAAGCGGAAGAGGTGATGGCCGCTCGCGACATCTGTTTGTGCGAAGCGACCGGCGGCCGACTTCACTTGATGAGCGTCTCCTCCAGCGGCACGATCGAGATCCTCCGTCGCGCCAAATTGCGCGGCGTCCGTACGACCGCCGAGATTCATCCCTGCAACTTCTCGCTGACCGACGAAGCGCTTCGCTCGTTCGATCCGAACTGCAAAGTCAATCCGCCGCTTCGCTCGGCCGATCATATCGAAGCTTGCATCGCAGCCCTGGCTGACGGCACGATCGACGTCATCTCGAGTGGTCATGCCCCGCGGGCGTCCGAAAAGAAGATGCACGAAATGACCGACGCGCCGTTTGGGATCGTCTCGCTGGAGACGACTCTCGGGCTGACGTCGACCAAGTTAGTGCAGCCGGGGCATTTGACCTGGAGCCAAGCGATCGACAAGCTGAGCACGACGCCCGCCAAGATTTTGGGACTGTCGAAGGGAACGCTCGCCGTCGGCGCCGACGCCGACGTGACGGTGATCGATCCCAATCTGACGTGGACGGTCGACGCCTCGAAGTACCTCTCACGCAGCTCGAACTGCCCGTTTGACGGCTGGGAACTGACCGGCAAGGCGATTCACGTGATCGTCGGCGGCGTCATCAAGATGTAGGACGAATCGGAAAAACCGATTAGTTCGGGTCGATACGTTCGCCGAGAGAACGTAGAATTCCGCGCAGGCTTCTATCCTTCTCGTGCGGAATCGACCATGCCCCTTATCATCGACGGCTACAACTTGCTCTACGCAGCCGGCGTGGTCAGTTCGCTCGACGGGAGCGGTACGTTCGAGCAGGATCGACTGGCGCTGCTCGAACTGATTCGTTCGGTGGTCGATGACGAGGAGATTCGCCAGACGGTCGTCGTCTTCGACTCGGCCAAAGCGCCCCCCGGCTTACCGCGGACCGTCCGCTATCACGACATCGTCGTCCACTTCGCTTCCGAGTATGCCGACGCGGACGAAATGATCGAAATGCTGATCGAGCGGCATGCGACTCCACGGCGGCTGACCGTTGTTTCTAGCGATCATCGCGTGCAAAGGGCCGCTCGACGTCGCAAAGCGACGGCGATCGACAGCGGGCACTGGATCGACCTGATGCGGCGGAAGCGGCGGGCCCAAAACAAAGCGGCCCAGATTCCGACCAAGCCGATAGCGCCCCCATCCGAATCGGAAGTCTCACGCTGGATGCGTGAGTTTTCCGAGATCGACATCGATCAGATCTCCCGCGAGCTCAAACCGCTGAAGCGTCCGACTCCGCCGCCCACTCCTCCGAAACCGGTCGATCCCGAGCAGGCCAAGTCAGCTGGAGAAGAGGAATCGGAGAAGCCGGACGTTATAAATCCGTTTCCCGACGAGTTTGAAGACGATATCCGGCAACTTGGGAGTCAGCTGGGGGGATCGATTTTCCCGGCCGACTATCTCGACCAGATTGCCCGCGAGTTCTGGGACGACGACGATAAGCCGTCGAGGTAGGTCGGAACTGGACCTATCTATGTAATGCGCGGGCGCCATGGCCACGGCCTTGCGTGGCCATGATTGGACGTGAGTTCCTAAGTCCCGGCGGAAGCAGTCAAAGAGCGTTCTCTCAAACGGGTTTCTTGGGCCATCTGCCAGCTATTTGGTGGCGGCAATCATGGCCACGCAAGGCCGTGACCATGGCGCCCATGTTTTCGTTTCCCCCGAAAACCCACCCTCATAGGTTCCGTTCCGAGCCTGATCTAGCGACTTTTCCCGCTTCTAAGCCGATTTCTTGCGGCGTAATCGTGCGCGATCCCCTGATCCGTAAAAACCGGACCATCCGGCACAGCTGCGCAAACCGCTCCTTTTTCCTAGGTGTTGCATTTTAGCCACATGTTACTCCGATCCCATACTCTGTAAGCGACACGTTCCCTCCCTCTCGCGTCCGTTGGAGATCCTACTCGTGGCCAAAGCCCAAACCAGCAAATCGACCCCGCGTAAGACCGCTGCGAAAAAGAGCACCCCTGCGAAGAAGACCGAAGCCAAGCGTAGCCCGAAGGCCGCCGCTCCCAAGAAGCGGGCCACCAAGGCTGTCGCCGCCAAGGAAGAAAAGGTCGCCGCGAAGCCGGCTGGCGAACAGGAAGTGATGATTGATCGTCGCCGCAGGGATGAGCCGGTCGCGATCGAACGCCGAGCCAAGGTCGCTCGTCGCCGTCAAATCGACCCGACCACCTGCGAACGTGATTACAACAACGACGAAATCGAATTCATGCAAGCCTTGGACGCTTACAAGCGTACCAGCGGCCGCATGTTCCCGACCTGCAGCGAAGTGCTGGAAGTGCTGAAGGGTCTCGGTTACCAGAAGAACGTCGGCGGCGGCGAAATGCCGGTCGTCGAAGAACTGGAAGAAGCTCCGATCATGGAAGAAGTGGGCGGATAATCGCCTGCAAACGCTATCATTGCTTGCTACCTGCGGAACAGGAAGACCTTCCCCTCGGTCTTCCTGTTTCGTTTCTTGAGCGATTCTCTCTTGTCTCGGCGAAAAAATCTCTCTACTCTCCCGACGCGCGAAGAGTCTTTCTTCCGCCGGCAGGTCGCCGTTTCCCGTTTTGGGGGCGATGACGCAAAGATCCCGCACACCAAAGTACGAGGGCTCGCAACGTGAGCGAACCATCAAAACGATCGACTTCGTCCAAAA
The DNA here is from genome assembly GCF_020966755.1 of Blastopirellula sediminis. NCBI lineage: Bacteria > Pseudomonadati > Planctomycetota > Planctomycetia > Pirellulales > Pirellulaceae > Blastopirellula > Blastopirellula sediminis. Next base: position 2,575,410 of record NZ_JAJKFT010000010.1, read on the forward strand.
CCTGGCTCTATCGCGCAGCGATGCTCGTGGCCTTGGCCTGCACCGGCTGCCAGATGGCTTCCACCAGTTCCAACGTCGCCGGCGTTCGCGCGGTGCAAAACGGACAGCCGATGGTCGCGGTCAATCAATTCCAGCAGGCGCTGGCGAACGATCCAACGAACGCCGACGCCCTCTACAATATGGCGGCCACTTACCACGAGATGGCCAAGACCAACAACGATCAAGCGATGTTGCAGCAGGCCGAGTATTTGTACAACCAATGCCTCGACCAAGATCCGAATCATACCGATTGCTATCGCGGCCTGGCCGTGCTGCTGATTGATACCAAGCAGCCCGACCGCGCCTACAAGCTGATGGAAGGTTGGGCGCAGCGTAATCCGACTTCGGCCGATCCGAAGGTGGAGCTGGCGCGGCTCTATCAAGAATTTGGCGACGACCAAACGGCCCTCGCCCAGCTGAACCAGGCCGTTGCGATCGATGCGAACAACGCCCGCGCTTGGGCGGCGCTCGGCAGCTTGCGAGAAAAGTCAGGCGACTACAGCCAGGCCTTGGCCAACTACCAGCGCTCGCTGGCGCTCAACAATTTTCAGGACGGGGTGAATACCCGCGTCGCCACCTTGGTTCGCCAAGGGGTGCAAGCCGATACGCCGCTCTCGCCCACCGGCGATACCCGCATCGTGCAAAACCCGAACACGACGCAGCGTTATTAATCGGTTGGTTCTACTTCGCGTAAAACCAATCGACCGGCAACCGCTGCACGTTGGTCGTCTGCAGCCCGTTCCCTTGGCCTTTTCCTCTTAGGCCGGCGCAGTACGCCATCAAGACCTGGTCTTGGTCAAACGCCACCGCCAGGTAGCAGTACCAACCGTTGGGATTCTCTTCCAACGTCTTTACGTGCGTCCAGGTCTGACCGTCGTCGCTCGAAATAGCGCAGCGAAGCGGCGTCCGCTTGCCGCGCAGCGAATCAGGGACGTCATGATGATCGTTCCAGAAAAGAAGCAGGTCGCCGGTCGAGGGAATCCGTTCGATCGTCGCCGGAGCGAGAGGCGAGATCATGTCGGAGGGCTTCAGCTGCGACCAGCTTTCGCCATCGTCACTGCTGTACGAAACGAACTGGCTGCCGGCGTCGGTGCGGCACCAGAGCATCAGCCGGTCATCTTTTAAGGCGACGACGCCAGGCTCCTGCGTGATCACATCCTGGCCGTCCCGTTTCGGAGGTCGCGGCGCCGCCGCGCTTCGCTTCCACGTTTGACCGGCGTCGTCCGAGTAGTAACAAAGGATCAGCCCCGCGTTGTTCCGCTCCGGCATGCCGGGGCCGCGATGCTGCGCGACCGGCAACAAGATCCGACCGCTGGCAAGTTGAACCGCGCGGTCGTTGTTCAGGATGTAGTAGCCGATGTCGGCGTCGGGGATCGTGCAGATCGGCTCGCTCCACGTGGCGCCTTCGTCCTCGCTATGTCGCAAATGAGGACGGCAATCGTCCTGAGCGTTCTTGCGCAGGTAGAAGAGGGCGATCCGGCCATCGGCCAACCGAAGCAGCGAGACCGACATCACGTTCAGGCCCCCTTCGTTCGGGACCACAATCTTGTCTTCCTGCGACCAGGTCTTCCCACCGTCGTGGGAAATGCGGCTGGCCAAGTGGGCCTGGGCGTGATCGCCCGATCCGCCGTAGAAGTGGGTGTAGATCAAGAGGACGTCGCCGTTCTTCAAGACGACGAAGTCCCCTTCGCTGTTGCGCGGGTTTCCTTCGCGTGGAGGGAGCAGGACTTGCGACTTCGGCGGTTCGGCCCCGGTCACGGCGGTGGAGATCAACACGAAGAGGAAGCAGAGGCAACAAAGCGGCGATCGCATGCGACTTGGCTCGGATAGGGCAGGGGGCGGGAGGATTTGCGGTACGCCCAGTTTAACCGAAGCCCAACTAGATCGCCGGAGTTAATTTCCAAACGCCGTATGGATTGTAGTAGAGATCGCCAGGAGGGAAGCGGCGGCACTCTTCGCGGCTGATTTCATAGGAGGGAGCGTCCTCTTCCGTCCGAAAGTTCTCGCCGCTGTGGAGGACCGGCTCTTCGAGCAGCATGTACTTGAGGAAAGCGTCGATCGTTTTCGCAGCGGACTGCGAGTCGATCCCGGCGTCCATCACGCAATCGGGATAGCCGATGTTGTGCATGCCGCACGAGTAGTACCCGTCGTTGATGTTGCCGACGAAGACCACGTAGGCCCAGTACAGATTCATCCGATGCGGATTGGCCGCCATGTCGGTCCATTTTGCGGCCGAGTGGGCGACGCCGGACGATTCGATCTTCACCGCGATCCCGCCGCACTTCAGCAATGCGGCGGCGGCTTGCATGATATTCTTGGCCGCCTCTTCCGACCCGCCGTTGGCGATCAGATAGACGCAGGACCGATGGGCGTCGATCTGGGCGAGCGTCTTTTCATCGAGCCAGTCTTTTCCAACCGCCGCGAAGGCGGCGGCCATGCGCGGATTCCGCTCTTCAAACTGGACGGTGAAGGAAGCTCGCGACTCCATGTGCATCATGGCGACGCCGGCGTACAAATAGCCGCCGCTGTACTTGCCGACGGTCATGATCAGATCGTTGCGCGTCGCCCACGGACCAGGAATGCAGATAACCGTTTCAGGGAGTCGATCCGGGGAGCTCATGAAAAATTCCCCGTCGCGGAGAAGGAGGACGGATGGGGGAGTCGCCCGAGTAGCGGGGCGAGCTCGAGTTTCTAGAACGCCGCTCGCTTGTCAAACCCCAGCCGCGACTTCGCCAGCAGCGAGCGGAACTTGGAAGCGGGACGTGGACGAGCGGTCGGCAGGGCGCCAGCCAGGTGCGTCACATCAAAGTGGAGCGTTTGGTCGTTGTCGCAGTGAACGGCGTCGATCAGACGGTCGGCTTGCCGCAATAGCTGCTGTCCGACGCGCTGCGAATTTCCCTGGGTGACGCTGAAATAGGCCAGCAGGTCGTTTTCGTCCGAGAGATGGGTGATCCGGTAGGGAGCGGCGGCCGAACCGTCGCCGGTGGCCAGGATCCCTTCCAACATCGTCTGGAACAGGAATCGTTCCAGATCGGCCTCGCCGTAGCAACCCATTTCGCTGGCGGCGACGCCGGCAAAGAAGTGGGCGGCGGGACTGGCGACCCAGGCGAACGGCATTTCGGTGGTGCGCCAGTACGCTTCGCGGAAATCGCCGCGCTGACAAGCCGCTTCTAACTCGAAAGCGAAACCGCCTTGCGGATCAAAATCGGGTTCCGCGGCTACCTCGGCCTGCAGCTGGGCGAAGCCCTCGCTGGTTGGCGCTTCGAGATAGTTGCGATAAACGTCCGACATTCAAAACCTCACCAAGGGGTCGACAAAACGGATGTTCGAGTTCGTTATCAGCTTCTCTAGAAGCTCTCGACATCGCGCGTGCGTCTTGTCTTAAAGGAGCCGCGCACTCAGTTAACTCTATTTAGACTAACGAGCGCTCTATCGAAAGGCAATAACTTTCGTGCATGCTGCGCGGCAATTTTTCTGCGCTGCGTTTGGTTCAATCAGCGCGCGATGGTCGCTTGATGATGCGAAGACTCGCTTTCGCAGCGCGCTCGAAGGTCGTTCAAAGCGCTGCGCGGTAATGCGGCCAAGAAACAACAATGGCCGCGAAGATGAACTCATCGCGACCTCGTTCTCGAGCAAAGTTTGGTCGTCAGACGACCAATTCAGCCATTGCGATTAGCCGAAAGCGTCGAAGGAAGCCCCTTTACCAGTCTCTTTGCCAATGCGACCCGCCGCTTCGATCAACGAAACTACCGCTTGGCCTTGCTGCTCTTGGGCGTCGAGTCCTTTTTTCGCCACCGCGAAGCTGATCTGCGACTGCGTCGCCGCTTCTTTCGCCGCGAGGACGCTCGAAATCGCCGGATCCAAACCTGTCATCTCTACCCCTTCTGAATACAACAACGCTTATTCAGGGTATCGACCGCCACGAAGCGGAAACTTGGGCGAAAACAGGGCTCTCCCCTGGTGCGGGTTGGCGCGATCATGCCGGCTAATCGGTCTAATCGCGCTCTACTGCAAGCGGATCTTCAGTCCCAGCTCCGCTTTCATGTGGAGCAGGGCTTCGGCGTTCCCTTTCGCGTCGTCGACCGGGTGATGGGTATGCTTCGTCTTCCGCAGATGCTTGAAATTGACGAAACAGTCCTTCTGCATCCCTTTGTAGAGCGAGCCAAGGTTGGTCGAGCTGTGACCGAACGGGTTTTTCCCCACCAAGTGGTGGAAATACCAGTTGATGAACTGCCAATCGAAGCCGTTGTTGTCCGAAATGAACATCGGCTGTCCCTCGGTCGTCTCGCCGATCCACTGAGCGAAGCGTTTCATTTCGCTCTCAGCGGTAGGGAACTCCAGCGTTTCCTCTCTGGAGAAGCCGCTGACCGCCAGCGCTTCGGGAATCCACTTGTCCGAGATCGGGCGAAGACGCCCATAGAACGTCTGTTCGAGACCCGGCGTCACCAGCACGGCGCCAAAACAGACCATCGAGTAGTCGCCGGGGATCGGACCATCCGCCTCGACGTCAATCATGTAGTAACTCATCGATTTCTTTTCCTCTTTCACTTTCTTTCTTTGCTCTCATTCAACCCACGTCTTTGCCGCAGGGCAACATTCTTCGCACCCGCAGCATCCTGAGAGAGGAAAAAAAGAGTCGATCGGCGTCGATTTCCTTTTACAATAGGGAACTTAGATCCCCTCTTTCGTCCCGCCACTGCGTCCCGCCGAGAAGTCTCCATGCTCAGATCCGGTTCAATCGCTCTGTTGTTGGCGCTCTGGGCGTTGCCTGCGATCAGCGCAGCGGCCGATCCGAACGGTGCGAAGCCGAATTTCCTGCTGATCCTGACGGACGATCAGAGCTACGAAGCGGTCGGCTACCGCGGCATGACCCAGGTGCAAACGCCGCATCTCGATCAGCTCGCCAAGCGGTCCCTCTCCTTTACGCACGCCTACAACCAAGGCTCGTGGAGTCCCGCCGTTTGTTTCGCCAGCCGCTTGATGCTCAACACCGGCCGCTTTGTCTGGCACGCCGAGCCGCACTTTCAGACCGCGGAGAAAGAACGTCAGGCCGGGCGGTTCTGGTCAGAAAGCATGAAGCGAGCCGGATACGACACCTACATGACCGGCAAGTGGCACCTGCGAGCCAACGCCCAGAAGGCGTTTGATCATGTCGGGACGCTCACGCTCCCTCTGCACACGCCAGAGCAATACAACCGCCCCTTAAGTGAGGATGACGTCACGTGGCAGCCCTGGGATCGAAAGTACGAGGGCTACTGGAAAGGGGGAAAACATGCCAGCGAAATCGTCGGGGACGAAGCGGTTGAGTTTCTCCACCAAGCCGCCCAGCGAGAGCAGCCCTTCTTTATGTACGTCGCCTTCAACGCTCCGCACGATCCGCGGCAGTCGCCCAAGCGATATGTCGACATGTATCCCCGCGATCAAATCGAGGTGCCGGCCAATTATCTGCCGGAGTACCCCGAGAAGGATCTGATCGGGCTCGATGATCAGCGGCGCGACGAACGCTTGGCGCCATTTCCCCGGACGCGACTCGCGGTGCAGACCCATCGCCAGGAATACTTCGCCATCATTACTCATATGGATGAGCAGATCGGGAAGATCCTCCAGGCCTTGCGCGAGTCCGGCAAAGAAGAGAACACCTACGTCTTCTTCACCTCCGATCACGGGCTTGCGGTTGGGCATCATGGCCTGATGGGGAAGCAGAACATGTACGACCACAGCAGTCGCGTACCGCTGCTGATGGCCGGACCGAGCGTTGAGCCTGGAACAAACGACGCCGCCGTTTACCTGCAAGACATTCTGCCGACGACGCTGGAACTGGCCGGCATCGCCAAGCCGGAGTACGTGGAGTTCCAGAGCCTGACGCCGCTCATCTGGGGCGGCGAGACGCAATCGTACGACGCCATCTACAACGGCTATCTCGACCTGCAACGGTCGATCACCCAAGATGGCTTTAAACTGATCATGTACCCGCCGGCCGGGGTCGTAAAATTGTTCGACCTGCGGCGCGATCCCCTGGAAATGAACAACCTGGCCGCCGATCCGTTGCAAGCGGTCCGGCGGAAGGACCTCTACCAGGCGTTTCGCAAGTGGCAACAGAAGACGGGCGATTCGCTGGTGATGCCGGAATCGATCGTCAGCCAGATTTAACACCCCTCATTCACCCCGGACCAAGAAATATTGGAGTGCGTATGTTCCTGCGATCGCTCTGCGTTTTTGTCGCCGCCTTTGGATCTCTGATCGGCTTCGCCGAAGCCGCCGATTCGAAACAGCCGAACGTCATCCTGATCATGACCGATGATCAGGGATACGCTCCGGTTGGACGTCACGGGCATCCGTGGATCGAAACGCCCAACATGGACAAGCTGTACGACGAGTCGGTCCGCTTTACGCGGATGCTGGTCGCGCCGACCTGCTCGCCGACTCGTTCGGCCCTGATGACCGGTCGCCACCCGATGCGCAACGGCATCACCCACACGATTCTGGAGCGGGAACGGATGACGCTGGATGCGGTCACGCTGCCGCAGACGCTGAAGAAAGTGGGCTACACGACCGGCATCTTCGGCAAGTGGCACCTGGGGGATGAAGACGAATACCAGCCGAATCATCGCGGCTTTGACGAAGCGTTCATTCATGGCGCCGGCGGCATCGGTCAGGCGTACGATTGCAGCTGCGCCGACGCTCCAGGCAATAAGTACTTCAACCCGGCGATCCGCCACAACGGCAAGTTCGTCAAAACCGAAGGCTACTGCACCGATCTCTTCTTCACCGCCGCTCTCGGCTGGATCAAAGAAAAGAAGGACGAGGACGCTCCGTTTTTCGTCTACCTGGTGACCAACGCTCCGCATGCTCCGTTCGTCTCGCCGAAGGAGAACGCCGAGCGGTTCACGAAGCTCGGGTTCGATGAAAATGCGGCCGGCTTTTACGGCATGATCGAGAACATCGACGAAAACCTCGGCCGCATGATGCAAAAGCTCGATGAGTGGCAACTGGCCGACGACACGGTCGTCATCTTCATGTCGGACAACGGCATGTCGGGGGGCGTCTCGGGTAAAAAAGGAAAGCCGCTCGGCAAATCGGCTGACGGCAAAGATCTGTGGGCGTACAACGCCGGCATGAAGGGACTGAAGGGGTCGAGCGACGAAGGGGGCGTGCGCGTTCCGTTCTTCGTCCGCTGGAAAGGAAAGATCGCTCCCAACCGTGACGTCGACCGCATCGCCGGGCACATTGACGTCTTCCCGACGATCGCCGCTTTGGCCGGAGCGCCGCTACCGGAAGGTCAGGTCGAAGGTCGCAGCTTGCTGCCGCTAGTCGAAAACGAAAACGCCGACTGGAAAGATCGCTACCTCTTCACCCACCAAGGTCGCTGGCCGACCGGCGCCGAGCCGAATAACTACGAGTGGAAGACGTTCGGCGTCCGCAACCAGAAGTATCGCCTGGTCGGCGAAGACGCCTTGTTCGACATGGAAGCCGATCCTGGCCAGACGACCAACGTGATCGACCAGCACCAGGACGTCGCCGCGGCGATGAAGACGGCGTACGATGCGTGGTGGAAAGGAACGCGGCCGATGATGGTCAACGAAACGGCCAAGATGTCGCCGACCCGACCATTCTGGGAAGCGTACTACGCCCAAGAGAAAGAGGGAGGAATCCCGGCGTGGGTTCCGCCGCAACTGTAAGCAAGAGCCCCGACTGACCAGGAGGAAGTCCCTTGCGGATACCGTCGTTAGCGATTCTATTCGCCGCATTGCTGGCGGTCTGCAATTTGTCGCAGGCCGCCTTCTCGCAATCAACCGATCCGCACAACGTTCATCTGGGGAGAAATGAGCGGGGAGAGGTCGTCTCGGCCGACTACAGCGGGAGCGGCGGTCTGCGGGCTGCGCGACTTCATGATTATCCCCAGCTCGAATCGCTTTATGTTAGTTATGGTCTGACCCTGACCGCCGACGATATCGCCTATCTCGCCACGGTCGAGCAGTTGAAGTCGATCGAGGTCGGCTTTGCCGGCGCGAGCGGTGAGGAGGTCAAAATCGAAGCCGATTTGGCCCCACTGGCGAAGCTGAAACGGTTGAAGTGGGTCCATCTCAGCAAAGAGCAAATGCAGGACGACGACCTGAAGTTCGTCGCCGCTCTTCCCGAACTTGAGTATCTCGAGTTCCGCGGGGATACAAATCCCTGGGGCGAGAAGGGGCCGGTCGTGACCGATCGATCGGTCGACTATCTAAGCAGAGCGTCGACGCTCAAGCACCTGTTGATTTGTAATGCGGCGCATCTTAGCGACAAGTTCGTCGAGCAAATAACCCGAGGCGTGCCGGGTCTGGAGCATCTTGACGTCGATTCGCCCGATTTGACCGATGAGTCGCTGCGGCTATTAGCGACGCGTTGTCAAAACCTGAATTGGCTCGATCTCAGTTCGGGGCAGATTACCGATGACGGCGTCCGGCATCTGGCCAACGCCAAAAACTTAGAAATGTTGTGGCTCCGTTCGGCGGCTCTCACGGGAAGCTGCGTCGAATCGGTCGCCGGACTGAAGAAGCTCCGCCATCTGGAATTGACGGTCCCGACAGTCGACCAGCGAGGAGTCGAGACGTTGGCCGCACTTCCCAAGCTGGAGATACTCGCTCTCCGCCGTCCGCCGCTAACCGACGAGCAGTTCGCCCGGTTTCGAAATCATCCGTCGCTCGAGTCCGCATTTCTCAACGGATCTCAGCTGACGGAGAAGGAGACCCTGGCGACGATCGCGGCGCTGCCGCTGCTGAAGTACATCTCTTTTTACGGTAACGAACGGTTGGAGGGAGTGGTCGGCAAAGTACTGGCCCAACGTTCCCAGCAGCCTTCCGTCGAACGCGAATAGCTAGAAAACGGGGTCAGGAATCGTCGTCGCCGTAAACGACGTTATCGGTCCGACTCTCTCGGGCGAACGCTTACAACGTCGTACGCACATTACTGGTTGTTCCGACCAGCGTAATCTTGCACTGCGGCAGCGCCTCTTTCAGGCGGGCGGCGCCTTCCTTGGTGATCTGCGGTCCCAAGATGACTTCGCGCAACGTTTTGATCTTCGCCAATTCGTCGATCCCGTCGTCGCTGATCGCCGAGCCGCCGAGGTTCAGGTATTTCAACTTCGGCAGACCTTGCAGCGAGGGGATCACTTTGTCGGTCACCTTGTCGCTTTCGATCGTCAGGCTTTCCAGCTTCGTCAGTTTGGTCAGGTCGGCGAGCGTCGCGTCCTGAAATCCTTCTCCTACCGCCAGCGACGTCAGGTTACTTGCCGTCGGAATCGTCGTGAAGTCGGCGACGCCGCGGACTTTCAAGAGCGAAAGCTGGGTCAAGTTGGTGAGCGCTTCCATCGAGGGCCAAGCGTCGAGCGGCGGATCGCATTTGAGCAAACCGACGTCCAGCGTTTCTAGCGATTGGATGGCGACCAGCTCTTGGACCAGTTCCGGCGAAACACGCACGCCGTCGAACGAGGCTAGCTCGCCAAAGTCGATAGCGATTCGTTTAAGATTCGGCAGTTCATGCAGCGTCGGCGCCGCCCCGGCAGGCGTTTTCGACGAGGTGATCCGCAGCGACTCGAGCTGCGAAAGCTTGCCGATCGCTTGCCACGCTTCTTCGCTCGGCCAGCGAACTTGATAGAGGAACAAGTCGCGGACCGAATTGAGCTTGGCGACCGCGGCGACCAGTTCCGGCGTCATCTCGGCGTCAATCAACGTCAGTTCCGTCAGACCGCGACAGTTGGTCAGCGGCGCCAGGTTCTCGGGTTTGGTTTCGCCGCCGACCAGCGTCAGATGGTGCAGCTTCGACGCCTTGGCGATCGACTCGTATCCCTTGACCGTCAGCGAGGTGCTGTCGAGATCGAGCTCTTCAATCGCGGAACGGCCGATCACCGCCGCATCGTCGTCGCTGATTCCTTTGCCGTAGGCGTTCAAACAGACCGGCGAGTCGAAACCGATAACCCGTCCGACCAAACCTGGCGCCGGCTGATTCAGGAAGAGAGTCACTTCTTCCAGCTCCGCAAAGGCGTTGGGGCCGAAGACGCCGTCGGCCCAGCTTGGCTCGGGCCGTACGCTTGGATCTTCGCCAATCTCGGAGGTGAGGGTCAGTGCTCCGCCGGAGGCTTGCAATTCGTTCTGGAGGCTGTCGAAGCGGGCGGAACGAACTCGATAGTAGCCGACATAGGCCAACACGACGGCCGTAACCGTCACCACAACCATCAACGCGAAGAGCGAGAAGCGGAAGAATCGTTTCATGTCGGACGAGCGTCTACCGATTGCCGATGGAAAGAAGAGCTAGATCGTTGATTGTACTGGCCCCGACTTGTTGAGGCGAATGACAAAGAAAAATAGGGAGAACCGGAATAAAAAAGCCGCCGAGGATACCTCGGCGGCTGTCGATCGGTTCTTTCTCTAGACGTCAGGCTAACCCAAGCGCCAGGTCGCCCCTTCTTTGCGGTCTTCCAGCGTCACTCCAATCGCCGACAAGCGATCGCGGATGACGTCGCTCATCTCGAAGTCCTTCTTCGAGCGAGCGGTCGCGCGGACGTCGATCAACAGCTGCATCAGTTGGCCGACTAGTTCGCTGTCGCCGCTCGACGACTTTTCGGGCGCCTTGACGAAGATCCCGAGGATGCCGGTCAGTTCGCGAAGGACCGAGAACGCCTTTTTGACGCTGGTCAAATCGGCCGACTTGTTCTCTTCCAGCTTCTGCTGGTCGATCGTCTTGTTGATCAAGCGGGCGATCTCGAACAATTCGCTGACGGCGCCGCCGGTGTTGAAGTCGTCGTCCATCTTTTCGAGATAGGCGTCGCGATGCTTGGCGACCACGGTCAGCAATTCGTCCTTGCCGGGAGCGAAGTCCCCTTCTTTCCGCGTCTTGGCGGCGGCCAGGTCGTAGAAGCTTTCGCCGGTCAGACGTTCGTACCGCTCAAACAGACGATAGAAGCTGTCGAGGCCGACGCCGGCTTCGGCGATCGCTTCTTCGCTGAAGAGGATCGTGCTGCGGTAGTGCGTCCGCAGGAGGAAAAAGCGAATCCGCTCGCCCCCTTGGTTCGCGATCATCTTGGCGAGACCGCCGGCGCCTTTGGAGCGGCTCATCTTGCCGCCGGCGTCTTCGGCCGCATCGCTCTCACGCTCGGCGCGACCGCCGATCTTGCCAGCCGCCGAATCGCGACGCAACAGACCGTTGTGCATCCAGTATTTGACCATCGGCTTGGCGTGGCAGCATTCGCTTTGGGCGATTTCGTTTTCATGGTGGGGGAAGATCAGGTCGAGACCGCCCCCGTGAATGTCGAAGGTCTCGCCCAGGATCGCTTTGCTCATCGCCGAGCATTCGATATGCCAGCCGGGACGTCCTTCGCCCCACGGACTCTTCCAGCTCGGTTCTCCCTTTTTCGCCTTCTTCCAGAGGGCGAAGTCGCCGGGAGAGCGTTTGCGGGAAGCGGCCTCGCCACCTTCCCCTTGCATCGCGTCGACAGTCCGGTTGGTCAACTTGCCGTATTCCGGGTCTTTGGTGACTTCAAAGTAGACGTCCCCTTCCGACTCGTAGGCGAACCCTTTCTCGATCAGGTCGGCGACCATCGCGATGATGCCGTCCATCGTCTCGGTCGCTTTCGGCATCTGGTCGATCTGATCGACGCCCAGCGCCGACAGATTGTGCAGGTAGTCGGCGATGTTTTCCTTCGCCACTTCTTCCATGCTGATGCCGCGTTCGATCGCCTTTTTGATCAGTTTGTCGTCGACGTCGGTGATGTTGACGACCAAGGTGACGTCGTAACCCGAGTAAGCGAGATAACGCTTGATCGTGTCAAAAATGACCGGGCCGACCATGTGACCGATATGCGCCTCGGCGTAAACCGTCGGCCCGCAGAGATAAATCCCTACCTTGCCCGGTTCGACCGTTTGAAACTCTTCCTTGGTTTTCGACAACGTGTTGTAAACGCGAATGGTCATGGCTTTGAGCGGTTTTCAGATAAAGAGAAATAGAACACGGAGGCCACGGATGAATCACGGACAAGCACGGTAAGAGCCGGATGCAGCGGGCCAACGTCTCCAGGTTTAGGTTTCGGGGGTAAGTATTTTGCGACGGACTTGCGGCTTGGGGCCAAAATTGAGGAGCAAACCCAAGGGAGTTTGCGTTCCTCGCAAGTAGTTCACTAGCTGAGCTTCGTGAGCCGGTGAGATCGAATCCGCCGCTTCGATTTCGACAATCACTTCTTTGTTAACGAACAAATCGGCGAAATACTCGCCGACAATCACGCCATCATAAAAGACTTGAATTGGATATTGAGGTTCGACAGCCAGTCCTTGGATCGTCAGTTCGTGGAACATCGCTCTCTCGTAGACTTTTTCGAGAAAGCCGGAGCCAAGCGTTTGATAGACTCGATAAAACGCATCAATAATCGGTTGAGTTCGCTGCTGATCAACAAGCATCGCCTTCTCTCCGACCGTGTCTTACCGTGGCTCTTGCCGTGTCCTCCGTGTTCTATTCTGTTTTCTTCCGTCTTCCTTCATCCAGCTTCGGGGCGTCAGATTAACTCGTCGATCCGTTCCAGTAGGACGACGCATTCCGCTTGGATCGCTTCTTGGCGGCCGACGGGGCCGACATGTTCGCCGGTTTTGGATTTGATGCCGATCTGTTCGGGATGGATGTCGAGGACCGCCGCTAGCGCGGTTCGCATCGCTTCCTTGTAAGGCGAAAGTTTCGGTTCCTGGGCGAAAATCACCGTGTCGATGTTGATGATTCGCCACATTTCTTCGTTCACCTTGTGGTTGGCGAAGCGGAGAAAGTCGGCCGAGTCGCGCCCCTTGTTTTCGGCCGAGCTGTTCGGAAACAACTGGCCGATGTCCGGCAAATTGGCGGCGCCCAGTAACGCGTCGGTAATCGCGTGCATCAAAACGTCGGCGTCGCTGTGACCGACCAAGTGATGGTCGTACGGAATATCGACTCCTCCCAGGCGCAGCGGGCCCCCTTCGGCAAGCCGATGGGTATCATGCCCTAATCCGATTCGGATCATGATGGGTCTGCCTGAGCTGGGAAGGTAACCTTAAAAAACGTCAGAGTTTGCGCTCCTTACGCGAACTCCCAATGGCGGGCGATTATAGCCCACATGGCGAAAACCGACAACGCGAACGAGCGAGGGTCGAATTCGGGCGTTTTTCGCCGCGGGCTTCCCGCACTTCCTCTATGACCCGTCAGGGTTACAATCGAAGCATGCCCCCAATTATCGAAATCCAGCAACTGACGAAGTCATACGAGGTCTACCAGAAGAAAGAGGGGCTTCTTGCCTCGATTCAGGGGCTGTTCCACCGCGAATACAAGACCATCGAAGCGGTCCGCTCGATCGATCTGACGGTCGACCAGGGGGAATTCGTCGCCTTCCTCGGTCCGAACGGCGCCGGGAAAACGACCACCCTGAAGCTTCTCTCCGGCGTCATTAACCCCACCAGCGGCAGCGCGACCGTCATGGGATACGTCCCCTGGAAACGCGAAAATGGGTATCGCCGGCGGTTTGCGTTGGTGATGGGGCAGAAGAATCAGCTGTGGTGGGACTTGCCGGCTCAAGACAGCTTTCGGCTCCACCAGAAGATCTACCGGGTCGATGAGAAAGAGTTCCAGCGAACCGAAGACGAACTGACCGACCTGCTCGACGTCCGCCGTTTGCTGAATCAGCCGGTCCGCAACTTGTCGCTCGGCGAGCGAATGAAGATGGAACTGATCGCGGCGCTGTTGCACTCGCCGGACGTTCTCTTCCTCGACGAACCGACGATCGGGCTCGACGTCGTCGCCCAGCACAATATCCAGCAGTTCCTGAAGCATTACCAGGAAGAGCGGAAGATCACCGTTCTGCTGACCAGTCACTACATGAAGGATATCGCCGCCCTCTGCAAACGGGTGGTGGTGATCGCCGGCGGTGAGATCATCTACGACGGTTCGCTCAATGGCATCATCGATCGGTTCGGCGGTCACAAGATCGTCACGCTGCAGTTCGATCAAGAAAGCGTTCCCGGCGACCTCGCCCGATTTGGCGACGTGATCGAGATCCAACCTCCGCGGGCCAAGATCCGGGTCGATCGCAATGCGGTCGGACGCGTCCTCGGTTCGATCCTCGATCAGTACGAACTGGCCGACGTCAGCGTCGAAGATCCGCCGCTGGAGCAAGTGATCGCCGACGTCTTCTCGTTGTCACGCGGATCGGCGTCGCCCGAACCTGCGGCGACTCACTAGTCACGAAGCGAAGGAGCATACGTCATGAGCGAATTGGCGGCCCGCGCTTCGACCTGGTGGGCGATCTTCAAAATCAATTTTCACGAGAAGCTGGTCTATCGCGGCGACTTCATGCTCGGCACGCTGATGCGATTTCTGCCGATCGTGACGCAGGTCTTCCTGTGGTACGCCGTCTTCGGTTCGATCCGCGCCCACATGAGCGGCGATGGCGATCAGGCGAAGATCGCCGGCTACACGTACGACAACATCGTCGCCTACTACTTGCTCTCGACCATCAGTCGCGCCTTCAGCAGTATGCCGGGCCTGGCCTCGGGCATTGCGCTGCAGATTCGGGAGGGGGAGATCAAGAAGTACCTGATCCAACCGCTCGACTTGATTTCGTTCATGTTTTTGAACCGGCTGGCTCACAAGCTGACTTACTACATCGTCGCCGCCGCGCCGTTCGCACTGGTCTTCTGGCTGTGCCGCGACTTCTTCAGCGGATGGCCGCCGCCGCATATCTTGGCGGCGTTTTTCGCATCGCTGCTGATGAGCTTCGCACTCGGGTTCTTCCTGGAAGCGACGATCGGCATGATCGGCTTCTGGTTCTTGGAAGTGAGCTCGCTGCTGTTCGTTTACATGCTGTTCAACTTTTTCCTTTCCGGGCACATGTTTCCGCTCGACATGCTCGACAACGTCAGCGGGCCGTGGGGAATGATTGTGCGGGGACTGCCGCTGATGTACCTCGCTTATTTTCCGGCGGCGGTGTTCCTGGGGAAGATTCAAGGGACCGAACTGGTGATCGGCCTGGTCGTGCAGTTGGCCTGGGTGATCTTCTTTTACGTCACGTGTCGGTTGTCGCTCTACTACGGCGTCAAACGATATAGCGGGTACGGAGGTTAGGATGTCTTCGGAACGCGCCGCGTACGGTTCAGTTTTTTATACGTTCGTCCGGAACAGTCTGATCCGCGACCTTAGCTATCGCAGCAACTTCTTCATCGAGTGCGCGTCGAGCATGTCGTGGGTGCTGATGAACCTGGGGTTCTACCTGCTGATCTTCAGTTTCACGACTGAGATCGGCAACAACACCGGTTGGCGGAAGTTCGAGTTCTTCGTCTTCCTCTCGACGACGTTGTTCATCAATAGCCTGATGCAGACGTTCTTCATGCCGAACGCTCAGGAATTCTCCGAGCTGATTCGGACCGGGCGACTCGACTTCGCGTTGCTCAAGCCGATCGATACCCAGTTTCTGATTTCGTTTCAGAAGGTGAACTGGCCGTCGATGTCGAACTTTTTGTTCGGCATCATCCTGCTCAGCGTTTCGCTCTGGAACCTGACGCAGCGGCCGGAGAATCCACTGGTAATCACCCCGTACATGATCATCGCCTATCCGATGTTCATTCTGTGCGGCGTCGGCATTTTGTATAGCTTGATGATTGTGCTCGCTGCGACCAGCATCTGGCTGGGCCGGAACCAATCTCTTTACGACTTCTGGTTCTACATCACCAGCTTTTCCCGCTACCCGATGGAAATCTACGAAGGGGGAATCGGGGGAACGCTCCGGTTCATCTTCACGTTCATGATTCCGATCCTGGTGGTGGTCAACGTCCCGGCCCGGATCATGGCGAAGCCGGTCGGCATTTCGTCAGTCGAGAATATCGAGCTGGCGATCTTCGCCGTGATCGCGACCGCCGGATGCATCCTGGGATCCCGCTGGGTCTTTAAGCGGGCGCTGCTGAGCTACCGCAGCGCGTCGTCGTAGGTCGTGACCCTAATCACTAACCCGAGGCGCGAGCCGAGGGAGTGCGGTCTCCAGGCGATATCGAGCTTAGAAGCGTGGGGCGATGAGTCGTCAATATCGATGCCGTTCGCGCTTCGACGTTTGACATCTACTAGCGTCCGCATTCCCTCGGCTCGCACCTCGGGTTAGTGTGCGGTTCGCGCTAGGCGTCGATCCATTCCCGTTGCCAGAGCTCCAGCACCAACAGCGCCCAAAGCCGGGCGCTATGGTCGAACTGGTTGCTCATATGCTCATCAAGCAACTCGCGAACCGTCTCTTCGCGGAAGAGCCCGCGGCTGAGCGCTTTCTCGGAGAGGAGCGAATCGGTGAGGAGCTCTTTCAATTCGTGCCGGAACCAATAGTCGAGCGGCACGCCGAAGCCCATCTTGGGGCGGTTCCAGATCTCCTTCGGCAAGCGATCGCCGAAGACCTTGCGCAAGATTTGCTTTCCCCGGCCGCGACTATATTTGCGGCTGATCGGCAAGGCCGCCGCATATTCGACCAACCGGTAATCGAGAAACGGCTGCCGCACCTCTAAGGCGTGCGCCATCGACGCGATGTCGACCTTGCAGTTCAAGTCGCACGGCAAGTAGGTCACCAGGTCGGCCAGCGAAGCGCAGGTTACTGCGTCTCGTTTGCCGCACCGTTGCCAGGCGGCTTTCAAGAAGTCGAACGGATCATTGTCGCCCAGCTGAGCGACGAACTCATCGCTATAGAGTTGCCCGCGTCTCGACTCGTTGAAGATGCTGATCCAGTCGAGATACCGCCGCTGCGGCGACATCGAGATGGCTTCCGAGAACCGTCTCCCTTGCCGCAGCCAAGACTTTTGCCGCCCGCTCGACGGCAGCTTCTGCCACACCTTGGCGCCCAGCACGCGTTTCAGCGGACCAAGCCGATCGATCATCGCCCCCAGGCCGACTGCCCGGTAACGTCGATACCCGGCGAACAGTTCATCGCCGCCGTCGCCGCTGAGCGCCACGGTCACTTCGGCCCGCGTTTGCTGCGAGACGTACCAGGTTGGAATCGCCGAACTGTCGGCCATCGGTTCGTCGTAGTGCCAAATCAGCTTCGGCAAAATCTCAAGGGCGCTCGGCGTGACTTGAAACTCATGGTGCTCGGTTCCCAGATGGGTTGCGACCTGCCGAGCGAAACTCGTCTCGTCATATTCCTTCTGCGGAAAGCCGATCGAGAAGGTCTTCACCGGGCGATCGCTGAACTTCTGCATTGACGAGACGACCAGCGACGAATCGATCCCGCCAGAGAGAAACGCGCCGAGCGGCACGTCCGCTTGCAGGCGAAGACGAACGGCGTCGTCAAACAGTTCGCGCAGTTCCGCCTCTTGCAGATGGGCAGGGCGTTTATCTTCGTGGGCGAAGTCCGGTTTCCAGTAGCGTTCGACATGAAGTCCGGCGTCGCTGAAGACCGCCAATTCGCCAGGCGCCAGTTTCTTGATCCCTTTCAGGATCGTGTTCGGATGGGGAACGTATTGATAGGTCAGGTACTCGTCGACCGCCGAAGGATCCACTTCACGCGGCACGTCGGGCAGTGCGAGGAGCGTTTTCAGTTCGCTGCCGAAAACGATTCGCCCGGCGTGGTGATAGTAGTAAACCGGCTTCTGGCCAAGTCGATCGCGGCCGAGAACCAGTCGCCGCTCACGCTGATCCCAGATTGCGATGGCGAACATCCCATTGAAGTGGCGAAAGCAGTCCGGCCCTTCGTCTTCGTAGAGATGGACGATCGTCTCGGTGTCGCTATGGGTGCGGAAGGTGTGCCCGGCGCCTTCAAGTCGCGAACGCAACGCGTGGAAGTTGTAGATCTCGCCATTGAAGACGGTCCAGACCGTTTCGTCTTCGTTGGCCAACGGCTGATGACCGCCGGCCAAGTCGATAATCGACAAGCGGCGATGTCCCAGGGCGACGCCGGGGATCGGCGGATAGGGACTGCGCGACTGAAAATCGCGCTGATAATAGCCGGCGTCGTCCGGACCGCGATGCGAAATGCTGTCGGTCATTCGCCGCAGCGCATCAGCCGAAACCGCAAGTTGTGGATCGGTCCAAGCCGCTCCGGTAATGCCGCACACGCGCTAGTCCGCCTTGCTGTCAGTCAGGTAAGTGCCGTTTTATCTTTAAGAATAGAACACGGAGGCCACGGATGGGCCACGGAAAAACAGGGTAAGAAAAGAAGATTCTGCAGTTAGAAAGAGGATCGGTTCTCAAAACCCATTCTCTCTTTTTTCCTACCGTGTTGCTCCGTGCTCTTCGCCGTGGCTTCCGTGTTCTATTCTTTCCGAATCGCCGATAAGCGCAATTACAAAGATTGTAATCGGGCTCAGCGGGGCGACTAGCTGCAGAAAAAACAGGCGAAAATCAGCGTTTGAGGCTGACGCAGACGATTTCCTGGTCATTCCGGACGAAAACCGACCGATCGGCGAACGCGGGATGCGCCCAGGTCACCCCGCCGCGACGGGAAAGTTGGGCGGTCGTCGGCGCGATGATCGCAGCCCGGTCGATTTCGTGATACCCCTGCTTCGAGAGTTCGGCGATGATCAACTCTCCCTTTTCGTTGAACAGCCAATAGAGCGTGCCGTTGCGAACGAAGTGGATGTTGCTCCAGCGACCGGGCGGCGTCGCCGTCAGGTCGGTCCAGAGGCGATCGCCGGTGTTGGGATCAAGACAGCGGAGTTCGCCATGGCTGTCGCAGCCGTAGATCGCGTTGCTGGTGAAAACCGGCGTGCTGATGATCGACTGCAGCGCGTCGGTGTCTCGTTCGCTCGGCCCGACCCGTAGCCACAGCTTTTCGACGGTCGGCTGATTCTGATTCTGGTTCAGCTTGAGCATCAGCGAACCGTCGTAGAACGACGTCAGAAACAACCGGTCTCCCTGCACGACTGGGGTCGAAATCCCGATCGGCATGTTCTTCGGCGCCCATGGGAAACGCCAATAGACGTTCCCGTTTTTCGGACTGATCCCGGCGACGCTATCTCCGGTCCAGCAGACGACCACGTCCTTGCCCCCTTGATCGATCAGGATCGGCGCCGAATAGCCGGCCCGGTCATTCAGGGCGCGCCATTCTTCTTCGCCGGTCTTGGTATTCAGCGCAACAATGCAGGCGCCATCTGATCCGCCGATCTGTACGATGACGCGATCGCGATAGACAAGCGGCGCTGCGGCGATTCCCCAGTCGGGCATCCGAATCTTGTAGTCGGCGTTGAGATCGCGCTGCCACAAGATCTGCCCTGTCGCCGCGTCGAGACAAAACAGATTTCCCATCGTGCCGAGGGCAAAGGCGCTGCCGTTATCGATGGTGACGCTGGCCCGCGGACCGGCCTGATAGCCGACGCCGACGTAGGGGCAGTCATATTCATGCGTCCAAAGCTTTTGGCCGGTACGCTCGTCGAAGCAGTGAATTCGCTCGATCTGCTTCGGTTCGACCAGGCGATCGGTCACATAGACTTTGCCAGCGGCGACGGTCGGGCCGCTATAGCCGGAACCGATCGGCGCTCGCCAAACCACTTCCGGTCCCTCGGCGGGAAACTTGCGGAGGATTCGATCTTCGCGCCAAACGCCGTCACGATTGGCGCCGCGCCACTGCGGCCAGTCGTCGGCCGTCGCGACGGAGCAAACGGCCAGACATACGGCGAGCGAAAACCAGGTTGTACGCATCTGTCGAATCCTTCCGTGCGAACTGAACTGCCGCGACTTAACGATTGAACAAAAAGGCGGGGCTGTTGATCAATGCCCAGGCCAGGTCTTGCACGCCGGTCAGACGCTGATTCTTTTCGAGCTCGGCCAGCTTGGCGACCTTCTCTTGCAGTTGTTTCAGTCGACCGTCGCGCGAGCGATAAAACTCGGTCAGCTTTTTCGTCTGCTCTTCGGTTCGCTCGGCTGCGGCGACCGCCAGGATTTGCTGAATCTCTTCCGGCAAGCTGCTCTTCAGATGGAGCGGCCGCGGGCTGGTGGTGACCGAGACGCGGAACTTGCCGAGCAAGTGATTGCCGTCGGTATACTGGAAGCTCATCCGCGCGGTCAAGTTCGTCCCGTCGGCGAAGCCGGCGTCGTCGGCCGTTTCGAAGATCGCCACGTGGGTCTCGTTGAACCGCGGACTAACTGCCCAGCCGCTGCCAGGATTGCCGTCCACGGCGCCGCGGACGTCCCAGCCTTGCTGCGAGAAGGTGGCCTCGCCGCCGGTCAGCGGCACTTCTGCCGACTGATTGGCGTCTTTGCTGCTCGTCGCCGTCAGCTTCAATTCGTTCAGCACGAAGTTGCCGTTCTGGGCGCGACCCGGTCCGCCGGCTGGCAGATTGGAATCGGCGAGCGCTTCGATCCGCACGCCGGTAATGCCGGTCAGGTCGGTCGGAAAGACGAGTTCATATTCATCCTTGGCGAGCGGGCCGGTGACGAAGATCGACTGATCGTCAAGCGATTTGAACTCGGCGCCGACGGTCGACTTCATGCTGGTCGCGGTGAGCGGCTTCCAGTCAGGCGTGCGAGCTGAACCGGCTTCCCAGTCGGCCATTTTCGCCATCAGCTCGGCGTCGTACTTGGCCAACTCTTGTTGGGCCTGTTCGTAGTCGCCGATCGATTCGTGCAACGTGCGGATCGCCAGTTCTCGCTCTTCGGCGGTCGGCTTGCGAGCGAAGAACCGCAGGAAGAGCTCTTCGACCAGCTGGCCGTCGTCAGGCGTCGACTGGGTCAACTTGGTCAGGGCGTTGTTCGGATCGACGATCGCGTCGGCGATGGTCGGACCGTTGATCAGCTTCATCACCGGGCCAAGCATCACGCCGCCAGAGCGTTCGCATTCGCAAGCGCTTTCCCGCGGCGGACGACCGAAGTCGTCGAGGAACGGAATGCGGGCCGAGACGTCGGTCAGCTGCGTCGCCCGGAAGCCGGCCGGAACGCCAGGAAGCTTCGGCGTGCTGCCGGTCGCTTCATGAATTGCGTCGTATAGCACTTCGGCCGGCAAGCGACGCGGCAACGCGTGCGAATAGTTGATCGCGTCATCTTCGTTCCAGCGATTCGTGTCGACCGAATGTTGATAGACCCGCGACGTGCAGATGCGACGGAGGATCGCGTGCATGTCGAAGTCGGTGTCGATGAACTCTTGCGTCAAACGATCGAGCAACTGCGGATTGACGGCCGGGTTGCCGGCGCGGATGTCGTCGATCGGCTCAATGATGCCGACGCCGAACAGATAGCCCCACAGTCGATTGACGTAGCTCTTGGCGAAATACTGGTTCTCCGGCGAGGTCATCCAGTCGGCCAGCTTTTCGCGGCGTGAGTCAGCCTCGACCGCCAGGTCATTCTGATAGGGGAACTCCGGCGGCGCGACGCTCCCGGTCAGCAGATGCTTCACTTCACCCGATCCGGTGTCGTAGATCACTTCGGCCAGCGGCGTGGCGCCTTCGACCGCGGTGCCGCCGATCTTTTGACCGGCGAAATGCTTATCTTCTTTGCGACCGACTTGGGCGAAGAAGGCGGAGAGGTGATAGTACTGGCTCTGCGTCCAACGCTCAAACGGATGGTCGTGGCACTTGTTGCAGTTGAAGCGAACCGCCAGGAAAAGCTGCGTCGTGTTTTCCATGGCGCCTTCCGGATCGCGGAGGATCTTGTAGTAGGAGCTCGGCGGGTTGTCGATGTTGGAACCGGAGGCGGTCAGGATCTCATGGACGAACTGATCGTACGGCTTGTTCTCGGCGATCGATTCTTTGATCCAGTCGCGGAACGCATGGACGCCCGGCTCGCCGAGGAACTTTTCGTTCACCTGCAGCAGATCGGCCCATTTGTTGGTCCAGTATTCGATAAACGGAGCGCTGCCGATCAGCCGATCGACCAAGGCTTCTCGCTTCGCTTGGGTCGGCGCCTGATCGGCGAGGAAGGCTTTCACCTCTTCGGCGGTCGGGGGCAACCCGGTCAGGTCGAGCGAAACGCGGCGGATAAACTCTTCATCGCTGCAGATCGGGCTCGGCAGCACTTTGACGCGCTGCAGCTTGTCGTAGACCAGCTCGTCGACGTAGCTTTCGGTCGGCGGATTGTTCCACTCGAAGCCGGTACGATCACCCATCACGGTGACGGTGGTCGCCGCATAGGCGCCGTCGAACCGCGCGAGCACCGCCGCTTCGCCGCGACGCATCAGCGACAACACGCCGTAAGCGTCGGCGACCGCCACTTCGATATTGCCGCTTTCGATAAACGCGTCGGCGGTAACGTCTTTGACCGTGCCGTCGGCATACGTGGCGAGAATCACAAACTGCTGCTTCATCTTCGGCAGCGGAATCACCGGGTTCTTCGGCAGGATCTCGATTGAAGTCACCTTGGGCGATTCAAGATTCAGTTTCACGCCGCCGGCGATCCAGTTGCGCAAGATCTCGTAGCGGCGATCTCCCGGCTTGGTCAGTTGCCCGCCGACATGCGGAATGGCGCCGCTCGTCTTCAGCAGCATCAAGCTTTGATCGGGCGCCGCCCGATTGAATCGGCGGCCGGCGATATCGTCGACCAGCGCCCGGTGATCGTAGATCGGATCGTAACCACGGAGCGAAAGCTTGAAGCCGTTCTTGCCGTCCTTCGCCCCGTGACACGTTCCTTGGTTGCACCCCATCTTCGACATCGCCGGGTTCACGTCGCGGACATAGTCAGCGTGGACTTCCGCTTCCTGATTGCGCACGACGACCGGGATGTTGACGCTCTGATCGCCGTATTTTAGGACTAGCTGAGTCTCGCCATCGGCGGCGGGAGAAACGAGCCCGGTCGGCGAAATCTGGAATTGAGTCGACTGATCCTGGCGCTGGGCGACGCGGGTCAGGTCGACGATCTCGCCCGAGTCGAGCGTGCCGGTGACCAGCACCTGGGCGTAGGCGAACGGCGAATCGAGTTCGATCCGCTCGGGCCACGCTTCGACTTTCACCAATTGCTTGCCGGCGGGAATCGTGTTCTCAGCAGCAGCGGCGGCCGCAAACATGGCCAGCAGCGACAACGTGCTGTAGATGACGTGCGATTTCATAAAAGCGTTTCCTTGCCGAATGGATGTGCGCCGCTGAGCGGAAGGAAGGTTTAGTTCGTGGAGACCGTTTGACCCGTCAGCGGGACTGCCGAGAACTCTCGCACCAGCGAGCCGTCTTCGACCTTGTTGATACGAATGACGCCGTCAAATCCGACCGACGCCAACTCTTTGCCGTCAGGACTGAACGCGATCGAATAGACCGGGCCATGCTGCCCCTCCATCTGCCGCAGCAGTTTGCCGTCGGCCGCGTCGAAGAGGTGAATCTCGCCGGTCTGGTCCTTGCTGCTGCCAGCGGCGACCAACTTGGCGTCGGGCGAAAAGGCGACGTCGTACACGCGGCCCGGCAACGCCGGGAACGCGCGGATCAGGTTGAAGTCGTCGCCGATCTTGCGATCTTTTTCGCGGAACATCTTGTAGATCTTCGGCGCCCCGTCGGCGCCGCCGATCAGCAGTTGATCTTCGGTCGGATGACGCATCACCGACACGATCCCTCCTTTGAGCGCCCCCGGCGTGATGCTGGTAATGTTGTCGATAAAGCGTTCGGTCTTCACCTCGTACAGCTTCATCGTCATATCGCGGCTGACCGAGACCAAGTGCGAGCCATCTTTGGAGAAGGTCGTATCGAGAGCCCAGTCTTCATGGGCGCCGTTGAAGAGTTGTTGTTCGCCGGTCTCGGCGCTGAAGACGCGGACCGTGTTGTCGCCGCAGCCGACCGCAACTTGCTTACCGTCCGGGGACCAACTGCCGCCGTAAATCGTGTCGTACGAAACGGGAATCGAGAACGACAGTTCGCCGCTCTTCACGTCCCACATTTGCAGTTCGCCCAAACGTCCCGGCGAACCGCCGGCGACGACCAACTTTTCGCCGTTGGGAGAGAAGCGGGCCGATTCGATTCGCTCCGACATCCCGACCAAACGTTTGGCGATCCCGCTGCCGTCCGCATGTTGCAGCAGCACTTCGTGGTAACCCGATACGGCGAGCAAGCCGCCGTCAGGCGAGTATTCGATCGACGTGAGGACCGGCGGCATCGAATAGATCGGCGGATGATCTTGATCGAAGATCGGGCGAGCCGACTCCGGTGTATCGTCTTTGGCGCCTTGCGAGATCCAGAGGCTCAGCGTCTGGCGATCGGCTTCGCTCAGCGGCGGCTTCCCTTTCGGCATGTCGGCCTTGCCATCGGTCGGCGTGGTCTGCGCGACCAGCGAGCTTTCGTCCGGCTTGCCGGGCACAATCGCCGCTTCGCCGCTTTCGCCGCCGGCGATCAGCTTGGCGAAGTCGGTCATGACGTACTCGCCTCCTTGCTTGGCCGGTTGATGGCAGCCTTGGCAATTGGCCTGCAAGATGGGACGAACGTCACGATAGTAGCTGACCGTGCGCTCTTCTTCTGCAAAGAGTGGAGCGGAGCTGAATAGGAGCAACGCAAATACGAACAGCTTCGACGGCATCGCAACGGATCCTTTTCGAAAGCGCCGGCTTGTGAGCAGGATTGGGGAGTAGGGAAGGGAAGGGGGCCGCTGGGGATTTGCGGCGCGGGATGACGTGAGATTAATGCTAACCGAAAAGTTGGCGAGATTGCAAGAATTTCCTACCCCCCCGGCGGAATAATGGGGCGTAACAAGAGGTTAGCCGCGATAGCTCTCGCTATCGGGGCGGCGCAGCCGCTAGAAGCATCAAAGCTCGGCTGGGAAATAAATGGGGGTAGACCACTTCAGAATGGACTCGACCGCCGTGGGGCGGTGCGCGGCTAGATGCTTCCTGCCGACTTCGTCGGCCCAGATAGCGGGAGCTATCTGGGCTAACCCGTTGTCGTTGATTCGACGACTACTTTCGCAGCGTCACGCCGGTTTCCATCCAACCATCGGGCTCGGTGGTGACGAAGAACCCGGCCGGGCCAAGGTAGGGCGCCATTTGCTCGAACGGCGGCAACTTCGACGCGTCGAGCTCTTGCATGCGATGCTTTTCATCTTCGTGACCGATCGCCCAGATGCGATTGATCGCTTCGCCCAGCAGCGACTTCGACTGCGGCATTTGATTGGTGCGAAGCATTTCGTGGGTGACGCGGAACGATTCGTCGGTCCGGCCGAACTGATAGAAGCTGTCCTGGTCCAAGCCAAGCGAAGCGAGCGCTTTTTGGACGCGAACGAAATCGGTCGCTCCGGCGAGATCGGATTTGCTCAGCAACGTCTTTTCCAGCAAGCCGACATGCGACGAAACCAACAACCATTTGTCATGGATGGTGATCGCCATGTTCGGCATTTTCGGTTGCTCTTCTTCTTCCTTGGCGGTCGCCATTACCAGGGCGGTCGGCATCGTCGGGCCGACAATCGTCAGGGTCGGCAGTTCTTCTTCGACTTCCTCCAGCTTCCAGCCTTCGATCTGGTTGCCGTCGGCGTCTTTCAGTTCGAGCGGTTCGGCGTTCGGTTCGTTCTTCAGGATCTTCCAGACCGCCGCTTTCACCTTGGCGACGTCGGTCAGTTCGACCGCCATCAAGCGGCGTTCGCTTTCGGTGGTGACCGGAATGGCGCAGTCGGAAATCAGAATCACTTCGTCGCCGAGATACGGCACGATGTCTTGCGGAATGTCGACCTGCGGACCGAGGTTATCTTCCTTCAGGCTTTCCATCACTTCGTCGAAGATCTCGTCGTCGGCGTAGGCGTTGACGATCGTCTTCACGTACTTGAAGGCGTCCTGCATGTCGAAACGGAAGGCGAAATAGGTCGCCACTCCATCCGGAACCCATGCCGGCGGAGCGATCATCGCGCCGTTGGGGAAGTCCATCACGCGGGCGCCGCGGACGAAGCGGTCGCCGGGAGCGGCGCTGGGATCGTTGGGAGCGTAAGCGAACGAGCGGTGCAGAATGTCGAATTCGTTGTTCGGGCCAACGTTGAAGTTGACGACGCCGCCGCCACCTTGGATCGCTTCAAAGCCTTCCCCTTGGAGCAGCTTCAGCAGGTCCTTGCCGCGCTTCTTGCGACCGCCCGATTGGGCCCGCATCACTTCGACCAGGCCGAACGGTTCGACGAACCAGCGGATATCGGGCGCCAGGCCAGCCGCCGCTTTGTCGACGCGGGCTTGCACTTCCATGTAAGCCTTCAAACCGGAGAGGGGAGTGGCCGCTTTGCCAGCCGCTTGGGCTTTCACGACGGCGGTCATCACGTCCAGGTTATCGCCGGCGAGGAGCTGGTCTTGGTTGATCAGGTAATAAGCGATTCGCGCTTCGACTTCCCCTTTCTTTTTCGGGAAGACGTATTTGACGCCGGGGGCGCCGCCGATGGTGACGCTCGACTTCACGGCGCCTTGCTCGACTTGATTCTTGTCGATCTTGGCGAGCAGCGCGTTCGCTTCTTTTTGCTTGCCGGTCACGTCGACGATCAGCATCATCGCGTGGGTCGGGTTATCCATCTTCGGGTAGTCTTCGTCTTTGCCCGGTTGGAGCAGCGCGAAGGCGATTTCGCCGGCGTAGACTCCCTTCAGGTCGTCGACCTTGATCCCCAGCTTTACGCCGCCATCCGAAAGCCGCTCCTTGAACTGCTCCAGCAGGTCGTCGGTGAACGGCTTCATGTTTTCGTGCTGAGCCAATTCCCCCAATTGGGTCTTGTCAAAGTGAGCGCTCAGCTCGTCGAAATCGGGAAGGGAGACGAAACCCTTCGTCGTGTCGGGCAGCAGGTCCACAGCCGGAGGGACCGCTAAGGCCAGGGAGGTGGAAGCGGCAACGCAAATTGCGCAGATTGCCAAACGGAGACTCGGTGGCATGCGAAATTTCACTTCTTTTCTTCCTCCGCCTTACTTTCTATCTGCCTGATCGAGAGAGTGTGCCGGCATTCGCCTGTCGCGCACTCTTCCTATATCGGCAGCGGCGATCGCAAATAAAAACAATGTGTGGTCAGGAAACGCTTGCCGGTTGGTCTGCTATCACAAACCGGTCAAATTGTGCCGGATTTTCCGGATCCATGATTCTGAAGCGCCTGCGCAGTTTATGCAACCTGACTGGTCAGGGCAAACCCGGTGGACGCTACCGGGGACAAGTTTCATAATCGGCCGGATGAATCCATATTCTAGCGAAAGCCTCTGTAGCGACCCGATCCACGGCTATATCCCCTTCGTCGTTGATGGCGAGCCTGGGGAAGTGACCGAGCGTCAGATTATTGACTCTCCCTGGGTGCAGCGGATGCGGCAGATTCATCAGCTGCAAACTGCCTGGTGGGTCTACCCAACGGCGGAACATACCCGCTTTCAGCACATTTTGGGGGTAATGCACCTCGCGAGCCGGGCGATCGAGCAGTTGTATCCGAGCTTGAAAGAGTCGTGCCCGGACGTGCCGAGCCGCGGATATGTCGAAACGCTGTTACGCATGGCGGGGCTCCTGCACGACGTCGGCCATGGTCCGTTCGGCCATTTCTTTGACAGTCATTTTCTGTCGCAATATGGTCTGACGCACGAGAAACTAGGCGCCCAGATTATTGAAGAAAAACTTGCGGGGATGCTCTCTCAGCTCCGCCGAAACCCCAATAGCGCCCTGGAACCAGACGAACAGCTCAATCCGAGCGAGATCGCCTGGCTGATTCAACGTCCGCGTGAGGAAGAGCAGTCCGCCTGGCCGCAGTGGCTTATTCACTTGCGCAGCTTGCTGAGCGGCATCTACACGATCGACAACATGGACTTCGTCCTCCGCGACGCCTACATGACCGGCTACAGCAGCCGTTCGTACGATCTCGATCGCTTGCTTCATTACAGCTTTTTCACGCCGAAAGGGCTGACGATTCATCCGCGCGGCATGGGAGCGCTGAATCGCTTCATGAATGCTCGCGCCGATCTCTTTCACAATGTCTATTTTCATCGCGAAGTGATCGCGATCGACAAAGGGTTGGAAGACTTGTTCCGCGATAGCCGCGATCATTTCTTCCCCGGCGATCCCTCGCACGATCTCGAGCGTTATCGGCAGCTGACCGAGTTTTCGCTGCTGGTCGACGTCGCTCGCTGGAGCCAAAGCGAAGATCCGCAACTGCGGGCACTGGGCCAGCGGTGGGATCGCTTGTTGGAGCGGGATATCCACTGGAAGTTCGTCTGCGAACGCTCGATCAGCTTCAATGATGCGACCGCCGAACAGTCGAACATTTTGCGCTCGGACCGCATGGCCGAAGTCGCGATCCGCGATGGACTGCCGGCCGAGCTGAAAGAGTTGCCGCTGAAGGTGGCGGTCAGCCGGTATATCTTCCGGCACGAAACGGCCGGATCGCAGCAGAATTATTTGTACGATGCCGCACACAACGAAGTGCGTCCGCTGACCAGCGATCAGATTTTTCGCAGCCTGCCGATCAGCCGCAAGATTTGCCGGATCTACGCGGAAAATACCGACCACGCGCGGCAGCTATCGTCCGCATTGGACGCACTGTTCGGGGGACATCGGATCGACGATCTGACCAACATGTGAACCTGGTTCCTGGTTTCCCCTACTTCTTGAAGAATGGAACACGGAGGCCACGGATAAATCACGGTATTTCACGGCAAATCGAAGATGTAGGGCGGCTGGAATAAACGGAAGTCGAAATGCCACAGCAACGTGGAGTTGTTCGCTTTCCTGGCCCGCCTTTTGGCTTGCAGTCGCAATGTTGGGTTTCGCTTCGCTGCACCCAACCGACCACAGAGACTTTCTCTTGCCGTGTCTTTCCGTGGTTCTTCACCGTGGCCTCCGTGTTCCAGTTTCCGGTCAGTTGGCGATTTGTCGGAGCGCGCTATAATGCCCTGCGACGCGACCACTTACGAATCTTTGCGACAGGAATCTCATGGCGTCTGAATCGTCCGCAGAGCGGACCCATCGAC
Organism: Blastopirellula sediminis; assembly: GCF_020966755.1. Classification (NCBI taxonomy): domain Bacteria; kingdom Pseudomonadati; phylum Planctomycetota; class Planctomycetia; order Pirellulales; family Pirellulaceae; genus Blastopirellula; species Blastopirellula sediminis. The sequence goes on from NZ_JAJKFT010000010.1 coordinate 2,604,244, forward strand.
CGCACACGCTGCGCGAGCTTCGCGACAGCGGCTGGAAATCGAAAAGCGTAAAAGACGAAATTCGCGACAACTTTGTGCGGATGCTCTCGGCGGGAGAGCCCCTCTTTCCGGGCATCGTCGGTTATGACGATACCGTGATCCCGGAGATCAACCTGGCCCTGTTGGCCGGGCACGACATGCTGTTCCTGGGCGAAAAGGGGCAAGCGAAAAGCCGCATCATGCGGATGATCTCGCGGTTTCTGGACGAAGAGGTTCCGTATCTCGACATCCCCGGCTGCCCGGTCCACGAAGATCCGTTTCATCCGATCTCGAGCGTCGCCAAAACCTACCTGGCGACCCATGACGAAAACCAGGTCCCGATCGGCTGGTGGAAGCGGGACGATCGCTATGTCGAACGGCTCGCGCCGGGGACCAAGTTCGCCGACGTCATCGGCGAAATCGATCCGGCCAAGTTGGTCGGCGGCGTAAGCATGTCGACCGAAGACGCGCTTCACTTTGGTTTGATCCCCCGCATGCATCGCGGCATCTTCGCGATGAACGAATTGCCGGAACTGGACGAGCTGGTGCAAGTCGGTCTCTTCAACATGCTGGAAGAACGCGACGTGCAGATCCGCGGCTATCCCGTGCAGTTCGACATCGACTTGCTGTTGCTCTTCTCGGCGAACCCGGCGACCTACAACCGAAGCGGCAAAGTCATTCCGCAGCTGAAGGATCGCATTGGTACCGTCGTGCACACGCACTACCCGCGCGAGCGTGATCTTGGCATTCAGATCATGGAGCAGGAAGCGGCGGTCGATCTCGGCGGCGACTTTCCGGTCGTCGTTCCGTATTTCATTCGCGAGATCTTGGAGCAGATCACCGTCTGCGGTCGTAAGAGCAAGTACATCGATCACCAGTCCGGCGTCAGCGCACGCTTCAGCATCGCCAACTATCGAACCGCAGTCGCCAGTGCGCGACATCGCGGCGTGATCCTGGGCGAAAAGCCGTCGGTCGTGCGACTGTCGGACCTGGGGCATCTCTACTCGTCGTCGCTCGGCAAGCTCGAGCTCGACATGATGGGGAGCCATCAGATGTCGGAACGCCAGGTTCTCGACGCTTTGATCGCCGAAGCGGTCCGCATCGTCTTCAGTGAGTATGTCGAACAGCACGGGCTGGAAGCGATCGGCGACATCTTCAGCCGCGGTGTGAAGATCGAAGTGGGGGATTTGCTCCCGTCGAGCCAATATGCCGAACGGCTGAAACATGTGCCGCCGATCTGGGACAAAGCGTTTGAGCTGAACGCCTCCGAAAACGAAGCGATGCGGGCCTCCTGCGTCGAGTTCGTGTTGGCCGGCTTGCACGCGATGGATCGCATATCCCGCTCGCAGCAGCATGGTCGGATCGAGTACGAGTTCGAATAGTAGTGACTTGCGTTGAAATTGACTGGTGCCATGCTCTTGCGGCGTCTTCGCCGGATGAGCATGTCTTCCCCGCGCGAAACGAATAGGGGCTAGCGTGAAACAACCTTACCGTCCCGGCGGCGTCATCCACACGTATCAAAAGTACGATCCGCAGCGGTTCCCCAGCCCGACGCAGGAGCCCCCGGACCTCGTCTCGCCGGCGATGGAGCATATGCTGATGTACGGCGAGATGCGCGAGCTGACGCCGGAAGAGTTGGCCCGCGCGATCAAGCTCGATCCGAGTCAGATCGCCGGTCTCGGTCCGAGCCTCGAAGCGCTGATCAAAATGCTCCAGGAGCGGAAGCGGAAAATCCTGGAGACGTACGAAACCGACAGCGTCCAAAAGAAGGCCCGCAAGAACTACTACAAAACCGCCAAGCAGATCGACTATCCGAAAGGAAAGCTGGGAGACGCCGCCCGAGCTGCGGTCGATCAAGAGCAGATCTACTCGCTGGAACGGTTGTGGTATCTGGCCGATGACGCCCGCTCGCCGCTGGCCGGCGAATTGGTTCACTTGATCGAACGGCTCGGCGAAAAGTACGAAGTTGACGAACTCGCTGCAAAGTGGGACTTCACCGGGCGGACTTCAATGACGATCCCCGAAGCGATCGCCATCAAGGAAGAGCTAGAGCGAATCGACGAGCTGCTGAAGCAACTCGACGAGGCGAAGGAGACCGCGCAGATCGGCGTGATCGACATGTCGGAACTGTCGCAGTTCGCCGAGCCGGGGCAGATGGAGCAGTTAATGGAACTGCAACGTCAGCTGGAAGAATACGTCCGCAACATGGCGGAGCAGCAAGGGCTGACCGGCAACAAGGGCGCCTTCCAAATCACTCCCCAGGCGTATCGCATCTTCCAAGGAAAGCTGCTCGAGAAGATCTTCTCGAATCTGCAAGCGGCTCGGACCGGTCGTCATCAAGGACCGATTCTCGGCGAAGGCGCCGTCGAACTGCAGCAGACGAAGCCGTACGAGTTTGGCGATTCGATCACGCAGATGGATATCCCGCAGTCGATGATCAACGCCATCCTGCGTCAGGAAGGAGAGTTGCCGCTCCGGCTCAAACCGGAAGATATCGAAATCCACAAGACGCGCAACAGCCCGAAGTGTGCGACGACCGTCATCATGGATATGAGCGGTTCGATGCGATACGAAGGGCAGTACGTCAACGTCAAGCGGATGGCGCTCGCGCTGCAAGGTTTGATCCGTAGCGAATATCCCGGCGACTATCTGCAGATGCTGGAGATGTACTCGTTCGCCAAACCGGTGAAGCCCGGCGATGTGATCGGCCTGTTGCCGAAACCGGTGACGCTGCACGATCCGGTCGTTCGCCTGCGGGCCGACATGAGCGACCCCAGCGCCAGCGAATTCCGAATTCCGCCCCACTTCACCAACATCCAGCACGCGCTGCAGCAGTCGCGGCTCTTCCTGGCCAACCAGGACACGCCGAACCGCCAGATCATTTTGATCACCGACGGTTTGCCGACGGCCCACTTTGAAGGCTCGCAGCTCTTTTTGCTTTATCCGCCAGACCCATCGACCGAAGCGGCGACGCTGCGTGAAGGCGCCCTGTGCGCACGCGAAGGAATCACGATCAACATCTTCCTGATCCCCAGCTGGTCGCAAACCGAAGAAGATGTTCGCTTCGCCTATCGCTTAGCCCAAAGCAGCAAAGGAAGAGTCTTCTTTACCGCGGGGCGCGATCTCGACCGCTACGTGATCTGGGACTATGTCCAGCACAAACGCGAGATCATCGGCTAACGCAAGCAAGCTAATCCGTTTCCTTCCCCTCCAGCGCCAAAGTCAAATAGCTCTCCGGCCCGCCAAAGATTTGATCCAGCTTCTTCGACGCGTCGAGCAGCAGTTGCGTGTTGTCAGGGTGCTGCGTACGTAGTGCCGGCGCGCGGGTAATGTGGGCGGTAGCGGCGATGCTGTACGCGGGATAGTTGTAGAACAGCCATGCAGTGTAAGGATCATGCTGCATCATCGCTTGGAGATAGAGTTCAGCCAACTCGTTGGTCATGACGATCGGCTCCCCTTCGACCGGAGTTACCCGGCCTGAGCCGATCGCATCGGCCATGACGGCGCGGCAATACGTGATCGAGCCGGTCAGCGATTCGCCAAGCAGCAGGAGCAGCGTCCAACCTGTCAGCAGCGGATCCCCTCCGGCTTCGACCAGCAATTGCGACAGCTTCGTAAAGCGATTCGTGACTAAACGATGGACGCGTGCGTCCGCCAAGACTTCTTGCGCCAGCGTGAGCGACTCATTCAACTGCTCGACGCTCGACCCAGGGATTGCATCCTCGACCCCTTTGACCGCCGCGTCGATCAGATCCATTGTCGCTTGAGGAGATCGGGCGATTTCGGCCAACTGGTTCATCGCTGCGGGCAAATCAGGCACGTCGTTCTGGCTCCATGAAAAGAAAAGGGGCGTCCGACTCTCGCTCAAGTCGGACGCCCCAAAAGTTTGACGCAAATCTCAACAATTTTCCAGTCGTAGCAAACCCGGACTACTCCGCTTTCAGCGAAGCCATATCGATCGAGAAGCGATACTTCACGTCGCTCTTGACGATCCGTTCGTACGCTTCGTTGATCTTTTGGATCGGGATCACTTCGACGTCGGCGGTGATGTTGTGCTGGCCGCAGAAGTCGAGCATCTCTTGCGTTTCGGCCAGGCCGCCGATCGGGGAACCGGAGAAGCTGCGGCGTCCCATGATCAGGCCGAAGACGTTGACCGAGAGCGGTTTGTCCGGGGCGCCGACCATGGTGATGTTGCCGTCGCGGGTCAGTAGTTGGATGTAGGCGTTGATGTCATGCTGGGCGGCGACGCAGTCGAGAATGAAGTCGAAGCTGCCGACATGCTTGTTCATCTCGTCCACGTTTTTGCTGATCACCACCTCGTCAGCGCCCAGCCGTTTGGCGTCTTCGACTTTGCTCGGCGAGGTCGTAAAGACGACCGTATGGGCGCCCATCGCATGCGCGAGTTTCACCCCCATGTGTCCCAAGCCGCCAAGGCCGACGATCCCCACCTTTTTTCCCTTGGTCACGCCCCAATGTCGCAGCGGCGAATAGGTGGTGATCCCGGCGCAGAGCAGGGGAGCGGCCCCGGCCAGATCCAAGTTTTCGGGAATGCGCAGGACGAACCGCTCGTCGACGACGATCGAGTCGCTATAGCCGCCATAGGTGACCGGCGCCGTCCCATGCCGATCGGGCGAACCGTAGGTCAGCACCTGACCGGGGCAGAATTGTTCGAGCCCTTCGCGGCAGTTGGGGCACGTATGATCCGAGTCGACCAAACAGCCGACGCCAACCAGATCGCCCGGCTTGTATTTGCTGACTGCCGAGCCGACGGTGACGACGCGACCGACGATTTCATGCCCAGGGACGGCCGGATAAACGGCCGGCATCACTTCATGCCATTCGTCGCGAGCATAGTGAATGTCGGAGTGGCAGATGCCGCAGAAGAGGATTTCGATCTGCACGTCGCGCTCGGTCGCGGTCCGGCGTGCAATGGTCGTTCCGGCCAGCGGCGAAGTTTTACTAGCGGCGGCGTAGGCTTTGGCGGTAAACATCGGATCGGGGTCCTTTTTGGTTGTCTGTTCCTGACGTTGGTCAGTCCTGATGAAACCATTAAAGGCCCTGGCCCCCGCGATTCGTAGCGACGATCCTCCTGACGTTTTGCCTAATCCTGCGACATCCAAAGATGGGCCGCCGTTTTTGATCTGACCGCGACTTGCCGTGGAGCTGTTGTTCCATTCTTCTGACGATGCGGTAAATCTTTGCCAGGTTCTCTCTTTTCGCAGCGGGCCCGTGGCGTTACGATTGCGACCAGAACCGCTACAAATTGCCGAGGATAAGAATGGCCGCCAAGAAGAAAACTGCGAAGAAGTCCCCGAAAACGAAGTCGAAATCTCTCCCCAAACGCTCGGAAGTCGCCGTTGGCGATACCTGGGATCTCACGAGCTTGTACGACTCGCCGGAAGCGTGGGAAAAGGACTTCGCCAAACTGGCCAAAAAAGAAGCTGGGTTTGAGAAATTCAAAGGGACCTTGGCCGAAAGCGGCGCCGCGTTGGCCGCCTGTTTGAAGTTTGATCTGGAAGTCGATCGGCTGGCCGAACGGATCGGCACCTACGCCTTTTTGAAGACGACCGAAAACCAGGCCGACGACGAAGCGCAGCGGCGGATCGCTCGTTACCAATCGGTCGCCAGCAAGTTGGGTCAGGCCGCTAGTTACATTTCGCCCGAGATCCAGGCGATTTCCTCCAAACGGCTCGGCGAACTGCTCGACGAAAAGCCGATGAAGCCGTATCGACTGATGGTCGAACGGATGACCCGCTACAAGAAATATACGCTGAGCAAAAAAGAAGAGCGCATCCTGGCGATGCAGAGCGAAATGTCGTCGGCCGCCGGCCAGGCGTTTCGCCAGTTGCTCGACGCTGACTTGAAGTTCGGCACGCTGAAGAACGAGCATGGCGAAGAGGTCGAATTGGCGAACTCGAACCTGAGCGAGTTCCTCGTTTCGCCTGACCGTAACGTTCGCAAAGCGGCGTTCCACCAGTATTACGCCCAGTTCAAGGCGCACGAAAATACTCTGGCCGCGACCCTCTCCGGCTCGGTCCAGCGCGACGTCTACTACGCCAAGGTTCGCGGCTACGACAGCGCCATTCACCAGGCCCTGTATGCTGACGACGTGCCGCAATCGGTCTACGACAACCTGATCCAGTCAGTGCACAACCATTTGCCGGCGCTGCATCGCTATTACGATCTGCGTCGCCGCAAAATGAAGCTCCGCGACATTCATCACTACGACACCTACGTCCCGATCCTGAGCGACATCAAGACGCGTCACTCGTGGGACGAAGCGGTCGAGGTGATCATGGACGCCCTGATTCCGCTCGGCAATGAATATTGCGACGTCCTGAAGAAAGGGTTGACGACCGCTCGCTGGAGCGATCGCTATCCGAACGCCGGCAAGCAAAGCGGCGCGTTCAGCTGCGGGACGTTCGACGGGGCGCCCTACATCCTGATGAACTACAAGCCGGACGTGCTGGACGACGTCTTCACCCTCGCTCACGAAGCGGGGCACTCGATGCACAGCTACTATTCGGCCGGCAATCAGCCGTATCAGTACTACAACTACACGATCTTCGTCGCCGAAGTGGCCAGCACGTTCAACGAGCAGCTGCTCAGCCAGTACATGCAGGAAAACGCAGACGACGACAAGCAGCGGGCCTACCTGGTCAACCGCGACATCGACGCGATCCGCGGCACGATCATTCGCCAGACGATGTTCGCCGAGTTTGAGAAGATCACGCACGCGATGTGCGAAGCGGGCGAACCGCTCACGGTGCGAACCTTCCAGGAAGCGTACCTCGGCCTCTTGAAGAAGTACTTCGGTCCGGACTTCGCGATCGACGACGAACTGTCGCTCGAATGCTTCCGGATTCCGCACTTCTACCGCGCGTTCTACGTTTACAAGTACGCGACCGGGCTCTCGGCCGCGATCGCGCTGAGCAAGCGAGTGCTGAACGGCGGCGCGAGCGAGCTGAACGATTACCTGAACTTCCTGAAGGGAGGTTGCTCGAAGTATCCGCTCGACCTGCTGCGGGACGCCGGGGTCGACATGGAACAACCGGCCGCCGTCGATACGGCGCTGGCCCACTTCGAAGGGTTGGTCGACGAGTTGGACGGTTTGCTGTAAGCGACCGTCGTTTGATACGTCGCATGGTTAGCCCCGATAGCTCCGCTATCGGGGCGGCGCAGCCGCAGGAAGCATCAATCCCCGGCGATCGCCATGGGGAGGTGCGCACGCTCAAACGACGAGCCTTCCTCCGCTAGAACTCAAGCTTCGGCCTGATGCTTCCCGCCGACTACGTCGGCCTCGATAGCGGAGCTATCGCGGCTAACCGTCCGTTCGGTTACTTTTCGGCTTCCAGCTGCTTCACCTTTTCGCGTTCGGCGTCCAGCTGTTGCTGGTAGAACTCGATCAGCTTGGCGTAGCGATCGATCGCGCGTTGCAAAATTTCGATTTGCTCGTCGCGAGGATCGACCGGCTGTTCGTCTTCGCCGGCCGCTTCCATCACGGCGAGCGGATCGCGCGGCTCTCTTTCTTTCGCGGCCAGGCGAGCCAGTTCGATCCGCGGATCGTTGAGCAAACGGCGATCGGGGCCGAGTAGCGCGATTTGATTCGGAAACTCCACGCCGCCGCCGAGCGTGACGTCGATCGTCGCCAGCTTTTCTCCCTGCAGCACTTTCAGACGAATCTTGTCGCCGGGCTGCTTGGCGAGGACCGGGCCGATCGCCTGGTAAACGGAACGAATGTAGAGCCCGTCGACCGCGAGGACCTGGTCTCCTTTGGCGATGCCGGCCTGAGCGGCAGGGCCGTTTTCTTCGACTTTCTCGACCACGACCGTTTCCGCTTTTTCGCCGGCGGTTAACGTCAGACCGAGCGTCGGACGCCGGCGCTGCAGCACGACTACTTTGTCGGCCGCCTCCGAAGCGAGCAGCCGCTCAATATGTTTGCTGGGGACAGCATACGTACGGGGAGCGTCGTCATTCGGCTTTTGCACGGCGACGACGATGCCGGCGAGCGTGGCGTCAGGATTGGCGATCCCTGATCCAGCCGCGGTTGCAGCGCCGCGGAGATCGCACTCGAGCAGCGGCGGAAGTTCGGCCCCGGGGATTTTGCGGTCGACCGCTCCGAGCATGCCGAAGGTTTGCACCGCTTGAGCGGCGCCCCAACCAGCGGCCGAAATCACCCAGCGGCCAGAAGCAGGTTCTTTCGGCGACAGCGTGATCGCGGGGACTTCCAGTTCGGTCAGCTCGAGAATCGCCAGGGTCGAGAAATGGTCGATCACTTTCAACTGCGCGTCGGCCTGACGACCGTCAGCCAGCGTCACGCGGAGGCGACTCCCAGCTTCGTAGCGGAGGCAGGTGACGATGCGCTTGGGCGCAATCGCGACGCCGGTGCAAACGGTGACCCGCGACGGCGAGTTGGGTTGCTTGGCGAGCGGATCGGCCTCTGCGCCTTGCGGCGCGGCCGGCAGCGCGATCATCCGGACCGTGACGGTGGCGTCGGTCAGCTTCTTCGCGGCAGCTTCGAACTGCGGCAGCTCTTCCGCGCAGACCAGGCCGGTAGCCAAGCCGCAGGCGGACAACGCCAGCAGGATTGCTGCGAATCGAATTGTCGACGTCAAAGTCATGGGCGAATTACAGCGAAACGGCGACCGAAGCGGCGTCGTGCTGCATCAAGTCGAGCAGCGCGTCGAGTTCAGCGGCGTTAGGACCTTGTTGGACCGGCTGCGGAGCCGGCAAGGAAACCTGGTGAATGTTCGGCGAAAAGTCGACCTGCGGCGCGACGATCGGCGTCACGGCGACATGGGGCGCAACCGGGGTCGGCGGCGACGCCGGGCGACCATTCCAGACGAGCGCGGCAGTGACCAGCGCGACCGGCAGCATCCACAGCAGCGCCCGCCAAGGGGACGGTCCGCGGGGAGGAGCGGCCAACTCGGCTCGCTGCGCACGTTCCGGTTGCAGCAGTTCACGCTGCACGCGATCGGCACGATTCGACTCGTGCAGACGCAAGGCGTCGCAGCGGAGTTGATCACCCAACAGCAACAGGTCGTCGGGAAGCGCGGCGGTTTCCCACGCTTCGTCGGTTAGTTCAACTTCCGGCAGATCGGCTTCGGGCGAAGCGTCGTCGAAATCGCCGGGATCAAAAATTCGTGGTTCAGATGGCATCGGATCGTGAATCTCCAAGTTCGCGAGGGATCTCGCGTAGTTGGCCGGGGCTTTCGGCAACCAGTTTTCTGAGGGTACCCAATCCATGGAAAATGCGACTCTTCACCGTTCCCAAGGGACAGCCGAGGATATCGGCGATCTCCTGGTAGGGGAGCTCTTCGCCAAAGCGGAGGACGATCGCTTGACGTTGACCGTCAGGCAGCTCGGCCGCCAGGCTCCAGAGGCTCCGTTTCCATTCTTCCGATACGACCGGCACATCCGCTGCGACCGCTGCGGCCGACCCGTCTTGCTGCTGGGCCAGCTTCTCGGTTTTTTCCTGATGCATCCGCCTTTTGCGGCGCAATCGGCGCTCCAAGTTCAGCAGAATCCCGTACAGATAGGTGTAGGGACTACTCCGTCCTTCAAACTTGGTCGGGTCGTTGGCGACGATCAAAAAGACCTCTTGGGCTAGATCGTCGGCATCCCAGGCGTTGCCGCACATCAGCAGCGCCGCCCGGTGGATCCGGTCGAAATAGAGGGAGGTCAGGTTTTCGACGTCAAGTCCGCGAATTTTCATGAAAATTTTTTCTTGAAGTTCGGCCGCTCTGGTAGGGGATTCAAGGCGAAGTTACGCCGCAAAGGATTCGATTTAACGGTATATTAACGCCCTGCAATTCACTCCCGCCCTGATTGGCCTCCGGACTTGGTCGGAAGTCGCCGCACAAAGGTTAGTGCCCTCCCCACGGGCGTAAGTTCAAATACGCAGGCAGATTGCGTAACCTGCCCCCTTCCTCGGCGTCAAAATAGAGGTATTTGCAAGTAAACCGATACTGTGCAACACTTTAGCCAAAAGAGGTTTGAGTTTGTCGGCACGCTAGTACAATCGTTGAATATTTTGCAGAGCACACTGTTTGCGCAGATTTCGGAAACCCCCAGTCTTTCCTGTTGTCTTACCAAAGCGCCTATCTGTGTGGTATTATTTTTCGCAACTTTGCTGTCTCCACCTTAGATAGCCCCGCCCCAGGAGTTTGGCGACTTTGAATATTCTACTCGCCAGCAGTGAGGTATACCCGTTCGCCAAAACCGGCGGCTTGGCAGACGTTTGCGGTTCTCTTCCCTTAGAATTGCGACGTTTGGGCCAGGATGTCGCGGTCATCATGCCCGCGTTTCGGCAGTGCTTTACATGCGGTCAGCCCATTGAAGAGCTGCCCATCCATTTCGACTTGCCGATCGGAAGCAAGGTCGTCAGCGGCCAATTGCTGAAAAGCTTTTTGCCGGGATCGGACATTCCGGTCTATCTGGTCAAGAACGACGAATACTACGATCGCCCTCAGTTATACCGCGAAGACGGCGAAGACTACCAAGACAATTGCGAACGCTTCGTTTTCTTCTCGCGCGCGATCCTGGAAGCGATTCGGTTGCTCGAATTGCCGGTCGACATCATTCACTGCAATGACTGGCAAACCGGCCTGGCTCCGGCCTATCTCGATATCGAATACGCCGCGACGCATGGCTACGAAAAGATCGCCACGTTGCTGACGATTCACAACATGGCGTACCAGGGCAATTTCTGGCACTGGGACATGGTCCTGACCGGACTCGACTGGAAGTACTTCAACATGCATCAGATGGAGTTCTACGGCCATCTGAACTTCCTGAAGACCGGCATCGTCTTCGCCGATTCGATCAGCACCGTCAGCCCCCGTTACGCCCAAGAGATTCAAAGCAGCCCGCTCGGTTGCGGTCTGGAAGGCGTACTGCGTGATCGCGCCAACGTCTTGTCGGGCGTGGTGAACGGCGTCGACTACGACAAGTGGGATCCGGCGACCGACGACGCGATCGCCGTGAAGTATGGCCTCGGCGATTGGGAAATGGGGAAGCCGGCCTGCAAGAAGGCGCTTCAGCAAGAATTCAACCTGCCGACCGATCCTCAAGCGCCGATCATCGGCATGGTCGGTCGTATGGCCGATCAAAAAGGTTTCGACCTGGTCGCCGAAGTGATTCAGGAATGGGCTCGCACGCGAAACACGCAGTGGGTCATCCTCGGCACCGGCGAACCGGGACACCAGACGCAACTGGCCCAGCTTGCCGAGCAATATCCCGACAAGGTCGGCGTGAAGGTTGAGTTCTGCGAAGCGAAAGCGCGACGCGTCGAAGCGGGCGCCGACATGTTCTTGATGCCGAGCTTGTACGAGCCGTGCGGTTTGAATCAGCTCTATAGCTTGAAGTATGGCGCCGTGCCGGTCGTGCGCGAAACGGGCGGTCTGGCCGATACGATTACCGACGCCGACGAAGACAGTTTGGCGGACGGTTCGGCGAACGGCTTCAGCTTCCGCGAATACAGCTCGCACGCGCTCGCCGACACGCTGCAGCGAGCTTGCCGACTGTATCAAACCGACAAAGCGACCTGGAAGAAGATCGTTGATAACGGCATGGCCCAGGATTGGTCGTGGAAACGAAGCGCTGCCGAGTACGTTCGACTGTTTGAAGAGACGGCCGCCCGCAAGCAGAGCAAGGTCAGCGGCAACAAGAAGAAACGCTAAACTAGCGTTTGGCGTCTTGCTGTAGGTTAGCCGCGATAGCTCCGCTATCGGGTCGGCGCAGCCGCAGGAAGCATCCATCCCCGACGCATCGCGATGGGGAGGTGCGCATGCTCCAACGACAATCGTTTCGCCGCTAGAAAGCGAGCTTCGGCTTGACGCTTCCCGCCGACTTCGTCGGCCCCGATAGCGGAGCTATCGCGGCTAACCGGGAAATGAGACGCAACTTCACAAGGATGCTCACACCGATCTTATGAGCGAGATTCGCCGCGAGCCTCTGTTAGGGTACGAAGTCGTCATCGCCGCGCGCCGCGCCGAACGGCCCCATCAATGGGATCATGCTCTGCCGACGGCCAAGCCGCTTGATTGCCCATTTTGCGAAGGAGCGGAAGTTTCGACGACTCCGGAGTTATGGGCGGCTCGCCCGGAAGGTTCGCCCCCCAATGGACCCGGCTGGAAAGTGCGCGTCGTGGCGAACCGCTTTCCGGCGTTCGACATGTCGGGAGAGGTGAGCGAAACCCACCCTGACGATCCCTTCTTCCCCAGTCAGACGGCGCATGGTTGGCAGGACGTGGTGATCGAGACGCCGGAGCATCTGGCCAGCTTCACCGAACTACCAGCCGAGAACGCTCGCCTAACGTTCGTCGCCTATCAGACTCGGCTCTCCGCCCTAAAAGAGGCTGGTCGTTGCAACTATGCGCAAATCTTTAAGAACGTCGGCGCTGCGGGGGGAGCTTCGCTGGAGCATAGTCACAGCCAGATCATGGCGACCGAGCGGACGCCGCTGCATGTGCAAAAGGAATTGGACGCCAGCCGCGACTATTTCCACCACTATGGCCGCTCTTATTGGGCCGAACTGATCGAGCGCGAGTTGGCTGCGGCTGAACGTATCGTCTATGCAGACGACGACTTCGTCGCGTTCTGCCCCTTCGCGTCGCGCGTGCCGCTGGAAACGTGGATTCTGCCGCGGCAAGCGAGTAGCGATTTTTGCGGGGTTGATCTTACTCGATTGGAACAGCTTGCCCAGCTTACTCAACGCTGCCTGGCGCAGATCGAAAAAGCGTTAGAATTCTCGGCTTACAACTATCTGATTCACACGTCTCCGTTTGACATAAATGCGCAGGCCTACTATCACTGGCGGTTAGTGATTTTGCCGCGCGCAACGACGCAAGCCGGTTTTGAGTGGGGGACGGGGATGTTCGTCAATCCTGTTCCGCCGGAACGAGCTGCGGAGCTGATGCGACTGGCGAAGTAGGGCGGACTGTTGCGAATCGTCGCTTGTCGGCGCCGACCGCAACCTGGAAAAGCGCTCCCCTCGTCGGCGGCTTTGCCGATTTGCAAAGTTAGCTGTCGTATTCACCTTCCTCTTGAACGACCAAGCGATGAGCAACTCGATCCGCCTTTGCCTTGTCCTGCACAATCATCAACCGATCGGCAACTTTGACGGCGTCTTTGAGCAGGCATATCAAGACAGCTATCTGCCGTTCCTCGACGTCTTCGATCGTTTTTCGGATGCGATCAAAATCGGTCTGCATACCAGCGGACCGTTGATGGAATGGCTCGACATTCATCATCCCGAATATCTTGATCGCCTGGCCGCGCATGTTCGCGCAGGCCGCATCGAGATCATCGGCGGCGTCTTCTACGAAGCGATCCTGACGATGATTCCGGGTCGCGATCGCGTTGGTCAGATTCGCAGCTACACGCAGTGGCTCGAGAATCGACTCGGCGCGACGATCGGCGGGATGTGGATGCCGGAACGCGTTTGGGAGCAGCAGCTAACCTCCGACATCGCTGACGCCGGCATTCGCTACACGCTGCTCGACGACTTCCACTTCAAGAACGCCGGCGTGCAGCAGGACAAGCTGTACGGTTATTACGTCACTGAAGAAGCGGGCCAGGTGTTGTCGATTTTCCCCGGCAGCGAACGGATGCGATACTTGCTGCCGTTCGCCGAGCCGCAAGAGACGATCGATTATCTGCGCGGCATCGCCGAGAATCATCCGAACAGCGTCGTCGTCTTTGGAGACGATGGTGAGAAGTTCGGCACGTGGCCTGACACGAAGGCGCACGTCTACGATCGCGGCTGGTTGCATAACTTCTTTACGGCGCTGGAGCAAAACCAGGATTGGCTCCACACCACCACGCTCGCCGAAGCGGTCGATTCGCTGCCGCCGGTCGGTAAGGTCTTCCTGCCGGAAGGCAGCTACCGCGAAATGACCGAGTGGGTTCTCCCGGTTCCGCAGCAGGTCGCGTACGAAGACCTGGTTCACGAACTGGAGCACGAACCGAACTGGCCCCGCATCAAGCAGTTCGTCCGCGGCGGTTATTGGCGGAACTTCAAAATTCGCTATCCCGAAACCGACGAGATGTACAGCCGCATGATGGCGGTCAGCAAGCGCTTGGATCTGGCGCGTCGCAAGAGCGGCGCCGATCAACATCTGCTCGATTACGCACAAACCGAACTCTATCGCGGGCAGTGCAATTGCAGCTATTGGCACGGGGCGTTCGGCGGCGTTTATCTGCCTCACCTCCGGAACGCCGTCTACAACCATCTGATCGCGGCCGACAACATTATCGACTCGGCGATCGGTCAGCCCGGTTCGTTCATTGACGCGGAAGCGGCCGACTTCAACTTTGACGCTCGCCAAGAGGTGAAGCTGGTTGATGAAAAGCTGCTCGCGCTCTTCGCTCCTTCGCAGGGTGGAATGATGTACGAGCTCGACGTTCGTACCATCTGCCACAATCTGCTGGCGACTCTCACGCGTCGACCGGAAGCGTATCACCGCAAGGTGCTCGCCGGACCGTCGTCGGCCGGCGGCGAAGTCGCGAGCATCCATGATCGCGTCGTCTTCAAGCAGGCAGGACTCGACGAACGTTTGCAGTACGACTCGTACGCGCGCAAGAGCCTGGTCGATCATTTCTTCGACAACGACGTACCGGCGCCGCTGGTCGCCAATGGCGAAGCGCAGGAACGGGGCGACTTCGTCCACGGCGCTTACGAAGCGAAGATTCGCCGCAATCCCGATCGCATTCAAGTGCAGATGAGCCGCGAAGGGAACGCCTGGGGCGTGCCGCTGAAGATCACCAAGGGGATAACCCTTTCGGCCGGCAGCTCGACGCTGGAGCTCGCCTATCTGATCGAAGGGGTCCCGCAAGATCAGCCGATGCACTTTGCGGTCGAAATGAATTTCGCCGGTCTGCCGTCAGGCGCCGACGATCGCTTCTTCCATCAAGGAGACGATCGCTTGGGACAGCTCGGTCAGCGGTTGGACCTGCACCAGACGACGACGCTGGGTATGATCGATGAGTGGCTCGGGGTCGACGTCCGTTGGGAGGCTGATCAGCCGACCAGCGTTTGGACCTTCCCGATCGAAACGGTCAGCCAATCGGAAGGGGGCTTTGAATTGGTTCACCAAAGCGTGGTGATGATGCCGCATTGGTGGATCCAAGGGGACAAAGAAGGGCGCTGGAGCGTGACGATGAAGCTGGAAATCGACACGTCTCTAGCCGAAAGTCGAATGCCATCGCAGGAGGTAGCGGCGACGACGTAGAACTTCCAGCAGGTCCTAGGCGGATCTAATGCGATGGTTTCTGCGGATATGATCGCGCAATCGCTCAAGGCTCTCTTGGGCGAAGCGCTGGACGGCGGCAAGCCGGAGGGAAGTTGGTTTATCAACCGAAACGACCCCGGGCTGATACGTTTACTCTATCGTTATTCGGCGCTCGAAGCGTCGACTCCACCGGCCCCGGGCCGGATGCCGATCGCGGCACATGCCGAACATCTTCGGTATCACCTCTCGTTGATCGAGGCGACCTTGCGCGGCGAAACCGACGCGTTCGCCAACGCCGATTGGACCGCGGCGTGGCAAGTTCGCGAGATCCGGGACACCGACTGGCACGCCACGATCGCCGAGATCGAAGCGCTCGGCCGCGTCTGGCTTGAAGCGTGCGAATGTCCGCACGACTGGGACCAGACGATGCTGACCGGCGCGTTCGCCTCGGTCGCGCATTTGGCCTATCACATGGGAGCGATTCGCCAGATCGGGCTGATCAACGAGTCGCGCGACGACTACAGCTATCGCTAGTTGACTCGTGATATGATCGGCAGGTTGCCGAAGTTTGGCGTCTGTTGCCCGGCGATCCGGTCGCTTTGGGGGAAAGACTTTACGTACCCACTGCGGGCGGTTAAACCGGGAGAATCGCGGCTGCGCATTCTGCCTTTTCGCACGCCGCTTTGAACCATCCCGCCCTCTCGGAATCCTTCCCCATGAGCGATCCTGCCCCGCGTGCCGATCGGCGCGAATTCATCACCCAGATGTCGACTTTGGCCGTTGGCGCCGGCGCTTTGGCGGCGCTCGCCGCGCCTACGGAAGCGGCGGAAAGCGAAGTCACGCTGCAACCGGGACCGCCGGTCTTGCAAAACCCGACGTCCAGCGCGATGGCGGTCGCGTGGTCGGTCAATCGGCTGGCGACCGGCTATGTGGAATATGGAGAGACGCCCGAGTTGGGGCAGCGGGCTTACGCTCCGGAAACTGGTTTGAACCCGCTCAGCAGTCGGTTCCTACAGGCCCGTCTCACCGGACTGACGCCAGGGAAAAAGATCTACTACCGCACGGTGACGACGCCGATCACCTTCGCCAACGCCTATAGGATCGAACAAGGCGACCCAATTGAGAGTGAGGTCTACGCGTTCGAGACTCCGAGCGCCGATGCGGCCGCCGCATCGTTCGCCGTGATCAACGACACGCACGAGAAGCTGGAAGTGTTGAAAGCGGCGACGTCGCAGTTGGCCGCCGATCCGGCCGACGTGACCGTTTGGAACGGCGACATCTTCAACGACATTCGCAGCGATGATCAGATCGTCGCCCAAGTATTGCGTCCCGCCGATGCGCCGTACGCGTCGACCCGGCCGATTCTGTTTACCAGCGGCAATCATGACGTTCGCGGATCGCACGCTCGCGCGTTGTCGGCGGCGCTGCTCGATTGGCCGGATCAAGGCGCTTTGGGACGCAACTTCGCGGTGCGGCAAGGTCCGCTCGCTTTGATCGGTTTAGATACCGGAGAAGATAAGCCGGACGCGCATCCGGTCTTCGCGGGGCTAGCCAACTTCGAGCCGTATCGCGAAGCGCAAGGAGCGTGGCTGGCCGAAACGCTACAGCGTGCCGAGATCGCATCGGCGCCCTACCTGGTGATCTTCTGCCACATTCCGCTCTGGGGACTTCCCGGCGACAACCCCGGCGACACTTTGGAAGGTTACGCCAGCTATTGTCGCCAAGCGCAACGAGCGTGGCATCCACATCTGGCGAAGGCAGGCGCCCAGCTACTCATTTGCGGGCACACCCATCGCTTCCGTTATGATGCGCCGACCGATGAGCGGGCCTATGGACAGATGGTCGGCGGCGGGCCGAGCTTGAGCGGCGGAACGATCATCCGCGGTCGGGCCGATAGCAAAGAACTGAAGATCACAGCGACGTCGCTCGACGGCAAGTCGCTCGGCGAGTGGAGCATCTCGCCGCGGCAAGGATGATCCAGAGCGGAATCACTCGAGGGAAAAAAACGGCCGCAAAGTGCGGCCGCTTACCTTGAGGTATTTTAATCTGATTTGTTAGCGAAGAGCCTTCCGGTTCTCTTTCACGTGCTCCAAATGGTGGTGGACGTGATTGATCGCGTGCAGCACCAGGTGACGCAGCGTCAGGGTGCCGAGCTCGCTGAGGGTCGCTTCGCGATTCCAGGCGTCACGCGGCAACAGTCGCAAGGTGCGAGCCATTTGGCGGCGGGTCGCTTCGATCAGCAGCAGTTCTTCTTCCAGGTCGTGATGCTGATAGTCCATCGCGTCGTTGTAGCGAAAGCCATCAACTTCAATCAATTCCGGTCGATCGGTCGCGGCGGTCCGCTTCATTCGATCGGCGTAGAATTGCTCGCAGTCGGCCAGGTGGCAAACGACCTCGAGCGTGCTCCACATATCATCAACCGGCTTGGCGGCGATTTCCTCTTCGGTCATGCCCGCGATCGCGGCGCGGATTTCAGAAGAACCCTTTTCGTAAGCGTCGATCAATTCTTCGATCGAAAACTCCTCGTGCTTGGGAGGCACGGGAGCAAGTGTGGTAGGCATTTTGGTATGGTGGGTAGTGGGCGGATCGCTAGGGACCAGCGCCGCAGGTATCATGTAGCGGAAAGTACATCATTTTTATTCTACGGCTCGAATTCAAGTCGGGCCGTAGATTTTCTCGGCTTTTGAGGGTTTCCACGAATGTACCTACGGGCACTTTTATGCGTATTGTGCGTTTCTACGCCTCTGTGTGCGCACGATACATGGGTCGAAACCAACTCAAATGTAATCCGGACTGGGGATGCGATTTACGTCGACCTCAAACTCGGGAATCACGGCAATGATCATCGCGATTTTAAACTAGCGAGCAAGATCGATTTGACCGACTGCAAGCTGGCTATCGCGGGTCCTAGTGGTAAGGAATTTGACCTTATTCCCGAGCTGGTTGACGTCGGTTACGCGCCCAAAGAGGGATACTGGAACGCCAAGTTCGCGGCCGCAAAGCCCGGCCTCTATTTGGTTTCCCACTCTTTGGACAAGCTCGTAAATCACGGCCATCCAGTTCGTACTCTCAAAAGCGGAAAAGCGTACTTCCTTGTTACAGACAGTTTGGACAAAGTTGCTGAAAACGTTCCCGGGTACGACAAGCCGCAGGGACACCCGTTGGAGCTCGTACCGCAGGTTAGCCCGGTTGCGCCGATGGGACCGGGGCAGCCGATCACCGTTCAATTGCTACTTCACGGCAAGCCTTTAGCGGACGCGGTCGTTTCGTTCATCCCGCGGCGGCAGACGCTGAAGCCGGAGTTCGACGAAAACTTCGAACGCAAAACCGACGCCCAAGGGATCGCCTCGTTCACGCCGACCACCGGCGACCAGTACCTGGTCGTGGCGCATCATCATGCTCTCGATGAAAAGACGGCCGACTATGACGAGACCGCTTACTCGGCGACGTTGACCGTCTTTGTCCCTGAAGTTTGTCCTTGCTGCGGCGAGTAGTCGCGGCGCGTTGATCTTCGCAGGAATCGAATCTGCATGACTGAAAAGAAGTTTCGCTTGGCCGCGGATCAGATCGAGTCGCTCATTGAGCCGATGGGAGGCTGCATCGCCACCGATCGAATCACGGTCGACGGTCAGCCGGTCGGCTATATGTATCGCGAACCTCCTTCCAATCCGGATGACAGCGGCTGGCGGTTCTTCGCCGGCGACGAATCGGACGATTATGTGAACGACGCCGACAACCTGGAGGTGTACGACGTCAACACGATCGCCAACTACGATCGCGAAGTGATTCCGCTGCTCGACTCGCCGATCGGCAGCGCCTTCGCGCGAGAAGGAGACGAGGGGGAGTTGATCGCCGTCGAAAGTCCGTTTGAAGCGGACGAACTGTTGCACCCGGACTTTCCGATTCTGGAGCCCGGCGTCTTTGCGCTCACCGATCGCTGGTCGCTCGATTTGCCCCTGCGCTTCAACAAGCGGCTGGAAGAAGATGGCCAGATGGTGCTGTGGCGCCCCGGCGTCACCATCTACGCTAGCGTCTGGGGGATTCCGGAAGATTACGATTCGTCCTTTGAGCTTCTCCGCGATCTGACCCGTGACCGGGACCCGGACGCCTTTGACTATCAAGAGCTGAAAGAGGGAAAGCTGCTCCGGATCGCCTATCGTCTGGTCGAGGATCATGACGGCGTCGACGTCCATGCGCTCTACTGCTTCGTCGCCGACGCCGATGGCTACGTCCATCTGTCGATTTACTTCGACGCGCCGGAGGATGTAGATCTCGCGAAGTCGATTTGGCAGGGGATCGCTTCCTCCGCCCCCTAACGCTCCAGGTCGACGCTAAGGCCCTCTTCAGCTAATCTGGACTCTTTGTCAGAGCGGGTTGGTCCCGCTCCTGTTTCGCCGTATTTGCTTTCACGCTCGATGCTCGCTCGGACTTCCACAATCTCGTACTTCACCAGCATTTCCTTGCACGTCGCAGCGGCGGCGGCGCTGGTGTCATGGAGCATCCGGCCCGAAAGTTGGCGGCATCAGGTCGACGCCGGCGGAACGGTCACGCTGACCGCGACGATGGCTTCGGCCGAGTCGCAGCTGCAAGACGCCCCGGCGGTCGAGATCGAAGTGATCGAGACGGCGGAGGGGAGCGACGAAACGACCGAAGAGGCGCCGCTCGATCTGCAAAAGCAGCCGACCGCGATTCCGCTGCCGCTTGAGTCGTCGGAGGTGATCTTCACGCCGCGCAGCGCCCCGGCCGCCATGTCGCGAAAAGAAGCGGCGTCGCAGCCGACTCCGGCCGAAACCCAACCATCCGAAACGCTCCCCCGCCGCGAAGCGACGAAAGAGCCGCTCCCGGAGTCGGTCGTCGCCGAAGCGTCGCCCCCGACCGTCGATAGCGTCGCCGGCGCACGGATCGACGTTCCGCCGCAACCTACGCCGACGAACGCAGCGCCTGGCTATCCGCCCACTTCCCGTAGTCGCCGCGAAGAGGGACGGGTTATCTTGCGGGTCACGATTTCGGCGACCGGCGAAGTGGCCGAAGTCGAAATCTTTCAGTCGAGCGGATTCGAACGACTGGATCAGGCGGCGCTGCTGGCGGTAAAACAGTGGAAGTTCACGCCGGCGCAAAGCGAAGGACGCAACGTGGCGACGCGTGTGAAGATCCCCGTCTCGTTTTCTCTGCGTACCGATTGAGTATGCCGCGACTATTGTCCACCTTCCAACGACTCACGCGGGGGATGATGGGCCTGATTGTCGTCTTGCTGCTGGGTGCCGCGGCCTTTTCCTGCTGCTTTCCCTATCAGGCGAAGAGCCAGGCCGATTTAGAAACGATAGCGCGGGCAGTCTATAACTATCGGGATTTGTTCAACGATTTTCCCCCGCTGGTTGTGACCGACGCCGAGGGAACTCCGCTCCATAGCTGGCGAGTGCTGATCGTTCCCATGGTCGAATCCAATGGCTTCTATGACGCATATGATCTCGACTCTGCCTGGAACGGCGAAGCGAATGTCGACTTGCGAGATGGAACGCGGCGAGATGACGGGGCGAAATTCCCGAATCCCTCCGACGTCGCTGGGGCCTTCACTTCGGAGCGAAGGCCCCACATCCTTGAGACGATCTACGTGGCGGTGGCGCGGGGACCGTTGCAGGAACGCCCGTTTGACCATGGCAATGAAGCGCCGCAGGCAGGGCATTATCTGTCGCGCGATCAATCGTTCATCATTCTCGAAGTCCAGAACTCCGGCATTCATTGGATGGAACCACGCGACGTAAAGCTGCAGTTAGAGAGCTTTCCTGAGTGGACGGGCGTCGACGATATCCGTGATCAGATCGTCCGTTCCGTCGAGGTCTTTCGTACGACGTCCTATGACTACAAGGATGCGTGGCGCGTGCGTGATCGGGAGGAGACGCTCGCTTATCTTGACTCGCTGCGCGAACGTCCTTAGGCTTTCTCGTCTCCTAATTGCTCATCGTTGATGGAAAGTCCTTCTCTTCGGAGTAAGGCGTTCCGCCGAGCTCCGCCCCTGACCAGTGGTTGAATTCTCTCTTGACCTGCGGGTTGAGATTGTAGTA
The DNA here is from genome assembly GCF_020966755.1 of Blastopirellula sediminis. Lineage (NCBI taxonomy): Bacteria > Pseudomonadati > Planctomycetota > Planctomycetia > Pirellulales > Pirellulaceae > Blastopirellula > Blastopirellula sediminis. The sequence continues at coordinate 2,625,556 of NZ_JAJKFT010000010.1, forward strand.
TAAATTTGTACAGGCGTTGAGCCCTCCCTTCGTTCTCGAAACCGTCGAGAAATCAGCAGGTACGCGCTCGCGAAAACGGAATTGGCGATCCCAATTGTCGTTGGATGCGAGGTCGGCGTTTGATGGGTTCCGCCCAGTCTGACGGATGAATAACGTCGAAATGACGCCAGCGTTCTAGCGCTAGGATGTGCCGGAGTCTGCCCGTTCGCCGTTTGCGAAACTTGCATGGAAATGCGACTGGCGCCGCCGATCGCTTTCGATGCGAGCGCGTCGCGCCGTTCTTGTGTGGGATCCAGAGCGGCTAAAACGGGCCCAGAAAAAAAATTACGCAGTCCAGTCCACTCCGACGCGAAAAAAAATTGCGCTGCGGTCCAGTCCACTGCGGAGCCAAAAGAATGCGGCTTGAAGTCCACTCCGCGCCGAAGTGAAAAAAGTTTTGCAGTCCAGTCCACTCCTCAGCCCCAACGGGGCGACGCTAACCTAGCCCAGGGCGACAGCCCTGGGAAAATCGGGCGCAATTGAGCGTTGACGTTGGACTTAGCAATTTCCGGTTTAGATCGCCCCATTGGGGCTTGCGATGGATCGGCAGACTTGACCCGGGGCTGCGTCGCCTGGCGGCGACTTACCCCGGGCTATATTAGCACCGCCCCGTTGGGGCTGAAGAGAGAATTGAACTGCTAATGGTCCAGTCCACTCCGGCTTAAAAAAAAATGCGCTGCAGTCCAGTCCACTGCGGAGCCCAAAAAAATGCGGTTTGAAGTCGACTCCGCGCCGAAGCGAAAAAAAGTTTCGTGGTCCAGTCCACTCCTCAGCCCGAACGGGGCGGCGCTAAAGCAGCCCAGGGTGGAATCGCCGCAGGCGATGCAGCCCTGGGATTGCGCATCGCCAAAAAACGTTGACGTTGAATTCGGCCGAATCGGTGTTTGGCAATTCGTTGCGCTGGTGATCCTGTCGAAGGGAGATGGGCGCCGCATTCCCTTGCTTGCTCTGCGGGCTAGTTAAGAGAGGGCGCAAAAAAAGGGTGCGACTGATCGCACCCTTGGAGATTCGCTTGTCCTCGTGTCCGCTTTACGGCAGTTCGCGGATGCGGATGTTGCGGAATTCGATCGGGCTTCCTTCCGATTCAAGGCAAAGGTAGCCCGTCGCCGGTACCGCGTTGTTGCCGCCGGAGACTTCTTCGCCGTTGACCCACAAGCGGACTTCGCCGTTGATCGCGCGGACGTAGTAGTGATTCCACTCGCCAACTCCTTTGCTCAGCTCCTTAGAAGGAAAGCTGCGCGAGCCGTTGGGCGACAGAGGAGGGAAGGGGGTCAGCTTCGACTTGCCGACCGGGAAGATGTCGCCGTTGGTGCTGAACCAATCTCCTTCTTTGCCGGTCGATTTTTTGTAGGAGTCTTTGTAGCCGTGATCGAGAATCTGCACTTCGATGCCGCCGGCCGGCAGGCCCGGTTTGGTCAGCTTTTCGACTTCGGCCGGAATGGTCCAGACGAAGCAGCCGGAGTTGCCCCCCGATTTCAGATGCTTCCACTGCAGCACCAACTCGAAGTTGGTGAACTCCTTCTTGGAACGCATCACGCCGACCGGTTTGCCGGTGCACTGGATGCCGCCGTCTTTGAAGGTCCAAGTATCTTCAAAGCAGTTGACGTTCTGGAAGTCTTCTTCGCCGAGCGAACGCCAGCCGTCGCCGGTCCCGTCGATGAACGCTTTCGGCAGCGAACCGGAAGCGGGCTCTTCGGCAATCGCCAGGCCCAAGGAGAGAAGCGAAACAGCGAACGCGGCGGTGATTTTGGAGGTGATGTTCATGCCGACAGATTAGGCCGGTTCGGCGCCGTTTGCAAGCAAATGCAACGTTTTGCCGAAGAGCGCAAAGGAATGACCATTCGATTAGGTCATTCCTCAACAGGGAGGGAGGATCGAAGCTACGTCGCTACTCCTTCGCTTCGAGCAGCTTCCACTGAATCTTGCAGTCGGGTAGTGCGGTTTTCAGTTGTTCATAGCCTGCTTGCGAGATCCCCGATCCTTCGAGATTCAACTCGGTCAGCTGTTTCAGTTGCGACAAGAAGGGAATCGTCGCATCGGTGATTTCAGGAAAACGAAACTCCAACTTGCGCAAGTTGCGAGCGACGGCGAACGGTTCCAAGTCGGTGGGAAGCAGCTCTTGCGGAGCGTCAATTGAAACTTCGCAAAGTTGCATGTTTGGGTTGTCTGGCGTCTCGCCGTGATGATAGGTCTTGTCGAGCGTGCGAATGGTCGAACCCTTCCACGACAGAGCGTAGCTGCCGAGCTGGAAATCATTCCAGGTCGCCTGCGACTTGTATTCGCCGGTCGGCACGTCGGGGAAACCTTCCCACAGGACCGTCCCATCGGGCGCGGTGACTTTCAGATTGCGCCAACGCGTGACCGTGTTGTGCGAACCGAGGCCGATCATGCCGCGCGGATGCGAATCGTCATGACGATCGAACATCATTTTTCCATCGACGAAGCAGCGAATATGGTCGCCGCGAACTTCCACCTTTTGCGTGTACCACCGCCGGAATTCATGCTCGATTCCATACGGCATACCAATTCGAATCCATTCTCCTCGGACCCGTTTAGTGACGTCCATGATGGTGCCGCCATAGCTGCCGGTGATCAGCACGCAATTATCGCGATCGGAAAGGGCTCGAAAGAAAAGGGCGCTCCCTTCCGACTTGGGACCAGCGTACAAGCTCCTCGCTTCGACGGTGACGTCATAGTCGGTCCAGTTGGGCGAACCGAACAGCATGACCGCTTTGCCTGGCTTCTTTTGGACCAGTTCATCTCCCTCCATGACCCAATCGCCGATCCCTCCCGCTTCGCCGGCGAAATGCGGTTTTCGGCTTACCGGGGCGCCCGCGTCAAACGCTGGCATGGGTTCCAACAAATGCTGGGCCGGCGGAACGCTCAGCGGGCCTTCCTGCGTGACGCGAACCGTCTGGCGGCCATTCTGGGTGATGGTGATCAGCTCTTGGCCGACCGGTCGGCCATCCTTGGTCGCTTGCAACTGGTACTTGCCGGGCCGCAGGCGAATCTCCTGCACGCCGGGCGTAGAGATTACCAGGTCTTTGCCGTCGATTCGCACCGCAACGCCAGGATCGTCGATTTCAACGACCAACGTTCCGGTCTTCGTGAAGAGACGCACGACCGTTTGCGACAAGCTGGTCGTTCCGGACGCTTCGCTCCAGCCGACGCCGATCACGGCGACCAGAAAAATCGCGACCGCCGCGGCCAGTGGCCATCGATTACTGGTGCGGCGATCGCGTCTTCCTGTTTCGGCAAGCGTAACCTTGTTTTCATTTCGGGATTGGAGGAGATGTCCATCTTGCGCGTAGCGACGTTCAAAGTCGGCCAGCTGCTTTGCGACTTCGGCCGCCGTTTGATAGCGATCGCTCGGATCCTTCGCGTGCAACATCGCGATCAACTCCGTCAGCGGAGCCGGGACGTCCGGAATGATTTCGGCGATCGTGCGCGGCTCGTCCTCGATCACCCGTTTCAAGACGGCGATCGTCGTCGCAGCGCGGAAGGGAGGTCGGCCGCTGCACATCAAATAGAGAACGCCGCCGAGACTGAACAGATCGCTACGCGGATCGACAGCCTCGCCGCGAGCTTGCTCCGGCGACATGTACAACGGAGTGCCGGCAATCACGCCGCTTTGCGTAATGCTGGCGTCGTCCGCCGTTCGCGCCAAACCGAAATCGCTGATCTTGATCCGCTGCGAGCTGGAGTCGAGCAAGATGTTGCACGGCTTGATGTCGCGATGAACGAGTCCCGTGGAATGGGCGACGGCGAGACCTTCCGCAATCTGGCGGCCGATCTGCAACGTTTCGGCCACGTCGAGCGGTCCGGTTTCATCGACGCGGTCTTGCAACGTTCCGCCATCGAGATACTCCATGACCAGGAAAGGAATCGGCTCATCCTCCACCGAGTAGATGCTGACGATATTCTCGTGGTGCAGACTCGCCGCCGCTCTCGCTTCGCGCAGAAAACGTTTGCGAGCCGGCGACGTCGTCGCCAACTCAGGCGCGATCACTTTAATCGCGACGACGCGGTGCAGTTTGTTATCGAACGCTTTCAACACAATCCCGCAGCCCCCTCGTCCCAAGACTTGCAGCGCTTCGTAATGCCCGAGCAAACCGAGCGAATTGGGAGAAGCGGAAGGCTGCAAGAACGACAAGTTGATTTCGGCCGGAGAATCGCCAGGCTCACATCGCGTTGGCGAACTGCAATCGATCGAATCGTCGGCGGCGGGAGCGAATTGACGCATCGCGGGCACCTTCAGGAAGTCGCCCGATCGCTCGTCGGCTTCCAGCAGAGATTCCACTTGTCGCCGCAGCGCAACGTCGTCGCCGCAAGCTTCGTCGAGATATTCCGCTCGCTGATCGGGGTCGGTCAGTTCGAGAGCTTGGCAAAAGATCGATTGTTCGTTCATGGGAAAACGACCGTCGCGGGGGTTTCGCAATGTGAGGTAAGACTGGCCTGGAGTAATGTGCGCAAACCAGGACGCGACGCGGCCAAAAAACTTTTTAAGCGTCTGAGTTCGCCTCGCCCTGCTCCAATTCACGGCGTAACCAGGCCCTGGCGTACGCCCAGCGGCGACGCGTTGTGCGGGGGGAAATTTCCAAGACTTTCGCCGCTTCAGAAATCGTAAGTCCGCCGAAGTAAAGGAGTTGTACGACGTCAGCGGCGAGCGAGTCGATTTGCTTCAAGCGATCGAGCGCTTCGTCGAGGGCAAGCAAGTCTTCACGCGGCTCCGGCAATGCGGCTGCGACGACATCCAAATCGTGCCGGGCGAGATCGCCTCCCCGCTTTTGGCTTTGTTTGCGACGCGCGTGATCAATCAAGATCCGGCGAATCGCGATGGCCGCCGCCGAGAAGAAGTGGCCGCGGCTGTTCCAGGTCGGCGACTCGTCGTCGCCCAAGAGACGCAAATAGGCCTCGTGTACCAAGGCGGTCGGTTGCAGCGTGTGCCCTGGCTTTTCCCGAGCTAGGTGGGTCGACGCGAGCGCTCGCAATTCGTCATAGACAAGCGGAAACAAGCGATCGGCGGCGTTTGGATCGCCTGAGTGCACGGCTTGCGCGGCTTCGAGAAACTTACTCATTTTGCGTGGGGCGTTAAGCGGCGAATCGTACGCGCGAACCGAGCCGTGCGAAAAACGCGCAAGCCAGGTTCGCGTCGTACTATTCTAAGCGCCGAGACGATCTCGTTCGACGAGATTGTCTCACAAAATGTTGGTTTCGAAATTGGAGACTCGATTTCACGATTCGATCCCCAGCCGCGCAGCGGTCGCTTCCTCCACCTTGTAGATCGACTCGCGCGGCAACAATCGCTTCGCTTTGTCGTAGTCGCCAGCTTGGCGGAACTGACGAAGCTTGGCGGTCAGCGGCGTGAGGTCGACGATTTCGCGAGTCCACTTTTCCGCGTACTCGGTGATCAGATGACGTCCGACGCCAACCTGGATCGAGCGGTACTCGAGCTTCTTGCCGCGAAGCGATCGTTCAGGGTCCCATTGGACATGGACGATCGCATCAGCGAACTGCGAGCGCCACTCGTCTTGCGAACGATGGACGCCGCTGTGATAGGAAGTGAGGACCGCTTGCCGCAGCGCTGCGTCCCAGCCGCTTCGCAAGATGCGCACGGCGAGGATCCGCGTTTGATTCGGCTTGGCGCCCCAACCGCTCCGCTCCATCAGCCACAAGTAAGAAGGCTTGATCCAGGTCATCCGCTGAAAGGAGAACGGAGCGACAAACTGGCCGGCCGAAAGCGCAGCATCGGCGATGGCGTCGTTGTACGCCTGATAGACGACGATCGTCTCGCGATCGAAGTCGGCGCGGATTTCACGAAAGTTGGACATGGCCAACAGGGAGGGACGATGCGTACGATAGGTTCGCGCTTCGATTCACTTACCGGGCCAAAGTTCAACTCGCCCCGTCGGGCCAGGTTCGGCGATGCACGAGAAAACTCGCTCGCCGTAGATCAATTGCCCCTTGGGCAAGAATGGACGATGGAGCCACAGGTCGACGTACCAGACGAGCGGGCCGCCGGTCAGCTCGCGCGGCAAGGGGCGACGCCGATTGAGCGAACCCATCTCGTGCGAGACCATAATCGCGACTTCGTTTTCCGCGGGGTTGGTAGAGACGGTTCCTTTGAGGTTGCCGACGCGAACCGCCAGGTCGGAGAGAGCCTGAGGGTTTTCGCAGTACGGCTTTTCAAACGAGAGGACCCCAAAGGCGAACCGGCCGGTGTCGCCAGGGAGGTAGAGATCTTGGTTGGCCATAACGATCGCCAGCGGGAGTTGCGTTCCCTTTTTCGCGATCTCCGTGACGCGGCGGCGGAAGAGTTGGTCGATCTGGTGCATCTCACGGCGAACTTGGTCGTTCTGTCCGAGCGCCTTGTAGGCGAGCAACCGATTGCAGTAGTTGGGGATCCAGTCGGGATCGATCTCGATCGCCCGCGAGTAGTCCCGAATCGCTTCCTCATAATGTTTCGCGTCAAAGTAGAGGTCGGCCCGGTGCTCAAAAACGTCGGCGCTGTGGTCTCCCAGACGCAGCGCGGCGCTGAAGTCGTCGAACGCCTCTCGGTTTCGCTCGAGCAAACGATAAGCGAGACCGCGAAAGGTGTAAGCGCGAGCGAATTGCGGAAACTGCGCGATCGCCAGGTTCAGATCGGGGAGCGCCAAGTCAGGCCGCTCGAGATGATCGAGCGTCGCGCCCCGATAGAAGCGATAGGTTCCGTTATCGGGCGCCGCTTCGACCGCCTGGTTGAGATAGCTGTACGCTTCGGAGTAGTAACCCATTTCAAAGTAGTACTGCCCCATCCGGTAAAGGTTGTCAGGCTCCAGCGGATTGAGGAAATAGGCGCGTTCAAAGTCGGCTTTCGCCGCCGGCATATCGCCAAGTTCGATATAGACCGAGCCGCGGTTGGCGAACGACGCGTCCAAGTTGGGGTCAAGCTGGATCGCGGCGTTGTGATCGGCCAGCGCTTGATGGTAGTCCCCTAGCTTTTCGTACGACGTGCCGCGGCCGGTCCAGGCCAACGGATCGCGCGGCGCTAGTTGAATGGCGCGGGAATAGGCCTGAACCGATTGTTGGTACTCTTCGCAGAGATAGTGAAGCGTACCGAGTTGCGTCCAGGCGTCGGCGTAGTTGGGGTCTTTGGCCAGCGCCTGCTGAATCAGGTGCTGCGCTTCGGGGTATTTGCCCGCGGCGGTTTCGTCGACGGCCAGCTCAAAGAGGTGAACGGCGGCTGCGTTGGTAGACATTCGCCTGGATGACCGGAGCGTGGATGGGAAGACACGAGGAGCGTGGTCCTATTGTATCGATCCACGAGCGCGAATGAATCAAAGATTCTTGGGGATGGTTCGCATGCGAGCGAAGCGGTCGTCGTTGGCGGCTCGATAAGGTGGGATGGTCGAGCTCAGGTTTCCAGGCAAGCGGCCCGGCGATGGCGTGTGGTTTGTCGGTGGCGATTTAGCCGAAGCGGCGGGCGAAGCGAAGCGAACGCCATTTGGCGTACCAGGTTCGTTTGGCTCGGTCGCAGGAAAATCGTCGTTTTCGTGATCCGTCTGGCATTGTTCTGTCCTCCGCAAATAGGATTGTCTCTCCCTTTGCTAAGCGGAAAACGAATTGCGTTCCGACGAAAAAAATCGACAGATTTTGGGCTTCCTCATCAGGGCGTTTCGAAATCGAACAGGTATATTTCGACTCGACGATGCGAAAATAGCGGGAGGACGTATTATGCGGACCAGCGTCGTCCTAGGCGGAGTCGTCTGCCGCTCGCTCCAAGTAGGCCTGCAAGATGGCGATATGGCTGTGAGACAAGTCCTTCACGGCGGTAAGCAGCGTGACGGTTCGATCGCCATACTCCGAGAGAAACTGTCGGACCTGATCGGAATGATCGTTAAGTTCGGCGGTGTATTTTGCGACGAACTGGTCGTAACGCTCAGGATCTTCGTGCAGCCATTTGCGGAGATCGTGAGACGGGGTCAGCTCTTTCGCCCAAAGATCAACTTGGGCGTCCGCTTTCGCGACGCCCCGCGGCCAGAGACGATCGGCCAGAACCCGCAGGCCGTCTCCCTTGGCAGGCTCATCGTAAATCCGTTTCGTTCGCAGGCGGAAGGTCGCCATCGTTACGACTTCGTATTCCAGAGATCGGGCTTCGTCTCCGTCAGGATCTCGCGAATATTTTCACGATCCTCCGGCGTTAGATGCGGATAGTCGGGATCGCCGTTTTCGAGGATTTCCTGCAAGCGGCGAGCGATGTAGCTTTTGGCGGGCGGCGGCAGTTGGTCGAACTGTTCGGAATAGATCAGGTAGCTGCAAGGATAGCGAAACAGCCGCGTTTGCAGATCGAGGTCACGCAAGGATCGCTGCTGAGAGTCCTTCGGCCCGGCCGCGGCGAACTCGCGGGCGAACTGGGAGGTTCCCTCCACCTTCGACTCCAGCGGGAATTCCTCAGCGAACAACATATACTGCAGCAGCTTGTCGCAGGCATTGGCGATCCGCCGCTTCGTCGTGTCGCTGACGTAATCCTCGGATCGCTCCAGCGCCTTGTTCATCACCGCATCATGATGCTGCGCCATCCGCGTTTCAAAATTAACGAGCGTCAGAAAGTTTTGCATCTGGGTTTGATGTTCGAGCACCATCAGCGCGACGATGTCGCTATGCGGCGTCAGGTAGCGAGCGATGTCGAGCCGCTCCGTGAGATCGGTGACGTTGGCGCCGGCTTCGCGATCGATCTTCTCGGGGAAGTCGCGATCCTTGGAAATGACGTTCCCCATGTGCCGCATCGCGCCATGCGTGCCGGTTACGTACCAACCTCCCCAGCGATCCTGGAACTGACTGCTGTGATCGGTGGTGAAGGTGCCAGAGCCATAATGCGGCTGACCGGCCGCGTTGACGAACGCGGAACGGACCAAACCGCCGGGGACGTTTTGCGTGCGGCTCGAAGCATGGCACGAAAGGCATTGTCCTCGATCCTGGATAAACTTGGGCGAACCATCGGTGTCTTGCGACAGAGTGTAGAAGATGGCGCCTTGCTCTGGGTCGGTCGTCATCACTTCGAGGACGTCGCCCCCTTGGACCCAGCCGATGTACGACTTGTCGTTGAAGTAGAGGGCACGAGGCCGGCGCGGGGTAATACGGGAAAGCTGAAAGCTAGTCTTGGAGTAAACCAGCACTTGCGACTCGGGCGAGATGTTCAGCTTCTCAAGGACCGAGTTGAGGTAGCCATGATCTTCGTCATAGTCCAGCTTGGTCTTCCCGGCGTCGAGCTCTTTTTGCAGCTGTGCGACTGGGTCGTGCTGGAGGTCTTGGCCGTAGTTGATCGGCTCGTTTTCAAACGTCAGCTGGGCGTGACTTTCAGTCGTCAGCAGTAGAACGATCGCGACGACGGCGGACCAGCGAACGATGCGCAGCGGAAGGGACTTCATGATTACTTCTCCTCAGCGATCGGCATCGAAATGACGAGCCCGGCGATGCGGCTCTCGGTGCTCTTGCGATTGGGGACATGGCACTTCAAGCAGCGGGAGGCGAGCCGAATCGCTCCGGCATATTGGTAGCGACCATTGTCGACGGAGTCATGTTCCGGCTTTCCTTCGGCAAGCTCTTTCGCAGCGAGCTTTTCAAAAGGACTTTTCGGCTCGTTGTCGATGTTCATCGCGTTCGTATTGACCGAAATCCAACGGATTTTGACATGATGGCTGCGCTCCAGCTCGGCGAAGACGTCTTCCAGCGATCGAGACGGAATCGCATGCGACTCTTCTTCGTCAAAGAAGTCGCGATGCATTACTTGAAGCGTGCCATGCAGCGTCTCATGCAAGAGTCGCGCTCGACTGCGGGCTTCTTCGATTCGAACCGGCGGAGCAGGGGAGGCTTGCTCGGAACTCTCGTCGGCGATCGTAGCCGCGGCGAGACCGGCGATCGACAGGAGCAGAGCGAGAACAATGGGGGCTCGATTCATCGTCGTGCTCCGAAAGCGACAAGTTGACGAGCGCCAGGAACGACGTCGGCCAGGGTGACGCCGTCGAGATAACTGCGCTGCACCCGTTCCGCTTCGGCCAGCACTCCTTTGAGTTTGCAGAATGATTGAATGGCGCAGACCTCTTCGTCGGTATCGATACAGTCAAGCAGGTGCATGCTTCCCTCAAACCGCTCGATGATTTCGCCAATCGAAATCGTCTCCGGCTTGCGGGCCAGTTCGATGCCGCCGCCGACACCGCGGACGCTCCGAACGTAACCATACTTGGCGAGCAAATTGACCACCTTCGCCACGTGGTGGACCGAAATGTCGAACAACTGCGCCACGTCGGCGACGTTGGCGCGCTCGCCGCGCCTGGCGAGAAACATCAGCGTTCGCAGGGCGTAATCGGTTTGCGTCGTCAGTTTCATCGGCCCAAACGCCTAAAGGTGTAAAAGCGGTGCATCTTTTACAGGAATAGCCGATCGCCGCGACGAAGTCAAGTTGGGCGGCACATCGGAACTAGCGCCAAACGGCATCCCGTTCGAACGGATACATCCCGCTGCGGCGATGCGCATATTGCAGTCGCGAGAGATTCGCGGTCGTCACCCCCGGCGTATCGACCCGGAAGAATTGGGGGCAAACGGCGGCGTAGGCGGCCAGCGGCGCGTTGACCCCTTTGGCGACGATGATCTGAAAATCGGTCGGCGCCAGGTTGCAATAGGTCAATTGTCGCAGCGACCAGGGCGCGGTTCGCTCGGACGTGAGTTGGAGCGTGAGCCCGCTCTTGGTTCGCACGATCGCGGTTGGTCCCATGTCGTATTCCGTCTTCCCGCCATGCCGCGGCTTTTCTTCGGCGAACCGACCTTCGTGGAGCGAAATGACCTGGCATGTGACTCGTAACGGATCGCCATGCAAGCGATCGAGCTTGGCGCCGATTTCGAGTGCAACCGTCTGGCCGACGCCTGCCGCTGTCGCCGCAGCGACCGCTTCCGGATCGCAGATCGCGACGAAGGCTCGCTCAACGTTGCGATCGACCAGCGCTTGAGCGATCGTCGTTCCATCCGCCGGCGAACCGGCGCCGACGTTGTCTCCCATGTCGAGCAGGCAGACCGGACCTTCACAGGCCAGCGCCTTATCGATCGCCTCATGAACGCTCAAGAACGTACCGAGCGTCCTCTCGCGATCGTCCCACATCTTGTGCGCTAACTCGTCGGCCGTACTGGCGGCCAGCGCCGCGTCTCCGTCGGCGATGCAGAGCATGGCCGTACCCATCTCGGCGACGTCGGAATAAGGAAAGCCGTAGAAGAGGCTCGCGCCGAGAATACCGGGTCGCTGGCGCACTTCCTCGACCCACGCTGCATATTCGCGGCAAGGTTGCTCTTCCGAGCATTGCCGTTCGATATTGATCGCCAGCGGCGGAAAGGAGGCCGCTTGTCGCGGACGAACTTCCCCTCGTAACGTGCGAGCCATCAGCAGTGCCGCTTCTCGTCCCCGGTCGGCCTGATCGACATGCGGGTTCGTGCGGTAAGCGAAGAGTGCGTCAGTCGCTTTGACCATCTGCGGCGAAAGGTTGGCATGGGGATCGAGCGTGCCGATGATCGGCTTGTCGGGGCCGAACGCTTCGCGCACCGCTTGCATCCAGTAACCGTCGGCGTCGGGATGATTTTCGGCGACCGTCGCGCCATGCGGTGCGATCAACAAACCGTCGAGCGGCTGATGATGTTCCAAGTGATCGAGCATGCACTCGACCAGTTCATCGAACGTATCAGCCGTAATCACTCCGCTCGGCAAGGCGCGCGCTGCGAAGACGCCGACCGGTTCGATGCCGGCGTCGCGCAGGCCGGTAATGAAGCCGCCGATTTCGTGATGGGCCGTTTCAAAATGAGGCAGGATCTCGTGGCCAACCAGCAGAACGTCGCGGCGGAAGTTGTCGAGCGTCGTCGGCGCAGTGACGAACGTGTTCGATTCATGCAGCAGCGAGATGATGCCGACGCGCATTTCCAACTCCTAGGCGATCCGGGGGGCGACGGCGACCACGTCGATTTCGTACTTCAGCAGCGTACCCAAGCAGCCGATCAACGTCGTGCGGGCCGGATAGGGCTTCTGGAAGTATTCAGCGTAGATCTGATTGAACTCCTGCAGGTCCTTTTGCTCGCCGACGTAGTTCCGCGTCTGCACGACATCGTCGAGCGAAAGTCCCGCCGCGGCCAGAACCTTGCGAACATTATCCAGGCTGCGGCGCATCTCGCCGGCGAACGTATCTTCGACGATCTTGCCCGTCTCGTCGACCGACGCCTGGCCTGAGACGAAGACGAATTGCCCGACCTGAATCGCGGGGCTGAACGGCAGGTGGCTGACCGGCGTGTCGGGGTTTTGGATAGCCTGAAACGGTTTCACGGAAACTCCTTGACTTCTGAAATGTGGAATAATACATTCAGAATAGTGGAATGACGGGCGAGTGTCAAAGCGTGTCATTTCCCTTTGAACTGACGATTTTCTCCGTAATTTGGAGAGCCCTATGGCTTCTATCCACACGACCTCCCGTTCCGCGGAGCTGTACGAGCGGGCGAGTCGCTCGTTGGCGACCGGCGTTTCCAGTTCGTTGCGACGGTTCGTGACGCAGCCCCCGCTCTATATCGATCATGCCGACGGCCCGCACTTCTACGATGTCGACGGCAACTGCCGAGCCGACTACACGCTTGGCTGGGGGCCGCTGATCGTCGGTTCGAATCATGCCGGCATCAACGCCGCGGTTGCGCGGCAATTGGAAAAAGGATACACCTACGGCTGTCAGCATATCGCCGAGATCGAATTGGCTGAGTTGATCGTCGATTCGGTTCCCGGCGTCGAGCAGGTGATCTTCTCGAATACCGGAACGGAAGCGATTCAGTCGGCGATCCGCATCGCACGTGCACATACCGGCCGCGATAAGATTCTGAAGTTCGAGGGGCACTACCACGGCTGGCTGAATAATGTCCTCGTTTCTTACCGGCCGAAGATCGAGGATTCGACCTTGCCCCAGGCGACCTGCGGCGGTCAGCCGGCCGGCGAGTTTTCTGAAACGCTCGTTTTGCCGTGGAACGACGTCGACGCGCTGAAGGATCTGTTTCAGCGTCGCGGACAGGAAATTGCCTGCGTGTTGACCGAGCCGGTGTTGGCCAACTCGGGAAGCTGCATGCCACGGCCTGGTTACCTGGAAACGCTGATCGAACTTTGCCGCGAATACGGCGCCGTGTCGATTTTCGACGAAGTGATCACCGGCTTTCGAATCGCACTCGGCGGCGCTCGCGAGTATTTTGGCGTCGAGCCTGACTTGTCGGTTTACGGCAAGGCGCTGGCCGGCGGCTTTACGATGTCGGCCGTCGGCGGCCGCGCGGAAATGTTTGAGGTCCTCCGCGACATGCGGACGATTCACTCGGGGACTTACAACGGCACTTCGTTTAACATCGTCGCCGCGATCGAGACGATTCGCGAGTTGCGCAAGCCGGGAACCTACGATCGCATGAACGCCCACGGTCACGCGGTCGCCGAGGCGCTGACCACAACGGCGGCCAAATATGGCCTGGACGCGGCGGTGAGCGGCGTGGGGACCGTTTTTTCGGTACACTTTGGCGTAACGCAGGCGCCGCGCGACTATCGCGAGACGACCCGCACTGATATGGAAACCTATGGTCGCTTTCGTGAGGCGATGCTCGCTAACGGCGTGCAGCTGCTGCCGGACGCTCGCTGGTATGTCGGTACGCAACATGACGACGCCGTCTTGCAGCATGTGATCAAAGCGATTGAAACGTCGATGAAGGAAACGATGCGATGCAGTTAATTCAGTTTGGGCCGCTGGGAAAAGAGAAGCCCGGGTTGCTGACCGCCGGCGGCGTGCGAAAAGATTTGAGCTCGGTCGTCGAGCGGTATGATCGCGACTTCTTCCAGGCGGGCGGATTGGCTCGCCTGGCGGAATTGGCCGGATCCCTCGATTCTTATCCTGACGTGCCGGAAGCAGTTCGTTGGGGCGCGCCGATTGCGCGACCGGGCAAAGTGATTTGCGTCGGGCTCAACTACGCCGACCACGCCAAAGAATCGGGGATGGCGATTCCGGAAGAGCCGATCATCTTTTTCAAAGGGACCAACACAGTCGTCGGTCCGTATGACGAGGTGCTGATCCCGCGGAAGAGCGAAAAGACCGACTGGGAAGTCGAACTGGGCGTGGTGATCGGCAAAGAGGCTCGCTACCTGGACAGTGCCAGCGAGGCGGCCGCGTGCATCGCTGGCTACTGCATCTCGAACGACGTTTCGGAACGTCACTTCCAACTGGAACGTGGCGGCCAATGGGTCAAAGGAAAGAGCTGCGATACGTTCAATCCGCTTGGCCCGTTTATGGCGACGACCGATGAAATTGCGGACGTGAGTGACTTGGCGATGACGCTCGAAGTGAACGGCGAGCGGATGCAGACGGGCAATACGAAGACGATGATCTTCGATCCCTGCTTTGTGATTCACTACTTGTCGCAGTTCATGACCCTGGAAGCCGGGGACCTGATCTCGACCGGCACTCCGCCGGGCGTTGGTCTGGGACTGAAGCCTCCCCGCTTCCTGAAAGCCGGGGACGTGATGACTCTGTCGATCGCCGGCTTGGGTGAGCAGCGGCAAGTCTGCAAAGACGCCTAGTTGCGGATCACAAGAAGAAATAGAAACGGGCTGCGACGCTTAATAAGTCGCAGCCCGTTTTTTGTTTCGCCTTACTTATGCTCGGCGATCCACGCGGCCACGATTTCGTCGGCCGAACGCTTGTCGCCGCTGGGACGCGAGATAAACCGCAACTCTTTCCCGGCGATGATGCGAGCCGCCAGGTCGGCATACGCCGGATGCGAGTCGATCGGCAAGACCGGAACGACGTCCCAGGCGGCTCCCTTGCTTTGCGGCAAGCTGTAATTTAGCACCCATTCGTAGTCGCGAATAAACTCTTCCTGCGAAGCTTCAATCGCTTTCGGAGGAAAGGGAGAAACGACCAGGTCCGGCTTCAGGCCGCGAACTTGCTTCGCCCACTCCGCTGCGGCGGCGATCGTTTGTTCTTCCGCCGGCCAAACGACGACGTCGAATTTCGCCTCCGGATAAAGCTTTCGAAACTGCGCCGGGATGATCGTGTCGAACGGCGGTGCGGCGACCAGTTTGACGGTCTCTCCCTTGGCGAGACGACCAAGCGTCGTTTTCAGCGTCTCGATCGGCGGAGGAGTTTTGTCGAACTTCAGTGGACGCCCGACGATGGTTGAACCGATCAGCTCGGCGAATCGAATGTGCCCGGTCATGTTTGGATGAATCTCATCGCTCATTAGGAGCGACCAGCCGACTGGATCGTCTTCGCGCAGCTGTTTCCAGCTGGTGAAGATGTCGACGACCGGCAACTGAAGCTCGGCGGCGACGGCGCGGATCGCTTCGCTGTACTTCGCGACCTTCACTTCGGGCCGAGGTTCCGTTTCCGAAACGGCGTTGGGGGTGCAAAGAACCACTTCGGCGCCAACTTCCTGGCAGCGGCGAATGATCTCCCGCAGGTTCGGCGCAAACTCTTCAAACGGCGTGCGGGCCACATCGTTCATCCCAAAGCCGATCACAACCAGGTTCGGTTCTTTCTTCAGAACGTCCCGCTCAATTCGCGCGAGGGCGTTCACGGTGGTGTGCCCACTGACGCCGGCGTTGATCATTTCGAGTTTGGCGCCCGGATACGCTTGCTGCAGCAGGAGGCCGAGCATGTCGCACCAGGCTCGTTTGCTCCCAGAGTGATAGTAGACGCCGGTGATGCTGTCGCCGAAACAAACGATCTTGGTCGGCTCACCGCTGGCCAGTCGCTGGCGCGATTTTTCCAGCTTGTCCTGGGCGAAGCTGTTCGTCGCGGCGATGAGGGTAACGGCAATCAGCAGCGCAGCGCGCAGCGAAGTGCGAAAAGGAGTGGACATGCGTCTCTTCGGCGGGAAAGGCGAATGGGTGGGAAGATGCTTCGAGCGACGCTTACGCGTTCGTTCCTAGCATAGTCAATGCTTGCGCCGCGCGAATCCGGACATCGAGGTTTTCGTCTTCCAGCAATTCGGTGAGGACCGGCAGTGCCGCGGAGATATTCGAGTGCCCGCAGAATTCGGCGGCGTAGACGCGAACCATCGGATCTTCGTGCTTCAGATCGGCTTGCAGCGCCGTTTTACCATCTGCGTCGCCAAAGCGGGCCAGCGCGGCGTGAAAGTAAACGAGGTGCTGCGGATTGGTGATCGACTTGGCACGCTCGCGCAGGGCGGCGAGATCGCTGGAATCGCCGCTGACCGCCATCGTCCAAGCGGCCAGGCGAGCCATGTTGTCATCGTCGCCGATCAGGAAGTCGTGAATGCGAAGTTTCGCTTCGCTGTCGCCATGTTGGGCCAAGGCCGCGGCCGCGAGCAGTTGCTTGATCGGCAGTGTTTCATCGGCCAAATGTTGGCGGAGGAGCTTGCCGTCCCCCATCTGGCGAATCTTGAACAGCGACTCGCAGGCATGGTTATGACCGTACGGATCGTCGCTGCCGAGCACTTCCCATAACGTGGCGACCGCCGACTCGTCGCCGGCGCGAAACAGTTCACGAGCGACGCCGCAGCGATGTTGGGCGTCTTGGACGTTCGGCAGCTTTGGTGTGAGGGCGGAGCGCACTTCTTCGCCGTAACCAGCCAGGGTCAGCGCTTCGGCGGCGTGCATCGAAGGCCAGAATTGATCGCTGGTGAGTCCATCTCGCAGGGTTTGCATGCAACGGTTCCGAGTTTCAGGAGAAAGGAGAGTCGGCGCATCGGCCCACGCAGGCGTTGCGACCAACAGCAGCGCCGCCGTCGCGAATGTTTTGATCGCTTGCATCAGTCTTGGTCCTTCGCGGTGGTGAACATTAGCTTTTTGACGTCGCTGGGAAACGCTCTTCCCATTCTTCCAACGTGACCGTTTCGCAATCGCTCGCGCCGATCATCGCATCGACCGACGCGAGGTCTTTGAAGCCAGAGCCGGTTACCAGGCAAACGACCGTCGAGTTCAGCGAAACGGTGCCGTCGGCGATCGCTTGTTTTAGCCCGGTCAGAGGAACGGCGCCGGCCGGTTCAGAGAAGATCCCTTCCAGCTGAGCCAGTTCTTTCTGCGACTCATAGATGGATGCGTCTTCTACAGAGTGACCGGTTCCGCCGCTGTCGCGACATGCGGCGATGACTGCGTCTCCGTCGATCACGGACGCGACTTGAAGGCCGCTGATCTTCGTCGTGCAGGCGACCGCTTGGGCTTGTTGCGATCCACGGCGGAGCGGTCCGGCGATCGTGTCGTTGCCGATCGGTTGCACACAGTGGATTTTCGGCGCGACGTCGAGCATGCGAACGTTGAACGCAGTCCGGAATCCGCGCGCGACCGCAAGCGTTAGGCCGCCGCCGCCGGCACAGGAGAAGACGTGATCGGCCCGTTGGTTCAGGGCGGCAAGTTGTGCGGCGATTTCGTGGCCGATCGCCTCGACGCCGCTCATGCCGACGGGACTGTATTTGTACGCGCTGACTTGCAGTTGAGCCTCTGGCTGCTGGCCAAGTTGCTGTAGCGACTCGAGGACCGCCTCGGTCACTTGCGGGTCATGGCCGAAGCCACGAATCTTTTTGATCTCGGCGCCGTAGGCCATCATCTGACGCAACTTGCCGCTTGGCGCCCCGTCGACGATGGCGATCGAACAGGCCATTCCTGCGGCGGCGGCGTAGGCGGCAAGCGCAGATCCGGTGTTGCCGCTCGACGTCGCGATCACGTGCCGTTTCCCGTTGCGTCGCATGTCAGAGATCGCCGCGGCGGCGAAGCGATCTTTGTACGAGCCGGTTGGACTGACCGTTTCTAGCTTGAAGTACAGATCGCGGAGGCCGAGCGCCGGTCCGATCTGCTGCGAGCGGACCAGCGGCGTGTTTCCCTCTCCGAGCGAAATTGGATCCATAGCGTTGCGACTCAAGTCAGGGGATTAGGGAGAGGGAAACTCGTGCGGGAATTGTTTCCGTTTCAGCGAATAAGGAGTCGCCTGGTGATTCCAGCCCCCGTCCATTTCGAGACAGGCTCCGGTCAGGTAACTCGCGTCGTCGCTCGCGAGCATCGCAATCGACCGAGCTATCTCGTCAGCCTGAGCGAAGCGCTGCAGCGGAATCATATCTTCGGCATAGCGGCGAAGCAGCGCGCTGACGTCTTCGCCGTCACTCGAAACGTAATCAGCGCTCATCTCGGTGTCGATCGCTCCGAGGTTGAGACTGAGCACACGAATGCCGACCGGCCCATACAGCGCGGCTAACTCATAGGCGAGCGAGTCGAGTCCCCCCTTGGCGGCGATATAGGCGGGGCAAATTCCTGGCGCCAGTTTCGACTGGATGCTCGAGACATTCAGAATCACCCCGCGGCGGGCCGGTTCCATCGCCGCCGCGCACCACTTCGCCAAAAAGGCGGGCGCGGTCAGACAAACCCGCAGCGTCTGATCCCACTCGTCCGCTTCGATCTGCCGCATCGTGCCGATCTTTCGCCAGGCGGCGTTGTTCACGAGAACGTCAATGCGGCCGAAACGATCGGCCGCTTGATCGACCGCCGAACGAGCAAACTGCAGGTCGGCCAGATCGCCGGCACAGACGTGCGACTCGCTCCCCAACGCTGCGATCTCGGTCGCCAATTGTTCCAGGCGTTCGGCGTTGCGAGCTACGAGCACGCAAGCATATCCGCGACGCGCGAACTCCAAAGCGGTTTGGGAGCCGATTCCTTGCGACGCGCCAGTTACAAACGCCACCGGTCGATCAGGCATGCGGCGTCTCCTTGTCGTCAGGTAGTTCGAGAATCACCGCCAGGCAGTCTCCGTCATTGACTGCCGGCAAGACGCGGCGGGTAATCAGACGTCCCTGTTGCGTCGAGCAGATGCTGGTCGATTCGTTCGATTGGATGTCGTAGATCCGCCCTAGCTCATCGCCGGGAGAAACCATCGCGTCGAGCGGCGCCGTCGTTTCATAATAGCCCGCGACCGGGGCCGGGTAGTTGATCTGCAGGTGCCCGCTCGCTTCGCGCTGATCTTCAATCACGCAGCGGTCGATTTCGACCGGTTCTTGCGGCGGGATCATATTCAACTCGGCCATCACGCACAGACAACCTTTGACGTAATCATCAACGCCGGCAGCGCGGCAACCGGCCCCTCCGCCCCATTCGGCGTAGATCGCAGGGACGTTCGCATCGCGAGCCGCCGAGAGAGAACGCCCGTCGAGCCGCGACGAGGTCCCCCAAACAATCGGCAGTCCAAACGCATGGGCCATCCGGCGCTGCGTTTCCAACGTCGCTTCATTGGAGACGAGCATGTAGCCGACGAGCGGCGAGATTTCGAGCGCCAGTCCGCCGGTATGGAGATCGATCAGGTAGTCGGCCGCTTCGATCAATTGGTTGACGGCGAAGGCGATTTGCTCG
This sequence comes from Blastopirellula sediminis, assembly GCF_020966755.1. Classification (NCBI taxonomy): domain Bacteria; kingdom Pseudomonadati; phylum Planctomycetota; class Planctomycetia; order Pirellulales; family Pirellulaceae; genus Blastopirellula; species Blastopirellula sediminis. The sequence continues at coordinate 2,644,970 of NZ_JAJKFT010000010.1, forward strand.
GTAGGCGTTCCATCGCGTGATCCCGGAAAGGTGCGTGCGAGATCCAGGCCGTCAGGACCCGTTCGACTGCGACCGACAAACGCCGGCTGGTTTGCGATCGGTACCAACGTCACCTTGCCGTGCAGTTGATCACGATCGATCAATGCGGCAAGTCGCCGAACGGCGACGATCGGTTCGTATTCGTCGCCATGCACGCCGGCCATGATCAATAGGTGCGGGCCAGCGGTGGCGCCGACTATTTCAATGCGATATGGATTCATCCAACTGAGGAATCGAAGGAAGGGGTAGGGGATGGTTGCGAATGCTCCTGCTCGAGCGCGTTTTGGGCGTCGAGGGGAGTTAGCGTATAAATAGTCAAGCCGGTTAGGTCGCGCTGCGGTGAGGGAACGAGTCGACTGACAAGGTAGCCGACCAGGAAGCAGGTGAGCGTACCGGCCGCGCCAGCCAGATAAACGTGCAGCGTCGAATCCAATTGCACGACGGCGGTCGCGGCGGCGCCAGCGGCAAGTCCGACCAGCGCGCCAATCCAATGGCCGCGAGTGGTGAAGATCGCCAACAGGAACAAGCCCGAAAGTCCGCCGCCGAGCATGCCGAGCATCAGGTTGAAGTAGTCGAACAGCGACGTGATCTGCGAGACCGCCATGGTGAGGGCCATCGACGTGCCGAGGACGCCGATCAATAGCGTGAGCCCGCGGGCGACGCGGATTTCGGTTTCCGGTTTGGCAGGTCCACGAAGACGGAGCCAGAAGTCGTTCACCACCGCGGATGCGATCGAGTTCATGCTCGAATCGAGGGAGCTCATCGCGGCGGCGAAGATCGCGGCGATTACCAGCCCGGCAATGCCTGCTGGAAGTTGATGCATGACGAACCAAGGGACCGCCTGATCGACTTGAGCGGGAGCGGTCGCATCGGGATGCGTTTGGTAGAAGCCCCAAAGCGCCGTCCCCAACAGCAGGAACAGCACGCCGGTCGGGATCGTCATCAGGCCATTGAGCCAGATGCTGCGAGCAGCCGCCGATTCGTCGCGGGTCGTCAGATAACGCTGCACGACCGTTTGATCGGTGGTGTAAGCGATCAGGTTGATGAAGAAGAAACCGACCACCAGTACCCAGGTCGACGGTTGACCAGGATCGGTTGACCAGTGGAACATCGTCAGTTTGTTGGATTCGGCGGCAATGTCAAAAAGCTGCACTGGCCCGCCAATTTCCAGAAGGGAAACGATCAGGCAGAGGAGGGCGCCGCCGATCAAAACGATCACCTGAACGACATCGGTCCAGATCACCGCTTCGATCCCGCCGAGCACCGTGTAGGTCGTCGCCAGGACGCCCATCAGGATGACCGCGGCAAGCAGATTACAGCCGGTCGTCGCCGAGATCGCCGCGGCCGGCAGCAGCAGGACAATTCCCATCCGGCCGACTTGAAACGCGATGAAAATCAAGCTGGCGATCAGGCGTACGGCGACGTGAAAACGCCGCTCGAGGTACTCGTACGCGGTTTGCACTTTCAGCCGACGGAACAGCGGCAAGTAAAAGCGGATGACCAGCGGCGCCAACAGGAGCGTCGTCCAGCCGCCGACGATCTTCGTCCAGTTTCCGTCCGGAGTGAAAGCGATTGCGGGGACCGCCATGAAGGTGATCGCCGAAAGCTGGGTGCCGTAGATCGAAAGTCCCGCCGCCCACCAGGGAATTCGTCCACCGGCTAGAAAGAAATCTTCGCTTGACGATTCGCCGCGCGAGAAGTAACCGCCGATCCCGACCATCGCCCCCAGATAAGCGATCAGCACCGCCCAGTTGAGCCAGCCGAACTGCGGCGCCACGGTTGCGGAGGCGGCCTGCGGATCTTCGGCGCAAGCGACGGTCGCCGTCGCCAACAACAGCAGCGGCGTCAGAAAGGGAACGACGGTAGCGGAGGAAAACTTCAATTTGGTTCTACGGTCTAGGTCGATTTGGCGACGGCAAGCTTTAGTTCGTTGGCGATCACGCGATGGATTGTCGGATTGCTCAAGAACGCTTCTTTTTCCTCCGCCGAAAGTTGATAGTACGGTTCCGGCGCCATCAGTCCTTCCGTTCCCATCTCGTTCATGACGCAAGTGACCGCGCCAAAGAGGTGCTTTGCCCGAATAACTTCCAGGAAGCTGTTAAGATCGGCTTGCAAGCTGGCGGCCTCTTCCCACTCGCCCCGATCGGCGGCGTCAGCGAGCGCGCGACTTTGATTCGGGAAGATCGCGAACAAGCCGTCGAGGTTATCCGGTACCCCCAAGCGAACCAGATCGGCGACCCGTTCCGGTTGCGCCGGCACGACGCGCGTCTTGCCCCCGAAACGTTCCCACAATTCGACGGTCCATTCCCAGGTCCGCGTGCATTTCAAACCATGAATGTTGGGATGCGCGACGACCTGCTCGATTAACTCCATCGAAAGGGCCGTGCCGGTCAAGCCAGGCAAGTCATACAGGAACAGCGGCTTGTTGGCGGCGTCGGCCAGGTTCAAGTAATAGCGAAGCAGTTCCTCTTCGTCGAACTTCATCAAATAGGGAGTCAGAATGACGAGCCCGTCGACCGGCTGTCGCTCCGCGATGCGAATTCGCTCCAGCGTCCGCTGATACCCGGCGTCGCCGACGCCAACCCATAGTTCCGTGCGACCGGCGACGATGCCGACGCTTTCGTCGATCAGTCGCTGGTAGGTCGCATCGGTTTGCAGTTGCATCAGTCCCATCGTCCCGGCGACCAGCAGGCCGTCGATGCCGGCGGCGATTTGCGCCTCGATATGGGCGGCGAGTCCCGCGACGTGGAGATCGCCGTTGAAATCAACCGGGGTACAGATGGCGGAGATTAGGCGTGTGGGCATTGCGTGCGTATTTCTATCGAAGTGGAAATAATCAGGAAGGGGCTAGTTAGTGCTGTTCGTCGTGGAGGAAGGGGAGAGTCGCAGCAACGCGAACTCGCGCTCGCGGTAACTGTGGTGCGCTCGCGGGTAGGTCAGAATCAACTCGCCGGTTTCACGGTCTTCCATGAGATGAACATGCGAGAGATCGAGTCGTCCCTGCTTTTCATCTTCCTCCGACTTCTGATCGACGATCACGACGCTGCTGCGAATCAGGCCGAGCGTTTGCGGATCGACTTCGCCGATCGCCAAGGGAAAGCGGGGAAGGTTGCCGTCGGGATTCTCCGGCGTAATATTGCCGACCCAGAAAACGCGGCCGCTGCTGTGCCGCATAAGTACGCACATGCTGCTGGGTGAATAGAACGACGTGCCGTCGTCATAAGTCCAGCGCTGCGGTTTGCTCCAGGTTTCGCCGTCGTCGCTGGAGACGGAGCACCACTTGGTTGCGGCGACGCTCGGATCATGCGAGTTGCTGCCACGCATTACCATCAGGATGCGGCCGTCGGGCATTTCGGCGATCGTCGGTTCGATCAAACCACGAACGGTTTGGGTGATGTCGCCGGCGACGCGCGGAGCCATTCGCCAGGCCAGGCGATCGCCTGCAGTCCACTCGCCGATCAGGACGGCCGCTTCGGTGTAGGTGTGCGCCCGCGGCGGTTTGTAGAGTTGGCCTTGCTCATCGAGAACCGTCATTTGGGCGGGAACCAGCACGCGGCCCGACTTGGTGACGATCGGAGCGCAACCGTTGTCTCCCAGGTAGATCGCGTTCTTCCCAATCCAAAGATCGGCGAAAGGGTGCATCGCGTCAAAATCGCCGACGCCGACGATCGGATCATCGCACAACCAACTGCGGCCGCCATCCAGGGAAAGTCGATAACGCAGATAATAAGTCTGCTGGGCGATCGGCGGTTCGGCGATCGTCGGATCCAACTCCGGCGTGTCGAGCGCGTTGACGATTGAGATCACGCAATTGCGGCTTTCGTCGAGCGTCATCGTCGTCGGGTTGCGGCGGAAGCCAGGAGTCAAATCCTTGGCCAACGCCTGATGCGATCGGAGCGGCGCCCAGGTCTGGCCGTTGTCGTCCGATTGCCAGCTAGGAGCGGCCAGGCGGTTGTTCTTGGCGTCGACGTAGATCGCTTTGTAGATCGGCGACGCGGTCGGCGTCACTTCGCGGTGGACGATCGTCACGCAGGGCGTTGGCGACTCGTTTGCGTACAGGCTTGCGCAGCTGGAGACGACAAGAAGCGCCAAGCAGACGCGAACGCTTGGAGCGGCGGCAGTTGACATGCTGTTTCCTAGTTAAGTTCAAAGTCTTTTTGCTGCGCGCGGTCTCCCTGACTGACCGTGAGCGGTTCGAGCTTTGACTTGGCGTTGTACTGGGCCGGCAGAATTTGCTTGCGTTGCGAGGCTTGTTGTCCCGCTTCGCTCAGCGGCAAGTCTTCGCCTTCAAACCCTTCAATCTGAATCTGATACGTACCAGGCATCAGCGAAAAACGCCCCGCCAGTTCGTAGCTGCCGTCGATCACCTGAGCGACGCGAACCGGCGCACTCGAGTTTTCGGCGGGGACAAAGCGAACGACGCCGTCGGTGATCGGCTTTCCTTGGTATGAAACGGAACCGCTGATCGGGATCATGTTCGGATCAGACGATCCGCAACCAACGGCCAACAGCAAAACGAACGTGGTAAGTGACAAAGATTTCATGAGTGAGCGGCGCTCCAGCAGGCGTAGATCAAACAGGGAGTAGGAAACGAAGGAGTAGAGAGTCGTCGCCCCATTAGTATTCGGGGACGACTTCATTTCCTTTGATGGTGGTCAGATCGAGCAGCGTTGACAGCTGAATCGTTTCGGCGATGAAGCGAACCGAGCCGTCGGCCAACACCGCCTGACAACCGCCGGGGTGATAGCTGGAGGGGCCATTAAACGCATCGTTGCCTGAAAAGGCCCAGCCGCTCAAATTCGGGAAGTTCGCGTTGATGCCGCCGCTAGTTCCCATGCCGCCGCTGTAAGTTCCCCAGCCCCACAAGCGATGACTGCCCGGCTTGTTGCCGACACTTTCGGCGATCGCGAGGGTATTGGTCGTGCCGTCGACAATGTCGCGGAATCCATTTTTGGAGTTCAGGTAGAAGAGACCGTCTTTGCGATAGCCGACCGAACTGGCCAAGTCGCGAGCGACGACGCCGTTGCGTCCGCTATGGGCGACCGGAACGTAATGCGTTCCCCAGCAATCGTCGTCGCCAGGAATGCTGCCGGTGTAGCTGACCCCTTCGTCCTGCGGATTGCTTGGGCATAGAAAGGCTTCGACGCGAGGTTGATATTTTCCCCAGTTGACGGGGTCGCCGAACCCAGCGTTAAAGTCGATCGTATCGTAGAGCGCCTTTTGTTCGATAAACGGCAAGAGCGCGGTCAGGCCGGTCTGCGAGCGATAGAGTTGGGGGTTGGGGCTTCCAAGTCCCGATCCTTCGGCGGCGCCGCTGCGTCCATACGGAAAGACCAGGTGCGTGTCATGATAGTTGTGCAGCGCCAGACCAAGCTGCTTCAGATTATTCGAGCAGGACATGCGCCGAGCCGCTTCGCGGGCCTGTTGCACGGCCGGCAGTAACAGGGCGATCAAGACGCCGATGATGGCGATGACGACCAATAGTTCGACCAGCGTAAAGCCCGGGCGATTTTGGGATCTGTTCAACATGAAGGAAGTCTCCCGAACGTAAAAAGTAGAAAAGGATGCGTTGGATAAGGGGCGTTTGCATGAAAAGGGGGCGGGAAGCGTCGTCGTCGCTAGTCGCTGACCGACGGTTGCGACATATGGCGTTCCAGCAATTGAATCGCCTGGTCCGTTTTTCCGGCCATCACTAGCCGGCAGATTTCGCGATGTTCGTTCATTGTTTGAGCTCGTTTGCTTCGGGCCACTTCGACCGTATCGACCGGCGACAAGTTGAAAATCAACTGCGCCGAATGAGAATACATCTGAATCAGACGCGAGTTTCCCGAGAGCGAAACGAGCGTCTGATGGAACATAAAGTCCGCTTCGCAAAAGCCGAGCTCGATAGCGGCTTCGTGCAGCCGCTGCATCGTCTCGCACAAGTCGAGTAGCGGCTGAAACGCCGACTGCGGAAGTTGACGAGCGGCAATCAACTTGATTGCGCCGGTTTCCAGCACGCAGCGGGCCTGCATGATTTCTTCAAATTCAAAGTCGCCGAGGATCGGAGCGAAAAAGCCCCCTTTTTCGCCTTGCGTGAGTAGACCGTCATGCTCCAGCAGCACGAGCGCCTCACGCAGACCGCCGCGATGCACTTCGAGCCGTTCCGACCATTCCACCTCCGGCAGCCGCGAACCAGGCAGGATCTGCCCGCAAATCAGCATGCGGCGGAGGACGTCGTAGCACTTCTGACGTGCGGACAGTTTCGCGTTGTTGGAATTTTCGGCAGTAGCCATGGGGCGACTCCTGAAGTCAGGGCATGAGCGGGGGCGGTTACTTCTCTTGGTCGTAAATCCAGTCGAGACCGAACTTGTTGACCTTGGTGGCGATTCCTCCTTTGGACATGTCCCAGTAGGAGATCAAGACGTCGTCACCGTCGAAATGAATTGCGGTATAGCAGAACCAGCCGTTCGGATTTCCTTCCAGCGTCTTCTGGTGGGTCCATGTTTGGCCTTCATCGCTCGAAACGGCGACCGAAAGCGGCGAACGTTGACGACCAGGGTTGTCGTTCCAGATCAGCAGCAAGTCGCCGGTCGAAGGGATTCGCTTGATCGAAGCGGGCGCCAGCGGGCTGGCGAAGTTCCACTTCTGCGGCTTGGTGAACGTTTCGCCGTCGTCGTCCGAGTAGGCGTAGAGTTGGGCTTTCACGTCGGCGCGAATCCAGAAGAGGATGCGGCCATCTTTCAGCTCGACGACGCCCGGCTCTTGGGTCACGATGCGGCGACCGTTTTCGTCATGGGCGGCGAACGTTTGCTTGCCGCGGCGCCAAGTTTTTCCGGCGTCGTCAGAAACGAAGCAGACCATGTCGGCGGCGCCTTGCCATTTGTCGTCTCGCATGTGAACCGCAGCCGGCGCGATCAAGCGACCGCTCTTGGTCTGAATGATGCGATCGTTGTTGACGACGAAGTAGTTGTCTTCCCCCGGCATGCAATCGACCGGTTGGCTCCAGGTGGCGCCTTCGTCGCTGCTGGTTCGCATCGCCAAGCGGCAATCTTTGATCGAGTTCTTCACCAGGTAGAAGAGGGCGATCCGCCCATCTTGCAGACGGAGGAGCGAGACCGACATGTCATTTTCTTTGCCAGTCTTCGGGACGAGTGGCTCGTCGGTTTCTTCCCAGGTCTCGCCGTGATCTTTGGAGACGCAGCTGGCCAGGAAGCCGAGCGCGTCGTCGCCGTGATGCTTCCCTTGGAACCGGGTGTAGATGTAGAGGATCGAGCCATCTTTCAGCGTAACGAAGGCGCCCTCTGAGTTGCGCGGATTGTTGGGGCCGGTTTCCTGGATCAGGACTGTTTTCGGCTCTTCGGCCATTGCGGCCAGCGGAAGTGAGACAGCGAAAAGGAAGAGGAGCGGAAGTAGGCGGGTCATTGGCGTCTTCTTTCGGCGGGAGTGGATTTGCCTTGGATTGAAGTCATTGGCCTCTCTGTTCTGTCGCCAATATATGCTTAAAAATGTCGACAGCAATAGTTAGGTCAAAAAAAGACCACATATCCCTCTAGGGGGTATGTGGCCTGCGTGGTCTTCTTCAGATATGGGAAATTACCGAGATTTATCGATTTAGGGGAGATTCTCCAGGAAAAGACGGAGATAATTGCCGTCAAAAATGCCCGTAATATCGGCGTCAGAAGATCCCCGCTCGGAGAGGGTGTCGGCCAGCTGCTGGAGGTCGGCGATCGAGTTCAGGTCGTGCGGAGTCTGCTCGGTGCCGAAGCCTCCATCGAGGTCGCTGCCGATGCCAACGTTTCGCGTGTTGCCGGCGATCTGGCAGATGTGATCGACGTGGTCGGCCGCCGCGGCGAGCGAAACGGAAGCAGGCGAAGTTTCGCCCCGAACCCAGCCCGGCTTCAACATCCAAGCGTCAAACGCCATGCCGATCACCGCATCGCGAGCAACCAGCGCTCGGATCTGATCGTCGGAGAATTGGCGATCGCCGGGGACCAGCTCGCGGCACATGTTATGGCTCGCCAAGACGGCGCCAGGAAACAGTTCGAGCACTTCAAAGAAGGCTGGCTCCGCGCAGTGGGTCAGATCGACGACCATCCCCAGCCGCGCAAACTCTTTCAGCATCTCGCGTCCGCCGGGAGTGAGCGGACCTTGAATGCCGGTCCCAGGTGCGTAGGGACCTTGTGCGTAGTGCGACAGCGAAACGCACCGCAGTCCCAGATTCCACCACATCTCCGCTTGCTGCGGCGTGTGAATCGGGTCGGCGCCTTCCATCGCCAGGATGACGCCAAGCGGTTCGCTCGGGTTCTCGCTGACGGCGGCGAGGTGTCGCTTTAGTTGTTCCGCCGTGCTGATCAGCTTGATCTCGCCGAGTTTGTCGAGCAACTGGTAGTAAGCGACTTGTCCCATGCCGGTCGCGTGGGCGATCGTCTGGTTGCGAAAGTCGAGATCGGTTCGCGAGAAGCCCTTTTCGGGGCAGACTTCCGGCTTCGATCGCGTCAGGACCGTCGCAAGGCAAGTATGAATTCCGGCCTTTTTCATTTCGGGAAGTGTGACCGTTCCGCGGCCGCGCGCCGGATGATCGGTCATGTGGGCTTCGTGGCGGCGCATATCGTCGAGCGATTGCGTCAGGTCACGATTCCACTGAAGTGCGTTCCAGGCCAAATCGAGGTGGGCGTCGAAGATCGGTCTCACGCGAGGTCCTTCGCTGGGTGGTGGGATTGAGAGGAGAGCTGGCGGACGGCATGGACGTTGGCGACCAGTTTGTCGCGCCACGCGTCCGCCTCTTCTGCGGTGTAGGAGTAAAAGCCGCGTCCATTAGCGATTCCGCGGGCCCCTTCGTCAATCATCCTTTGGAAGGATGCGGGCGTTTCGGTCGCTTGGCTCAGTTCGGGAAATAAACGCCCCATCGCTTGGGCGTAAGCGGGCAATCCGCTCAGGTCCATCCAGCGGAACGGACCGGCGACATTCGCCCAAACCGAGATCGCGTTAACGAACGCCCGGTCGATCGTGTCGACATCGGCGACGTTGTTCTCGAGTAGCCAAAACGCCTCGCGATACATCGCGTACGCCAGGCGATTGACGATAAATCCGGGGACGTCGCGCAGTACGATTGTTGGATCTTTGCCGAGCAGTCGACCAAGATCAGCGGCCGCTTCTGCAGTTGCGTCGTTGGTCTTCTCGCCCCGAATGATTTCCAGAAACCGAGTGAGATGACATGGTTCGGCCCAGTGCATGCCGACGATTCGCTGCGGATACTGACACTGCTGCTGCAGCAGCGAGATCGGCAGCGCCGACGTGTTGCTGGCGATCGGCACGTCCTGCGGGAGAAGTTGTTCGAGCTGCGTGATCGCTTGTCGCTTGACGACCGGATCTTCCGGAATGCTTTCGATGACGAAATCGCAATTGCTCATCGCCGACAGGTCGTCGGTTAGTTGAAGGTTGCTTTGCCAGTCCGTGGGAATGACTTCCGAATCGACGGGATGCTGGGCAAGCTCTGCCAGCGAGTGGGCGATATGCGACTGAGCGGCGTCGAAGCTGACGGGGTCAATGTCAAAGGCGACGACCTGCATATTGTTCGCCAACAGCGACGTGCAGATGCCGCGCCCCATCAGCCCCAAGCCAACGACGCCGACCTTACGAATGTTCATGTGGAGGGATCTCTAGGCGAGGTTTAATAGAGGGAGGCTGTCGCGATAGATCATCGCTTCGATCTTTTCTTCGTTCAGTCGCGGCAAATTGGTCCCTTGCACCATGTTGTTCAAGTTGCGAATGCCGGCGATCGAATCGTTGACGGTCGTGAAGGGATAGTCGGTGCCGAACAGCACCTTGTCCCAGACTCCATACTCCTGCACCAGCATCAGCGAGTGATAAAGCTGAAATGGGCGATAGTGAAGCGCGGAGACGTCGGCGTAAACGTTCGGGTGCTTCCGGATCACCGCGACGCATTCCCCTTCATACGGATGTCCCAAATGTGCCAGGATCATCCGCTGCTGCGGATATTGAGCTGCTACGCGGTCAAGATGTCGCGGCAGCGTGCAGTCGAGCGGCGCTTGAGCGACGAACGTGGTGCCGGTATGAAGCAGTACGGGCAAGTCATGTTGCGATGTGTATCGCCAGAACGGCTCCAGGTGTTCGCTGTCTGGACGAAAGCCGGCGTACATCGACAACAGCTTCACGCCGCGCAGTCCGAGCGTTTGGTGCCCGTAGACCAGTTCGTCATACCAATCGGGCTGCGTCGGATCGACGGACAAAAAGCCGATCAGGTGATCCGGATGACCCGCCACGTAGTCGGCGACCGATTGATCGTCGACCCAGATGCCGCTCAGTCGCGCCTTGCCGCCAAAGACGATGGTGCGAACGTCGGCAGGCGCGGTCGCGCGATATTCTTCAAAGCGAACGGTCAGATCAACTTCGACGCCGGCCCGAGCTCGCGACGCTTGTTGGCGAAAATCGTCGGTAAAGTGCTGAGGATAGGACCAGACATGGCTATGGACGTCGATGATCACGGCTTCTCCAATACGTCGCAAAGCAGTTGGTACAAGCGATCGATCTCGGCGACCGTTTCGCGGTCCAGACGATAGGCTCGTGGACCGCGGACGATCGTGTTCTGGAAGATCCCTTGTTTGACGAGCAGATACTTTTCAATCGCCAGGAAAGCGTCGAGGCTATGTTGCGCCGCGACAATTGCCGAGATTGGTAGCGACAATTCGTAAACGCGCCGCTCGTTCCCTGCTTGGAGCGCCTGATAAAGCGCCACGATGCCGCGGATCAGGTCGGCGCCGGGCATCGTGCCGACAATGCCGCGGCGATAGCTGTCGACCAGCGCGATGCCGCCGGTTCCTTCAAAGATGCGCGCCTGGCCATCGGTCGCATCGCGTAGAGCCGAAAGTCGCGGACCGATCGGCGTCGCTTCCGGCTTGAAAAAGATTCGTTCAGCGCCAAAGCGGTGGAGTAGGTCGGCCTGCATGTCGATTGACATCGGTTTGCCGACATAGCCGCTGGCGTCTTGCACGACGACCGGCAACGAAATGGCGTTCACAATCGCTTCGTAGTAGGCGACTAACTCGACTTCCATCGCGCCGATCGAGACCGGCGGAATCGCCATCACAGCGGTCGCGCCGACGCTTTCGGCATGCTGGGCATTTTCAATCGCGATCTTGTTCGACTCGCCGCCGACGCTGATCACGACAGCGCCGCGGCCGTCGACTATTTCGCAAACGCGCAGGGAAAGCTGACGACTCTCGGCAGTCGTTAGTCGAAGCACTTCCGAAACCATCGCCATGACGACGCCGTCACTGCCGCATTCCAGCAGCCAGTCGATTTCACGCTTGAGCGTGGCGTAATCGATCTCGCCATTTTCCAGATAGGGCGTTTGGAAGACCGGCAACACGCCGCTGAGCGACCCTTGGTAGCGGTTCATGCAAGCAATCCTCGTGCGTCGACGTTCAGCTTTTCGATTCCCTCGGGCGTCTGCAGATAGAACTGATCTTGCAGGTTGACGCAGGGGCAGATGTGGTTCGGGATGATGGTGACCCGCTCGCCAAGCTGCGGAGTCTGGTCGCAACCGGAGAAGTCGATCTCGCCATGCTCTTCGCTGAGACGAATGATGCGAGCCTGCGGATATTCGACGACGTGTCCATGCCCGGAGTCCGGTTGCAGCACGTTGCGATCGCTGGTCAGGGTCTTGTTGCCGGCGTCGATCACGCATTTGCCAGGAACGGCGGTGCTGACGACGGTGGCGATCACCGCAGCGGCGCAGTCGTCCAGTTCGCAGAAACCGGCCCGGACGGTGTTCATATCGTTGAAGATGTTGGTGCCGGGGCGAATTTCGGTCAGTGAGCGAACGAAGTGGGACTGAAACGCGGTAGGGGTTGAGCCGCCGCTGACGATGTCGACGCTGAGACCGTGTGCCTGCCAAAGTTCAATCGTCTCGGCCAGCTTCTGATCGATCTGCGTCAAGATTTCCTCTTGTTGATCGGCTGGCGCCCAAACGTGACCGGGATAGATTAAGATCCCGTCGAGTCGCAGGTGCTTGCCGGCTTGTACGACTTGCTGCGCCAGTTCCAATGCGGCGGCTGGAGTTGGTACGCCAGTGCGTGGGAAGCCGATGTTCAGGTCAACCAGGATGCCGATGGTTGTGCCGGCCGCTTCCGCCGCGGCGGCCAAGACGCTGACCCCATACTGCGAGTCGACCGCAACGCGAACGGTGTGGGTGCGGGCTAGTTCAGCGACGCGGCGGCGACGATCGGGATCGATCGCCGGATAGGCGATCAGAATGTCGCTCGACTCTTGTCCCATTACTTCCGCTTCCCCCAGCTTGGCGACGGTCAGGCCGACGCTGCCATGCTCGACTTGCATGCGGGCGAAGCGTCGCGATTTGTGCGTCTTCGTGTGGGGGCGAACCTTCAGGCCATGCTGGTCGGCGTAGCTATGGAGACGCTGCAAGTTGCGCTCGACCGTCGGCAGGTCGACGACCAACGCCGGAGTAGCGACCAACTCCTGTTTCGCCAATTCAAAACGATTTACCACGCGGTCCATCCTCCATCGACCAACAAGTTTTGTCCGGTAACGTAGCTCGCTGCGTCGCTCGCTAAAAAGACGAGCGGGCCGACAAGCTCTTCGGGGCGTCCCATCCGGCCCATCGGCGAATGGCTGCAAAGTCGCTCAACCATCTCCGGCGCCGCTTTTTCGGAAGGGAAGGGACCCGGCGAAAGGCAATTGACGCGCACTTTGTCCTTCGCCCAATAGACCGCCAGGTGGCGCGTCATCTGCACGACGCCCCCTTTCAACGCATGATAGGCGACCGGGCTGGCCGAATTGACTCCGGCGTAGGCGTCCGGATACGAACCGACGACGCCATACATTGAACCGAGAAAGATCACGCTTCCTTCGCCATCGCGGGCAACGACATGTTCATGCAGCAAGCGAGCCATAAGGAAATAACCGGTCGCATTTTGCAGCTGCCGCGTGAATTGCTCCGGGGTCACGCTGGTCCAATCGGCGGCCAGCGGTTCGTGTCCGTTGGCGATTAGCGTATCGATCTGGCCGGCAAGTTGAATCGCTTGCTGGAAGCCTTGTTCCAGCGAAGCGGCCTCCTGATGATCGATTGCAACCGCATGATGCTTGGCATTGCCGACGATGGGGAGATTGGCAGCGATTGATGTCGCTTGTTCGAGATTGCGACTGCTGACGACGACGCTCGCGCCCGCTTCGGCCAAGCCGATGGCCATTGCGGAACCGAGATAGCCCGAAGCGCCGGTTAACAGAACGGTACGATCTTGCAGCGAAAATGGATTGCGAGTGGTCATGTTGCGGCTATGTGTTTCGCCAGGCGCCGCTGCGCCAACTTTCGAGGGCGGCGATGTTGGCGCGAAGCGTTGCGATTCCTTCGGTCAGTGAGCATAACGGCGCCGATTTCTCTTCCATCGCGTCGAGGAAGGCGTTGGCCTGGCGAATGAAAAGTTCGTCGCGCTGAAGCGGCTCGAACTGACAGTCTTTCCAGCGAACATCCGGTTCGGTCACGACGCGCCAGCGGTGTTGGTGATTTTCCCAGCGCAAAACGCCGCGCTCGCAAACGACGGTGAAGGTCATCTCGTTGGCGGCCTGGTGCTGGTTGAGCGTGTAAGTCGCCATGACGCCCTCTTCGTAGCGGGCGATCGCGTGCACGGTATCTTCCACTTCCACGCCGTCCAGGACCAGGTGGTCGGCGTCGACGACGATCTTCTGCATGTCGCCGACCAGCCATTGTCCGGCGTTAAACAAGTGCGTCAGCGCATCTTGAATCGCGCCGCCGCCGCTGGCGTGATCGCGGTAGTAGGTGTCGCGATAAGCGGGGCGATAGGTCGGAAAGTTTTGGCCGCCGTAAGCGATCAATTCCAATGGACGACCATATTCGCCGGAGCGAATCGCATCGCGCATTTGGCTCAGAACCGGATTCGCGCGGTAGACGTAAGCGACGCCGATCACCGCAGGCGATTTTTCGGCCGCGGCCGCCAACGCTTCCGCTTCTTTCAGTTCCAGCGTCAGCGGCTTTTCGATCAGCAGGTGAAATCCGCGCTCAAGTAGCTGGAGCGATTGCGGCACGTGCATCGGCGCCGGGGTTGCGATCACGGCGCCGTCGAACTCGGCCGAATCTATCGCCCCTTCGAGCGAAGCATAGCCGATCGCCGCCGGATATTCGGCCTTGATGCTTGCCCGAATTTCGTCCCGCGGTTCGACGAATGAAATCGCCGTTCGCTCGGTCGCCAGGAAGCAGCGGAGGTGGCGAAGCCCAATCGAACCGGCGCCGACGATCAGCAGGTGATGCGCGGGCTGCGGCATTAACGCGTCTCCTGGTAATGCTTCGCGGCGCCGTTCCCGAGAATGCCGGGGATCGGTTGATTCAGGGCCTGGGCCATTTCGTTTTTGATTTTTTCGAGTCCCTGCTTTACGCAAACAATGTCGCAGCCATGGAACAGCATCCGAGCGCCTCGGTCAGCGAACGCCTTCGCTTGGGCGACCGAACCGCAGGTCGCAGCCCAGGTTTTGCCGGCGTTCAGGGCGGCCTGAATCACTTTTTCTTGCGCTTCGAGAACCAGTGGATGATCGAACTGGCCAGGAATGCCGGAGAGGATCGAAAAGTCGCCGGGGCCGAGCATCAGCATATCGACTCCGGGGACCGCGGCGATTGCATCGACATGCTGGAGCGATTCCGGATCCTCAAGCTGAATGATCAGGAACGTCTCTTCATTCGCGGCGGTCAGGTATTCGGTCAGCGGAGTCAGCATGTAAGGAACGTCGGGACCGCTGGCGTCGCAGCCTCGCTTGCCAAGCGGAGCGAACTTCATCCACTGCACCACTTCGGCCGCTTCTTCGGCCGAGCAGCAGCGGGGATACATGATGCCGCTGGCGCCAGCTTCGAGCATGCGGCCGAGTCGCATGTATTCTCCCTTGGCGGGGCGAGCGACGACGTCGGCGCCGCCGGCTCTGGCGGCGCGAATCAAATTCGCGGCCGACTCCACGGTGGTCGCATGATGCTCCATGTCGAGCCAGATGGCGTCGAAGCCCATCAGGCCGGCCATCTCGTAAACGTCGGGCGAATTCAAATGCAATGCGGTTCCGAACGCCGGGACGTCGTTTCGTACTTTCGCCAAAACCTTGCTGCGTCGCATGGTAATTTCTTCTGCGTGAAGGAAAGGGGGCGGCCAGAGGCCGCATGGGAAAGGAAGGGGGCGAGCAATCGCTCGAAGGTTATCGGCTCGAGTTCGCTTGGCGATTTCGCGGTTGGGCGAGAATCGCAAACGCCGCCGCTTGACGTAGCGCCAAGGGGCGCTCCTCGGCAAGCTCGGCGGTCAGATCGAGTCGATTATCAACGTGACGCAGCGTCAATTCCTTGATCGCGAGCGCCTTGTGGGTTGGATTATCGGAATCGGCAAGTTTTGGCAGGTTGGCGGGATCGGTAGCGATCGCCAGAAAAGGATAGGCGATTGAATCGTGCGGTTCTACCGCCAAAAGTTGCTCCAACTTGGCTTTTGTTGCTTGGGGGAGAGGATGGCATTGCCCCAATACGAACGCCGCACGCAGGCGACGGACTTCGTCATCGCTTGCAGCTTCTTCCAGTAGTGGCTCATAATCCTTCCCCGTTGGCTTGGACGGAATTAAACGCCAGAGCGCGAAGGAGCGGCCCGGGTCGGCTGGCGTTGCCGCCACCTCCTCGACAATGCGGCGTTCTTCCGGCGTGGTGATCGGCGCGTTCAGTTTGGCGAGCGATTCCAGTGCGTGCAGGCGGTCCGGGGCGTTCGTATTCAGGAGCACGCTCCGGATTTGCTCGACGAACGCTTGGCGTCGCTGGGGCGACGTTTCCGCTTGAGCGAGGACGCGCCAGACGCCGATTCGGTACTGCGGAATCTTGCACTGCGCTTGCGGCTGAAACGCGGCGAGCGCCTTGGGCGCCTCGTTGAGTCGAATCAGGTATTCGGCCGCATGAACGCTGCTCCACTCGCCGGTTGCCGCTAGGGATTCGGCCAGGATCGCTTCGCTTTGCGCTTCGAGAGGTAACGGCGGTTCTGCGGCTCGCAAAGACGCGAGGAGCAGGAGGGGCGCGATGATCGTAAGGTATCGGCAGTTGCGAAGCAAAGGACGAAAATCCTGGATAGGGGCGAAGAAGGGCTACTTCTTGACAGGTGCGTCGGCCAGCGTGCTGCCGGCGTTAAAGGAGAGGGGGAGCTGGCGGACTTCGGTCGAATCGATCGGCAATTGTCCGTTTCGCATTTTGGAGAGCAATTCGATCGCTTGTTCCCCCATGCCGATTTCGTCGATCGTCACCGACGACAAGTGGTTAGCGATTCCGCCGCCGCGATGCGTTCCGCCGAAACCAATCAGCGAGACGTCTTGCGGCACGCGAATGCCTCGTTGCGCCAGGAGCATGTAGATCGTCTCGGCCAGCGAGTCGAACCCGCAGAAGATCGCTGTCGGCGTGTCGGGTTTGCCAAACAGAGAGTCGATCGCTTCCGAGCATTCCCGCTGGAGCCTGGCATAGTCGGTCGGCTGGCCAGTGCCGACGAAGACGTCGACCTGAACGCCGCCGCCGAGCGCCTTTCGCAGTCCTTTTTCGTAGTAGTCGGTCGCAATGCCATGCGCGCTGCCGAAGAAGGCGACGTGCTGGTGACCGGCCTGGCGGATTTTCTCGCCGGCTCGTTGGCCGACTTCTTCAAACGGGATCGCCAGCAGCGGCGCTTGCACTCCCTGGACGGGGCGCGAGCAGCAGACGACCGGAATGTTGTTTTTCTGGAGTTGGCGAATATGGAACGACGGAGTCGGGGGATTGGTGGTCGGCACGATGGCGACGCCGTAGACTCGCAGGTCGATCAACTGCAGAATGGCGCTGGCCTGCTTATCGATGTCGTTGTTGGAGTTGCAGACGACGACCTGGTTGTGGAGTTCGGCGGCCGCGCGTTCAAAACTGCGCTGCAGCGATGGGTAAAAGGCCGTTTCGGTTTCGGGAACGATCAGAGCGAACAGGTCTTGCGACTTGCGGAGACGCTGCTTCGCTTCGTCATGAACGAAGGTCCCTTTGCCATGAACGCGGAGAACGAGCCCGTCTCGTTCGAGCGCTGCGAGCGCTTGTCGCACCGTGCTGCGGGCGATCTGCAAATTTTCGGCAAGTCGGTTCTCGGAGGGGAGCGCGGCGCCGGCCTTTAATGCCCCTGATTCAATCTGCGAAACGACGTATTCACGCAGTTGTTCGTACTTCGGCTGGCTCGAAGTTTCGTCCGAGCCGGCCAGTTCGGTCATTTCTTTCAGATTTAGGGTGGACATTCCAGGGCCTTTTTAGGGTGGTTGTATGTACAAGATGATACCAGGAGAAATGCGGCGGTCAATTGCTGGCTGTGGATGGATGATGCAATTGCGGTATTTTTGCCTTGTTTTAGCGTGCTTTTTGGGATTTGCGTTTGGTGGATGGCTCAGGGCGAGTTGTTTGTGTAACTGCCGGAATTTAATTTTGCGAAAAGTTGTGTGTACCTATTGCAATCATGTTGGGGCAGGGATAGCCTAGATGCGTTACCTTCGGAAGTCGTATCTGAAGGTTTGGGATTCGGCGGTTCCGAGGCGATATCAAACGAGCGAGGCAGATCTAGGCGACAAGCGAGCTATTCCCCCTCTCATGCAATGGTCTTATCTATCCGTTATCTAGGGAGAGCGTTTCATGTCCGTGATTGCATCTGGTCGAGGCGTTTCGCGTTGCGGCTTTACGTTGGTTGAGTTGCTGGTGGTGATCGCCATCATCGGCGTGCTGATCGCGTTGCTTCTTCCCGCCGTCCAGCAAGCGCGGGAGGCGGCCCGGCGAATTCAGTGCGTCAACAACATGAAGCAAATTGGGTTGGCGCTGCACAACTATCACGACACCTTTTTGACTTTTCCGCGAACTCCTTACTGGTTCAACGGCTCTGGGAGCGGGAACTCGTCGACCGAGTTTTTCAGCGGCTTTGGCTGGCGCTCGATGTTGTTGCCGTTCATCGAGCAATCGGCTCTGCATGATCGAATCAACTGGAGCCTGCCCATCAATGACGCCAGCGGCAGTCCCTCGAACTACGAAATTGCGCGGACGCCGATGGAGCCGTATACTTGTCCGAGCGATCCCACTGGACTGTTTACCAAGAGCGGCAATCAGTACCTGTGGAGCAACTGGTGTTTTCCAAATTCCGGTTGCCAACAGAACAATCCGATCGGCGTTACGAACTACAAGGGGTTCGTCGGGGTCAAATTCGATTTGGCCCTTTCGGGGACGACGGCAGTTCCGTACCCGTCGGCGATGTTTGATCGCCGCAAAGGTCAGGCGTTGCGGATGCGGGACGTCATCGATGGAACTTCCAACGTGATCTACATCGCCGAGGTGACGCCGGAGTTCTACGCGTGGTCGGGCTGGGCCTCGTGGCATTCGGACGTCATCTCCGAGAATAGCCCCAACTATGCGTTCCGGTATTTTGGCGCGGTCAACGCGAGATCGTCGACGCAGCATGGCTTTACCCAGGGAGAAAACGCCGGCAGTTTTCATCCTGGCGGCGTCAATATCCTGTCAGTCGACGGCAGCGTTCACTTTATCCCGGAAACAGTCAACCTTTCCACGTATCAAGGACTTGTCAATCCGCAGGACGGAGCGCCAGTCGGCGGCTTCAATCTGTGATCTCGCATCGAACGTAGTTTCCTAGACTTAAGCAGGAGTAAGTTGGATGCAGATCAAGCGAAT
The DNA here is from genome assembly GCF_020966755.1 of Blastopirellula sediminis. Lineage (NCBI taxonomy): Bacteria > Pseudomonadati > Planctomycetota > Planctomycetia > Pirellulales > Pirellulaceae > Blastopirellula > Blastopirellula sediminis. Next base: position 2,663,715 of record NZ_JAJKFT010000010.1, read on the forward strand.
GGGATGGCGCGTCGGCGCCCTTACGATAGTGATCGCGACATGCCTGGCGATGGGTTGCGCTCCTTCGCGAGATGAAAACCTTCCCGAAACGGCGCCAGTTTATGGCGTTGTGACGCTGAAAGGAGAAAAACTGCCGGAAGGAACCGTTCGTTTCCTGCCTGAAAATCCATTGGCGAATCCTGCCAGTGGAATGATTCTGGCGGACGGCAGTTTTAAGCTTTCGACCTACGAGCGGCATGACGGCGCCGCCTTGGGGAAACACAAAGTGACGGTCATCGTAGAACCGCGACTCGATGGAAGCTCGCCCGATCCGCCGTTTCTCATTCCGAAGCGATACCAAAGTGAGAAGACGACTCCCCTGGAGGTCGAAATCGTCAAGGGAAAGCGTAACGAAGTAGTATTCGATCTGGACTAGACGCAAAAGTCTCCGCCGCTGCATCTGTGCAGAGAGGCGGGAGTTTGGAGGAGTAAATATCGTGAACTGGAAACTTGCCGCGATTCTGCTCGCCTGCTGCCTTTCGCAGACGGCGCAAGCGGAACCGATCGCCATCGACGGGCGACGCGAATTATTCGTCGACGACTATTTGATCGACTCCCTGGAAGGGGCGGAGCTGTTTTTGCATCAGCCGCACGATGAAGGAATCGTCTTTCGGTTCGACAGGCCATGGGAAGGCCTGTTCTGCGGTTACTGCACGATCATCCATACGGACGACAAGTACCAACTCTATTACCGCGGCATTCCCACCTCAGGCTCCGACGGCCGCGACAGCGAAGTGACCTGCTACGCCGAGTCGAAAGATGGCGTCCATTGGGAGCGGCCGGCGATCAACCAGTATGTCGTGCATGGGATCAAAGAGAACAACGTCATCCTGGCCAACGCCGCTCCGGTGACGCACAACTTCTCGCCGTTTCTCGACACCAACCCCAAGGTCGATCCGAAGCAGCGTTACAAAGCGATCGGCGGAACGTCGACCAGCAACCTGGTCGCGTACGTCTCGCCCGATGGGATTCACTGGAGCAAGTTGCAAGCAGAGCCGGTGATCAAAGACAAAGGGTGGGTGTTCGATTCGCAGAATGTCGCCTTCTGGTCGGAGAGCGAACAATGCTACGTCGCCTACTATCGTCGCGCGTCGGAGAAAGTTCGCGCGATCGCCCGAACGACGTCGAAAGATTTCATCCATTGGGATGAGCCGGTTCAAATGACCTACGACAACACCGGCAGCGGAACCCCACGCAACCATCTCTATACCAATCAAACGCATCCCTATTTTCGGGCCCCGCAGATCTATGTCGCCACCGCGGCTCGCTTTATGCCGGGGCGGCGCGTGATCACGCCGGAGCAAGCGGCGGAAATCGGCGTTCACCCGCAGTACTTCAACGATTCGGCTGATGCGATCTTGATGACGTCACGCGGCGGATCGGAATATGACTGCACGTTCGATCAAGGTTTCGTCCGCCCAGGCACGGCGCTGGGGAACTGGGTTTCTCGCACGAACTATCCGGTGTTGAACGTGGTGCAAACCGGCCCGGAAGAAATGTCGCTGTACGTCAACCAAGAGTATGGCCAGCCGACTTCCAACATCCACCGCTATTCGTTGCGGTTGGACGGCTTTGCGTCGGTCCGGGCGCGTCGCGAAGTCGGCACGTTGGTGACGAAGCCGCTTATGTTCGCCGGCGATCAGCTGGAATTGAACTTCGCCACGTCGGCTGCTGGCGGCGTTCGTGTGGAGATTCAAGATGAACAAGGTAAGCCGATTTCCGGCTATTCGCTGAACGACTCGAACGTGACGATCGGCAACGACGTCGCGCGGATCGTTTCCTGGAAAGGGAAGGGAAGCGATCTGGGCGGGTTAGCCGGCAAGCCGATTCGCTTGAAGTTTGAGATCGACGACGCTGACCTTTTTGCGTTTCGATTCGTCCCCAAGTAGACCGACTGGCGTTCTCCTACTGACCTGCCAGTCCCCCTCCATTTCCACCCTGCCATTTTTAACGTGAGAATCCAATGTTGCGTACAAATCTTCTTCGCTTGGCGGTCGCCCTGACGATCGCTTTGCCGGCTACCATGGCCTCGGCCGCAGAGCCCGCCGAAATCGTCAGCGTCAAAAAGATCTGGGATCAGGCGAACCACAATGCGTTCACCGACCTGGTGCGGTTCAAAGATCAATGGTTTTGCGTCTTTCGCGAAGGGGACGGGCACGTCTCGAAGGTCGGCTCGCTCCGCGTGTTGAAGTCCAACGACGGCGAGAACTGGGAGTCGGCGGCGCTGATTACTTCCGATACTTCCGATCTGCGGGATGCGAAGATCTCGGTGACGCCCGACGGCAAGCTTTGCCTGGCCGGCGCCGGCGCATTGCATCAGCCGGCCGCAGCGAAGCATCAGTCGTACGTTTGGTATTCCGACGATGGAAGCAAATGGAGCGACGCGATCGCAATCGGCGATCCGAACTTCTGGCTGTGGCGCGTCGTGTGGCATGATGGCGCCGCGTACGGCGTCGGCTACAGCACCGTGACGCCGCGAGCGGCTCGTTTCTACAAGAGCGAGGTTGGCAAGACCTTCAAGCAGGTCGGCGAAGAGTTCGCCATCGACGGCTACATGAATGAAACAGGCCTGGTCTTTCAGGCAGATGGGACGGCGTTTTGCCTGATTCGTCGCGACGGCAATCCGAATGACGCGTTGCTCGGAACCGCCCAACCGCCGTACGTTGATTGGAGCTGGAAGAGCGTCGGTCAGTATGTCGGCGGACCGCAGATGATTGAGCTGAAAGATGGACGGTTCATCGTTGGAGGTCGCAAGTTGCCGGGCGGCGCCAAGACGGCGATTTGGCAGCTCGATCCGAAGACCGCCAAGCTGACCGAACTGGCTGTGCTTCCCTCGGGCGGCGACACCAGCTATCCCGGCCTGGTTTTCCACGACGGCAAGTTGTGGGTCAGCTACTACTCATCGCACGAAGGTAAGACGAGCATCTACCTGGCGCAAGTCAAACTGCCCAGCGCTAAGTCGTAGCTCGAAAGCGTCCCGGAGGAAGCCTGCCTGGCGATTGCCGCTAGAGCAGGCTTCCTTCTTTTCGGGACGCAATTCATCCACGTCTATAATCGAAGCGATTCTTAAGGTGCGCAGCGATGCGAAATGAGGAGCAATTGCTTTCCGACTATCGTCGCGACGGGGTCGTTTGTTTGCGTTCTTTCTTGTCCCCGGCGAAAGTGCAGGAGATTCGGGACGAGATTGATCGCTACGTTCGCGACGACCTGCCGACCCGACCGGAGGACGCTTGTACGCGAGAAGCGGACGGGCAAACGGTTCGCAATCTTTGGCGGTTGGAGCGATATGACGACTACTTTCGCCAAATGGCTCAGGATGAGACGCTGCTGGAGGTAGTCGCTCTGCTGCTGGGCGGAGAGCCGGTCCTATTGGGCGTCGAAACCTTCAGCAAGCCGGCGCGCGTCGGTTCCGGCGTTCCCTGGCATCAAGACAACGCCTATTTTTGTCAGTCGCCGCCAGACGTGTTGACCTTATGGATTGCGATCGACGCCGTGACCGCCGAGAATGGGCCAGTTCGATTTATCCAAGGATCGCATCAGTTGGGAATGCTGCCGACGGTGATGTCGGGCGTGCGCGGCAATTCGATCGGCCTGGCCGAACCGCCGTCGACGGAAATGGGGAAGGAAGTTCCAGCGATACTTGCTCCCGGCGACGCGACGATTCATCACTGCCAGACCGTTCATGCGTCGAGCCCGAACAATACCGACAGTTCCCGTCTGGCGTTGTTGTTCGTCTATCGCGCCGCGACGACGGAAACTGACCCCACCCTGAAATCGACCTATGCGGAAGCGGTCGCCGTGACGCCGCCCGCCTGATCGGCTTGACCTGAAAGAGGGCGAGCGAAACGAAATCTTTACGCTGTTTTAGAACCATTAGAAAAGTGAATCGATGAGTCCAAGAGAAGCTCGCTTGCAGGAGTTGGGATACGAGATCGAAAAGACGACCCCGGAAGGTTCGTTGGTCGACGCCGTTTCGATCGTCGGCAATATTATCTATGCGTCAGGTCAGGTGCCGTTTGACGGAGACCAGCTGAAGTTCGTCGGTAAGGTGCCGTCGCAAGTTTCGCAGGACGATGCGACCCAGGCCGCCGCACTGTGCGCCGCCAATGTCTTGCGGGCCGTTCGCAAGTCGCTCGGTTCGCTCGAAGCGATCGAACGCGTCGTCCGCATCACCGGCTACGTCAACAGCGAAGCGGACTTCACACTACAGCATCTGGTCATCAACGGCGCGTCGCAATTGGTACGCGACGTCTTCGGCGAAGCGGGCCGTCATGCGCGCACGGCGGTCGGCATGCAGCAGTTGCCGCTCGGCGTTAGCGTCGAAGTCGAAATGATCCTGCTGAAGAAGGATTGAGCTTCTGGCTGAAAGGGGCGAATTGGTTTAGGTGCGAACTGTAGCGTTCGTCAATCCGCTTTTTTTTCGTTTTGCGGTTTTCGTCTTTGCGCTCTGGCTTTAAAAAGTAAACGCAGCTTCCCTTTGTTGTTGCTCGCTTGATCTGCGACCTTGTCGCTCCAGCTTGGAAGCCAGGATTTGCCGGATGCCAGAGATCGTCAATTTTGGCGGGAACGTTCGTTTCGTTCCCGCCGAGTATGTGGAGCCTGCCGACGAGCAAGAGCTGTTGGCGGTACTCGCCCGGCATGCGTCGTCCAAGATTCGCGTCGTCGGTTCGCGGCATTCGTGGAGCGACGTCGTCGTCACGGCCGGCTGCCTGATCAATATGAATCGGTTTCGCTCGATCGAGATTCGCGAGATCGATGGTCAGACCTACGTAACGGCCGGAGCCGGATGCCAAGTCAAGCAACTTCTGGCGGAGCTGAATCGGCAGGGGCTGACCTTGCCGTCGGTCGGTCTGATCTCCGAGCAAACGATCTCCGGCGCGACCGCGACCGGGACGCATGGTTCGGGCAAGCATAGTCTGTCGCACTATCTCTCAGCGGTGCGCGTCGCTTGTTTTGCCGGGGAAGATGGCGCCGCGACGATCGTCGACATCGAAGAGGGGGATGAGCTGCGAGCGGCCCGCTGTTCGCTCGGTTGCTTGGGAGTGGTCGTCGCGGTGACGCTCCCCTGCGTGCCGCAGTATCGCGTCGCCGAAAAGGCGACTCCCTGCGAGACGTTGGAAGAAACGCTGGCGCTGGAAGAACGTTCGCCGCTCCAGCAGTTCTTTTTCTTTCCCCACAGCTGGAAGTTCTTCGCTCAAGAGCGGGCGAAAGTGGACGAACCGAAAAGCAGGTCGGAGCCGATCTACCGCATCTATTGGTTCCTGGGGATCGACATTGGTTTGCATTTGCTTGTCAAATTGAGCGCCGCGTGGCTCCGCAGTCGGGCGATGGTGCGGTTTTTGTTTCGCCACCTGATTCCGATGTGCCTGTTTCCGAAATGGCGAGTCGTGGGGCGCAGCGATCAGATGCTGATCATGGAGCACGAACTGTTTCGCCATCTGGAACTGGAGGCGTTCGTTCCGGATCGCAATTTGGCGGGGGCGCTCGAATTAGTGCGAATCATCGTAGGGCAAGCGAGCGGCGCGTTGGAAGAAGTTCCGCAGGAGTGGAGCGAACGCTTTGCGGAAGCGGGGCTGACGGAAAAGTTCGCCAGCCTCAAAGGCGTGTTCATGCATCACTATCCGATTTGCATCCGGAAAGTCTTGCAAGACGACACGCTGATTTCGATGGCGTCTGGCGACGATGCGGCCTGGTATGCGATCAGCTTTATTACCTACGTAAGACCGCGCGACGCCTTCTTTCAGATGGCGACCTTTTTGGCGGAGTCGCTGGCCCTCTTTTACGAAGGGCGAATCCACTGGGGGAAATGGTTTCCGCTCGAGGCCAAACAGGTCGAGCGGATGTATCCGCATGCCGAGAGATTTTTGGAAATCACGCGGCGTTTTGATCCGCACGGCGTCTTCCGCAACGACTTTGTCGAGAAAGTCTTGCCGCGCCGCGATCCGTAGCGATTTTACTTCGCGTCAAGCTGTTTGTGGAAGAACTCCAGCGTGCGGCTCCAGGCCAACTTGGCGGCCGCTTCGTCGTAACGCGGCGTGGTGTCGTTGTGGAAGCCGTGATTGACGTCCGGATAGACGTACGCTTCGAACATCTTGTTGTTCTCTTTCAGCGCCTTTTCAAGCGCCGGGGCGCCTTCCAGGATGCGTGCGTCGAGACCGGCATTTTGAATCAACAGCGGCGTTTTGATTTTCGACACATCCGCCAAATCAGGTTGGCGTCCATAGAACGGCACACCGGCGTCGACGAGGTCCGGCAGTCGGATCGCCACTTGGTAGACCATGCCGCCCCCAAAGCAGAAGCCGACCACGCCCAGTTTGCCGGTTGAGTCAGGACGTGCGTCCAGCCACTTCGCGGCGGCGACAAAGTCGTTGATCATCTCTCCTTGATCACGCTTCGCCTGCATCGCGCGGCCGTCGTCGTCGTTGCCGGGATAACCGCCGAGCGGCGTTAGCGCGTCGGGTGCGAACGCCAAGAAACCGGCGACCGCCAGGCGACGCGCAACGTCTGCGATATACGGATTGAGGCCGCGGTTTTCGTGGATCACCAGCACCGCGGGGAATTTCGTTCCGGCGCTCGGCTTGGCGAGCAACCCTTTGATCGTACCGCCCCCGTCCTTCGATTCGTACGAGACCATTTCGGTCTTGATTCGCGGATCGTCCGGTTTGACTTCTTCAGCCCATGCGTAGTTGGGAGACAAGCCTGACATCAGCGCTTCGACCGTCAGGCCGCCGACGGCGAACGCGCCCAACTTGCGCACGTAGTCGCGACGCGAAAGTCGCCCGTGTGCGTAGTCGTCGTACAAGTCGAGAACTTCCTGGCGAAACTCGGAGGCTTTCTTGCGGGTCATGATTGCTCCTTCGATGTGCGGGGCGAGATAGCTCCGATCCGCGTGCGATCTTACGGGCGTTTGATTCTTCGCTCGCAGTGCGGCGGGGCTATCTACTTTTTACCAGGACGGACGGGGCGTCGCATCGCTTCCGGCTAACGAAAATCGCGAGATTTCACCGGCAGCGCCCGCAGACGGACCGTCATATCCTCCAAACGGCGGACCAAGACGTGGATCACGCTGTCTTTGGTTTCGACTTTGCCATGCACGATCCAGGCCTGCGAATGCCGAGTGATCTGCCGGAAGCGTTCCCACGTTTTGTAGTGCACCACCAGGTTGGCGACGCCGGTTTCGTCTTCGATCGTGACGAAGGTGATCCCTTTGGCGGTGCTGGGACGTTGCCGCAGTAGCACGATGCCGGCGACTTTGACCGCTGCGTTATTCGGCAGGCGGGCCAGTTCCGCCGTGGACACGATTCCCAGTTCGTTGAGCCCTTCGCGATGAAACGATAGCGGATGAGCGCGCAGCGAGAGCCCGGTCGTCCGATAGTCGGCGTGCACTTCTTCTTCCGGCGACATCTGCGGTAAGCGGGCAATGGGTTCGGTCGGCGGCGCCACGTCATCGAACAACGTCTTTTGCCGCATTCGCGGTTCGACGCCAAGTGCGCCCCATAACGCATCACGGCGAACGTCGTTCAAGCTGCGGAGCGCATCGGCTTCGGCCAGTTGCAGGATCTGCGCTTGCGGCAGCGCCGTTCGTCGTGCGAAATCAGTTAGCGAGCGGAACTCTCCTGCCTGGCGAGCGGCCGAAATTGCAACTGCCGCTCCTTGCTGCAGACCGCCGATCATCCGCATGCCGAGTCGTAACGCGCCTTGCTCGATCGTGCAGTCCCAGTCGCTATGATTCACGTCGATCGGCAGGATGGCGACCTCATGGTTGCGGGCATCTTGAATCAGTTGCGCCGGCGCATAAAAGCCCATTGGCTGGCTGTTGATCACGGCCGCGCAGAAATGCGCCGGGTAATGACGCTTGAGCCAGGCACTGACGTAAACCAGCAGCGCGAAGCTGGCGGCATGCGACTCGGGAAAACCATATTCGCCGAAACCGCGGATCTGAAGAAAGACCCGCTCGGCGAAGTCGCCGGTCAGGCCATGCTCGGCCATCCCGTCGATCAACTTTTTACGAAACTGATCAATCACGCCAGGACGTCGCCAGGCGCCCATCGCGCGGCGCAGCTGATCCGCTTCCCCCGGCGTGAACCCGGCCGCGACGATCGCCAACTGCATGCACTGTTCCTGAAAGAGAGGCACGCCGAGCGTTTTCTCAAGGACCGCCTGGATCGCGGGATTGGGATAGTCCGGCGCTTCTTCGCCCGATCGCCGCCGGAGATAAGGATGCACCATGTCCCCTTGGATCGGCCCGGGACGAACGATGGCGACTTCGATCACCAAATCGTAAAACTCGCGTGGTCGCAGTCGCGGCAGCATCGACATCTGCGCGCGCGATTCGATCTGAAAGACGCCGATCGTGTCGGCGCGGCAGATCATGTCATAAACTTGCGGATCTTCGGCCGGTACGTTGGCGAGCGTATATTGCCGCCCGGTCGTTCCTTCGATCAGCGTGAAGCATTTGCGAATCGCCGTCAGCATGCCAAGCGCGAGGCAATCGACTTTCAAAATGCCAAGATCGTCGAGGTCATCCTTGTTCCACTCGACCACCGTTCGCCCTTCCATCGCGGCGTTTTCGATTGGAACCAGATCATGCAGCGGACCGCGGGTGATCACCATGCCGCCGGTATGTTGCGACAGATGCCGTGGAAAGCCGATCAACTGCTGCACCAAGTAAAGAAACTGCTGGCCCACTTCGCTTCGCCCGTCGAGGCCCGCCTCTTTGCACCGCTGCTGAAAGTCGGTCGCCGCACGATAGTGATCGGCGTTCTTCGCCAAGCGATCGACCAGGTCGAGCGACAGCCCGAGCGCCTTGCCGACGTCCCGAATTGCCGAGCGGGGGCGATAGGTGATCGTCACGGCGGTGATGCCGGCCCGATCGCGACCATATTTTTCATAGACGTACTGCAGCACCTCTTCGCGGCGCTCATGCTCGAAGTCGACGTCAATGTCTGGCGCCTCGTCTCGTTCGCGACTGATGAACCGCTCGAACAGCACATTGATCCGATCGGGATCGACCTCGGTCACGCCGATGCAAAAGCAGACCGCCGAGTTGGCGGCCGAACCGCGTCCCTGGCACAGGATGCCGCGCGACCGCGCGTACCGCATCAAATCCCAGACGGTCAGAAAATAAGGTTCGTAGCGCAGCTCTTCAATCAGTTGCAGTTCGTGATTGATCAGGCCGCGGACTTTCTCGGGAACGCCATCGGGATAGCGTCGCTCGGCGCCTTCCCTGGTCAATTGTCGCAGATGCTCGATCGGCGTCATGCCAGGGGGCGCAAGCTCTTCCGGGTATTCGTAGCGCAGCTCATCAAGTCGAAACGTACAAGCGTCCGCAATTTCGAGCGTCCGTTCCACGGCGTGCGGCAGACGAGTGAAGAGCTGCGCGATCGTGTCGCGGCTGCGTAAATGACGCTCGCCGCTGGTTTGCAAGTATTGGCCTGCCAAGGCGACGGTAGTCCGGTAACGAATCGCGGTCAGCACGTCATGGAGCGGTTTCCGCTGCGGCGAATGAAAGAGGGCGCCTCCGGCGGCGACCAGCGGCAGGTCCGCTTGCTGCGAAAGTTGCATGAGCCAATCGATCCGATCTTGATCATGCGGACCGCGAAAGAGTTGGGCCAGCAGATAGGCGGACGAGCCGAAGATGTCGCGATAGCGGAGTAGATCGTCGGGGGAAAGATGTTCGTGTTCGGCGGGAGGGACGACGCCGGCCAGTAAACCGTCGGTGTGAGCAGCGAGATCCTCGAGCGTGAGCTGACATTCTCCTTTCGGCGCACGACGTCGCCCAAGGGTGATCAGCCGGCAAAGATTGGCGTAGCCGCTCCGGTTTTTCGCCCACAACACAACCGGCGGACCGTCGAGCGGCACGATCTCGCTGCCGATCAAGATTTTTAAGCCATGCTCTTTGGCGGCGGTGTTGGCCCGGACCACTCCGGCCAAGGTGTTGCGATCGGCGATCGCCAGGGCGGAGTATCCCAATTCTTGCGCCGTCGCGACCAGTTCGTCGGGATGGGACGCCGCTTCGAGGAAGGAAAAGTTGGTGCGGCAATGAAGCTCGGCGTATTGCATCGCTACAGCAATTCTCCTTGCCAGAACCAACGTGCATCCTGCAAACGCCGGAAGATCCAGAGTCGCGCTCCGCCGGTCGTTTCGATCCAGTAGTAATCGCGGCGGACGTACGCTTGCCGCCACCACCGCGATTCGATCCGCTCCGGCCCCCAACAATCGGCGACGTCGAACCGCAGATGCTTCCAGAAGAGAACGCTCGGCGGACCATCCGGCAGAACTGCTACGACGTCGAGCGGACGAGGTTCGCGAAATAATGCCGTGGGACGATCGAGCGGTTGAAACGGTTGCACGAAAGGGGCGGTAGCGATCGCCTCTTGTTCCTGCAAACTGCAATCGCCGGTCGAGTATTCCGGCACCGGATCAGGCAGGAGCCGAGCCCGCGACACCAACTCTTCTCCCAAGCGACTGCTGAGCCGATTGATCAGCGTCGACAATTGCCGCGCATCGTCTTGCGATTCTCCCCGTAGCCAATCTTGCTGCGCGGCGGCCAGCGGCGTAACGTCGAGCGCTGTAAGCGACATCTCTACCAGCGGCGCCGTCAGTCGCCACGTTTCCAGCTTCAGTCGCAACAACTCTTGCAAGTGCCGCTCATCCGCGGTCGCCGCACAAAGGCGCAGCGACTTTTCCCAGCGGCGACGATCTTCCTGCAGCGCGAGAAACAAAATCCCCTGCAGCCCCAGATGCCGGGGACGTAGCATGTGGAGGAGCCGCGTCAGCAGCGACGTCCAAATCCGCTCGATCGCCGCCGTTTGCGTGATTCCAACTTCCAGGCGGCGCTCCACCTGAAACTTGGGAAGAGGGCGGCAGGGAGTGATCAACTCCGGCAGTTGGCCGCTCCACTGATCGAGTCGCAACAAGACCTGCGTACCGAAACGCTTGGCGAGCGAAGCGCGATCGAGCCCGCGTAACTCGCCGATTGTATAGATGCCGAGACGTTGCAGCTTCGTTAGCGCCGTTTCCGGCAAACGGAGCGCCGGGAGCGGCAGTTGATCGAGCGATTGTCCTGCAGCGATCACCGCTTCGCGATCGGCATGCGCCAAGCAATGAGCGGCGCCCCAAGCGCGACCCAGCGAATCGGCGATCGCGATGCGTCCTTCCAGGCGGCGCTTTTGCAGCGCATGACGCAGCTGCAGGGCCAGCGACGCCTCGTCGTCAAAAAAGTGCGCGATGCCGGTGACGTCCAGCAGCAAACACTCCGGCGCTTCCTCCTCTTCCAGGCCGACGCAAAAGCTGAAGCGTTCGCACCACAACGCGACTTGTTGCAAGCTCTGCCGGTCGGCGTCGGCTTGCCACGGCTCAATGGCTAGGCGATCGCTCCGCTGCGCGAGAGACCGGGCTTCCGATATCGGCATGCCGCGGCGGACGCCGCGTTGCCGGGCGATCCGATTGCAGGCATAGACGAACTGGCCTCGGTGGTTTTCGCTGGCGACGATCACCAGCGAAGTGGCAAGCTCCGGCTGCGCGGCGATCAACCGCTGGACCGGCCACTCAGGAAACCAGAGACAAAGGATTCGTCGCGTGGGGGTTAGTGGAGAGGAGGCTGGCCGATTCATGCACCATCCCCGTAAATCGGTTGATCTGAACGCCAGCCTTGGAGCGTGAAGTTCGTCCCTGACTGTAGACGCTTTCCACCTGGTAAGTTGGAGAGGCGTCGCGCGACCTGACGCTGCGGACCAACAACCGGGCGTCGGCCCAGGAGGTGTGGCGCAGCGCCAATTCGGGGCGCAAGAGAAAACCGACTCCCTGCGACGCTTCGACCGCTAGCTGCCAACGGCGAAATTGCGTGGTCGGTAAATGTTGGATATCGGCCCATACGAGACCGACCGCCGCACAACGCAGCGCTTCTTCGCCTGTCCACCAAGCCTCCTGCTTCGTTTGAGGACGCACGATCCATACTTTCGACAGATCGAAACCTAAATTGGCCAGCGCCGCCGGCGCAATTCGTCGCTCGGCGTCGATGATCACCACCGTTTTTTCGGCCGGGCAAACCTGGCGGGCTGCGATCAGCGACAAGGTCCCGGCGCCGCCGCCATGCGTCTGAGCAATCCATTCGATCAGACCGCCTCGTCGGACTCCCCCGCCTGGTAAAAGTTGATCAACCGCCGTACATCCGGTCGAAACTACTTCAGCGGCGCCCCACGCTCCACGTTCGCAAACCCCAATCTGCCGCTGCAGTTGGGCGATCGTTTCCAGACGCGTTTCGGTGGGCATGTCCATCATGGTTGTGACCTCGCCATTGAACATATACAGATGTTCACTATTCGTCAACCGGCTGATTTTCCAAGATGGAAAAGTCGGGCATCAACTCTTGAATGCGAAACGAGTTAGAAAATGTGCGGACGGTACACGCTGCGAAGTCGCCTGAACCGGGTCCTGGATCAATTCGCGGTCGAAACGGCCGATTTCGAGTGGGAGCCGCGCTACAACATCGCCCCCACGCAAACCGCCCCGGTCCTGTTGTTCGAGGAAGGGGAGCGAACCGTGCAGCCGCTTCGCTGGGGACTGATACCGAGCTGGGCGAAAGAGGCGTCGATCGGCGCTCGCATGATCAACGCCCGGGGTGAAACGGTCGCCGAGAAGCCGTCGTTCCGCGCGGCGTTCAAACGTCGCCGCTGCCTGGTCCCGGCCGACGGTTACTACGAATGGAAAAAGGAAGGGACCGCGAAGCTGCCTTGCTTCTTTCACCAAGCCGACGACCAACCGTTCGCCATGGCGGGACTGTGGGAAGAGTGGACCGGCGAGATCAAAGGCGAAACGAAGCCATGGCGAACCTTCACCATCATCACCACCGCCGCCAACGCGCAGTCAGCGCCGATTCATGATCGCATGCCGCTGATCCTGGGCGAAGAGGAGTGGGACCTCTGGCTCGATCCCGAGTTTGAAGACAAGCAAAAGCTACAAGCGATGATCGAGCCGCTCGCCGATGAAGAGTTCTTTGAAATTGATCGCGTCAGCACAAAGGTGAACTCACCGCGGAATGATTCGGCCGAGTGCGTTGCGCCGGTTGGTTAGACGCAAGTCGAGCGAAGTCGCTCAGTCTTTGTCGTCTTCCCTCGAGCCGTTCTTATCGGTCCTATTGGCTTCGAGAGGCAGCAGCGTTGTTTTCGCAGGTTCCGGCTCATTCTCAAGGGGCATGAGCGTCGTTTCGGCCGGCTTCGGCTCTTCTTGGAATTGCAGCAGGATGACCTCTTCCGCTTGCGAGCTGTCCCGGAAAAGTCCCTCAATGACTTCCTGCACGCGCTCGCGGTGCTCTTTGTCCAAGTCGCCCAGCAGACCCTCGATCTTTTCTCGAATCGTTTTACGATCTACCAGACGCACCACTCCTTGGGCTGACTTGGAGTCCGTCAAGCGTTTTACTCCTTGCGCCGAATCGGAGTCGGCAAGCTTCAGCACGCCTTGGGCGGACTTTGGATCTGGAGCGTCAGCGGGTAGGACCGTCAACTTCCCCAGGGCGCCTCGCGTCGCGGCAAAGCCTGTCATGCTGGAAATAACGTGATATTTCGAGTCTTCGTCGACCTCCTTCATCCGCTCGGCAATCTTTCTCAAGATGTCGTGATCGGCGGGACTAAGCTCCTCTTTCGATTGGGCGATCTTTTGCAGGTCATCAAGTTGCAAATACTTCATCCAGCCGGCGGCTTGCTTCGTACGCTCCAGCGCGTCGACCAACCGCACGACGCTGGCAGCGACGCGTGCTTTCTGGCGTGCGACCCGATCCTCGGCATACTCGGGTAGACCGTTGCGGAGCGTCTGAAATTCCCACGACGCGGTTACGGTTCGATAGTTGGGGTTGCGAGCCGTCTCCTCGAATCGCAATGCGATCTCATTCAGCAGTCGCCGCGTCGCCAGGGATGGCGCTTCAAGACCTTGGCACGCGATGGCGCTCTGCAAAGGCGCCGTCGCCAAGTAATTGCGCCAACCTTCGCCGCCGCGTATCGTTTCCAAATCGTTTTCCAGACTCAGTACCGCGATTAGCAACAAGCGTCGCTGCCGTTGCGGCGAAAGTTCTGCGAATTGTTCGCGCGTTAGCGCGACACGTTGCGATGACGCGGTGCTGACGCGTGAGGGGGCGGATTGAATCGGATAGGTCCGGCGAGGCTCCCCGAACGTACGGTTCGAAGCGTCGTCGCGAACAGGGACGTTCGGCGACGGTAAAAAACTTTCCAGCATTCGCTGGACGTCTTGCGGGGCGATTCCCCGCGGGCCTTGCATTCCTGGGGGAATTGATTGCGAAGAGCCTGACGCGGCTTGACTTGGCTGACGCGAGGTTCCCCAGGGATTGGTGGGCGACAGCAACCGACCTTGCAGAGTTGGTTCATTTGTCAGCAGTAGTCTCTGGCCATTTACCACCGCACACAACGCGAATGTCAGAATAGACGCCAACAAAAGAATTCGAGGAAACATGCGACACCTCGCTTGCCGGAATCACGCCGGCCAAATGACTTGCCATTCAGCCTCTATTTGAATTATTGCATCCAGGGCGAGTGGAGCGACGGGCGGCTCCTTTCGCCTGCAGGCAGGCATCCGCGCAGTTCGTGTCGTTGAGAGTTTGAGCAAACCTCGCCCAGGGGGGCGTCGCAGCTTCTGGGAAATTGAGAAGAGCCAATCTTGCTGCTGCGAATGGTCGATCCTGTCGATCGTCTAAAGTCTAGTCGAGCGTAAAATTAGGCCCCCGGTAGATCCGGACTTCGTTGCCGCGTTCCAGGCTCCAATGTTCCGACCACAACTCTTTCTGCTTTTCGTCGGCGGCGCCTTGCTCGGCTTGCTCGAAGATCTTCGCCAATCGGGCGAACGCCAGCGCTCGGTTACGATGTTGCGATCGTTCTTCCTGGGCGACGACTGAAATGCCGCTGGGCAAATGCGTGATGCGAACGGCCGAGCTGGTTTTGTTTACATGCTGTCCGCCGGGACCGGAACTGCGCATCGTGTCGATTCGCAACTCACTGGGGGACCATGCAGGCGTCTCCGGCGGGGCGATGTTCCGTACGCCGGCGTACCAGTTTTTTCGTTTGTGATTCGCGCGATAGGGACTGGGGCAGATCCACTTGTGCGTTCCAACCCAACGATCGACGAAGAGGGGCAGGTTTTCTCCTTCCAGGCTGAGCAGCGCTGACAATAGCGTATCGCGCCGTTCACCTACGCCGCTGCCGATCAGGCCTCCATCCAGATCATGCGCCGCCGCATCGCGCAGGATCTCCTCGGCGAGGTGCGCGACAAATCGCTGGCACTCGACGGGGCCTTGTCCCGATGTTAGTTGCAGCCAGTTCATAAGGGGCTTTGAGGTCGAGTGATTGCCAGATCGTCGGAATAACAAACATGCCTCCTTTGCCAGGGCGGCAAGTTGCGGCAGACCTGGGACATGCGTACGAGCCGCCAAGTTCGCCTCCAAAATCGCAAATCGTCGTCGATTTTAAGTTTCCCCCATTTGAGCGGCAACGAACTTTTCAGGCAGAGAATCCTGCACGGGGCGGGATGCTATGGTTAAATGGAACAAAGTCGCGACTGACTGCTCAAGCCAGCGCGACGGATCCCTCCATCTCGCCTACCATCCTCCCCTCGCCGTTTCCTATCTCGAAAGCGCCAGTAAACATGACGTTCCAGCATCCGTCTCGACGTACCTTCCTGACTTACAGCATCGCGATCGCCGGCGCGAGCCAACTGACTGGCCCGTTGTTTGCCGCCGAAGGCGCCGAAGGCGCCGAAGGGCCGCTGATGGCCTATGTCGGCACCTTCAGTTCGCCGCTCAAAGATGTCTTGAAGACGCAGGTTGATCTTCCGCCGGGCAACGGCCGCGGGATTCACGCCTTTCGAGTGAACCGCGAAACGGGAGCGCTGAAGGCGGAGTTCGAATATGAAATGGGAACCAGCCCCAGTTGCCTGACGATCAATGCGGCTGGGACGCGTCTTTACTCGGCCAATGAAACCGATCGCGTCGGCGACGACAAAGAGGGAACGGTGAGTGCGTTCGCCATCGATCCGGCCAGCGGCAGCTTGAAGTTGCTCAACACGGTGCGATCTGGCGGCGCTGGTCCGACCTACGTGAGCCTGCATCCCTCGGGTAAGTTTCTCTTCGTCGCCAACTACTTCGGCGGTTCGGTCGCCGTGCTGCCGATTCTGGAAGACGGGCGGCTTGGAAATCCAACCGACGTCAAGAATGACGCCGGCGAGATTGGCCCGACCAAAGCGGTTCATGCGCCGCCAGGAAGTTTCGCGATCAGCGGGCACGATCGCACGCACGCCCACATGATTGAGTCCGATCCGGCAGGGCGTTACGTCCTGCATGTCGATCTGGGATTGGATCTGATCTACATCTGGAAGTTTGACGCGGCCCACGGAAAACTGATCGCGAATGATCCGGCAACCGTTTCGTTGCCGCCAGGCGATGGCCCGCGGCACTTCTACTTTCATCCCAATGGTCAGTGGTTCTACTCCATTCAGGAAGAAGGCTCGACCATCGTGCTGTTCGATTACGACGCGGAGAAGGGCCGCTTGTCAGAGCGGAAGACGATCTCGACACTGCCGCCGCACTTCGCCGGCAGCAACTTCTGCTCGGAGATTCTCGTTTCGCAAGACGGCAAGTTCGTCTACGCCGGCAATCGACTGCACGACAGCATCGGCATCTTCGCGGTCGGAAGCGACGGCGAGCTAACGCACGTCGCCGACGAGTGGACGCGCGGCGACTACCCACGGAGCTTCAACTTTGACCCGACCGGCAAGTTTCTCTACTGCTGCAATCAGCGAGCGGATCACGTGACTGTGTTCCAAGTGAACCGCGAAACCGGACAGCTCAAATTCACCGGCCACTACGCGCCGGTTGGGAATCCGTCGTGCATTGCGTTTCTTGCTCTTCCTAAGCCTTAGTGAGGCGAAGGGGGCGGATTGGCTTGCCAGCAATGTAGAAAAGAAAAAAGCCTCGCAGGCGATTGGCCTGCAAGGCTTTAAAAAGTCGGGGCGACACGATTTGAACGTGCGACCTCTGCGTCCCGAACGCAGCGCTCTACCAGGCTGAGCCACGCCCCGATGTTTACCTGTTTGGGATAAATCCCCCAGGTCGAAAGTCCGTTTATAGATGTCCGATGCCTGAGCGTCAATAGCAGGAGGCGCTTCTGGCGGCGGCGGTTCGCAGAAAAATTGGGAGCGTAACCTGCCGCGAGAAAACGACTTCCGGCGTCACTCCGTTTCTCGGTCATTTTGGCCGAGTTGTGGGAATATCGCCGCGGCGTGTCGGGCGTTTGCGCTACGTTGGCGGCGTGTCGCCGGCGTGCGGTTTCCAGTCGACCAGCTGGAGCTCGACGTTGTTTCGGCCCCGGAAGTTGTTGATGACCGGCTGGAAGGCGATGTCGAGCAGTCCCTCGTGCTTGCTCAGCGGTTCGGCCCAGTCTCCTTGGCCGAAGGCGACGCCCCGGATGCGGACGCCGTGATGTTCCAAATGGACCGAAAGGTGGCGTTCGCCCCCGCCGATTCGCTTCGGTTTGTCGACCAACTTGGCGCCGCTGGCGCACATGATGGGGCGACGATTCCCTTCACCAAAGGGGGCGAGCATTTCGATCTGGTTGACTGTTTTGTAGGTCAGCTGGCTGATCGGGGCTTCGGCGTCGATCGTCAGTTCGGCGACTTGCGACTCGTCGGTCACTTCCGCCGCCGCGTACTCGACGAACTCCGCCCGAAACGCTTCGATCTTGTCAGGCATGATCTGCAAACCGGCCGCAGCCGCGTGCCCGCCGCAGCCGAGCAAATGGTGCTCGCACGACTTCAGCGCTTCGTGCAAATTCAGTCCGCACGCGCTGCGAGCCGAGCCGACCCCGGGTTTGACGCCGGCCTGGTCGAGCGCGATCAGCACGACCGGGCGATTGAATTTGTCGGCCAGGCGACCGGCGACGATGCCGATCACGCCGACGTGCCAGCCATGACCAGCCAGGACAAGCGCCGGATCGTTGACC
This sequence comes from Blastopirellula sediminis, assembly GCF_020966755.1. NCBI lineage: Bacteria > Pseudomonadati > Planctomycetota > Planctomycetia > Pirellulales > Pirellulaceae > Blastopirellula > Blastopirellula sediminis. The sequence continues at coordinate 2,681,753 of NZ_JAJKFT010000010.1, forward strand.
GGATCAAACTCTTCCTTGGCCTGCTTGGAAGCGGCGAGATAGATGCTTCGCTCCAAGCTGCCGCGGCTGTCGTTCAGCTGGTGAATGTACTCGGCGAGGGCCTGGGCCCGTTCGCGAGAGTCGGTCGTCAGCAGTTCGATGGCGAGTTGGGCCTGGCCGAGTCGCCCGGCGGCGTTCAGGCGGGGGCCGATCGTGAAGCCGATATCTTCGCTGGTCAGCTGCTGTTTGTCCCCGAGCTTGGCGACTTCCAGCAGCGCTTCGATCCCGGCGACTGGGTATTCGCGCAGGCAGTTCAGCCCGTGACGAACGATCAGGCGGTTCTCGTCGACCAGCGGCACGACGTCGGCGACGGTGCCGATCGAAGCGAGGCCAACGGCGGTTAGCAGGAAGTTGCGAAGGCGATCGGTCACGCGCTTGGCGTTGCTCGCCTTTTGGCAAAGCGCCCAGGCAAGTTTGAAGGCGACGCCGGCGCCGCAGAGCCCGCCAAAGGGATAGTTCGTGCCGGGAAGTCGCGGATGGACGATCGCGGCCGCTTCGGGAAGCCGGTCCGCCATCTCGTGGTGGTCGGTGATGATCAGCTCCAGGCCGAGCTCTTTGGCGACTTCCGCCTCTTTGACGCTCGCGATGCCGCAGTCGACCGTGATCAGCAGCTTGGTCCCGCGCTCGACCAGCTTCTCGACCGCTTCGCTGTTCAGGCCATACCCTTCGTCAAATCGACTGGGGACGTAATAGCCGACGTCGGCGCCCAGGATTTGCAGGCAGCGGTAAAGGATGGCGGACGAGGTGATTCCGTCGGCGTCGTAGTCGCCGTAGACGGTGATGCGGCGTTTGGACTGGACGGCGTCATAGATCCGCTCGACGGCGGCGGTGACGCCGGGCAGCAGTTCCGGGTCGCGCAGGTCCGAGAATTTCGCTTCCAGGAAACCGCGGATGGCGCTTGGGTCCGACAGACCGCGGCTCAAAAGAAGCTGGGCGACGACCGCCGGCACCCCGGCGGTTGCCTCGAGTTGCCGAATTCGAGCGGCGTCGTGCGGGTAGATGCGCCAGCGCTTTTCCATCGCGGAAGAAAACTCCAGTCCGTGGCGAAGGGATCGAAACGGACGTGAGTCTGACGCATTTCGGCCCAAAAATCAACGAACCGCCGCAGATGCGGCGGTCGGAGGCCAGCAAGTCGCGGCGATCGGCCGAGACTACTTCTTCTTTTCGTTGTGCCAGGTGTGCTTGCGCAGACGGGGGCAATACTTCTTCAGCTTCAGCTTTTCGCCCCCCGGCTTACGCTTCAGGGTGTAGTTGTAGTCGCCCGATTCTTCGCAGACGAGGAAGACGGTTTCCGCTTTTTTGCTCTTTTTGGCCATGACGCCGGGTCCCAGGACAGCTTTGAGTGAATTAGGACGATGCCTAGCTTATGTGTTGGAATCCCGCAATATAGCGAATCGGACCGGAGGCCCGCTAGTCCCTTTCCGCCCAAATGGCGACCAATCGCGGTGAGTACATATCAAATTGAAAATCGCTAAGGAGTCGTGGAATATTCGCACAGGGTGGAAACGAATGTCTCCATAAGAGGATTGTTGGCGAAATTTCCCCTCTTAGGGGGTTTGGCGGCAGTTGATTCCCTCTAAGATTCATTTAATGATGTAATGATCAGCGTCAGTATTTTTTGCTGACAGCTGCTTTTCCCTGCGGCAAATCTGCTTTCGACCTTTCTTTTCTCCCTTCAAGGACTGATTCCGCGCGGCGTTGCGGAGCGAAGGTAACTGATATGGCGACTCCCAATCCTCCCCAAAATGACATCGAACCGGATCATGACGAAGAGGTCCGTTCGGGCGTAAGCAGCCGTTTCATCCTGCTCACCGCGGTTCCCTCGTGGCTGGTCAGCTTGGTCGTCCACTTCCTGCTGATCCTGATCCTGGTTTTGCTGCCGGTTGCGCAGCGATCGAACCAGAAGCGGGACATCATTGTCGACGATACGGCCGACGCGGAAGAGATCGAAGAATTCGAGATGCAGGAGTTTGAGCCGGTCGACGAGATGAAGCTCGACTTCGACAAGCCGCCAGAGCAGATGGAAGAAGCGGTCATCTCCGAAGAGAACATCATCTCCGACTTCCAGGAATTGGAAGCGGCGCCGACGCAAATGGACCTAGTCGACTTTGCCGATCAGACTGCTCCGTTTACCGATATGATGACCAGCGATGCTGGGCAAACCGGCAACGGCACCAGCGGCCGCGGTCAAGCGCAGCGTACCAAGATGCTGACCGAAGGTGGCGGCAACGGCGGTAGCGAAGCGGCGGTCGTCTTTGGCATTCAGTGGATCGCCGATCACCAGTTGCCGGACGGGACCTGGAATTTCGATCATCGCCGCGGCGCCAAGAAACCGGCCGAATCGAAGAACTTTGGCGAATTCAGCAATTCGCCGCGTGCGGCGACCGCAATGGGGTTGTTGCCGTTCCTGGGCTCGGGTCACACCCACAAAGAAGGCAAGTACAAAAAGCAAGTTGGCGCCGGTTTGACCGCGCTGGTTCGCTTGATGCAGGTCCGCGGACGCGAAGGAAGTCTGGTCGAATCGCAAGGAAACATGTACTCGCACGGGCTCGGCTCGATCGCGCTGTGCGAAGCGTACGCGATGACGCAGGATAAGGACCTGGCCGCCCCGGCTCAGGCTTCGCTGAACTACATCGTCTCGGCCCAAGACCCTGTTGGGGGGGGGTGGCGTTATCAGCCGCGACAAGCGGGCGACACCTCGGTTGTCGGTTGGCAGCTGATGGCGCTGAAGAGCGGTCATATGGGCTACTTGGAAGTTCCGCGCAACACGATCGCCGGCTCGATGAAGTTCCTCGATCAGGTGCAAAGCGACGGGGGCGCCAAGTACGGGTACGTCGATCCAGGCGCCGGTCAGGCGACCACCGCTGTTGGTTTGCTGTGCCGCATGTATCTGGGCTGGAAGAAAGACAATCCGGCGCTGGAGAAGGGGGTCGAGTACCTGGCGAAGACCGGTCCGTCGCTCGGCAACAACTCCAACATGTATTACAACTACTACGCGACTCAGGTCATGCGTCACTATGGCGGTCCGAAGTGGGACGCGTGGAACGTGAAGCAGCGCGACTTTCTGATCAACTCGCAAGTGAAGCAGGGGCAGCCAGAAGCCGGTAGCTGGCACTTCGCCGGCGGACACGCCGACAAAGGGGGCCGCCTCTACAACACCTCATTGTCGCTGTTGACGCTGGAGGTTTACTACCGCCACCTGCCGATCTACAAGAACACCGCCTCGGAAGAAGACTTCCCGCTGTAATCGCGAGGGCGACAAATTGCGTAACCGAAAAGCCGCTCCCAACAGGGGGCGGCTTTTTTCGTTCGTCCGCCAAAGTGCGGGGTTACGGCAGCAAGGCTGGGATCTCAGGCCTTTTCGTCCCTTTTCTTTGCGTAACATTTGCGAGCAACGCGTCGTTTCGGCCAAGCTATAGTTGTCGGTAAACGTGGTACTGCGCGCCGATTTTGCGGCGTTTGCCTGTTGTTCTGAATGTAGTGACTGATGCGCATCCTTTCGGCATCGACGAGCGTCGTCGAGACTCCGGCTTCTAAGAAGGCGGAGAAGAAGGAGAGTGCGCTCGTCGTCTGGCTTTCGCGGCGGTTCAAAGGATCGGCCGGCTGGATGAGCAGCTTGCTGTTTCACATGGTGCTGATCTTGGCGCTGGGGCTGTGGGTGTTGCGGGACGATCGTTCCGAAGGACCGGTGGGGATTATCGTCGGCGAGGCCGACCCGGTTGTGCCGATCACCGAGATCCCGAAGTGGGAGCCGCAGGTCGCCGACATCCAAGGAGAAGTCGTCAACGACTCGACCTTTGCGATTAACGAACTGGCGCAGCAGCTCGCGCAGACGGCGCCGTCGGAAACGCCGATGAGTGCGATTCCGCCGCCAGCGATCATGTTCACCGACTCGGCGCCGCTGACCAGTCTGCCGCCGGCCGGAGCAGGCGGTTTCGCCGGTCGTGATCCCGCCAATCAAGACGGCCTGTTGCAGCAGCGGGGCGGTTCGCAGGCGACTCAAGACGCCGTCGAACGCGCGTTGGCTTGGATCGCAGCGCAGCAAAACGAAGATGGCCATTGGGACTTCAATCATCGCAACGGCCCGCTCGGCGCTCGCGCGACGGATCCTGGATCAGCGAAAGCTCTGATGGGAGCGACAGGCCTCGCTTTGTTGCCGTTTCTGGGTAAAGGGTACACCCATTTGCGTGAGAGTCCCTATCAAGAGACGGTCACCAACGGGCTCTACTATCTGCGAACGCACATGAAGATCAGCAACAAGGGAGGCGACATGACCGGCGAAAGTCCGTTCGGCATGTATTGCCACGGCTTGGCGGCGATCGCCCTCTGCGAAGCGTATGCGATGACCGAAGATCCCGAATTGCGGCAAGAAGCGCAGGAAGCGGTGAAGTTTATCGAGTTCGCTCAACACTCTGGCGGCGGCTGGCGTTATCAACCGGGAGAGCCGGGAGATACTTCGGTCTTCGGTTGGCAGTTGATGGCGCTGAAGAGCGCGTTGATCGGCGGGCTTCAGGTTTCGTCGCCGCGAATCGGTTTGGCCGAGCACTTTCTCGATACCGTTCAATCCGACGGCGGCGCCAACTACGGTTATCAACGCCCTGGCAAGCAACCGTCGACGACGGCGATCGGGTTGCTCTCGCGGATGTATCTGGGATGGAAAAAGGATGATCGGCGACTGCTGCGGGGAACGAAGTTTCTGGCGAAAGAAGGCCCGTCCAAACGCGACATGTATTACAACTACTACGCCACGAACGTGATGGCGCATCAAGGCGGACCCGACTGGACGAAGTGGAACGACGAGTTGAGCAACTACCTGATCAAGACGCAGTCGAACGCCCTGTTTGACGCCGGAAGTTGGCGATTCGACGATCCCTACATTGCGGAAGGCGGGAGGCTCTACACGACCTGCCTGGCGGCGATGATCTTGGAGGTCTACTACCGACACATGCCTCTCTACTCCGATCAGTCCATTGACTTCAAGTTCTGAGCTAAGATCGGCGATCTTGCCGGTTATTGATCTGATGGGAGGGAAAGTCGTGCGCGGCATCGGCGGCGTACGGCATAGTTATCGACCGATTGAAAGTCGGTTGTGCGGATGTGCAGATCCCGGCGAGGTCGCCGCGGCTCTGGTCTCTCACTTCTCGTTTACCGACGTCTACGTGGCCGATCTCGACGCGATTGTGGAGCGGAGCCCGCAGGTTGACTGTTGGCGCAGGATCGCCGCCAGCGGAATGCGGCTACATCTCGACGCCGGCTTGGCGACGCTGGCCGCTTGTCGGGAAGCGATCGCGGCGTTGGGGGCGGAGAATCTCGCCTCGCTGATCGTGGGGCTCGAAACGCTCGAGCGGTGGTCCGACTTGCGGGAAGTCGCCAGTGAACTGGGAGATGCGGCCACGTTCAGTCTTGATCTGCGGCATGGACGTCCCTTGAGGATCGTCGGCGGCGCGATTTCTGCCGAGGAAATCGCCGAGAATGCGATCGAATGTGGGGTGCGGCGTATGGTGCTCCTCGACTTGGCTCAGGTAGGGCAGGGGCGCGGGACCGGGACGGAGACCTTGTGCCGTGAGCTTGCGTCGCAATATCCAGGCATTGAGTGGATTACGGGGGGCGGGGTCGCCACGCGAGGAGAAATTGCGGGGCAATTAGCAATTGGCGCCAGAAGAGTTCTTGTATCTTCTGCGCTGCATCAAGATGAAAAAATATTAATAGCTGCGGACGAGTAATCGCGTTGGAATTGGATTACGGCAGAGAGCTTTTTGTCGTTGTTTTTTAACGGATCGGTATTTTCCCAAGTATCTTTTGCGGTCCGCCGCGCCCTTTTGTTGTCGCTACAAACAGCGAGTTGCGTCCTCTGGAAATGCCTGCGGGAAACGTAGGGCGAGGAATTCTCCCCTTGCGACTCAGTCCTTAGCCGATATTATTTCGAAGATAGCGAGACAAATTTCGGACATGCCTGGGGTGGCATCTTCTTCACGGCGAGCATTTTAACGCACAGCTTCCTGAGTTCGCCGCAGACGATTTGAACGACATATCCCAGGCCTGCATGTCATTTACATTGTGAAACTTTTCACAATCTGAAGTTGCTCGCTCTTTGACGCAGCGATACGCAGTAATTTCCAGGGCCAGATTTGCCCGTTCGGAGCCGCGGATGCCACGAACTATTACGTTGAAACGAGGGCTCGACCTGCCGATTTCGGGTCGTCCTCAGCAGACTATCGAGTCGGCCGGATCAGTGAGCCGCGTCGCACTTCTGGGAGACGACTACATCGGCATGCGGCCGACGATGCTCGTCACCGAAGGGGACACGGTCAAACAAGGTCAGGCCCTGTTTGAAGACAAAAAGAACCCCGGCGTGCTCTTCACGTCGCCGGCAGCCGGCAAGGTGGTCGCGGTCAATCGCGGCCCCAAGCGTCGGTTTCTGTCGGTCGTCGTCGAGAAAGAAGGGGACGCCCAAGTCGAATTCACCTCGCACGGCGATCAGTCGCTGTTGTCGCTGACCCGTCAGCAGGTGGCCGACGGAATGGTCGCCGCCGGGCTTTGGCCTGCGTTGCGGCAACGCCCTTACGGCAAGACTCCTTCGCCGACGGCGACTCCGCTGGCGCTCTTCGTCACGGCGATCGACACGAACCCGCTGGCGGCTGATCCCGCGGCGGTGATCGGTCCGCGCAAGGCGGAGTTCACCGCTGGGCTCGAAGCTCTCAGCAAATTGACTGACGGCCCGATGTTCGTCTGTCGCGCTCCTGGCGCCGACATCCCGGGCGACGATCTCCCGTTCGCCGAAGTCGTCGAGTTCTCCGGTCCCCATCCGGCTGGTCTGCCTGGCACGCACATCCACTGCTTGTATCCGGCTGGCCGCGATCGCTACGTCTGGTACATCGGTTACCAAGACGTGTTGGCGATCGGCTCGCTGTTCAAGACCGGCCGTTTGGACGTCAAGCGAATCTTGTCGCTGGCTGGTCCGGCGGTCAGCTCGCCGCGACTGATCGAAACGACGCTGGGCGCCGACCTGACGCAATTGACCGCCGGTCAGTTGAAGGCTGGCGAGCTTCGCGTGATTTCGGGTTCGGTCTTCGCCGGCCGCACTTGTGCCGATCCGAACACCTACCTCGGTCGTTACCACAACCAGATCTCGGTTCTGGTCGAAGGGAACAACCGCGACTTCATGGGTTGGCTCACGCTCGGCTTCGGCAAGTTCTCGACAAAGCCGGTCTTCCTGTCGGCTTTGACCGGCGGCGGTAAGTCGTACGACTTTACGACCTGCAGCGAAGGTAGCCATCGAGCGATCATTCCGACCGGGATGTATGAAAAAGTAATGCCGCTCGATATCGAGCCGACCGCGCTGCTGAAGTCGCTGGTCGTCAACGATATGGAATCGGCCCAGGCGCTGGGCGCTTTGGAATTGGAAGAAGAAGACTTGGCGCTTTGCACCTACGTCGATACCGGCAAGCACGACTTCGGCAGCGCCCTGCGGAAGAACCTGACCCGCATTGAGGCCGAGGGGTAATCATGAAGTTTCTACGCAATCTGCTCGATAGCGCCGCTCCGATGTTCCATAAGGGCGGCAAGTTCGAACGTCTTTACCCGCTTTACGAAGCGGGCGATACGTTCCTGTTTACGCCGGGCGAAGTGACGCACGGCTCGACCCACGTTCGCGACGGTCTCGACCTGAAGCGAATGATGGTGTTCGTCGTCATCGCTTTGACGCCGTGCATCCTGATGGCGATGTGGAACACCGGCTATCAAGCCAACGCCGCCATCCATTCGGAAGCTGGAACCGCGATCGACAGCTGGCAGGAAAGCCTCTTTACGTGGCTGGGGATGACCCACGACCCGAGCAGCTTCCTGTCCAACGTCATCCTGGGCGCGATCTACTTCCTGCCGATCTACATCGTCACGATGACGGTCGGCGGTATTATCGAAGTGACCTTCGGGATCATTCGCGGACACGAAGTGAACGAAGGGTTCCTGGTTACCGGGATGCTCTTTCCGCTCACGCTGCCGCCGACCATGCCGCTCTGGCAAGTCGGGCTTGGTATCGCGTTCGGCGTGTTGATTGGTAAGGAAGTGTTCGGCGGCACCGGCAAGAACTTCTTGAATCCGGCTTTGACCGCTCGTGCGTTCCTCTACTTCGCTTATCCGAACCAGATCACTGGTAACGTCTGGGTCGCCGCCGACGGTTTCAGCGGCGCCACCACCTTGGGCGCTTTGGCCGAAAACAAAGATAAGCTCGACGTCGGTTTGGACGCGGTTTTGAAGACGGTCGATGGTCATGGCATCACCTGGATGGACGCGTTCCTCGGAACGATCAGCGGTTCGATGGGGGAAACCTCAGCGCTCGCCTGTCTGCTGGGCGCCGCGTTCCTGATCATGACCGGCGTCGGTTCGTGGAAGATCATGCTGGCGACCATCCTGGGCGCCGTGGGAACTTCCGGAGCGTTCTATCTCGCCAGCCTGTCCGGCATCGAAACCTCAGCCCTGTTCGCCTTGCCGCCGTGGTGGCACCTGGTGATCGGCGGCTTCGCGTTCGGTTGCGTCTTCATGGCGACCGACCCGGTTTCGGCCGCGATGACGGAAAAAGGTAAGTGGTTCTACGGGATCTTGATCGGCGTACTGACGATCTTGATTCGCGGCATCAACCCCGCGTTCCCGGAAGGGATCATGCTCGCCATCTTGTTCGGTAACGTGATGGCGCCGCTGATCGACTACTTTGTGATTCAAGCAAACATCAACAGAAGGATGGCTCGCTATGCTACATCGTGATAGCGTTGGCGGAACGTTCCTCGTGGCCGCCGTCCTTTGCATCGTCTGCTCGGTAGCGGTTTCCGCCACGGCGGTTTTTCTGAAACCGACGCAGGACGCCGAAATCAAGCTCGACCAGCAGAAGAACATTCTGGCTGCCGCCGATGCGTTGCCCAAAGACGAGGAAGGCAAGTTCAAGCAGGTCAGCGCCGCCGAGGTGACTGAACTGTACAAGCAGGTCGAAACGATCGTGATCGATCTCGACACCGGCGAACGGGTCGACGATCGCAAAGAAGATCCGATCACGCTCGAGAATCTCGAAAAGAAGCAGAAGATGGAAGAAATTCCGACGGACGCTCCTCCGGCCGAAAAGCTGGGCGAGATCAAAGAACGTGAAGAGTACTCGCAAGTTTACATCCTGAAGAAGGACGGCAAGATCAGCGCGATCGTGCTGCCGTTCTACGGTAAGGGTCTCTGGTCGACCATGAAGGGCTACCTGGCTCTCGAAGGGGACGCCAAGACGATCAAGGGTTTGACTTACTACTCGCACGGCGAAACTCCGGGTCTCGGCGGCGAAGTCGATAACCAATTGTGGAAGGCCCAATGGCCGGGAACCACCGCGGTTGATGACGACGGCACCGTCCTGGTCCACGTCACCAAGGCGGGCCAGACCGCCGGCATCGACACCAACATCGACGGCCTGTCGGGCGCCACCATCACGACCAAAGGGGTCGACACGATGGTTCGCTACTGGCTCGGCCCAGGCGGCTTCGGTCCGTTTTTGGCGAAGGTTCGCAAGGGAGACTTCAATGGCTAAAGATACAGCAAAAGACATTCTGCTCGCGCCGGTCTTCAGCAATAACCCGATCGCCTTGCAGGTGCTCGGCATTTGCTCGGCCCTTGCGGTGACCTCGAAGCTCGACAAAGCGCTCACCATGGCCCTGGCCGTGACGATCGTGACCGGCTTCTCGAACCTCAGCGTCAGCCTGGTTCGCAAGTTCATCCCGAGCAGCATCCGCATTATCGTGCAGATGACGATCATCGCGTCGCTCGTGATCATCGTCGACCAGTTCCTGAAAGCCTACGCGTTCAACGTCAGCAAAGAGCTGTCGGTGTTCGTCGGTTTGATCATTACGAACTGCATCGTGATGGGCCGCGCCGAAGCTTATGCGATGAAGCATGAGCCCGGCATGAGCTTCCTGGACGGCATCGGCAACGGTCTCGGCTATAGCATGATTCTGTTGGTCGTGGCGTTCTTCCGCGAGCTGTTCGGCTCGGGCACGCTGTTCGGCTTCACGATTCTGCACAAGGTTTCGGACGGCGGCTGGTACACGCCGAACGGCTTGATGCTGCTTCCGCCGAGTGCGTTTTTCATCATCGGCGTCATCATTTGGGTCTTGCGGACGTTCCGTCCCGACCAGGTTGAGACGGAGGGCTAACCCATGGACTACGTCAATATTGCTCTGAAAGCGGTCTTCAGCGAAAACCTGGCGCTCGCTTTCTTCCTGGGAATGTGCACGTTTCTCGCCGTTTCCAAAAATGTGAAAACCGCCCTCGGTCTGGGCGTCGCGGTGATCGCGGTGATGGCGATCACCATCCCGGCCAACAACCTGATCTATCAGCATCTGCTGAAGAAAGGTTCGCTGGCCTGGCTCAGCTCGGACCTGGCTGATACCGACCTGACCTTCCTCGGGCTCATCATTTACATCGGCGTCATCGCGGCGATCGTGCAGATCCTGGAAATGGGTCTCGATCGTTACTTCCCGCCGTTGTACAACGCGCTCGGGATCTTCCTGCCGCTGATCACCGTGAACTGCGCGATCCTCGGCGGTTCGCTCTTCATGGTCGAACGCGACTATGACTTCGCCCAAAGCTGCGTCTACGGCGTCTTCGCCGGGGTCGGTTGGGCGTTGGCGATTTGCTCGTTGGCGGGCGTTCGCGAAAAATTGAAGTACAGCGACGTGCCGGCCGGTCTGAAAGGACTGGGCATCACGTTCCTGACGGCCGGGCTGATGGCCCTGGCGTTCATGTCGTTCGGCGGCATGCTGTAATTCCTGAGAATACAAACCAATATTCGGAAACGAATAGGACGAGCCAATATGATCCAGATCCTCGTCGGCGTCGCGATGTTCACGCTGGTCGTGCTCCTCTTGGTGGCGATCATTCTCGCCGCCAAGTCGGTTCTCGTCGCGGCTGGCGACGTGAAACTCGTGATTAACGAACAGAAAGAAGTTCACGTTCCCGCTGGCGGCAAGCTGCTCAACGCACTCGCCGATCAGGGAATCTTCGTGTCGTCCGCTTGCGGCGGCGGCGGTACCTGCGCTCAGTGCAAGGTGAAGGTTCTCTCCGGCGGCGGCGACATCCTGCCGACCGAAAAGTCGCACATTAACAACCAGCAGGCCCGCGAAGGGTACCGCTTGTCGTGCCAGGTCGCCGTCAAGCAGGACATGAACATCGAAGTCCCGCACGAAGCCTTCGAAACGAAGAAGTGGGAATGCGAAGTCATCTCCAACGACAACGTCGCGACCTTCATCAAAGAATTCAAGCTGAAGCTTCCCGAAGGGGAAGAGGTCGATTTCAAGGCGGGCGGTTACATCCAAATTGAAATCCCCAAGCACGAAGTCGCCTACAAAGACTTCGCCGTTCAGCCCGAATACCACGAAGACTGGGACAAGTTCAACATTTGGCGCTACGTCTCCAAGGTGGACGAACCGGTCATTCGCGCTTACTCGATGGCGAACTACCCGGGCGAAAAGGGCATCATCATGCTCAACGTCCGTATCGCTTCGCCGCCGCCGCGAGCTCCCGAAGGAACTCCGCCGGGTAAGGCCTCCAGCTACATCTTCAGCAAGAAGCCGGGCGACAAGGTGACGATCTCGGGTCCTTACGGCGAGTTCTTCATCAAAGACACCGACGCCGAAATGGTCTACATCGGCGGTGGCGCCGGTATGGCTCCGCTCCGCAGTCACATCTTTGAACTGTTCCGAGAACGCAAGACCAACCGCAAGGTGTCGTACTGGTACGGCGGTCGTAGCGTTCGCGAATTGTTCTACGTCGACGAATTCCGCGAAATCGAAAAAGAGTTCCCGAACTTCAAGTTCAACATCGCTCTCTCGGACGCGATGCCGGAAGACAACTGGACCGGGCTCAAAGGTTTCATTCACCAGGTGCTCCTCGAAGAGTACTTGAAGAACCATCCGGCTCCGGAAGATATCGAGTACTACTTGTGCGGTCCGCCGATGATGAACCAGGCGGTCTTCAAGATGCTCGACGACCTCGGCGTTCCGCCAGAAAATATCGCCTACGATGACTTCGGCGGCTAAACGAAAACTCGAAATGACCCTGGGAGCGGCGGTGCTGCTCCTGGCGGTCGGATGTCTGCAACCGCCCGCCCCGATCGAAGTGACGGGGCGGACGATGGGGACGACCTACTCGGTCAAATTCATCCCGCCGGACCGCGACTTCGACGCGAAGCCGCTGCAGCAGGAGATCGACAAACGGCTGGTCGAAATCAACCAGCAAATGTCGACCTATATCCCTGATTCGGAGCTCTCTCGCTTCAATCAAAGCAAAGCCGGCGATTGGTTTCCGGTCTCTCCGCAGTTGGCCGAAGTGGTTCAACTCGCCAAGCAGATCAACCACGAGAGCGGCGGCGCGTTTGACGTTACGGTTGGACCGCTGGTCAACCTCTGGAACTTCGGCCCCGATCATCATCCCGAACAAGTTCCCAGCGATGAGGCGATCGCCGCGGCGCTGGCCAATATCGGCGACGACAAGCTTGAAGTTCGCTTGGATCCGCCGGCCCTGAAAAAGTCGGTCGATGGTCTTTACGTCGATCTCTCGGCGATCGCCAAAGGGTACGGCGTCGATAAGATCGCCGAACTGATCGCCGAGTCGGGACGCAAATCGTACATGGTCGAGATCGGCGGCGAAGTTCGCGCCGCTGGCCAAAAGCCGGATGGCTCCCCCTGGCGGATCGCGATCGAAAAGCCGATCCCTGGCGCCCGCGCGATCCAGGAGGTGGTTGAACTGTCGAACCAATCGCTCGCCACGTCAGGCGATTACCGCAATTTCTTCGAGGTCGACGGCCAGACTTTTTCGCACACGATCGACCCGAAGACGGGGCGTCCGCTGGCTCATACGCTCGCTTCGGTCAGCGTGCTGCATCAAGACTGCGGTTCGGCCGACGCCCTGGCGACCACGCTCATGGTCTTGGGACCGGACCGTGGATACAATTGGGCCGAAGAGCAAAAGTTGGCCGTATTGTTTCTGATCCGGGACAAGGATGGGCCGGTCGTACGCCGCACGTCGTTGTGGCCTAATGCTGGAGAGTGACCTGTGCTAATCACCATCTTGATCGCCGTCGGCGTCTTCGCCATCGCACTCACCGGGATGGCCATCGGCGTCATTCTCAGCAACCGCAGCATCAAGGGAAGTTGCGGCGGCTTGAATAACTTCAAAGACTCAGTCGGCAACCCCATCTGCGACGCCTGCACCAATCCAAAGCCCGACTGCACCGGCAAAGGCCCCCGCCACGAAGCCGAACACTGCGATTCGCACCCGGCCGACGCCGAAAGCGACGAAGAACCGGTTCATTCGTAAGCCCGCAGCGCAAGCGCGCCCCATAGTAGCCCGCAGCGCAAGCGAGGGAAAAGCGGTCGGGAAGAAAAGCGGAAAGCGGAGAGCGGAAAGCGGCAAGAAGCAAAACACTAGCCCGAGGCGCAAGCCGAGGGAATGCGTCCGCAAGCCAAGTGCCAAGATCGAATTGCCAAAGATCGCCCGCTCGCGCTAGCTCGCGATTGACCCACATCGAGAATCAACCGACTGGACCGCAGCCCCCAATTTTTTTTCATCGCGTAGCGCATCTCCCGTAGGGTCCGCTGTGCGGACCGCCGACGCGTCAATCGACCTGGCCAATCTGTTATCGCTTCCCATGGTCCGCACAGCGGACCCTACGAGAGGAGTGGACTCGACCGCGTCTTTTTTTTCTTGGGCCGATTGGATCAATCGATACTTTGGATCGTAAAACCGTTTCTCGTCAACGATCTTCTCAATCTCCCCCGCCGCAACCATCCGGTCCCAACCGCGGGCGAACTTCGTGCCGTTCATGCCGCAGTTTTCGCGAACCCGCAGCTTCGTCGCATGCGCTTCGCCGAGGTCGGTCATCGCCAGGCGAATTCGGGACCGCATTCGTTGATCGAGCGCGGCGTCCTTTAATCGTTCCGCTTCATCTTGCAGCGTATCCGCCTCATGCACGATCGTCTTCCAGCTTCGCCCGTTCTTGGTCGTAGGGCAGGCCGTGCCTGCCGCTCTTGTTGCGAGCATCTCCATTTCGGCCGCTCTGCTTGCGAGCGTCTCCATTTCGGCAGGCACGGCCTGCCCTACGTTGGTCAATCTTCCTTCGTCGACATCGACGCCCCATTCGCCCCCTTGCCCGGCGTAGCCGCCGAGCGCTAGCCAGAGGCGATGCTCTCCGCTCCCCGGCGCATAACTTTGGCGGCGATTCACCAACAGCCACTGCTGGGCGAAGTCGAGATTGCCGGCGAGGATTGAAGCTTCCAACTTGCCAGGCTTCATTTCCTTGCGAGTTTGCACGCAGAGTATCGGCGTGGCGCCGTTATCGAGACAACACTGCGCAAGCGTCTGCAGCGCTTCGGCTTGCTTTCGTTTCCCCGTCGACGAGAGACGAATCGCATCGATCACCACCACTTCTAACTCGTGCTTCGTGATCCAATCGCGAAGTTTCCCCACGGTCTCGGGATCGGCTGGATCGTCGGTGGTCAGTAGCCACATCAGATTATCCGTGGCCGGCGCCGACTTACGAGCTTCGCCCCAACGCTGCGTGAGATCGGTCAGCGTTTGCTGTTGATTACTGCTACACGCGAAGCCGACGCGCAGTGGCTTTTCGGCCGCGAAATGATTCAAAAACTTTCCTCCGCTGGCGAGCGCCGCGCATAGATCGACGGCGAGCGAGCTCTTCAGCGTTTTGCTCGGGCCGACGATGACTGCTGGTTCGTTACGTGTGAGGAGATTCGCTAAGAGCCACTCGCGCGGCTGTTGCTCGGCGAACAGTTCTTCCGTGGTGAGCGTTCGAAACGAACTGCCGCCGCCCAGTTCGAGACGGACGATTTCTCCATCCGGCGGCAATTCGACCGGCTCCGGCGTCAGCCGTTTTCGTAAGGTCGCCGCGTAGTCGGTAATGTTGTTCAGGTCGCCGCCGGAGTGCATCACTGCTTGAATCAATGCTGACGCGGTCAGCTTGTCGTAGCCGTAGGTGAGGAGGTCGGCGAGCAACTGATGGTCGTCTCGATCTTCGTCGCCAGTGAGGTGCAGCCCGAGGAGGGCCGAGTAGATGTCGCGATGACACGGGACGCGGAAAACTTGCAACGGGAGCGCATCTTCGCTCAGGCGCTCCGGGTACATCATCATGCAGGCGAGCCACTGCGCTTCGACCAGCTCTTCGCTGGCCGAGACGCTGTTCGCGTCTTTGTTCTTTTTCTTTTGCTTCGCGCGCAGCAGGGCGCCGAGGCGCCGAATTCGGGCCTTTCGCATTTGGCGTTTTCCTCAAACAAGCGCGCACGGCCATCCCGGCGAGAGTTTCGCGCTTTGGAAAAAAGAGGCCTCGGTCCGATCTCGAGGCGGAGAGAAAAAGGGACGCTGGGCGGTTGATCAGACGCCCGCATCTTGAGGGGTGTAGTATACAAAACGCCAGTGCGTTTTGCAAGCGAGATTTCTTGGCCTGGGTGGCCCGACCAGTCGGTGACGACTGGTTGGGTCGCTTTAGCGACAAGATGCCGCGCCATGCGGTTGGAGGTGGTTGAGCGTGCGAGTTTTTGAGACCGGATGGCGCTGCATCTTGTTGCTGCGCAACCCAGCCAGTTCTGTGGGGAACTGGCTGGGCCACCCTTTTTTAAGAACTTGCGGCCGCATTTCCCTCGCTTGCGCTTCGGGCTACTATTCTTGCCGTGTTCTTACCGTGACTTGTCCGTGGCTTCCGTGTTCTATTCTTCTTTCGGCCGCATTCCCTCGGCTTGCGCCTCGGGTTAGTGTGGGGAGTTGCCCGTCTTCGTCATTGGAGAATTCGTGCTTGATTCGTCATTCGAGCTTCGACATTCGTCATTCACTTGCGGCCGCATTTCCCTCGCTTGCGCTTCGGGCTACTATTGGGCGCGCTGCGGGCTACTATTCTTGCCGTGTTCTTACCGTGACTCGTCCGTGGCTTCCGTGTTCTATTTGTTCTTGCGGACGCATTCCCTCGCTGGCGCTGCGGGCTAGTGTTTGCGAGGTGCGCATGAAAAAGGGCGGGCTCTTTGGGTTGAGACCGCCCTTTTGTTTGGGACGCATTCCCTCGGCTTGCGCCTCGGGTTCGTGATTAGCGAATTACTCGCGGGTGCGGCCGGCGTCGCGGATCGTTTGGAGGCGGATTTCCATCTCTTTCAGCTTCTCCGGCGACGAGTTGGCGAGGTTCTTTTCTTCGCCGATGTCTTTGGAGAGGTTGTAGAGCTGGGCCTTGTTCTTCCCTTTCGCTTCGACGTACTTCCAGTCGCCGCTGCGGAGCGAAAGTTTGGAGAAGGCATGTTCGACCAGTTCGTCGCGGCCGATCTTCGTCTTGCCGAGCAGAGCGTCCGCAACGTCAAGGCTATCGGGCGCCGCTTCGGCCGGCAGCGATTGGCCGGTCAACTTGGCCAGTGAAGCGAGGAAGTCGATCTGGCAAACCAGGGCTTCCGACTGGCCCGGTTTCACTTCGCTCGGCCAGCGGACGATGGTTGGGACGCGGGTGCCTCCTTCGTACTCGCTGTACTTGCCGCCGCGATAGGGACCGGCCGGCTTGTGATCGCCAAGCAGTTCGACCGCTTGATCGACGTAGCCGTCATCCAGGACCGGGCCGTTGTCGCTCGACAGAATGACCAAGGTATCTTCGGTCAGCTTGTTGCGATCAAGCGCTTCCAGGATCTGACCGACGCACCAGTCGAACTGCAGGATCGCATCGCCGCGCGGGCCGTGACCGCTTTTGCCGACGAACCGCGGATGCGGAACGCGGGGGACGTGGATGTCGTGCGTCGAGAAGTAGAGGAAGAACGGCTTGTTGGCGTTGTCGTCGATGAACGCGACCGCTTTTTCGGTGATGTCGTCGGCCATGTCTTCGTCGACCCAGCGCGCCGATTGGCCGCCGGTCATGTAGCCGATGCGGCTGATGCCGTTGACGATCGTTTTATCGTGACCGACCGAGAGCTTCATCTTCAGCAGTTCCGGATGTTCCTTGCCGGTCGGTTCGTCGCCAACCGGTTTGCTGTAGCTGACTTCGATCGGATCGTTGGGGTCGAGCCCAACGACATGATGGTTTTCGACATAGACGCACGGGACGCGGTCGCCGGTCGCTGGAATCAGGAACGAATAATCGAACCCGCATTCGAGCGGACCAGGGGCGATCTTTTCGTTCCAGTTGACGTTCCCCTTGCCGAGGCCGAGATGCCATTTGCCGACGACGCCGGTCTTGTAGCCTGCGTCACGCAGCATCGAGGGGAGGGTGACTTCGTCGGTCGGAATGATCAGCGACGCGTCCCCCGGCAGAATGCCGGTTCCCTTCTTGCGCCACGCGTAACGCCCGGTGAGGAGCGAATAGCGGGAGGGGGTGCAAGTGGCCGAGCCGCAATGTCCATCGGTGAACTGCAAGCCTTCTTTGGCGAGCCGATCGACGTTGGGGGTGGAGAACGATTTGGCGCCGTAGCAGCTGAAATCGCCATAGCCGATGTCGTCAGCGTAGATCAGGACGATGTTTTTCGGCTGGACGGCCAGGGCCGGAGCCGACAGCAAGCTGACCAAAAGTGCGGCCAGGGCCAGATTTCTCAGGTGACGCATGAGTACCTTAACTAGCGAAAGGGGGAAAACGCGGAGAAAATGTCGCTATCGCCCCGCAGGGACGATATCACCTATTGTAGGCAGAAGCGTTTCTCCATTTCTTCCAATCTTGTTACG
The DNA here is from genome assembly GCF_020966755.1 of Blastopirellula sediminis. Lineage (NCBI taxonomy): Bacteria > Pseudomonadati > Planctomycetota > Planctomycetia > Pirellulales > Pirellulaceae > Blastopirellula > Blastopirellula sediminis. Next base: position 2,699,507 of record NZ_JAJKFT010000010.1, read on the forward strand.
AAAATCGCCCATGATTTCGCCTTCGGAACTGATGCAGCTGGCTATCGACAAAGCCAAAGAGGGGATCGCCGCCGGCCAGTCGCCGTTTGGATGCGCGATCGCGCTCGACGGCCAGGTGATCGCCGTGTCGCACAATATCGTGTTGCAAACGACCGACGTGACCGCGCATGCCGAGGTCACGGCGCTGCGGATCGCCTGCAAAAAAGTAGGCGAAATCTTGCTGCCGGGGGCGCAAGTCGCGACGACCTGCGAGCCCTGCCCGATGTGTGCGACGGCGCTGCACTGGGCTCGGGTCGACGAAGTTTATTACGGCGCGACGATCGAAGACGCAGCCGAGACAGGCTTCAACGAGTTGCGGATGCCCGCAGGCCAGCTCTACCAGATCGGCGGCAGCGCGACCAAGCTCGTCAGCGACGTCGAACGGGCGGCTTGCCGCGAATTGTTCGACCTGTGGAAAGCCGGCGGATCGGCGATTTATTATTGATGCCGCCGGTGGTCAGACCGCCTGACTATTCCTCTTCCGACGTCTCGGCGTAGTGCTCGACGGTGACGTTGGTGCTGATGCCGCCGCGGGGCGTGAAGCGAGCTTCCAGGTGCATCCAGCGGGGCGACAGGACGGCGACCAGGTCGTCGAGAATTCGGTTGGTGACGTTTTCGTAGAAGATTCCCTCGTTGCGGAAAGCCTGGAGGTACATCTTCAGGCTTTTCAGCTCGACGCACTTCGCTTCGGGAATATAGTTGAAGATCAGCGTGCCGAAGTCAGGCTGGCCCGTTTTGGGGCAAACCGACGTAAACTCGGGGCAGACGATTTCGATGTTGTAATCGCGCCCAGGGTTCTGATTTTCGAAAGTTTCTAGAATATCGCGAAACTGAGTCGCCATTTGCGCGTCACTCCTACTCGGTAAACTGGTATTTTGGCTTAACCGCCCCGCGACGAAAAGCGGGGCTTTGACCTTTTAGCGACAGTTCCTACGCGTGCGTATCGCCGAAATCTATCGTTCCGTCCAAGGCGAAGGGGCCCTTACCGGGGTCACCAGCACCTTCGTACGCGCCTCGGGCTGCAATCTCCGCTGCTGGTTTTGCGACACGCCTCACGCGTCGTGGCGGCCGGAAGGGGAGGATCTGTCGGTGGCTGAGATCTTGGGGCGGATCGCCCTGCTCGATTGCAGCCATGTCGTACTGACCGGGGGCGAGCCGATGTTGTTCGCCGAAATGATCCCGCTGTGCGAAGGAATCCACGCCGCTGGACGTCATATCACGATTGAGACGGCCGGAACGCTTTACCTGCCGCTGGCCTGCGATCTGATGTCGATCAGCCCGAAGATGTCGAACTCGGCCCCGGCGCCGGATGATTTTCCGCGGTGGCATCGTCGGCATGAGCAGACCCGCGTCGCGCCCGACGTGATCCGCCGGTTGATCGACGAGCACGCCTATCAGTTCAAGTTTGTGATCGATCGCCCGGCCGATGCGGAAGAGGCGCTGCGGTACTTGGATCGGTTCCCGCAGATTGATCGCGGCAGCGTCTACATGATGCCGCAAGGGACCGAAGTGAGCGAACTGGACGCCATTCGCGAGTGGCTGCAGCCGTGGTGCGATCAGCATCAATTGCAGTTTGGCCCGCGACGGCAGATTGAATGGTTCGGGGCGCTGCGCGGGACGTAATACCCTTCTATGCCAACAACCGTTCCAGTTCCGCGATCACCGTCTTGCAGCTGGCCGCGGCCATTTTGAAGTTGGTGTGGTCCGAGATCTCGGGCTGGATCTCTTGGAACAACTCGCCGGCGCGGCGGAGTTTGGAAAGCTTTTTCTTCGCCAGCTTGAGATAGGCGGCCGTATCGCCGCCTTCCAACGGGCCGCCGAGCGCGAGCATGTAGTCGTACAACGCACGCGCCACTTCCTGCAGTTCGTCGTCCTCTTCGGTTTCTTCCGCATGCTTCAGAAACGTGCGGACCATCCAGAGATGCGCGAGTTGGGCGTCGATCGCCTCCACGAGGCGTTGATCGCGGCTGTCGTCGTTCATCGTCATCGCTGGCTATTCGGCGGCCGGTTTGGTTTCGGCGTCGGCATGTGCGGCCGGCTTCTCGGGAGCCGAAGCGGCCCCATGGTCAGCCGTCGCAGCGTGAGCCGGTTTGCCGCGGGGAGCGAAGAAGAGGAGGGTAACCGCTCCGGCGATGATCATGATCAACCCGGCGTAGTAGATCGGATGCGCGTCTCCCCACAGACCCTTCGTCGTCATCGAGATGAAGGTGATGATGACCGGCGCCGTGCCGAAGACCAGCGGCATCACGATCCACGGCTTCGACAAGCTGCTGCCGGCGCTGAACGCCAGAATGATGCCGAGGGCGCCCAAGGTTCCGCAGACGCCGGCGGCGCTGCTCCAGCCGATGCCGCCGAAGCTCCAACCTTCCCACAGCTTGCCTTGCGAAGCGAGAATCGCGCCGGGGATGAGGATCGCGACGACGAAGTAGGCGAAGCCGACGCAGATCAGCGGTTTGAACGAGCCGCCGAGTCTCGCCTGGCCTTCATGCAGCACAGCGCCATACGAACCCCAGCAAATTGCCGTAAGCGCAACGCCGCACAACATGAACGCCAACTTTTCGAGACTTTCCATATCCGGCTCCCCGAACCCCAATTAATTGTTAGAACGACTATTCACGCTATTGTAACAGCCGCGTTTAGGGAAGGGCAGGGCGAACGGAATTGCGCGATTAGTAAGCTGGATTACGAAGTGCACGCTCGGCCAGCGCTGCGGACAGCGGATCGTCCCCTGGATCGCAGAATCCGGCGTACAGATGCCGGCGATATCCTTCGGCGAAGGCGAATTTTTCCGACAGCCCGCCGATCTGGCGATCCATGTTGCGGAGCGCCTCGAGATAGGAGCCCAGCCCCTGGCTTTTGTCGAGCCATTCCTTTTGGCTCTTGTGACAGGCCAGCATTTCGACCTTCCGCTCGACCAGGTCGGTCGTATCGACGAACAGCTCCGGCATCACCAGTTTGCCGAGCGGATCGCGGTTCTGGTAAGGCTGAGCGTGGTAGACCGTTACCTTTTGCCCGATGATCGGTCGCGGCGGATCGACCGGAAAGTTGGGAATGCCGCGGCTGAACGCGCCGGTTACCGCCAACCGAGCGACTTGCATGTGGTCTTCCATGTAGTCGCTGGGCGCGTGAGTCAGGATGATTTGCGGCTCGATCTCGCGGATGACCGAGGTGACTTTCGAGAGCAGCTCGAGGTTGTAAAAGACTTCCAGATCCGCGCAGAGCGGCGGATGGAAGGTGGCGCCGATCGATGCGGCGGCCGTTTTCGCTTCTTCCAGACGAATGCGGGCAGTCGTCTCGCGATCGGTTTCCAAGCTGCCGCAGCAGCCGTCGGCGATGTTCCAATAGTGGAGCTCGTACCCAACGTCGGCGAGCGCCATCAAGGCGCCCGCCATCATGAATTCGATGTCGTCTGGATGGGCCGCAACGGCCAGTACGGAACGAGTCATTGGCGCATCTGTTCTAGTGCATTTGAACCGTGCAGGTACCCAAGCCGCCGCGGAAGTAGTTGAAGCGGACGTTCGGGTGGTCGGCCAACAGCGACATCGGCACCGCCGAGTCCGGAATCTTCTTGGCGATCATCAGCGCCGTCAAGCGTTGGCCGAAAGGATTGTCGTGGGCGCCGGCTTGCCAGATCGAAACGCATTCCGACTTCCAGGTTTCTTTCGGTCCGACCGTCACGGCCGAAGTCGGCACTTCGGTCACCACGCCGCCGCCGCTGGTCCGTGCGTTTTGCATCACCGTGACCGGGTGCAGATCCACGACGCGAGTGCCGAGCTGGCGATATTCTTCTGGCGAAGGGGGAGCGTCGACGTAGGCGCCGGTTCGCGGGAAGGGATCGTTGAACGCCCAGTGCTTGGCGTCCCCTTGGCCCCCCTGCATCACCAAACAGCGGGCCAGGTCCCACGACGCGACGTACTCGCTGACGTCCGCCTTGGGGAAGTGAATGTTTTCTTTCGGCATGCGAAGTTCCGGCTTGATCCGATCGAACAGCATGTCGGTGTCAGCCTTGGCGAAGCCGAGCGGAAAATCAAACGGCACTTCCTTGCCGTCGATCACCCACTCGTCCATCCCCCAGAAGTGCGCGTGCTTCAGGTCGAGCTCCAGTTCGTTCACCAGGCGAGCGACCAGCGGCAGTTGTTCGGTCGGGCCGATCGGACCGCAGATGCCACACGGGTTGTCGGCGGTCGCCTGCTTCCAGGCGGTGATGTATTCAAGCGCTTCGGCCAGGTAGAAATCTTCGAGCGTGTCGTACATCCGCACCTCAAAGCCTTCGCGGGAGAACCCTTCGATGTCTTCCAGCGTCAGACGGGCGGCGTCGTCCAACAGTTCACGGTCGAGGGTAGTGAAGTCCCACCATTCGGGAGCGAGGATGCTGCGCGGTCGCATGTCAAAATCTCTCTTGGCGATAACAAGGAAGGGGAGTGGGGCGAGTCGCCCGATTGTGTCGCCGCCGGTGCGGCGTGTCAATCTTTGGAATGCGAAGTTCCTGGTGATTGTATAAAACCTGCCGCGTGTGTGCGCAAGATGGCTTCGACTTGCTCGCGCAGGTGGGGCGCTACTTTGATTCGGTAGGCGAAATAGGTTCCTACTTGCAGCACGTCAGGATAGAGTCGATCCCAGCGGGCGATGCTTAGTTTTTCCCAAGGAATGAACACTGGCCCCCAAACAAAGCCGTTTTCATGCAACCGCGGATGAGGCGGCGGCCAGATCGCATGAAAGACGCACATTGCCGCTACAAAAGCGAATACGCCAGGAAGGAAAGGGGACTTCGCAAGGAACGCCCGACCGGCTTGCGGAGGAGATGGCAGCAAGATGTAAAAGAGAACGATCCCGACGTTAAAAATAGTCATGAGACTCATGAATCCGCTAAACCCCAAGCTCTTTGTTAGCGAGGCGCGGTCACGAAGTTCGAGCAACAGCGTGCCGGCCCGCTTTTGAGCGTAATATCGCGGAATCAGTCCGAAGAGGCCAACGGCGAGAGCGCCGGCAGAGAAGCCGACGCCAGTCGCGGCGATCATCATCCAGCGTTGACGATCGAAGTCGCGCAGCAGCGGGGCGCTGATCGCAATCACGCCGGCCGCAATCGCCGTCACGATCAGCAAATGACGCAGGCGAAACTGCGGGCGGTGTTCGTTGTTGTTGGCGTCGTCAGGCGACATAAATTCAAGTTGGGATTGCGTGGTAATCGAATCGCAGATCATTACTCGGAAAAATCAGCGCTTCGGTTGTTGTCAAAAAGTGAACGGCGCTCGCGCAGAATCGCTTCGACTTGCTCGCGCTGATCGGCGCGAACCCGAATCTTTTTGTCGGGCGTGTAGCTCATCCGCAGGTAGAGCGGATCGAGCATTCCTCCCCGAATGATCTTCAAGCTTTGCCAGGGGACTAGATAGGCGCCCCACAACAATCCGTTTTCGCACAACTGCGGTTCGGCCGCCGGGACAAACAGATGCCCGACGAGAACTGCCAGGATGCCGAAGACGATTTCCATCTCGAACAAGCGATGCGACTGGAATGCAGAATTGGACAACGTGGCCCCCTCGTTCCAGAACGAAGCGAATCTCACGAAAACCCAAAAGGCGACCACGAAGACGCCCCCGCGTAAGCTGGCCCAATCGGTCAGCGTATAGCCGCCGCCGAACAGTGTAATCAGCGGCGTGCCCGCGTTTTTTCGCGTCAAGCGACGGGGAATGAGAATCCCAAAGTGGAATATTCCCGTCCCCAACGCGAGTCCTGCGCACGCCGCCCCCATCAACATCCACTGGTTGGCGTTCGCGACGCGCACAAACGGGGCGACGATCGCCATAATCACGCCGAGGATCACCATCGCAATCAACAGATGGCGAATGCGAAACTGCGGGCGGTTCTTGGGCGGCGGAGTTTCGGAGGTGGACATCGACGCAGACGTGCCCCGATCGGCGACTAGTGATGGGTTTCGTCAATAAAATCCAAACAGTACTTCTTTATGATCGCGGCGACTTTCGCCCGTTGGTTCCATTCGACCGGAAACTGCCAGAGAGTCGCTGCGCTGATTTCCAGAATCTGCGGGTTTCGACGACTCCAGCGAACGGTCAACTTCTCCCAAGGAGTAAAGAAGGCGCCCCAGAGGACCCCATTCTCGCGTAGCTGCGGATGGGGAAAGGGGAATATTCCGTAGCCGAAGACGAGCGTCGTCGCGATGAAGAGCGACGCGACCTGCAGCAGTTCGTAGTCGGTAGGAGGATAGGAGGTGAGAAAGCTGCGATTCCAAAGTCCGGAGAAAACCGTCAGCGTCGACATGGTCCAGCCAAAGAAGCTCAGACGAAGCAAGGCGATGAAGTTGCTCCAGCCGACGCTATTGTCCAGGTTCTGCAACAGTAGGCCGCTCCGCCGCTGCGCGATGTAGCGGGGAAAGAGCACGACAACGCAGAAGAGCACGCCGCCGAGAAGGATGCTGAGTAGCGCCGTGCCGATCAGCGTCCACTCGCCAGGGGTAAAATTGCGGGCCAGCGGCGCCATGATCCCCGCGATGACCGCCACCACCAACATCACGACCAGCAGGTGCACAATGTGAAACTGCGGTCCGGTCTCGGGGATTTCTTCGTGCGTTGACATGGGCCTGGTTGCGGCGGAGCGAAGTTGGGGGTGGTTGCTAGTCTACCGCAGCCGCTTCGTCGGCGGAAAATAAATTGGGGCAATACTCGCGCAGGATCGCCTCCACGCGTTCGCGATCTTCGGGCGGAACCGCTAGTTCCTCCACGCCATAAGAGCCGATTCTCAGCACGTCCGGTTTGAGCGAACTCCAGCGGGCGGTGGTCAGCTTTTCCCAGGGAGTAAGTTTCAGCTCGACCAGCAGACCCTTTTGGCGTAGCTGCGGTCGCAGTTTCGGGGCCGTGACGATGATTCCGATCGCAGCCATAGCGGCGGCGACTCCGGCGATCGGGAGCAAGTGAGAAAATTGCAGCGGAAACTTTTCGTAGGTCGGCGTTTGAAACAAAAATGCGATCAGAGAGATGGGAACGCCAAACAGCAGTGTGATCACTCCTTCGCAGCCGACGCCAACTGCCGTTTCCCAGACGACGCCGCCTGCCGCATTGTTTGGTGGGAGCTCAAGCAGGAGGTCGCCAGATCTGTTGCGAGCGACATAGCGAGGGTAATACGCAATCAAAACGCCGGCAGCGATTCCCAGGCAGAAGCCCCCGCTCACCGCCCCGATGATTAACCAATGGTTGCGATTGAAATCGACCACAAATGGGGCGATCAGCGTGAAGATGCCGGCAAAGATTGCAATCACCGCCAACAGACAGCCAAGATCAAACTGCGGCGGCTTGTCGCTTGGCGATTCAGTGGGATTCGGCATCGATCGGTTTCACGTCTGGCGGTAGCTTCCCGTTTTCCGCGGTCGATGATGGGGACCCGCCGCAACGATCTCCAAGAATCGATTCGATCTCTTCTCGTTGCTGAGGCAAAACGTCAATCGCCGCAACTTGCATTTGATGCGCGTAGATCAGCAGCTTGTCGGGGGCGACGCTGCTCCAATTCCAGTGGTCGATTTGTTCCCAGGCAAACCACTGAGCGCCGCCGAAATAGAGACCATTCTCATACAATCGCGTTGAGCTGTCGCGGCGGAGAAAGAAGCACGCTTGATAGGAAAGTTGCATCGGAATCAGGCACTGCATCAGAAACCAGGTGAAGAGGTCGGATTGCGGCAGGTGCTCGTGCGATTCGATTTGCAGCAGTCCAAAAAAGAAGAGACTCGCAGCGAGGAGGGCGCCCAGAAAGTAGTAAGCGATTTTTCCATACTTCGAACCGGACGTACGCACGCTGGCCAGTAAACGACCCGCGTTGCGCCGGATATGTTGATAACGGAGTTCGTACATAAGCAGATAGATGATGGCGCCGACCGCCACGCAGCCGACAAATCGCAAGAGGATCAGCCAGTCGGTCGCGGTCCATTGCCGCAGCCAGGGCGCCGCAATCGCCAAGGCGATCGCCGCTACGAAAACGACGACGCCGACGTGACGCAGTTGAAACTGCGGTCGCTTTTCGACGTTAGGCAGGTCGATCATGGTTGGACGTTTCCTTCACGAAAACGCTCCCCGGCGTTCAAGTTCGGCGAAGCGACCGGCTCCGCCACAATATAGGAGTTTATCTTACGCTGGAGTATGTTCTCTACCTGCGTGCAGTGGTTTGCCGAGACTGTCACGTCGGCGACGAGGGGACCGCCGATTCGGAGTTGATCGGGACTGGTCCGGCTCCAATAACAAGTGTCGACTTTCTCCCAGGGGGTGAAGACGGTTCCGATCAAGACGCCATACTCTCGCAGTTGGGGCCGTCTGGCGGCGAACAAAGCGTTGCAGAAACTGAGGGCGATGACCATGGTGAGAAACAGGGGTGAGACGAACTCGATGAGCGAATGACGGGCGTCGGCCGCTCGGTCGAGCGAAAAAAAATAGAGGACGTAAAGGAGCAGCGTCGACCACGCGAGCGCCGCTGAGACTTTCATGTCGCGGACGGTTTCACGCGACGCGTGAGCAGGAAACTCGAAGAGAAGCGGACCGCCGTTAATGCTCGCTTGATAGCGGGGAACGAGTACGATCGCCGCAAAGGAGAGAACGCCGAACGCAACGCCTGCGGCGCTGCAGCCAAGCGTCAACCATTGAACGAGGTTAAATTCGCGAAGCAGCGGCGCCGTCGCGGTCGCGATTACCGCCGCGATCGCCGTCGCGAGAATCAAATGCCAGATGCCGAACTGGAAACGCTCTTGTCGCTCCGACACTTCCGGTTTCATGCGACTATGCCTTGGGGGCAGACTGGCGCTCGGCCAGTACGGTACTGAGAACCTGGTCGACTTTCGGCCGATCGCGCGAACTGACCGGAACTTTGTAGATCGTTCCCCAGCCGATGAGCAGGACGTTTTGTTCGTGCGTGCTCCAGCGGCAGGTCTTGAGCTTGTTCCAGGGAGTATAGGTGAGGCCCAGGATGGCGCCGTTTCGCCGCATCTGCAGCAGGTCAAAGTCCCAGAGGCCGATGCAGATTAGGATCGTGGCGGCGGCCAGTAGCGGGAGGGTCATTTGCCAATTCAGGATGGTTGCATTGCCGTTTCCGGACAATGCGTCAAGATCTTCGAGGAAAGAGCGAATACTCATTTGCAGCAGGAAAAATCCGATAACAATGATCGCGTCATGATCCCACGCGGTGAACAACCGATTCCAGTCTCGGTTGAGTTCCTCCAAGAGCGGGCCCGCCTCCTTTTCGAGACGCCGCCGCCGCGATCCGTAGACGAAGACGAACGCCGCGAAGGCGATCGCCAGCGTGCCGAGATGGGCGGCGATCAGCGTCAGCTGCGCATTATTCAAGTCGTACAAATGAGAAGCGGAACTTCCCAGCAGAACTACCAGCAGCGAGATCAAGATCAAGAATCCGCGCGGGGTGACCAACGGCGCCGGCGTCTCGGTCAGTTCTTCCGCGATCGGTTCGTTTTCCACGTGGCGATTTCAAAGGTGTTACAATCGGGCGGTTCGCGAATCGTTAACTTAAACGGGGCGGCGTGATCATGCAAGAAAGCGGGGAGCGACCACCGATATCGCTGCGCAGTCGGCGCTGGGCGCTGCTGGTCGTTCTGACGGTCTTGTTCCTGGGCTTTGATTATTTGATGACCGGGCTCTGGCGATTGTCGGAAGGGCGTGAGATGGCGTTTCCGCAGGGCGCCTACGTCGGGCTGTTCGTCTTGCAGATCGATCTGATTGCGTTTTGGACGGCATTCGGTTTGGGGCGAATCGTCGTCCGGCTGCCCTGGGCGCTGTTGGCGATCACGCTCACTTATATCGCGCATCAAAAAGGCGCCTCGCGGTTTATCCCGTATGAGGTGCCCCCGTCCGAACAATTGGTGTTGGCTGGGATCTTGCTGTTTGGATGGTTGGCGGCGACGCTGAGCTTGCTCGGATATCGCCTGGTCACACGCAGGCGACTGACGCTTTCCGATCAGGCGACCGATTCCTCACGCAAGTTTCATTTGCAGCATCTGATTCTGGGGACGGCGCTATTCGGCGTGACTTTTGCGATGCTGAATTGGTTCGGGTATCCGGTGCCCGACGTATTTCACTTCGAGGGTCAACTTCTGTTCGCCCTGTCGGTCGCCGCGGTGGTGAACCTGGTCACGGTCATTCCGGCGATCGCCTGCGCCTTTCGGCTGTGGGAGAGTTGGCCTGCGCGGCATTTGATTCTAGCCGTGATTTGCCTGACGCTGACCGTCGTCGAAATAATCGTGCTGTGCGCTGTGCTAGGAATGCCCCCTGACTTCGCCCGGGCGTTTGCGTTTCTGGCGCTCATCAACTTCGTGCAGGGGTTTGGATTGTTCTGGACGCTATCGTGGTTTCGGCTGGCCGGTTACGACCTGCGCGTGGTTGACGGCGTTTTGAAGTCGGAAACGGAAGTCGAATCGCCGCCGCCAATCGATGCGGATCCATGGACGCAAGACGACTAGCGCAAGGACGAAGGACGCCCAATGGAACCGATTGCCAACCAGAATTCGGCGACCAACTTTGCGAAGCGGGGAACGCTGATCGCGCTGGCGATCGCGTTTTTGACGTTCGACTTACTGGCCGCGTCGATCTCGTGGTTGTCGAACAACGAGGGGCCCCCTTGGGCGCCGCTATTCGTGATCGGATTGGTCACCGTACAAATCAATTTGATCGCCTTCTGGACGGCAGTTGGACCGGGACGGATGGTGGTGCGGATTCCTTGGATGGTGCTGGCGATTACGTTGGCTTACGTCTGTTTGCACACCGGGGCGGAGCTCTTTTCAGGCGAAAGGATGCGGCAAGAGGAAAAGAGCTTGATCGCTGGGGTGATGTTGTTCGCCTGGTTGGCGGTCACGCTGACGCTGGTCGTCTATCGGGCGATTACGCGACGGCGGCTGATCCGCACGGATCAATCGAGTGCGTCGAGCGTCAAGTTCCATCTCCGGCACTTGATCGTTGGGACAGCGCTCTGCGGCGCCACGCTGGCCGTCTTGAAATGGGCCGGCTACCCAGTCTTTGGCGTCTTCGATCTCGATCGCAATTTTTATATTGGGGTTGGAATCGCGGCGGTCGTCAATCTGCTGATTACGATCCCCGTGATCCTCGCGGCGTTTCGCTGGTCCGCTCTCTGGTGGCGGAGAATCGTAACTTTGGTTTCGATTACCGTCGTCGTGACGACGTGCGAAGTCTTCATCTTCACCATGCTGGAGGGAATGGACGACCTGTGGCTAGTCTTGGCGATTTACCAGATGATGAACCTGACGCAATGTTTTGGTCTGTTGTTATCGCTGCTAGTGATTCGTTACGCGGGATATGAACTGCAGGTTGCGGATGGCGCCCGCGATGCGGCGACGGATGAATCGCCGGTTGCGGTCGTTGCCGATCCTTGGACGGAAGAGGGCTAAGTGAACGAACCGGAAAACTGGCTGGCGGCCGCAGGGGAAACGCCGGAGACGGCGCCGACGGGGCAACTCGCGTCTTTGCGGACGAGGATTGGGTTGTTCGCCTTGCTGGCGATCGGATTTGGGGTCGTCGATCTAATCTATTACCCGCTCATGTTTTTCGTCGGCTCGGGGCCCCTCTTCGTCTTCAACGCCGCCATTAGCGCGGCGATCGGCGTGCAGATCGATTTGATCGCATTGTGGACGGCGCTGGGGCCCGGACGGATGATCGTGCGGTTGCCGACCGCCTGCTTGGCGTTGATGGGTTCGTACGTCTTGTTGAATACGGGCCGCATGTTGCGGTGGGGCTTGGAGACGCTGCAAGAACTGGAGGCGATGACGGCGGCGAATCTCGTTTTAGGTTGGCTGGCGGCCACGATGGCGATCTTCACGTTTCGCAGCGTCACGCGGCTGCGACTCGCCTATGGCGACAATCCGGTCTCTTCTTCTTCCACGTTTCATCTCCATCATTTGGTTATCGGGACGGCGATTGCCGGCGTGACGCTGGCGCTATTCAACGTGTATGGTTCGCCAGGCGGGGCCGAGAACTTGCTGAATGTGATTTATATTTCTCGTTGGTGCATCGTACTGTTCCTTAACCAGGCGATTCTGCTGTTCGCGATCGCCGCCGCGTTTCTGTGGAGCGGATCGTGGGGGCGTCGCTTGCTCAAACTGCTCGGAATCGGCGTGGCGATCAGTATCGCTAATGTGATGGTGTTTCTAGCGTTTGATGGTCTGCGCGGTCCGTCGATATTCATTTTGCATCCCCTCTTGGCGGGCGTCTCGCACTGCATGGGGTTGATGGTCGTCTTGTCGCTGATTCGCGGGTTGGGATACGAACTGCGCGTGGTCGACAGCGTCGCGTCCGCCGTCCCGAAGGCGCCGATCGTCGCAGCCGATCCCTGGTCGGAAGAGGAGGCCGAAGCCCGCTAGCACCGCTGTCGCTGCGCGTGAATTACAACCGTTTCACGCTCTATTTCAGGCGCCGCGGGCAAACCTTCGCCAACCGGCGTAGCTTTCCTCAAGCTGATCGCGGGGGGACGTCGAAGTTATTTTTGATCCCCCGAGGTGCGCGCGCATTTCGACTGTAGCTAGCACGCATTCGTCCCCCCGAATATTGCGATGGCGACCGGAACAGCAGACAACAACTCGAACCCTTCGCCGAAGCCGCGGCATTTGACGTGGCTCGAAGAGGCGTTTTTCAATTGGATCGCCGATTGGGGAACGCTCGGCATTGAGTTCACGATTGCGGTGGGGGACATGTCCCTCTTCAGCTTGCGGACGATGAAGTGGCTCTTCAATCGGCTGCCGAAGCGAGAGACGCTGGTCCCCAACTTTTACCAGGTAGGCGTGATGAGTCTGCCGGTGGTGGCGCTGACCGGGACGTTCATCGGGATGGTGCTCGCCGTGCAAAGCTACTTCCAGTTTCGCCAACTGGGACTGGAAACGCGATTGGGCGCCGTGATCAACATGACGCTGGTTCGCGAACTGGGCCCGGTGTTGGCCGCGACGATGCTGGCCGGTCGCGTCGGCAGCGCCATGGCGGCCGAACTGGGGACGATGCGAGTTACCGAACAAATTGACGCGCTCGACAGTATGGGAACCAACCCGATTCATTATCTGGTGGTCCCCCGATTTCTGGCGTGCGTGATATTGATACCGGCGTTGACCGTGATGGCCGACTTCATGGGGTTTGTCGGCGGCTACTTTTACTCGGTCAATATCCTGGGGATCGATCAGCACTACTACATGTACAACTCCGAGCAGTTCGTGCAGTCGTGGGATATTTTCTATGGTCTAATTAAAAGCGTCTTCTTCGGCGGGACGATCGCCCTGGTGAGCTGCCACCGCGGCTTCCATTGCGAGCCGGGCGCCGAAGGGGTCGGCCGAGCGGCGACCGCCGCGTTCGTTTATTCGTTTGTGTTTATTTTGGCGATCGACTTGGCGTTGGGGATTTCGCTCGATTCGCTGCACGACTGGTTTTGGCCGGATCATAAAATTACGTTTTGAGGTTACGCTTGCACGCCCGCTTGGAAGACGAACGCGCTGATCCGATTCTGGATGTCGACTCGCTGCATGTGCAGTTCGGCAGTCAGACGGTGCTGCGCGACATCTCCATCAAGGTTCCGCGGGGGCAGACGTTGGCGATCATCGGCGAAAGCGGTTGCGGCAAGACGGTGCTGCTGAAGACGTTGATCGCCCTGATTCGCCCAACCGAAGGGACGGTCACCTTCGACGGCCAAGACCTGCACATGATTTCGGAACGGGAACTGACCAAGCAGCGAATCCGCTACGGGTTCGTCTTCCAGGGCGCCGCCTTGTTCGACAGCATGACGATCGGCCAGAACGTCGCCTTTCCGCTGAAACAACATACGAACAAGCCGATCGAAGAGATCCGCCAGATTGTGTTCGGTTTGCTCGCCGACGTCGGTTTGCCGGACTCGATCGTCTGGAAGAAGCCGGCCGAACTGTCCGGAGGGATGCAGAAGCGAGTCGGTCTGGCTCGTTCGCTCGCCTTGACGCCGGAAGTGATGCTCTATGACGAACCGACGACCGGGCTCGACCCGATTATGAGCGACGTCATCAACGAGTTGATCCTGCGAACCCGTTCGCGCTATCCGGTCACCAGCATTGTGGTGACGCACGACATGCGGACCGCCCGGAAGACGGCCGACCGCGTGATCATGCTTTATCCTGCGGCGCGACTGAAGGGAGACGAGCCGCAGATTTTGTACGACGGTCCGCCGGAAGGGCTGGACGAATGTAAAGATCGCCGCGTGACGCAGTTTATCCACGGCGAGGCCGGGGAGCGTCTGATGGAAATGCGCGAAGCGGCGAGGGCGTAAGGCGACATGGACGATCGCATCCTACAATTTCGCGTTGGAGTCGTCATGCTGGCGGCGATCATGATCGCCGGCATCCTCCTCTTTTTGCTCGGCGAGTTCCCGACCCTCGTCACCGATCGCAATACGCTCTACGTCGTCTTTGATCAGGCGCCCGGCGTGACGGTCGATACGCCGGTCCGCACTTCGGGCATCTTGATCGGCCGCGTCAGCGACGTCGCGCTGCAAGAAGATCGCGACGTGCTGGTGACGCTGAAGATTGATCGCAAGTACATGCCGCGGTCGAACGAAGTCTGCCGCATCTCGTCCGGCTCGATTCTAGGCGACGCGCTGCTCGAGTTCGTCCCTGGCGAACGACCGACGCAAGAGGTGACCGTCCTGTCGGACAAGGCGGTGATCGAAGGGCTGGTCGGCAACAATCCGCTCGACGTGCTGGTCAACCTGGAAGACAAGTTGATCGGGACTCTCTCGACGATGGACAACGCCGGCAAGGAAGTCGGCACGCTCGCCCACAACGCGAATCAGACGCTGGTCAACAACCAGGATCGTTTCCAGCGGATCATGGAAAAGTCGGAATTGGCGCTCGATCGGTTTGATAATGCGATGATCGCGGTCAACGAACTGGTCGCCGACAAAGAGTTGAACGCGCGGCTGCATGAAGCGCTGCAAGGCTTGCCGGAAACGCTCAACGAATCGCGCGACTTGATCGAGCGGATGAAGGGGGTTGTCGAAAAAGCGGATACCAACCTCGAAAACCTGGAAGGGTTTACCGAGCCGCTCGGCGCTCGCGGCGAACAGCTGATCGCCAATCTCGAAACGAGCACCGAGAACCTGAGCGACATGATCGAGCAGTTGGCGCGTCTGGCTCGCGCCGCCAACAATCCGGACGGCACGCTTGGTCAGTTGATGACCAATCCGGAACTTTATCAGCGGTTGAACATGGCGGCGGATAACGTGCAAGAGATCTCGACCAAGCTGAAGCCGATCATCAACGACGTCCGCGTCTTCACCGACAAGATCGCCCGCGACCCGCGGATCTTGGGCGTGAAGGGGGCGCTGAATCGGAATCAGTCGGGGATTAAGTAGTTTTCCTGGCGCCCCGGATCCCCGTGGGAATCAATTAGGTTTCCCTTCGCCGTTCGGCTACGATGTCGTAAGGAAACGCCGCTTTGGGCGGCGGACAGCGCACGGCCTTTCGCGAGAGGGTATGTCATGCGTCGCGTTTCGCAAATCGCCCTGGCTTCGTTTGTTTCGTTTGCCGCGGTTTTGTTCGGTGCGTGCTCCTCTCAATCCTCCGTTACGTCAGGGCCTGCGGGGGAAGGGGCGGATCTGCCGGGCGCGGCAGAGGAGGCGGCTATCGATCCTCCGGTAGCTGCGGAGGTCCCAGTGGCGGTTCCCGACGATTCTCAGCAATTGCAGGAGTTGCTCAAACGTCGGGTGCAACACCTTTCCAGGGGCTCCAAGATGCTCGAAAATCAATACGAGGGAGGAATCGTCCCGATGGAGCGGTTGCTCGAAGCGCGCGAGAAACTCACGGAGGCGGAGATCGAAGCGGCGGAGACTCCTGAGGCGCGCGTGGCGGCGCTGGAGAAGCTTTTGGTGTTAGCAAAACAAGATGCGGACGTCGCGAAGACGAAATTTGAAAGTGGGACCGCTTCGTCGGTGGACATGGAGTTGGCGCTGGCGGCGGCGACGACGGTCGAAATCAAATTGCTTCTGGCGAAACGAGAATTGAAGGCTCCCTAACGGCGAAGGGATTTCTAATTCCGATAGTCGACGTGACAAGCGTTGCACGACTTTTTGAGCTTCGCCAGGTCGTCGCTCAGCCCGGTCGTCGCGCCGCTCTTCAGTTTCGCTTCGATCGACGTCGCAACGACTTCCGACGCTTTCAGCAGTTGGCGGAACTTCAGGTCGTACTTGTCGGCCGGCAGCAGCCTTCCCATCTCGTAAAAACCTTCCCGCATCAGCAGCGCTTCGCCGGTAGGCGTTAGATCGGGATGGTCGGCCGGCGTCTGCCAATTCGCTTTGTCGATCAGGACCAGGTTGTCGTAGACCCGGTCAATGTTCGCCATCGCGGCGGCGAGCGATTCAACTTCGGCCGTTTCGACCAGCATCGGCCGAGGGATGTTGGCGGAGATCGGTTGGAACTCGTGGACGTTTTTCCAAAGCCCGGTGTAGTCGCCGCTGGTGCCCGCCTGATGCATGAACGCTTCGGCCTGGGCGGTGGTGAGCGAGCCTTCGGCGAGACAGGCGATCGCGACTCCGGCCGGGCCGCGATGTTTGCCGTGATGGCAGTGGAAGTAGATCTGGCCGGGATACTGCTTCATCACTTCGGCGAGCTGCAGTTGGGCCTCTCTCGGCACCCCGTCGTAGCCGAACGGAATGTGGACGTACTTGATGCCATGCTTTTTCGCTTCGGCGACGTCGGGCTTGGCGCCGTCGACCGAGACGACCACTTTGATCCCGATTTTCTCCAGCGACTCAAACCCTTCGGCGCCATGCGGCTGACTGCCGCTGAAGACGCGCGGCGTCACTTGAAACAGATTGTGGACCCCAGGCGGATCGACCTGTTTGGCGGCGGGACCTGCCGGCGGCGTCGGATCTGCAGCAAGCAGAATCGGCAACAGCAGCAGCGGAGCAAGTTGCATGACGAGAGTCTCGGCCGGAAAAGTATTAAGCTTGCGAACATTCTAGCCGGGACGCGCAGACCGTGCCAGTAAAAGGTGGCCCGAGAATCGTAGGGTGGGTGGAGCAAGTGCAGAAAGGGAAGTTTGCGCGTTTGACGTCGGCGGCTTGGACAGAGAGCGTCCTACATTAGCCCGCAGCGCAAGCGAGGGAATGGGGGCGCAAGCAAATGACGAACATCGAGGTTCAAATGACGATCGTTGGCCAATTCGTCATTCGGGTTTCGACCCTCGTCATTTAGCCCGGCGCATTCCCTCGCTTGCGCTGCGGGCTAGTGTTGGGCGGATTAGTCGCTTGACTTTGACGGCGTCGTTTCGAGTTGCACCAGCGGCGGATGGGGTTGATTAACGGCCTGGCCGTCTTTGATGGTCGGGCGCCAGTTCTTCAGATCGAAGTGGCGGCCGTAGGCGCCGTAGTCATGGAAGGCGAACTTCTTCAGCAGCCAATAGGCCCAGCTCTTTTCCGGAACTTCGCGGCCCGGATTGTATTGCGAAGGGCTCGTTTGCAGATGATCGAGTTCGTCGTAGGCGGCGTGGCGAACGGTGGTGTCCTTCGCCTGGTGCTGACGCGCGTAGTCGTTCAGCAGGTCGGGACGTTCCAGAATGATGCAGCCGCGGGTGTTGGTCGCCGCCAGCTCGCGGAAGCCGCGGAGGAATTCCGATTCCTGGAAAACCTCTTTCAGCGGCCGTTCGTCATAGATCGATTCTTTGGCGAACTGGATCACCGGGCAAGGTTCGATGTCGCCGTACGGCGAGATGTGATGGGTGAAGCCGGTCGCCGCTGGGCAGAGAGCGTTGCCGTCAGCGTCGTAGTAGGCGTCGATGATCGCGATCGGCTTCTTGCAGCGCATCTCGACGACGAACTTGCGGGCCTGATATTGTTGCTCAGGAGTGAGAGCCAACTGCGGGTTCGGTTCCGGACCGACGATCCGGTAGATGTGGTACCACGCGTAGAAGACCCCCATCTCGATCAAACGATCGAGCCACTTCTCTTGCAGCAGGTCGTCAAAGTTGGTTTGGCAAAGGCTGGTGCAGACGCCGGTCAGCAGTTTGTTGCGGGTGCAGTTTTCGATTCCTTCCATCGACTTGCTGTAGACGCCGCCGCGACCGCGACGTTCGTCGCTGATGATCTCGGTCCCTTCAATGCTGATCAGCGGCGTGACGTTGCCGAGCTTCCGCAGCTTCTTGGCGACTTCGTCGGTGATGAAGTGTCCGTTGGTGAAAACCTGGAAGTAGGCGTCCTGGTGCCGCTCGAAGATTTCGAGCAAATCGGCATGCATGAAGGGTTCGCCCCCTAAGATGCCGAAGAACGAGTTCCCCATCGCTTTCGCCTGGTTCAGCAAACTGTCCATCGCGGCGACGTCGATTTTCTCTTGCTTGGCCGAGACGTCGACCCAGCAGCCTTGGCAGCGCAGGTTGCAGCTGTTGATCACCGAGATGTAGAGGAACGGCGGAAAGAACTCGCCCCGCTTCAGCCGCGACTTGTGCTTGACCACGCTGCGCAGCCCTTTGTACCCCATCAGCCAGGCGAATTTGGCGACCAGGCGTTTGTCCGTTTCGAGGAGGGCTCGTTTGGCGAGTCGCAGGTACATAAGCTCAAGACTGTCGGGGGACGAAGCGCAGGGAAATAGGAAGGCCGGAGGCGGTCGTTCATTCTACCACCAAGCCCTCCCGGAATACAGGAACGCCGCTCCGTCGACAGGGGCGCCGCCGCATCGTAAACTGAATTACCCCGACTTATCCCACCTTCCGCTCGCTTGGATACCGCCTTGTTGATGGACCTGGATCGACTTCAGCGCTGCTATGCGATTGCCCGCGATGATCTTCTCGCCCAGCGAAATTCGCAGGGACATTGGATCGGCGAGCTGTCGACTTCGGCTCTTTCGACGGCGACGGCGGTCAGCGCCCTGCAGCTGGTCGTCCGCAATGATCCGTCGCAAACCGAGCTTTTGCAGCCGCTGATCGAGGGGGGAGTACGCTATCTCCGCGAAAATCAAAATCCAGACGGCGGTTGGGGAGACACCGACCGCAGCTATTCCAATATCGCCACCACGATGCTGGCGGTCGCCGCCCTGACGATCGCCGATCGGGGCGAAGAACTCGCCGATCAGATCGCCTTCGCCGAGAACTACATCGAAGCGCATGGCGGGCTTGCGGGACTCCGCCGTCGGTACGGCAAAGACAAGACGTTCGCCGTCCCGATTTTGACGAACTACGCACTCGCGGGACTGGTCGATTGGCGCGAAGTTTCGCCGCTGCCGTTTGAGCTCGCTTGTCTGCCGCAGAAGTTTTACAAGCTGGTGAAGCTGCCGGTCGTCAGCTATGCGATTCCGGCTTTGGTGGCGATCGGGCAAGCGCGGTACTTCCATCGTCCTCCGCTCAATCCGCTGATGCGCGGGCTGCGTGCGGCGGCGGTGAAGAAGAGCTTGTCAGTACTTACGCGGATGCAGCCGGCCAGCGGCGGTTATCTGGAAGCGGCGCCGCTGACCAGTTTCGTGGTGATGAGTCTGGCGAGTATCGGGCAAGCGAAACATCCGGTCGCAAAAAATGGCGTTCGGTTTTTGATCGATTCCGTTCGCCCCGACGGAAGCTGGCCGATTGATACGAATCTGGCCAACTGGGTGACGACTCTTTCGATCAATGCGCTGGCCAGCGGCGGCGATGATGTGGCGCAGCTCGATTGCTTGCCGTGGGTACTGTCGAACCAATACCAAGAGGTTCATCCCTTTACCGGCGCCGATCCGGGCGGTTGGGGTTGGACCGATTTAAGCGGTTCGGTTCCCGATGCGGATGATACGCCGGGGGCTATGTTAGCGATCGCACATTTTTTTCATTCCCCGACCAGCGACAATAAGACGCGTCAGCAAATCGCCGCGGCGGCGCGCAGCGGAGCGCGTTGGCTGCTCGACTTGCAGAACGGCGACGGCGGTTGGCCCACCTTCTGCGAAGGTTGGGGAACGCAACCGTTTGACCGCAGCGGCAGCGATTTGACGGCGCATGCGATTCGTGCGCTGCATGTCTGGCGCGACGAGCTAATGGACTTGCCGATCGAGCGGGCGATCGAGCGCGGGTTCCGTTACTTGCAAAAACAACAGCGAGAAGATGGTTCGTGGTTGCCGCTGTGGTTTGGCAATCAGGACCAGCATGATGACGAGAACCCGATTTACGGGACGGTGAAAGTTTTGTTGGCGTACCGAGATCTGGGAAAAATGAGGAGCGACCCGGCCCGCAAAGGGGTCGCGTGGCTCGCATCGCAGCAGAATTCGGACGGCGGATTTGGGGGTGGAGCGAGCGTTCCCACTCTTTGCGGGGGGGCGACCCCGAGCAGCGTGGAAGAGACCGCGCTGGCGGTCGAAGCCCTGCTGGGAGCGGACAAACGCGATATTTCGCCCGAAATTCTCCCCCAAGCGATCGGTTGGCTCTGCGACGGGGTTGAAGAGGGAAGCTACGTAAACTGTTCGCCAATCGGTTTTTACTTCTCGAAGCTGTGGTATTATGAAAAGCTCTACCCGAGAGTCATGACGGTTGCGTCCCTGGGCGCCGCGCTGCAAGCCTTCGCCAGCGTCCCGCCTGCGCCAGCGACAGCAACCACGATTTCCGATCAGTAAGGAACGTTCTCCCTTGGCCATTGCACCGATCGACTCCAACAGCGCAGACTCCGAGCCGGGCCGCAAGCGCAAGTCGCGTCGTCGACAGACGGCGCACTTGAAGCAGGTTCCTCAATCGAAGCAGTTGCGCGAGACGATTCGCGCCGCCTGCGTTGCGGTCGCCGCTGCGCTCGACAAGTCTCGTCCGCTGTCGAAGGACGAGATGGAGAAAATCGTTCGCGATCTTTTGGCGAAGCTGGAGCAGCCTGATTCGTTCGTCGGCTGGACGATGGTGATGCTCGCTTCCGAATTCTGGCGCGATCAAATCGCGGCGGTTCCGCACGAGCGCCGGTTGTTTCTGCTGCCGCACTGCCTGAAGCATGCCGAAGGGTGCCCGGCCGACTACGACCAGTTTGGTCTCGACTGCAAAACGTGCGGCGCGTGCAGCATCGCCGACTATCGCACCATCGCCGAAGAGATGGGTTACAAGGTGCTGGTCGCCGAAGGCTCGCCGATCGTGATGAAGATCATCGTCAGCGGGCATGTCGACGCGATCGTCGGCGTCGCTTGTTTGAACGTCCTCGAAAAGGCGATCGACAAGATTCTGATGGCCGGCATCCCGTGCATGGCGGTGCCGCTCCTCTCGAGCGATTGCCGCAACACGTCGGTCGACGAAGACTGGGTCCATGACATGATCCAGGTGCCGCATCAGCAGCCGCAACAGACGACCCGCAGCTACGTCCACTTGATGCGAGCCGCGTCGGCGCTGTTTGAAGAAAAGGAGCTGACCCGCTTGGTTCAGCCGCAGCGGAAAGGTCCGACGCTGGCCGAAGTGAACGGCCATGGCGCCGCGGCGCTCGATCCGATCTCGGCGACCGAAAAGCTGGCGCTCGACTTTCTCGCGCGCGGCGGGAAGTACTCGCGCCCTTTCACCACGCTAGCCGTCTATGACGCGCTGACCGGCGGAGAGGGAACGACCGGCAAGGGCGCCGATCGCGTTGCGGAGTATTCCGATTCGGTCCGGCGAACCGCCCTGGCGATCGAAACGTTCCACAAAGCGTCGCTCGTTCACGACGACATCGAAGACGACGACGCCTACCGTTACGGCGACATCACGGTGCATCGCAAGTATGGCGTGCCGACGGCGATTAACCTGGGCGACTACATGATCGGCCTCGGGTATCGCCTGGTAAGTCGCGATCGCAAAGAGTTGGGGTGCGACAAGGCGGCCCGGATTCTTGATTGCCTGGCCGACTGTCATATGCGTTTGTCGGAAGGGCAGGGCGCCGAACTGTTGTGGCGCGACGCTTCGGACAAGTCGCTGAAGCCGGTCGACGCGTTGAAGATCTACGCTTTGAAGACTTCGCCGGCGTTTGAGGCGGCGCTGCAGTGCGGCGCGATTCTCAGCGACGCCGAGCAAGACTATACCGAGCCGATGCGGCTCTTCGCCCGCCATGTCGGCATCGCCTTCCAGATCTTGAACGACCTGAAGGATTGGCGCGGCGATAGCGACAACAAAATGTCGGCCGGCGGCGACGTGTTGGGTGGTCGCCCGACCGTCCTGTGGGCGCTGGCATTAGAAAATCTTAATGAGGCGCATCGTACAGAACTGATGGGGCTGATCGGCGATGATTCGCAGAGTGCGACGTCGCGAGTCGCCCGCGTTCGCGAGTTGTACGCGAAGGCCGGGGTGTTTGACGCCGCCCAGCGTTTGGTCGAAAAGTACCGAGCGCGCGCCGAGGAAATTGCCGATCAGTTAGAGCCGGAAGAACTGCGCCGACTGATGTATTACTTAGCAGACACCATCCTGGACGACCCGGCCGCCTCGCAACCGCCGGTCGTCGTCCATACGTTGACGACCGACCTGGCCGTCACCCCCGCCTAAAAACTGCCCCACCGACTGACCTGTGGATTGCGAAAGGAGCGGAGTTGAACGACCGTCAACGCACGACGCCTGACCTGGACGAGTTGGTGCGGCTGTTTTACGACAATCCGAGCGAGTTGGCCGATTTCACCGAAGTTTCGGCCGCCGAGACGCCGGAGCCGTTCAAAGAACTGCTCGCGCACGATCACCACATGACCGTCACGGTCGAGCGATTTCATCAGTCGCCGGTCGACGTGCAAGTGCTGCAGACCGATACGGTCGGAGCGGCCTACTCGCGAAAGATTCTCCTCTCGAAGCAGACCGACGGCAAAGTGGTGCAGTTCGGAATCGTCCGACTTCACTGCAATCATCTGAGCGCCATCGTCGAACAGGAGATCAAGAGCGAACGGATCCCGGTCGGCCGCGTCTTGATCAACCACAACGTCTTGCGTCAGGTGCAACTGACCAGCTTGTGGCGCGTCGTGCCCGGCGAAGAGCTGCGCGATTTGTTGGCGCTCGAGCCGGGCGAAGTAATCTACGGCCGCACGGCGCTGATCTTCTGCGACGGCGAACCGGCCGTGGAGCTGCTGGAGATTGTGACTCCGTAGTTTGAATGCTGGCGCCATGCTCTTACGGCGACTTCGACGGAAGAGCATGTCTTCAGTGCGTTCTGCCAGGGCAAAGACATGCTCATCCCGCGAAGACGCGGCAAGAGCATGGCGCCAGTCTGTTGGTGTTCGGCCTCTCTACGCCATCTTTTTCCTTGAATTTGTCTTTCGCCGGGCGCCGGGTTCTTTTAAGATAGGCGTTTAAACAACTGTTGTTTGCACTGGTAGCAAGCGACGCTTCGCCTCACCCGCGCACGTCTGCATCATGAAATATCTCATTTGGTCGCTCGTGGCGGCCCTGATCATCCTGCATCAGGACTTCTGGAATTGGGACAACGCCAATCTGATATTTGGCTTTCTCCCGGTCACCCTCTTCTATCAGATCTGCATTTCGCTTGGCGCCGGGCTGACCTGGTTCCTGGCGGTCCAGTTCGCCTGGCCGGCGGAGCTGGAATACATCGAGCAGCAGCTGGAAGAGAAAGAGGGAGAAGATTAATCATGACGTTTGAACCAGGCGTAACGCAGCTTGTCATCATTTGCATCTACCTGGCGCTATTGCTGGCGCTCGGATTGTTTTCGAATCGCCTGTTCAGCGGTTCGAGCAAAGACTACATGCTGGCCAGTCACTCGATCGGTCCGTTCCTGCTGCTGATGTCGATCTTCGGTACGACGATGACCGCGTTCGCGCTGGTCGGTTCGACCGGCGAGTCGTACGTGGAAGGGGTCGGCGTTTACGGGCTACTCGCTTCGTCGAGCGGTATCGTTCACTCCCTCTGTTTTTTCGTCCTGGGGGTCAAACTGTGGTCCTTCGGCCGCAAGTATGGCTACACGACGCAGATCGAGTTTTTCCGCGATCGGCTGGAAAGCGACAAGCTGGGGATCCTTCTCTTTCCGATCTTGGTTGGGTTGGTGATTCCGTACTTGTTGATCGGCGTGATGGCCTCAGGCACGGTGATCATGGCGGTGACCAAGGGAGCGTTTCCGACGTTTTTTACCGCGACCGGCGGAGGAATTCCTGGTTGGCTCGGCAGTCTGGTCGTCTGCGGCGTCGTGCTGATTTACGTTTTCTTTGGCGGGATGCGCGGCACCGCGTGGGCGAATACCTTTCAGACGATCGTCTTTATGATTC
This sequence comes from Blastopirellula sediminis, assembly GCF_020966755.1. NCBI lineage: Bacteria > Pseudomonadati > Planctomycetota > Planctomycetia > Pirellulales > Pirellulaceae > Blastopirellula > Blastopirellula sediminis. The sequence continues at coordinate 2,723,701 of NZ_JAJKFT010000010.1, forward strand.
TCGGCGTGGTGACCTTCTTCGTGATCGCGTCGCAGATCGGTGGGGCCAAGGGGATCTGGGAAAACTTGAAGATTGCGTCGGAGTCGATTCCGCACGACAAGCTGGTTCGCGCCGGCAATCACAATATGACCTACCTGAAGTTTGCGACGTACATGTTCGTGCCCCTTTCGGTCGGGATGTTTCCCCACTTGTTCCAGCATTGGCTGACCGCCAAAAAGGCGAGCAACTTCAAGCTGGCGGTGGTCGCTCATCCGCTGTTCATCATGATCGTCTGGGCGCCGTGCGTGTTGGTCGGAGCTTGGGCGGCCGGCAACCTGGTCACGATTCCTCCGGCAGTCCACGACAACCCGAATGCGATTTTGCCCTTCCTGGTGAAGAAATTCTCCAACGACGTGCTCGGCGGCTTTTTGACGGCCGGGGTGTTGGCGGCCATCATGTCGTCGCTCGATAGTCAGTTCCTCTGCGTTGGGACGATCTTTACCAACGACATCGTCGTCCACTACGGCGGCAAGGGACGGTTCAGCGATAAGCAGATCGTGGTAATCGCGCGAGTCTTCATTATTTTGATCGTCGCGATCACCTACGCTTTGAGCCTATTGGACAATCCGCGCGTCTTTACGCTGGGGATCTGGTGCTTTAGTGGGTTCTCGGCCCTCTTCCCGCTTGTGTTCGCTTGCCTCTATTGGAAGGGGTTAACCAAGGCCGGCGCTTACGCCTCGGTCCTGACGGCGATTGGGATGTGGTGCTATTACTTTTACCAATCCGACTTTGCCCTGAACCCCGACTACTCGGTGCTGGGAATGATGCCGGTCGCCCCGATGTTGCTCGGTTCGACGCTGGCTTTGATCGTCGTTTCGCTGATCACTCCGAAGCCGAGCGAAGAAACCCTGCAAAAGTTTTTCCCGGCCAAAGATTCGTAAGTTATGTTTCCACTTGGATTTGCGAAAATCGTGCGGGTTCTCCTCTCCCGCAGTTCGGCCCTTGCTGTCGGCCGCGATTCCGTTAAAATCTGAGGTTTCGACTCGATACAAAACAATCGCTAGTAGCATTTTCGAATTCGTAGGGTGCAATGAAGCCTGCCAACCGATTCAAGGCTCGTAAACGGGCGAAGACCAAAGCCCGCGTCACACGTAAAGATCCGATCTTCGTCGACGGCAAGCGTCCGCGGCCGATGTTCGTGGATTACAAGGACGTCGAGCTGCTGAAGAAACTGACCAACCGCCACGGCCGGATCGTCGGTCGTCGCAAGAGCGGCTGCACCGCGGTCAGCCAACACGCTGTGACCCAAGCGATCAAACGCGCCCGGTTCATGGCTTTGCTGCCGTACGTGAAGGACTAACGTCCTTTTTTAAGGACGTCGCGCCGACGCACGCTGCGAACGAAGGAAGCCTGCCCACCGTGCAGGCTTTTTGCGTGCGCTGATTCGAACCGAAACGCCAAGCCCAGCGGACTCGCGCCATGCCTGAGGTTTATCACACGAAGCGACGCGTCGAATTTCGCGATACCGACGCCGCCGGCATCATGCACTTCTCGGCGTTCGCCGTTTACATGGAGCAGGTCGAGCACGAATTCCTGCGCCATGTCGGGCTGTCGGTTCATACGCCGGACGGCGACGCGACGATCAGCTGGCCGCGGGTTTCGATCCGCTGCGACTTTCAGAGCCCGGTCCGCTTTGAGGATGAGTTCGACATCTCGATCGTGGTGAAAAAGATCGGCGCGCGGAGCGTGACGTACGGCTTCGCCTTCTCGCATGACGGTCGCCCGGTCGCAACCGGCGAAACGACCGCCGTCTGCTGCCGCATTTTCCACAAGCAGCCGCCGAAGTCGATCGACATCCCTGACTGGTTTCGGGACAAGATCGTCCCCTATCTCGTCGCCTAATACGATCGGCCTGCCGCGATGAACAACTATCTGCCCGAACTGACGGTCCGCATTGCGACCGGCCTGGGAGTGGTCGACGCCGAGATCCGTGATCGCCACACGCGGTTTATCGTCGCGCGTCAGCAGGCCGACGGCGGCTTCGGCGGACGTGAAGGCGCGAGCGATCTCTATTACACCTCGTTCGCATTGCGGTCGCTGGCGATTCTCGGCGAACTGCATGGGGACCTGGCCGAGCGCTCTTGTACGTTTCTCCGCTCGCGATTGGGTGGACAAGAGACGATCGTCGACTTTCTGTCGCTGATCTACAGCGCAGGACTCTTGGAAACGGCGGCGGGGCTCGACGTCTTCGCCGCTGCGGCCGACGATTGGCGATTGCAAGTCGCCGTGGCGCTGGAGAAACTGCGGCGCGACGACGGGGGTTACGCCAAGGGAGAGTTGGGTTCGGCCAGCAGCACCTATCACACGTTTCTGGTGCTGCTCTGTCTGCAACTGATCGAGCAGCCGATTCCGCAGCCGGAGCGAATCCGCGACTTTCTCCTTTCGCAAGAAGCGGAGGATGGCGGCTTTCGCGAAATCAAAGCGAGCAAGCGCGCCGGGACCAATCCGACCGCCGCGGCGATCGGGGCGCTGCGAATCATCGACGCGCTGGAGCAGGACGTCGCCGATGGGGCGATCGATTTTTTGCTCGAAATGCAAAATGACGAGGGGGGGCTGCGGGCGAACACCCGTATTCCGATCGCCGATCTGCTGAGCACGTTCACCGGTTGCCTGACGCTGACCGATTTGGGGGCGTTGCACGAGATCGACACCGCCGCGGCGATGCGTTACGTTGAAGGCTTACAACAACCGGGCGGCGGCTTCTTTGGCGCCGCTTGGGACGAAGTCGCCGACGTCGAATACACGTTCTACGGTTTAGGCGGCCTCGCGATCTTGCATCCCTAAACGCCCCGCGACGCCATGGCCGATCTCGAAGTCGTTTCGCTGCGTAAACAATACCCGACCCGCGGCGAACCGTTGGTCGTCCTCAAAGAAGCCAACCTCGCGCTCAACGCCGGCGAGAACCTGGCGATCCTGGGACCGAGCGGTTCCGGCAAGAGCACGCTCCTCTACTGCCTCGGCGCGCTCGAATCGCCGACCAGTGGCACGGTGACGCTCGAAGGACTAAATCCGTTTGAGCTGCCGGAGCCGAAGCTGGCCGATTTCCGCAATCGCAAAATCGGTTTCATCTTTCAGGACCATCATCTGCTGCCGCAGCTCTCGGTCCTGGAAAACGTATTGGTGCCGACCTTGGCGGCCGGCGCTGCGACCAATGCCGAAATCGAGCGTGCCAAGTATTTGATCGACCGAGTGGGACTGACGAAGCGAATCAGTCATCGCCCGGCGGAACTATCTGGCGGCGAACGACAACGAGTCGCGGTGGCGCGTAGTTTGATTCATCAGCCGCGATTGCTGCTCGCCGATGAGCCGACCGGTAATCTGGATCGAACCAATGCCGAGACGATTGGGCGATTGCTCCTTGATCTGCAAGCGGCCGAGAACGCGATGCTGGTCGCGGTGACGCATAGCCAGGAGTTGGCCGAGATGTTCGCCGAGCGGCGGAACTTGGACGATGGACGCCTTCAATAAACAAGCGCGCAGGAGAAAGTCGGTATGAACCGAATGCGACTCGCGCTTCGCAGCGCACGCTATTATCTGGCGATTAACCTGGCGGTTGGCTTGGGAGTCGCCGCAGCGACCGCGGTGCTGACCGGCGCACTGCTGGTCGGCGATTCGATGCAAGGCAGCTTGCGTGATCTGTCGCTTGATCGGCTGGGTGAAGTGACGCACGTCGTGCTGGCCGATCGCTTCTTCGCCGTCGAGCATGCCGACAATTTGGCGACCGGCGATCAAAAAGCAGCGCCGATGATTTTGCTCCGCGGCAGCGTCGATCATCCTGGCGCCGAACGATTACGTCTGGCTGGGGGCGTTTCGATCTTTGGCGTCAGCGACGCTTTCTGGCAAATGAACCCGAAAGCTACTCCGCCGAAGTTTGATGGCGATAACTCCATCATCCTGAACGAACCGCTGGCGGCCGAACTGAAAGTGGCGGTCGGGGATGAAGTGGCGATTCGCTTGCCGTCGTCGAACGATGTGCCGGCCGATAGTCCGCTCGGCAAGAAGACCGGGCGGGTCAAAGGGATTCCGCGCCTGAAGGTGGCGGCGATCATTCCGGCGAGCGGTTTGGGGCGATTTGGACTCTTTCCGAACCAACAGGCGCCGCTGAACGCGTTTGTGCCGCTGCCGCTGCTCCAAGATTCGCTCGACCAGCCGAACAAAGCGAATGCAATTCTCCTCGCAGCGTCCGATCCGAATCGGTCGGCGGAAGATTTGGCGGCGGAGTTGACGTTGTCGCTCGACGATTTCGGCTATCGACTGGATGAAGTGCGGCAAGAGTTCGCCGCGGATGGCAAAGATCCGCAGACGATCTTCGATTATCTCCAGTTCAGTTCGTCGCGGATGATTTTCAGTGCGGCGGCGGAAGAGGAGATTCTGAATGGGACGGCGCCGGAATCGTTTCCGGTTTTCACTTACTTGGCGACGACGATCAAAAAAGAGGGCGCCCCTGAGAGCAAAGAGATTCCTTACTCGACGGTGACGGCGCTCGATCCCGAACAACTCGCCTATCCGCTGCTCAATGAGGATGGAGACCGGATTGGGGCGATCGGCGCGGACGAAATCGTGTTGAATTCGTGGGCGGCCGAGCAAATGGAGGCGACCGTCGACGATCAAATCGAGATTACGTACTTTGAGCCGGAGAGTTCGCACGGAGTCGCGAAAGAGACGACCCGCAAGTTCATCGTGGTCGCGGTGACTCCGCTGACCGAGCCTGATCGACCAGCGTCGCGTCGCCGACCTGCTCAGTTCGAAATGTCGCCGACGACCGCCAACGATCCGCAGTTGACGCCGGAAGTGGAAGGGATCACCGATCAAGATTCGATCGACGACTGGGATCCGCCATTTCCGTTCGACAACCGCCGCATCCGGGGCGTCGACGACGAATATTGGGAAAACTATCGGACCACGCCAAAAGCGTTCGTCTCGCTCGAAGCGGGGAAAGAGTTGTGGGGGAGCCGCTTTGGCGCCGCGACGTCGATCCGCGTTCCTGCGAATAAGGTGGACCGCGAGAAAATGGTCGCCGATGTGACGACGGCGCTCAACAAACGGAAAGAAGATCTCGGTTTCCGCTTCCTGCTCGCAAGGCAAAACGCCCTGCGAGCGGCGAGCGGTACGACGCCGTTCAACGGGCTCTTTATCGGCTTCAGCATGTTCATCATCGCCGCGGCGCTGATGCTCGTATCGCTGTTGTTCCAACTGGGCGTCGATCAGCGGGCGAAGCAGATTGGCCTGGAGTCGGCGCTTGGTCTGCGGATGAAGGCAATTCGCTCGATGCTGCTCATCGAAGCGACCATCGTGGCGACGCTCGGCGGTTTGGTCGGCGTGGCGCTCGGCATCGGCTATGCCTGGGTGATGTTGTATGGCCTGCGAACCTGGTGGGTGGCGGCCGTAGTGACGCCGTTCTTGCAGTTGCACTTGGATAATCCGGCGACGCTGGTGATTGGTCTGGTCAGCGGCGTGATGACGTCGTTGGCGGCGATCTTGTGGGGCCTGTGGAAGTTGCGAAAGAGTTCGCCGCGAGCGCTATTGGCCGGACAAACGGCGTCGGCGCGCGATCTGCAACCCGGGGCGGGACGCTGGATGATCTATGTTGGGATCGGGTTGATCGTTGCGGCGGCGGGACTTGCCGGTTTGGCGACCACCTTGGCGGGCGAAGCGCAAGCGGGCGCCTTCTTTGGCGCGGGAGCGGCGATGCTTGCGGCGCTGATGCTGCTAGAGCGACGCTATTTGCTGTGGCGGGCGACCGAGCGTTCGGCGGGCCATGGTTTTCAATTGTCGGAGCTGGCGCTGAGCAACGCGGCCCGTAATCCGGGGCGAAGCACATTGACGATCGGTCTGGTCGGCGCCGCCTCGTTTTTGATTGTGGCGATCAGCAGCTTTCGTTTGGCGCCGACTGACAGCGGCGCCGGCGGGATGGATTTGATCGCAGAAAGTTCGCAGCCGATCTTCCACGATCTGAACTCGCCCAGCGGACGCTACGATCAAGGATTCCATGAAGAAGACGAATCGCTGCTGGCGAAGTCGACGATTCTGGCCTTACGCGTGCAGCCAGGGGATGACGCGAGTTGTTTGAATCTTTATCAGTCAAATAGCCCGCGCGTGCTGGGGGCGACGCCGCAGTTTGTTGAACACTACTCGCAAGAGGGCGTCACCTCGTTTGAGTGGGCTGGTTCCGCTGCGACAACGCCAGAGGATACTGCCAATCCGTGGCTAGCGCTGGAGAAGCCGGCCGATGGAGAGGATACCCCGATTCCTTGTGCGCTCGACAAGAACACCGCGATGTACGCGCTTCATTTGTACGGCGGCGTCGGTGAGATTTTCGAGACGACCGATCCGGATGGACGCATCACGAAGTACCAGGTCGCCGGCTTGCTCTCGAACAGCATCTTGCAGGGAAGCTTGATCGTCAGCGAAGCGAATCTGCTCGATCGCTTTCCCGATACGAGCGGCTACCGGATGTTCCTGGTCGAAACGCCGCCGGGGGAGACCGACGAAGTGGCGTCGATCTTGGAGGATCGGTTGAGCGAAGAAGGGTTCGATGCGACCGACGCGAAGGTTCGGCTGGTCGATCTGTTGGCGGTGCAGAATACGTATCTCTCGACGTTTCAGAGCCTCGGCGCCTTGGGGCTCTTGCTGGGGACGTTCGGCTTGGCGACGGTTCAGGCTCGCAACGTGATCGAACGTCGGGGAGAACTGGCGCTATTACAAGCGGCCGGGTTCCGCCGCCATCGATTGGTGCGGCTGGTGCTGCTAGAGAACGCGGTGCTGCTGATCGCCGGGCTAGGAACCGGCATCGTGGCCGCCTTGGTTGCCGTGTTGCCGCACATGCTGTTTGGCGCCGCAGGCGTACCATGGCTGACGCTGGCGACGATGTTGGGGATTATCTTCGTCGTCGGTTTGATCGCGGGGCTGTGGACCGCGCGAGCGTCGCTGCGCACGCCGCTGATACCGGCGCTACGCGGCGAGTAGATTCGTCATATAGGTTGGGTGCAGCGAAGCGCGACCCAACGATGCGGCGTGCAAGGCGAAGACATGCTCATCCGGCGAAGACGCCGCAAGAGCATGGCACCAAGAGGTTATTAGCGGACCTTGCACTTGAAGCGGCAGACGCCACCTTCGCCGACGTCGAGCGGCTGTTTGATCTCCCAGCGGAGGACCAGCGAGTCTTTCTCGTTCGGCTGCGTCAGGAAGTCGGCGTCGACGCTGCACTGGGCCGAGCCTTCGACCAGTTCCAGACGCGGCGAGAGGTTGTCGAGGATTGTGACGTTGCCGACCCGCTGATCGCCCAGGTTGTCGAAACGCAAGGTGAACTCGACGATGTCGCCGGGTTGTGCGTCGGCGACCGAAGCGACTTTGACGATGCGGATGCAGGGCTTGCCGTCGAGGTCGAACATCACCGCTTCTTGAGCGGCCTTGTCCGATTCGAGTTCGTGCGCCTTGCGACCTTCGATCATGACCTGCACGGCCTGATTTTCGGTCCACGCAATCGCATTCTGGATGCTGGTCGCGAGCACCAGTTTCTCGGTCGCGTCGAAGATGCCGACCTTCATGATGTTGAAGTCTTCGAAGGCCTGAAACTCGCGAACGAATTCGATCAGGATCTGCTGATTGGCGAGTTCGACCCCCAGGGTCCGATCGCGAAAGGTCTGGGCCATCTTTGGACCCAGGTTCGCGACCGGCTGCACCGGTTGGTTGACGTTGGTCGGGATGCCGTTGTTGATCTGACCTTGCAGCTTGAGGTTGGCGTCATTGGCGATCAGCCCTTCGTTGGTCAGCTCGGCGTTGAGGCCGTAGATCTTGCGGACCGCAGCGAACCGCGGAGCGTAAATGCAGACCTTGTTGCTGGGGCAGACTTCGCGGCAACCGGCGAGCGTGTCGTAGTGGACGACGGTATCTTCAATGTCGAGGCCGCGAATGCTGAAGTCGTCGCCGATCTTGGTGTGCAAGTGGCTGTCGCCGCCGTCGCAAACCCACTCGTCGTACGAATTGCATGGCATCGGTTCGCCGCTGACCATCCCGTCGTTGCAGCCATAGGGACCGCAGCCGCCAGGGCCGCAACCGCCGGGACCGCAGTTATATCCGCCGCCAAAGCCAGGACGGCAAAAGCCGCTGCGGCAAGGAAGCGACGCGACCTGCTGCGGAACCGGGGCCATGTGTTGGTAGTATTGTTCCGGCGGCGGCATGTCGATCGGCTGTTCGCCGGAGGTGAGCTGCACCGGATATTGAGCTTCGGCCGGCCGATACTGAGCTTCCATCGCCGGCGGCGTTTGCACCGGGGGAGCCGCGGCGTATTGCGGCTCGGGCGGCGTCATTTCCGGCTGCTGCGCCGGTTGACCTTCGTTGAAGCTCACGCCGGTCATCGGCTTCGTCGGACCATAGGTCGTTTTGACGTCGGTGATTTTGCAAGCCGGCAGGGTCAACAGACCCATCGCCGCGGCCAGCAAAGCGAGTTGTCGCAAGTTCCGAAGTTTCATGACGGCTGTTCGGCGAAGGTGTTAGCGAGTTTGGACGTTACCAGGGGGAGCGTACAGCGGACGTTCGGCGACGTTCGGCGGCAGATAAGCGGTCGGCGGAACGTACGGCGGCATCGGTTGGCGAAGCGCTTCGCGCTGGACCGGCGGCTCAACGTAAACCGGCGGTTCGCCTTGAATCGGCGGTTCACCTTGAATTGGCGCCATGTCGGGGCCGAGCGCGGCGCGATCGAAAACCATGATCGGCGGCGAGCGATAATCGAACTCGCCCATCCGTTCGTCGTCGGTCGGCGTACGCGAACCCATGCGGAGGATCGCGACGGGGCGGCCCAGTTCGTCGGCGATTTGAATCGGATCGCCGCCGGGAGGAACCTCGAAGAAGGGTTGGAAGTCTTTGTCTTGCGCTTCCGGAATCGCATCGCACGGCGGTTCGACGTAGATCACGCGGACGACGAGCTTCCCTTCCATCGCGTAGCGAATTTCTTCCTGCGTGATGTGGACCGGAATCGGGAACTTCAGCTCTTTACCCGGAGGCGGGCAAAGGCGATCGACCAATTCGATCGTCGGGTAAAGCTCGACGCCGGGGTTGAGCGGGATTTCGCTGAGACGCATCCGGTAGACCTGGCCGATCAAGCAACCGGCCAGCGCCGGCGAAGGAACGTCAGGGCCGAACGCCCCGTTGTTGACGAACGAGACTTTCGTGCCGGCCGGAGGAACGATTTCGACCGGTTGGAAGTAGCCGACGACCGGACGCTTTTTGAGCAGGGCCATCTGGCCCATGGCGCCCGGCGGCAGACCTTCGTGATACAGATGGTGGGGATCGGCCGGCAGAGGCTCTTGAGCGACGACGATTTGTCCGCCGACCCCAAGCGCGGTCAGCGTCGCCAAAGTCAGGAAGCGGCGTAATGTGCTATTCATGCAAGATCCATCTCGCTGCAGGCTGCGCCAATTTTCTGACGAACATCCTTGTTCGCCGGGGGGATCCCTGTCATGGGAAAAGGCACGGTCGCGCTTTGCAGCCGTCGACCGTGCCGTAGGTTTCACGTTGGCTCATAGAGCCGGAGCCGACAGCTTACTGCGGAGGGCAGTAGGCGCCGCCATCCGGGCTCGGCATGTACTCGCGGCGATCCGCGTGCGGTTGGCCGAAGAGCGGAGCGTGCTGGACGTTCTCTTCAACAATCCAAGCCTTGTTCGGCGGAGTCGGATAACTCAGACCCGGCTTCTGCTTGACGTGGATGTTGACCTTGTCGGTCGGACCCGGGATGTGCTGATACGTGTGGTTGGTCATCACGTGTTTCTGCAGACCGGCCGGACCGCCGAGCGGAATGTGAGCCGGACCAGGCAGCCCGATCGGCGTGCCGACGTACGGCATGCCATATTCAGGCGTGGTGACGCCGGCGACATAAGGAGTCGAGTAAGGAGGACCGCCCGGCAGACCGGGGTAGCCCATCGGACCAGGCATTCCGCCCATTCCAGGCATGCCGGCCATGACGTTCGGATCGAAACCGCCCTGCATGCCGTCTTCCGGCATTTCCAGGTCTTTGTTACCCAAGCGAATGATCGCCATGATCGTACCGCGGCAATCGGCTTCGCGAATCGGGTCGACGCCCGGATCCAGGCGAGTCGAGACGAGCGTTTCGACGTCGGCCAGGGCGAGTTCTTGATAGTTCGGATCGGGCAGGTAGATCACCTTGGTCACGAAGTTTCCGCTGCGAACCTGAGCGAAGTCTTCTTCGGTGAACTGCACCGGAATCGCGTTGTGAGCGAGGAAGGCGTCGGTGCGCGGCGTAGCCGGTCCGACTTCGATCGTCGGATAGAGCTCGGCGCCCGGGTTGCCCGGAATGTTGGTCAGCTTCAGGCGATAGATGCCGCCCTGCGGGAAGTTGACCGGGAACGGCACGACGCGCGGGGTCGAGTCGTAGTAGCCGATGCCGCCGACGTCCCACTGGACCTGCATGCCGTCCGGTTTGACGAACAGGATTTGGCTGGTCGACATGGCGCCGGGAGCTCCGATCCCCATGTTCGGGTCCATCGGCATCATGGCCGACACCGTTTGGATCGGCGGCGGAGTCAGCACGCCAGGACCAGGGCCGTCAACGCCCGGACCGGGGTGACGAAGTTGTTGGGCCGGCGGCAGATTGTGCGGCGTATGCATGGCTTGACAGCCGATCGTCGCGGCAGTCAGCGACAGCACGGTCCACTTCCAGAAAGTCTGTCTCATGGTTTTCCCCCTCACTTTGCTCCTGCCGCCGATTCGTAACCGACATGGGTCAGTACAAGAGCTGAAGCGATTCGCTATCGTTCGGTTTGGTTCACTCAGTTGATTTGCCAAACGTCGCCGGCGTAACCGCCGATTGACGTGGACCTTTTTGTGCCACAGAGCGTAAAATCGCCGCTCGACTTCGCAAGCGGCTCCCGCACGAATAACCGCGCAAGGAAGACTCCGTGGCATTATTGTTCGGCCCGGAACGATGCGAATCTTTGGGAAAACCGACAAAACCTTGGCATGAGCGATAATCGGCGCAATTTGACACTGGTGGCAGCTGGCGTTTTGCTAGCGGTTTTGACCGCCTTGTGCGCCTTTGATCTTTCGTCGCTTCCGTATTTTGCCAGTTCGGCTCAAGCGCAGAACGTCGATGTCGCTAGCAATGACGACAGCGCTGCGGTCGCCGCCGAGGAAGTCGTGAGCGGCGAGGCCGTTCCGCTGGTCGCCGATGCGCTGCGGCGGATTCTTAGCTACTCGTCGATCGAAGCTCGCATGGAGTACGCGACCAAGACTCCCGTCACCAATGGCGCGGGACGCTACTGGGAGCAAGGGCCGCTTCTGCGACGCATGGAGCTGAAGCTGCGCGGCGTCGAGGATTCGCTGCTGCTGCAGGTCAACGATGGGAAGACGCTCTGGACGCGCTGCGAGACGCCGCGCGAGACGGTGACGGACTCGATCCGATATCAGTTGCCGCTGCGGAGTCCGCAGCTCTATCTCGGCAAGCTGGGACTGGCCGGGCTATTAACCCGATTGCAGGAGGACTATGACCTGGCGGTGGTCGGTTCCGGAAATCTGGCCGGGGAGCAGGTCATCGTCGTGAAGGGGGCGTTGAACAAGGACGCCCTGACGCGGATGTTGCCAAAACGTGAAGAGGAGATCCGCTCTGGCGAATTCTCGACTTGGAGCGAACTGCGAACTGGGGTGCCGGTGTCGATGCTGATCGCCTTTGGCGCAACAGACGCGGTGCCGCGGCGCATTCAATATCGCGCCGTCCGCGATGGAGCGACGCTGCGCGATTGGCGCCAGTGGGAGACGCAGGAAACATTGACGATCGACCTGCGCGAGGTCCTCTTGAACCGCCCGATCGCTCCCACCGTCTTTACGCATTCCGAGGGCTGGTGATTTCGGCCGCCTAAACCGGGGGGCGAATTCGTTGGGAATAGCAGCGCACCGTCGGTCGAGGTTAGAATAAAAAGGGAAGAGATCGCACTCGACGCTTTTTTCGCCTGGGGAACTATCGATGATCGCCGCTGCCGAGCTGGGAGGCTTTTTCGCTGCGCATGCCATTTGGTGCGTGTCGGACGGCGACTTGCTGATTCCGATTCTCGCCTATGCGACGCCGGATGGAGAGCGGCAGATGGAGCGTCTGTCGCATGACGACATCGAGATCGCGGTCGAAGCCGGCGTCAAACGGCTCGAAGCGAACGAGATGGAAGCGGATGACGGCGTGCTGGTCTTTGACGGCTGCGTGACGCTCGACGAAACGTCGCACGACGCGATCATTCTAGAACATCGCGCCTATCTCTGGCCCGAATCGAAACTGGTCGTCGCGGTCCCGTACACGCCGCTGGAAAGCGGTCAGTTCAAAGTGCGACGGCCGATCTTGCTCGCCTATGAAAACTGCGACGACTGCGACGCCGACATGGCGATGCGATCGTTCTTCCACGGCGTCGCCGAACATGAAAAAGGCGCCGAAGTCTGGAAGAACGCGTTCGACGAAGGGGCGTCGTAGGGAACGCATTCTTTTTTTCGTCAAAACGGATGAGAACCGCGCGTCGTCAAGATAGAATCGACATCGCCGCGGGAGATCTTAGCTCGGCTCTCTTGTTTGCGGTTGGCGAAAATGGAGGCGAGGTTCCCTGATGACGATTGCGCTTTGTTTTAATTGCGGCGAGACCAAGTGGGGCGCGCTTTGTCCGTGCGAGAAATGCGGCTGCAAAGGGACTGGCAATATCGAACTGGATATCGTCTTTAGCGATCACCATATCTCGGCTCGTTCGCTGGAGGATTTGGGAAAACTGATCAAGCGCCTGCATGCTGCGGATACGTCCGGTCAGGAGGGGGTCTGCTTTTGGGCGTTCATCGCCTACATTTCGCAGCATCCGAGTGAGTTGTTAAAGGCGAACCCGCCGGCCGAGATTGCCGCGGACGTCGACCGCTTGCTGACGCAGGCCAGTTTGCCGCAAATTGAAATCGAGATGGCCGAGAGGAGGTTTTCTGGTCCTCCGGCAAACGCGATTCCATTGCCGTCGCGACTTTTTCGCATCTATATCGAGTCGTTTCCCTTTGAGGTCATCGCCCGCGTTGAGGTGCGCGTTCGCGATGGCGGCGTCATTCGCGCCGATTTAGTGAACAACGGGGGCGAAGGGATGCTGCTGGTCGACGAATCGCGCAAGTTTGACGCCAAGGATATCTTGGCGCTGCGGCGGCGCAAGTCAGGTCTCTTGGGTTGGTTATTTCCGGAACGTTGGGTTTTGGCCGGATAACGTTCGGAACAAAACGCCAAAACGTGATGTCTCGCTGCGGTTTGTGGGGTAAAATGCTCGGCGCTTCCAAGATTCTCATCCCGCCGACGAATACCTAGCGCCTTTTCGCATTTTCTCCTCCAACCCCTGACTTTATCGTGCGATTTGCCCGAGCTCTCGTCCTGTTGCTGTCAGGCTTGATCCTGATTCCGGCGGCTGACGTTTGGGGACGTGCAGGAAACGGCGGATCGTTCTCTGGGGGCAGTTCGCATTCCGGAGGAGGTTTCTCCGGCGGCGGATTCTCTGGGGGTGGTCATTCGTCCCACTACGGCGGACATGGCGGCAGTGGAGGCGGACAAGCGCTGGGGCGTCTGATTGAGTATCTCTTTCGACATCCAGTAATCGGCATTCCGACGCTGGTGATCGTCGTTCTCTTCTTCGTCTGGTACGTCAATCAAGCGAACGAACGTCAGCAGCGACGATTCATTTCGCGTTCGTTCGACAAACTGGATCATGACTTTATCGACTCTTGCTTGGAGTCGCTGCAGGAGAGCGATCCCTCGTTCGACCTCCAGCAATTCAAGCAGCGGGCCGAGCATGCGTTCCGCAAGATCCAGGACGCGTGGTGTCAGCAAGATCTGAAACCGATCCATGCGTTCGTCTCGGACGGCGTTTACGAACGATTCTCGCTGCAAATCGCCGAGCAGAACGAGCATGGCTACCGCAACGTGATCGAAGACGTGCGCATCCTGGGGATGACGCCGATCGAGATCATCGCCAGCCGTAATGATCTGACCGCGTTTGACGTCATTTCGCTCCGCGTCTCGGCCCGGGCGAAAGACTACCGCGTCGATCGCGCGACCGGCAAGATGATTCCCGGCTCGAAGTCCAACGAGTCGTTCACCGAAGTCTGGACCTTCCTCCGTCGTCGCGGCGCCAAGACGAAGCCGGAGAAGGCGGGCCTGATCGAAGGAAGCTGCCCCAACTGCGGTCAGTCGATTCAAATCAATCAGTGGGACAAATGCGGCTCGTGCGGAAGTTTGCTCCGCAGCGGCGAACATGACTGGGTGCTGAGCGAAATCACGCAAAGCGACGCGTGGAAGCCGAACGCAGGGCTCACTTTGAACAGTGCGACCCGCTACTGGATCTCGCACGATCCCGGTTTCAACACGCATCACCTGGAAGATCGCGCGAGCGTGATCTTTACCCGCAAGGTGACCGCCGATCGACATGGCGAAATGCGTCCGCTGATCAAAGTGGCGCACGACATGTATTGCGACGTCCATCGCGGCGAACTGGAAGGCAAGAACCGCACCTTCTATACCGATTGCGGCGTCGGCGCCGTTGACGTGATCGGCGTAGCGACCGACAAAAACTTTGACCGGGCGCTGATCGACGTCCGTTGGTCAGGTCGCCGCAATCAGAAGAAGGGGGATGGCGTCGATACGGCCCGTTCGCCCAGCACGCTGCGGACCTTGATGGTCCTGGGGCGCAAGCATGGGGTGCAGACGAAAGTCGAAAAGAGCGTCTCTTCGCTCCAATGTCCTGGCTGCGGCGCTCCGGAGTCGGACGCCGCTTCCAACTGCTGCGAATTCTGCCACATGGTGTTGAACGATGGCGCCAGCGATTGGGTGTTGGTCGATTGGCTCCCGTTCAGTTCTAACGAAGCCCGCGACCTGCGCAAGCGAGCGAATGAAGGAATCGAAATGGCGATCGCCACGATTCCGACCGAAATGCAATACGACGAGTACGAACGTCCGGTCTTGGATCGACCTGCGACGTTCGTCTACGGCCAGATCGTCGGGCAAGTCTCCGGCAGCGATTTGGATCGGGCTCAGATCAACGGCCGCAGTTTGCGCGAGTTCGCCAAGATTGACGACGTCGATTTAATCGCATGGGTCGTACAAGTCGCGGCGGCGGACGGCAAGCTCGACGCGAAAGAGCAGAAGCTGCTCAAAGAAGTCGCCAAGGCGCATAAGGTGCCGCTCAGTCGCATTCAGGGAATGCTAAATGACGCCGCCAATGGTCAGTTGGAAGTTGCGGAGCCGGATAGTCGAGCGTCCGGCGTGCAGTGGCTGACGCGGATGATCGACATGGCGCTGATCGACGGCCACCTCGATCGTCGCGAACAGAAAGTGATCGCGGCAACCGGCAAGCGGCTGGGCATGACCGACTATGACGTCGCCCGACTGTTGGCCAAACGCAAGTCGGAGCTTTACCGCGAAGCGAAAGAGCAACTGAAAGAGCAGAAGAAGGAAGCGGCTCGCCGGAAGATTCGGGACGGCTATCGGCCGAACGACGAATAACGGCTACGTCTTCTTTCCCATCCCCTTGGTCAGCGCCATAAAGGCCGACTCGAGGTTGATTTCTTCTTCGCGGAAGAGGGTCAGCTTGTGACCGGCTTGGATCAGCCAGGTCGGCAGATCGCTGTAGTCGGTCATTCCTTCTTTCAAGGTGACGACCAGGAAGTTCGGACGAGGCTCGATGCTTTCGATCACTTCCGATCCTTCCAGCACCTTGGCCGCCGCTTCTTGATCGCCGGCGACGCCGATGTGCAGGACCGTCTTTTGGCGAACCTGCTTCATGACCTCGTCGACCGACGCGTTGACCGACATCACGCCGCGGTCGATGATTCCGATCTTGTTACAAACGTCGGCCAGTTCGGGCAGAATGTGGCTGGAGACGATGATCGTTTTGCCCATGTCGCGGAGCCGCTTCAGCAGGTTTCGCATCTCGATACGGGCCCGAGGATCGAGACCGCTCGCCGGTTCGTCGAGCAGCAGCACTTGCGGATCATGCAGCAGCACGCGGGCCAGACCGAGACGCTGCGTTTGACCGCGCGACAAGGTGTTGGCGAAGGCGTCCCGCTTGAAGTCGAGATCGACCAGGTTGAGCATCTCGTCGCAGACCTGGCGACGCTGGGCGCCCCGAATGCGATAGGCGGCGGCGAAGAACTCCAGGTACTCGATCACCTTCATGTCGTCGTACACGCCGAAGAAGTCAGGCATGTATCCGACCAGGCGGCGGATTTCTTTCGGGTTGGTGTAGATCGAATGGCCGCAGACGTACGCTTCGCCCCAGGTCGGATTGAGCAGGGTCGCGATGATCCGCATGGTGGTCGTCTTGCCGGCGCCGTTGGGGCCGATGAAACCGAAGACGTCCCCTTGCTTCAGGTCGAGCTCGATCCCTTTGATGGCGAAGAAGTCGCCGTATTTTTTCGTCAGGTCGTGGGTTTCGATCATTGGGCGCCTACAAGTGCGTTATTCCGGCTCAACCGGATAGATCAAGCGAACGTAAGTCCAACGCTGCGTCTCCGGCTCTAGCGAAACGTCAGTTCCGGCCGCTTTGACGTTCAGCTCGGTCACCGGCTGCTTCGACTTGCCGACCAGCACCGCACGTTGCGTTTGCGAATGCTTGGAGAGGTCGATGAAGCCTTGGTAGCGCTGGATCAGGTTGGTGTAACCGCGACCGCCGGCCGATTCGTGGAACAGCGTCACTTCCATGATGCGATCGATGTCGGTGTTTTCGCGGTCCCACAGTTCCGACACGTCGCGAGCGTCGGCGACGCGCGTCTTGC